>JAFYXO010000032.1 GCA_017546125.1 Bacteroidales bacterium
AAATATGTATCAAAAATATGTGGAAATTTGGGAACCATCAAAAAGCAGCCTGAAAGTGTTAAATTTTAGAATGTATTGATAATTAAAGGTTTACAAATGGTTATTTCTGGTTGTTTTGGTTGTTTAGGGCTTCCAAATACAATTCTTAAAAGCTTCATAACCAATTCTGGTTACGCTCTTAGGAATAGTAATGGACTTAAGGGCACTGCACCCAGCAAAAGCACCCGCTTCAATTCTATCTATTCGTTTTCCTTTAAAAATTACACTTTCCAAAGAAGAACATCCCGAAAAAGCACTGCCAGGAATGTATGTTATACCTTTAGGAATTTCTATGGCACCTAAAGATGAGCATCCACTAAATAATGAATGTCCTAATTCTGATACTTTTTCTGGTATATTTATACTTGTTAAACTTGAACAGTTACTAAAGGCATGGCTATCAATTTTATTCACTGTATTAGGTATAATCATTGACTTTATATCTTTACAACCACTAAACGCACTTGAACCTATGGTGGTCAAACTACCTGGAAGAATAATCTCTTTTAAAGAACTACAGCCTGAAAAAGCTAAAGAGCCTATCTCGATTATTCCATGAGGAAGAACAATTGATCTCAGTGCGGTACATCCGGAGAACATTGAATTCGGTATTTTGGTAACAGCTGTAAAATACTGGAACTCATTGAACCATTTGATAGCTTTTCCACTTAATTTAAGCACACTCAAATCAGTAACTGCAGCAGCCTCTTCATATGAGAGCTCATTATCCTTGTTTGTATCAAATGCGGCAAGACAAAGCTCCTCTACAATACCATCCTCAAACACTATTATATCTTCTGGCTGGGTAAGAGGTATAGATAGCTTAGGCATCTTCAGAATCGAAGAGCGCTCTATAACATTGGGGGCTTTATTCTCCAATATCATCTCATTATCCTCTGTATCTGTAATCTTCACTGTAAATCCTGCAGCGAAATTTACAGGTGGCAATGCTATAATAAAACCGGTAGGGGCAGCAGGATTGAGTTCTATGCCGTCTCCACAGTCGAGGATCACACTTCTTTCTCCATCCTCTGCCATAGATACGGTCGGAGCATCTTCCCCCGGATATGCCACTATTACTGCATCACCGGCAAGTACCTCCCCCTTATTTCCTACGACCTCTATACTCTTTACAGTACAGGTGCCGCATAACTGCAGTTTTAGTGCACCCAATACATTCTTGAATTTAAGGTTATGGTCAGCCACTGAACCGGTAACAGCTACCATAGTAAACACTCCATTAGAAAAAGAGTTCTCCACATATTCCTGAGTAGCAGGTAAAGTAACATTTGATATGGTATAAGACACTTTTCCCTTTGTACTTTCCTCCAGAACATTGGTCGAACAGCTCAGATCATCTTCATGTGGATATACAGCTATATTGGCATTGATCTCCATACCCGACGAGAAATATCCATTTATATCTCCACTATTATCATTTACCAAAGAGAATATACCTTCAGTACCACCTATAGACTCTTCACTTATTTCGTAGGTATCAGCGATATTCGCTGCCTGGAATATAGCCAACTGGTCTCCTTCTGACCATACCACTCTGTTTTCTTCTGTCAGCGCTGTCCTGGTATCCTTTTCATAGGACTCAGTCACAGCCAAGAAATCGTCGTATCCTGAAAACAATTCTTCTCCGACAGGAAGTTCCTGATTCTGGCAGCTTGCAAGAGCTATAGCCGCCATTGCCAAAATTGATAGATTTTTCTTCATATTATCTGTTTTTAGTTTATTACCAATCAAAATCCCAGCTGCCATTGTTTTCATTCAAACCTTCCGTAGAGCTCATTGTGCAGCAAGCCCCTTCAATAAAGAGTTCGACGATGTCCATCTTAGGACTTTCGTATTCTTGATAATTATCCATAAGAAAAATATCTCCTCCGACCCCTGAGGAATTAAAGCATACATAAAAAAAAGTGTGGAGTCATTCGTCTATTGTACCGGAGGCTCTGGAAAACCTAACACAAATAAACAATACCCCACACCCGTATGATAGAGGCATACAGAGCGTATGCACAGTACCAACAAGGTGATGAGTGTGACTGCTATCCCTGTGTAATTGAAATTTTCCAGATTTCCGGTACAGGATAAAAGCGAAACACTTTCATCAATTAATATGTCACCTATCGCTAGGCGTAACAAAGTTAAGAATAATTGATTACTTTTGTAGAAGAAATAACTAAATCTAAATACTATGTTAGGAATTGCTGCTGACCACGCCGGTTACGAACTTAAAAACACCCTTATCGAGTATCTTAAAGAGCTTGGTTGTGAGGTTAAAGACTTTGGTACACACTCTGCAGAGAGTATGGATTATCCAGATGTTGCACACCCTCTTGCTGAAGAGGTGGAATCTGGCAAACTTGAAAAAGGTATCGCCATCTGCGGTTCGGGCAATGGTATCAGCATGACACTGAACAAACATCAGGGAATTCGCGCAGCACTTTGCTGGAATACAGAGCTTGCAGCACTTGCTCGTCAGCACAACGACGCAAACATTCTATCTCTACCTGCACGCTTTATTGACACCGATACTGCTAAAGCAATAGTAAAAGCATACCTTGAAAGTGATTTCGAGGGTGGAAGACACCAAAGAAGGGTAGAAAAAATCGCTTGCAAATAATGGCTGCACCCGAAATCAATCCTACAGTTATCAAAAAGGGTGAACTGAACACCCTTATACAAAATATGGAGAGCTATCCGGAGGGGATCCTTATCCCCTTCGACAAGCCTCTTGAGTGGACCTCTGCAGACGTGGTCCGCAAACTCAAATTCAAATTCCAATATTTCTTCCAAAACAGGAAACTGAAAGTGGGTCACGCAGGGACACTCGATCCCCTCGCCACTGGGATGCTTATCATCTGTTTGGGTAAGGCCACCAAGATATCTGAAAAACTCCAGGCTGAGAAGAAGGTGTACATTGCAGATGTAACATTTGGCGCCACCACTCCAAGCTACGATTTGGAGAAAGAGATTGATGCTACATACCCATACGAGCATATTACCCAAGAGAAAATCGAAGAGGCCCTCAAAGGGTTCATCGGGACACAAGAACAGGTACCCCCTATTTTCTCTGCCAAATATGTGGATGGAGTCAGAGCCTATGAAATGGCACGTGAAGGGGTCGAAGTGGAGCTCAAATCTGCTACAATCACCATTTACAACATCGAACTGCTCGAATATAATGCACCTACAGCCAAAATACGCATAGAGTGCTCAAAAGGGACTTACATCAGATCTTTTGCCAGAGACTTGGGAATTGCACTCGAAAGTGGTGCTCACCTTACAGGACTCCGCAGAACCCAATCAGGCAACTTCTCCACAGAAGATGCCATTACAATGGAAGAATTCCTGCAGTTCTTCAAATAGTTATTATTGCGTTTACTGCGCTATAAATCTATAGACGATCTCTCCTGCCTGACGCTCAGGAGCTGTAGATGATGCGGTAAAGCGTGAACGCTTAGCAGCCCTCATGGCGTAATCCTGAAGGCAGATATCTGGTGATGAGACATTTTCCACCACCTTTACATTCACTACATAACCTTTCCTATTGACAATGATGGCGACAGTCACATCACCGCCACCTATGCATTTGTATGCTGGGATCGGGAGCGACTGCCCCTTTCTCCCTTCAAGACGATAAGAGAGGACAGATGGTCCCACATAGGTCTCTTTCGACTTTGTTTCCTCCTTCTTTTGCCCAATCGCAACATTGTCTTCGCTATCCATCGCCTCTTGCGCCTCCCTGCGGGATGCGTCAAGTTTTTCCTGTAGACGGCGAGCTTCGTCGTACACCTCTGAAGGGTTTGCGCTCCTGTCGTCGCGCAATCTCTCACCGGAACGGGATGCATCTACGGCAACATTGCGCGGAGCGCTCTGACGGGATTGGGCGATAAGCTCATCAAGCTCAGCGCTGACACTCTCTTTAAATGCTTGAATCTCCCTCTCCCTCTCAAGCTCCTCCTGTTTGGTAAAGTCGAGGACAAAGGAGGTCTCCTGGCTTACAGTCCTATGGATGGAGTAAGCCAGGATCACTATAATCAGGATCAGGTGGAATATTACCGTAAGGTATAGTCCAGCCTTCTCGTCATTATCTATTTTTATGTTGAAGCGCTTTTTCAATGGTAGCGATTAGAATATCTATTGCCACTTTATTGTGCCCACCTTGTGGTACGATGATATCTGCATATCGTTTGGTTGGCTCTATGAACTGATTGTGCATAGGTTTGAGGGTATCCTGATAGCGGACCATAGTTGCCTCCACTGTTTTACCCCTCTCGATAATATCACGGGAAATAACCCTTAGCAGCCTGTCATCTGCATCTGCATCTACAAAGACCATAATATCGAGGAGTTTCCTCAACTTCTCGCAAGTGAAGATGAGGATACCCTCCACGATTATGATATCTGCAGGATGAACTGTTACTGTCTCGGTAGCTGAACGGGTACATGTAATATAGGAATATGTGGGCTGCTGGATGGTTTTACCCTCCCTTAGCTCTTGCAATTGCTCTACGAGCAATTCAAAATCGATGGCATCCGGGTGGTCAAAATTCAGTTTCTGTCTCTCCTCCATAGGGAGATGGCCACTATCCTTATAGTATGAATCCTGAGGGATAACAGCTACCTCTCCACCAGGGAAAGAGTCCACCACTTTTCTGACTACAGTTGTTTTTCCGGAACCTGTACCTCCGGCTATACCGATTATTAACATATTCTAGAATTCTGCTGTTTTAGGGGTTCTTGGGAATGGGATCACATCACGGATGTTTGCCATACCTGTTACGAATAGAAGAAGTCTCTCGAAACCAAGACCGAAACCGCTATGAGGTGCTGTACCAAATCTTCTGGTATCCACATACCACCATAGATTGGTGTCGTCCATATCAAGCTCTTTGATTCTGTTGGTAAGTTTCTCGTATGACTCCTCTCTTTGTGAACCACCGATAATCTCGCCAATCTTAGGGAATAGAACGTCCATAGCGCGAACAGTCTTGCCATCTTCGTTCTGTTTCATATAGAATGCTTTGATATCCTTAGGATAGTCGGTCAAGATAACTGGTTTGCCGAAATGTTTCTCCACAAGGTATCTTTCGTGCTCACTCTGAAGGTCGATACCCCAAGCTACAGGGTAGTCAAACTTCTCACCTGAAGCCTCAAGAATCTTGACACCTTCGGTATATGTAAGTCGTACAAACTCGGTACCTACCACACTTTGAAGTCTGCTGATAAGCTCCTTGTCGATCATATTGTTAAGGAATGTCAAGTCATCCATACAGTTATCCAAAGCATACTGTACAAGATATTTGATGAACTCCTCTGCAAGATCCATATTATCCTCGATCTCATAGAAAGCCATCTCAGGCTCGATCATCCAGAACTCAGCCAAGTGGCGTGGAGTATTGGAGTTCTCTGCTCTGAATGTAGGACCAAATGTATAGATGTTGCCAAGAGCCATAGCACCAAGCTCACCCTCTAGCTGGCCACTAACTGTCAAGCTGGTTCTCTTTCCGAAGAAATCCTCCTTGTAATCGATCTTACCCTCTTCTGTGCGTGGAAGGTTGTCAAGATCCATGGTAGTTACCTGGAACATTGCACCTGCACCCTCAGCGTCAGAAGCTGTGATAAGTGGAGTATGAAGATATACGAAACCTTTATCATTGAAGAATTTGTGGATAGCAAACGCCATAGCATGGCGGATTCTCAACACTGCACCGAATGTATTGGTACGAGGTCTTAGGTGACCGATCTCGCGAAGGAACTCCATACTGTGACCTTTCTTCTGAAGAGGATAGGTCTCTGAGTCTGCAGTACCGTAAACTACGATCTCTTTAGCTTGAATTTCCACCTTCTGGCCACTACCCATAGACTCAACCAAATCACCTGTTACTGCCAAACAAGCACCTGTGGTGATAGATTTCATAAGCTCTTCAGGGAAGTTTGCCACTTCACATACAACTTGAATATTATTAATAGTAGAACCGTCATTAAGAGCTATAAAAGCTATGTTCTTGTTTCCTCTCTTAGTTCTAACCCAGCCTTTAGCAACGACTGATTGGCCTGGAGCCTCCTGGAGTAGCTCGGCGATTCTAATGTGTCTTTTTCCCATTTCTATAGTTTTTTAAACATCTTACAAAGTTAGTGAAAAACTTTCACTTTCGTTCCAACATCTGTCAATAGCTGTTACTGCTACCTTATATCCTTTATATTTCTTGATATCTTTTCCGAAATCGTACGATTTCTGATTGGTTATTTTAACCAGATATTCACCTTTTGAGGTATCTGCCTCAACACCCTTAGGGAAGAGGTAGACTGCATAAAAGACAGGTTGCTGCATAAGATCTTCTGTCTCTTCCACACTCCAGACTACCTTAGTAGATTTCTTATGCAAAGTTTTGACCTTTTGGGGAGCTCTGTCATCCAAGCGGGTATAGGCTGGGATCAGAGCCGGTCTTGACTGATATACAGTAGTAAGGCTGTCATGAATATTGTGAACATTTCTCTTGATTGACCAGCCTGGCCACCACACGTTACCTGCCACATTAGGAAGATCCCTCACAAGCTCCATTTTTCTCTCCAGTTGTGAATCAAGAACAGCAATATTCTGACCGATATAGAGGTGATCAGTAAAGTTACCGTCATTCCACCAGTTGATTAGAACCTCATAGCAAGCAGCATTAAAACCTATTCTCCAGTAAAGCTGAGGCACGATATAGTCAATATACCCTTTTACTCCCCAATCAGGAACATCTGCGAAGAGTGCCTCATAGTTTGAAAGACCATTTGTCGCACTACCTGTACTGTCCGGTGTTTCACTCAAATTCCTGTGGATACCGAATGGGCTGATACCGAATCTCACCCATGGTTTGATACTCTTGATGGTATCATTGAGTTCCTTCATAAGAATAGCCACATTATTTCTTCTCCAATCGCCCTTCTGCCAATATTCAAACCCCTGCTCCTTCGCATATTTCACAAAGGAAGCATCGTCGTGAAACTCCTCATATTTGACAGGATAAGGATAGAAATAGTCATCAAAATGGATAGCATCCACATCATACCTTCTGACAATATCTGCAATAACACTGATAGTATGCTCTCTTGATGCAGGCTCACCCGGATCGAAGTAAAGCTGTTTGCCATACCTCTTGAAAATATCAGGGTTAGAGAAGAACAAATGCTCAGGTGCCAACTCCTCCTGATCATTTGAAGTTACCCTGTAAGGGTTACACCATGCATGCAATTCCATACCTCTGTTATGGGTCTCCTCAATCATAAACTGGAGTGGATCCCACATTGGTTCCGGTGCCTGACCTTGAACTCCTGTCAAGAAACGGCTCCATGGCTCAAGTTCTGATGGATAAAAAGCGTCCGCTTGAGGTCTTACCTGAAAAATCACCGCATTACAACCGGCCTCTGCAAGTGAATCAAGTGTCTGGATGAACATCTCCTTCACCTGCTCCTGTGTCATTGTACGTATGGTAGTATTCCCTACAATATGAATCCAGGCACCCCTGAACTCCCTCTTAGGTTGCTCCACATTCTGTCCCAATAGAGGAAAAGCAAGTGCAACAAGTGATAAAAATATAAATAACCTTTTCATATCAATTAAAATTCTACGCCCATAGCTGAGCAAATCTTCTTAGGAATATCTGTATTGTCCATTTTACCTGCAAACAACTCACTACCTGCACCTATGGCGAAGATAGGAACATTTCCGGCAGTATGAGAACTGGTTGTCCAGCCAATTCGTGCATCTGAATTCAATTGGTCGATCTCCTCCTTTCCTTTCCCTGTACCAGCCTCGTAGCTGTTTGCGCTGACAGTATTATCCTTCGATGTGTTTTGGGAGTCCAATTTGTCAAAATACATATTGTAACCCTTCTCTCTACCAAGGGCAATACCTCCGGTCTCATGGTCAGCTGTTACCACAATAAGTGTTTGCTCCGGGTGTTTCAAATAGAATTGGTATGCTACCTCTACAGCTTGAGCCAGATCAAGAACCTCAAGGATGGCACCTTTACCATCGTTTGAGTGGGCAGCCCAGTCTATTCTACCAGCCTCAGCCATCATAAAGAAGCCCTCTTCACCCTCCAAAAATTCGATAGCAGAAGATACCAGGTCAGCAAGGGTCATATCACCATCCTTTCTGTCAATAGCATAAGGAAGTTCGTGGCTCTCCACTCCCTCTTTTTGGAGAAGAAGCATTTTATCAGCTTCAGATTTTTTTGCTTTGAAATCCTCTACACCTGATGCTATAACATACCCCTCTTCAGCTATCACATCATATGCAGACTTCTTGTCACCCTTTTTGCCTTTAGGATTGATGAATCCACCACCACCGAAGAATTCAAAGTCCGAATCTGCCACCTGAAGGGCAATTGAATAATAATCGCTTCTTGCTACAGAATTTGCATAAAAAGCTCCTGGGGTCGCATGATCCAATGACACAGTGGACATAATTCCGACAGGGATACCCGCATCATGGATTTTGTATGCAATACTCTCCAAATTTGACGAATCAGGGGCTACACCCAGAAATCCGTTATTGGTCTTAAATCCGGTAGACAATGCAGTACCGGCAGCAGATGAACAGGTGATAACATTGGATGCTGAATACGAAGAGGCCATCCCAAGAACTGGGAACTTGGTAAAGGAAAGAGAGTTGTTTCCTATTCTACCATCCTCCTTAAAGGCAGAGTAATATTCAGCGGCTGCTACATGGGAGAACCCCATGCCATCACCTATAAAATAAAATACATATTTAGCCTCCTGCTCTCTTTGAAAAGACTGGCAAGAGGTAAACGACATAAAAGAAAATATCGCTACAAAAATTGAAATGATGCTCTTTCTCATAAAGTTGAATGAATTTATTAAAAAATGGGCGATTTCTCAATGAGATACCGCCCACTCTTTATATACATATTAGTAATTATTTACCAGCAGGTCTAGCTGCATACATAATCTTCAAAGCAGAACAACGTCTTAGCTCTTGTTTAACGTCTGTTACGATACCCATAAGAGTACCTTCGTCAACGTTAAGAGAGATAGTCATAAGTTCTCTATCTACCTCACTTCTAGCCTCACGCTCAGCTGCCACGAAGTCACGGATATCGTTAACAGTTTTGTATGAGTCGTTAAGCTGGATACGGGTATCAGTACCGAATTGGTTCTGATATTGTTTGGTAGGTGCTCCGATATAGATATATGAAGCAAGCTCTTTTCTTTCTAGCTTAGCAGTTTCTGATGCCTCAGGAAGTTTGACCTGAACCATTCTATCAGTCTTACGCATACTTACAGATACCATGAAGAACATAAGAATCATGAACACGATATCTGGTAGAGACGCAGTCGAGATAGCTGGCATTCCTTCGTCTTTTCCTTTTCTTATAAATTTAGCCATTCTGAAATCCTCCTTAATTATTTCTTCTTACTAACATCTTTAGGTTCAGCCTCAGAGATATTTTGAGGAATAGCTGTTCTAACGATCTTTTGTTGATCTTCACCTAGGGCAGCATATTTCTTACCGAAGTGTTGCATAGCAAAATCATCACGGATAGTGTTGATAGCTCTAACCAAAGCATTTTGTACTTCAAGATAGATCTCATAGTGGGTACTACGGTCGTTCTGAAGTGAAATAACACCTTCAGAAACAGGATATGTACCGAAACCTTCGATCTCTCTCTCCTTTTTAGCAGAGAGTTTCTCGTTGTTAGTAGGGTTAGTTAAAAAGTCAATTACGATTTGATCCAGCTGGCTAACATCAGAAATATATTCAGAACCGGCAAATACTGCGTCCCTTGAGTTAATCTTAACCTCCAAGATGTTACGACGATTGACTTTGATATCTTCTACCTTAGCGTTTTTGTCAGGCATAGGAGGAAGACGTCTTGCAAGACCTTGCTCAGAGTCCATTGTAGAAACCATTAGGAAGAAGATCAACATTAGGAATGAGATATCCGCCATTGATCCGCCGTTAATTTCGGGTGTTTTCTTAGATGCCATATCTGTTCTTTAATTAACGTTTCTTAATCGCGTTCATTACGATACCACCTAGAAGTGCTACAATAGTACCAACAAATAGGAAATAGGTAAGAATTAGAAGCGAGTCAGTCAATTTGAATGTAGTAGCAGATGGTTGCTCTGCCATGTTTACAGCCACAGGGTTACCTGAAGCCAAGAAATAAGACGCAGCTACAAGTACTACTGCAAGAGCCAATACCAATAGAGTGCTCTTTAGAGACTTCTTGTCACCGAAAACAGCAACTGAAGCAAGAACAAGGATAAGGGCGATTGCAAGTACTACAAGTGCGTATGTCCACCATAGCATACCATCAAGGATGGTAGTGGCAGCAAGTGCATCAGCCAAGTTTGACAAAGCAAACTGACCAGAGCCACTTTGAACATAGAAAAGAACTATGATCACTGCACCAACAGCCATTAGGACATATTGTAATATTTTTGCAAGTTTTGACATAATTAAAAATTCAAGTCAGTATGATTATTTATTTAGATATTTAACTACTAGGTCTACAAGAGAGATTGAAGCATCTTCCATAGAGTTAACGATAGAGTCAATCTTAGATACTAGATAGTTGTAAATAACTTGAAGGATAATCGCAACGATAAGACCACCTACGGTAGTAATCAAAGCGACTTTCATACCACCTGCTACAAGGGTTGGAGAGATGTCACCAGCGATTTGGATCTCGTCGAATGCTTGAATCATACCGATAACTGTACCCATGAAACCAAGCATAGGAGCCACAGCGATGAAAAGAGAAATCCAACCAAGGTTGAACTCAAGTTGACCCATTTGAACTGAACCGTAAGAAACGATAGCTTTCTCAACAGCCTCAGCACCTTGCTCCATACGAAGAAGACCTTGGTAGAAGATAGAAGCGACAGGACCTCTTGTGTTACGGCAAACTTCTTTAGCAGCCTCTACACCACCTTCGTTAAGGGCTTTCTCAACAGCAGCAAGAAGCTTCTCAGTGTTGGTAGTAGCCATGTTAAGGTAGATAATTCTTTCAATACAGATAGCCAAACCGAAGATCAAACATGCAAGTACTGTAGCCATGAAGCCAGCACCACCTTCGATGAATTTGGTTTTAAGAGCTTGGTGAAGAGCAACTTCTTGTACAGGAGCAACTTCCTCAGCAGGAGCAGCAACTTCTTCAGTAGCAACTGAATCAGCAACAACTTCTTCAGTCTGAGCCATAGCAGAGAAAGTCATAAGACCTGCAACTGCCAAAAACATGAAAATTTTTTTCATAAAAGTTTTGAATGATTAGTTATTAAACAAATTATTAAATAGTTGATTTATATTTATTTACAAATTTATATCAATATCTACTATTTTCTTTCTTCCTAATCTCGCAAACGGGTACACACAGAAAATATCGCCAAAGTTAGAAAATATTTTTTAATTATCACCACTACTTTGAAATTTCTCCTCTAATATTTTTCTTCAATCCCTCTATGATGTCACTATTTTCAGAATATTTGCCCAATAGGAAATATAATTTTGCAAGGGCAGCTTCTATGGTAGAGTCCTCTCCACTGATCACCCCAATATTTTTCAGAGCAATACCGGTAGCATATGCATCCATATCCACCCTTCCTGCATGACATTGTGTAACATTTACCACAATAAGACCTTTATCTACCAGCTCCCTGACCGCACCCAAGAACTCATCATTGGTAGGGGCATTACCGGAACCGAATGTCTCAAGTATCACACCCCTCAAGCCCTCAACCTTGGTCAGTATTGACAACATATTGATATTCATCCCTGGAACCACCTTCACTATAGCCACATTAGGATCCAAATCGTAGTTTACCTTAAACTTTTTGCCCCATTTCGGATACCTTATCAATTCAGGGTTAAATCTGATATGTATCCCCACATCTGCAAGAACAGGATAATTTGCAGATCTGAAAGCCCTGAAGTTCTCAGCATTATACTTGGTCGTTCTGTTCCCCCTATATAACTGGCTTTCGAAATAGACACACACCTCCGGAACAAGCGCCCTCTCCTCTTCATCTCTGGCTGCCGCTATCTCAATGGAAGAAATGAGATTCTCCTTTCCATCTGTCCTCAACATACCTATTGGAAGCTGGCTTCCTGTAAAAACCACAGGTTTGCCAAGATTCTCCAGCATAAAACTTAGAACGGATGCTGTGTATGACATGGTATCTGTCCCGTGCAACACTACAAATCCGTCATATTTGTCGTAATTCTCCTCTATAATTCTGGCCAGCTCCCTCCAGAATGGGATATTGGCATCAGACGAATCTATCGCAGGATCAAAAGAGTATGAATCCAGTTTATATCCAAACTTCATCAGCTCCGGCACCTCCTCCAGAATATGGGAAAAATCAAATGGGGCAAGAGCTTGAGTCTGCGGATCTATCTTCATACCGATAGTTCCCCCTGTATAGATCAAAAGAATAGATGTATCCATATTGTATGTTTTATCCTATATTGAATAGTTTCAGTGCGTTGGATGTGGTAATCTCCTCCACTTTATCAGGATCACACCCTTTAATAGAGGCTATTTTGGCCACAATCTCCTTCAAATATGACGGTTCGTTCCTTTTGCCTCTGTAGGGAATAGGTGAAAGCCACGGAGAATCTGTCTCCAGAACAATTCTCTCCAATGGAAGTTTGGCCACAACATCCGCCACAGATGCCTTCTTATATGTGACCACACCACCTATACCCACCATAAAGTCTCCATATTTGTTTATCCTCTCATATGTTTCATAGCTCCCTGAGAAAGCATGGAAGACACCTCGGGGTCTTACCCCCGCCACCTTTATTTTTTCCAGCACTTCGTAAAGATCCTCAGTAGCCTCCCTCAAGTGTACGATAATAGGGCAATCCTTAGATGCAGCCATAAGTACCTGATCATAAAAAACGATCTTCTGCTGCTCCATAAAATCCCTGCTCCAGTAGCCGTCAAGACCAATTTCCCCCACAGCACAATAATCTCTTCTGGAGAACTCCCCCTTAACAAAATCCAGCTCACGCTCCCAATCACCCTTTACAGATGTGGGATGGAGTCCTATCGTGGCATAAGCAAATCCAGCCAGCCTTGACTCAGTCTGAATCATCGGGTCATATGATGCAATATCGATAGCCGGCATTATGCATTTGCACACACCGGCAGCCCTGGCCCTTTGAATCACCTCGTCAAAGTCCACGCTGAAGTCTTCATCGTAAAGATGGGTATGGGTATCAACAATCATCTCTTCAACATATATCTCCCGATAAGATCAGATTCCACCCTCCCTTCAAGCTCTAACTCGGTAAGATTCAGCACTACATCTCCCCTGCATATCCCAGTCTTATCTATCAGATCATCCACATTAGCCCTCTGATCCCGGTACAGAACACTGATAATTTTCTTTTTAAAGAGATTATCACTTTCAAAGGTAAGAAATTTTGACCTTATCTCCCTATCTTTTATGATATTTTTCCAACCTAAAGATCCCCTTATGGAATTCCTCCCGGTTACCATTTCTGCAGAATTCTCCTTAATCAGAAGATTGCAGCCGGCAGAGAGATCATCATCCACCCTGCCTGGAACGGCAAACACCTCCCTATCGTAAGAGGAGGCCATCTTGGATGTAATGACACCCCCACCATCCACCCGGGACTCCACGAGAACAGTAGCATCGGAAAGACCAGCTATTATCCTGTTGCGCCTTATAAAATTTATTGCCACTGGCGATGTCCTGACAGGAAAATCAGAGACCAATCCACCTTGCTCCACCATCTGTTGGGCAATCCTCTTGTGAAAACTCGGGTAAATGGTATCGAGACCTGTAGCCATTACCCCAACAGTTTCAAGCCCCAGACGGAGCGCAGCCTGATGTGCAGTTATATCCACGCCATAGGCCAAGCCACTCACTATCAAAGGTGGACTTTCGAGCTCTGCAAATGACTCAACAATCTCGTCACACATCTTTTTACCATACGGAGTAGCCCTTCTGCTCCCCACAATGGAGACTACCCTCCGGGCATTGAGATCGCATCCCCCTCTGAAGTAGAGGATTACTGGAGCATCTATACACTCTCTCAACCTTCTGGGATAATCGGCATCGTTGATATAGAAGAGTCTCACGTCATGGGCTTTCGCCCAATCGACATCTGTCTGCCCGAATTTCAGATATGCAGGATTCAATATATCATCCACAAATTGGCTGCTCTGCCCAAATATCTCTACCAGCTCCCTCCTATTGAGAGCAAACACATCACTCGGGTGTGCAAATCTTGAAACCAACAATCTTGCCTTATCGCAAGAGTAATTAAAAATCCTGTTAATAGCACAGGCATAAACCAATTCGTCGTACTCCATAATCCACAAAAGTAGACTGGAACACGACGAACTGACTGCTCAAAAAAACAAATTTTTGAGTGATATTTTTTAAAATTCAGCTTTTTAGATCACAAGCATTGCATCTCCATAAGTACCGAACTTGTACCCCTCTTTCAAAGCCTCCTTGTATGCTTTCATCACATTGTCATAACCACCAAATGCAGCTACAGACATAAGCATAGTGGATGATGGCAAGTGGAAGTTTGTAACAAGAGCCGATGGGATTACAAACTGGTAAGGTGGGAATATGAACTTGTTGGTCCAGCCTTCATATGGGCTTATCTCATTTTTGGTTGTCACAGGTGTCTCCACTGCGCGTGCCACAGTAATACCCACTGCAAATACCCTTTTACCTTTAGCCTTTGCACTATTAATCATATTTGCAGACTCCTCAGAAATGATCATCTGCTCTGAGTCCATTTTATGTTTTGACAAATCCTCCACATCCACTGTGCGGAAATGGCCAAGGCCCATGTGCAATGTGATATTTGTCCAGTCCACACCTTTGATCTCCATTCTCTTGAATAGCTCTCTGCTGAAGTGAAGTCCAGCAGCAGGTGAAGCCACAGCACCCTCTTTTGATGCAAAAATAGTTTGGAAACGCTCTGTATCGATCTCTTCAGCATGAGGTCTGATCCATTTTGGAACAGGAATTTCACCCATTGAGTAAAGGGTCTCTTTGAACTCCTCATATGAGCCATCGTAAAGGAACCTTAGCGTACGGCCACGTGAGGTGGTATTGTCAATAACCTCTGCCACCAATGAATCATTCTCTCCAAAATAGAGTTTGTTTCCGATCCTTATCTTTCTTGCAGGATCCACGAGAACATCCCATAGGCGTTGCTCCCTGTTCAACTCCCTTAAAAGGAATACTTCAATCTCAGCACCGGTCTTCTCTTTATTGCCTTTCAGACGAGCTGGAAAAACTTTAGTGTCATTAAACACAAATACATCACCCTCATCACAGTAGTGGATGATATCCTTAAAGATCTTATGTTCGATCTCACCGGTATCTTTGTGAAGAACCAATAGGCGAGATTCATCTCTAAAGTCTGCCGGATATTTAGCAATCTGATCCAATGTCAGATTGAAGTTAAATTGTGAAAGTTTCATTATATATAAGTTTTATATTACTCTTTGGATTACATTATCAATCTCTGCTATAATAGGATAGAAGGCCTCATCCTCCAGTTTTGAATATCTTCCCACCATTGCTCTGATCTGAATCATCACAATATCCCGTGATATCTTCCATTGTGACTCTACCATTCGGATCGAGTTCCTCTTCATATATTCCCTGAACTTGGTCTCCAAATCCATACTGTCCAGCAGCACATTCAGCTCATCAAGGTCATTCACACTCTGGAGCTCCTTTCTGTATATATCGGAGATTTCTATACTGAACTTGGTCTGTGCTGACTGACGGTTAAGTTTCACAAGCAAATCGGTCACACCAACGGTATCGACAGGGACAAAGATATCAGGGATGATACCACCTCCCTCTGTAGGGATACTGTCCTTATCCATCATCTCCCCATGAAGATATCTCTCTACCAAGTCACCGCTATACCCCTCATCATCTCCCTTCACGTATGGCTTCTGGATATATCTACCATCGGGTGTATAATACTTGGCGACAGTCAGACGGATACCGGAATTGTCCGAGAAGTATACAGGTTCCTGCACCAGTCCCTTTCCGTATGAACGTCTTCCCACTATCAACCCCCTGTCATTATCCTGAATTGCACCTGCAAATATCTCACTGGATGAGGCTGACCCCTCATTGATCAGAACTACCAGTTCCACATCCTCGATCAACCCTTTGCCTGTCGCCTTGAAGTCCTGTCTCTCCCTGTGGAGACCCTCCATATAGACAATAAGCTCGTCCTTTTTCAAAAATTCGTTTGACAAATACAACGCCTGATCAAGATAACCGCCCGGATTGTCCCTCAAGTCAAATATCAGTTTATCCATACCTTTGGCTGTCAATTTCACAATAGCCTCCAGAAACTCCATATAACTTGACTTGGAGAACTTTGACAATTTGATATAGCCGGTGGTATCGTTTATCATATAGGCCACATCTATACTCTTGACAGGGATTTTCCCCCTGACAATAGTAAAATCTACCAACTCCTTCTCCCTCTTGACAGTAAGATTCACTTTAGTTCCAGAAGCACCCCTCAGGAGTCTTATCATTGAATCTTGAGGGAATTTCACCCCTGCCACACTCTTGCCGTCAATGGATATGATCCTGTCACCAGGGGTAAGTCCCACCTTCTCCGATGGTCCTCCGGTGATGACACTTATCACGATAGCAGTATCAGAGGGGACATTGAATGTAATGCCGATACCATCAAAGTTCCCCTTCAAATCATCATCGGCCACTTTCAGCTCCTCTGGTGGAAGATATACCGAATGAGGATCAAGCTCCTTCAGGATAAGCGGTATTATCTTCTCTGAGATCCCCTCATAGTCTATAGTGTCGACATAGTTCTTCTCTATCTGCTGTAGAACCAGTGACACTTTGGACCAATTGCCCGACAACTCACCCACAGGGCGGTACCTCTTATAATCCACCCATTTGGTAACGATGCTGCCGACCATTATGAGGATAATTCCCCACAGTACAGATCTCAATATCTTCAATTTATCCATTATCAGTATTTGCAAATTTCAATACCTGCCCTCTCCAAAAGCTCCAACCCCTCGGTATTCCTATACTCTTTACTATAAACTACCCTTTTGATTCCCGCCTGAATTATCAGTTTTGCACACTCCATGCAAGGGGCATCTGTAACATACAGGGTAGCACCCTCGCTGCTATTGTTGGATTTTGCCACCTTGGTAATAGCGTTTGCCTCGGCATGAAGAACATAACTTTTAGTTTGTCCCAACTCGTTTTCGCATACATTCTCAAACCCTGCAGGGGTACCATTATATCCGTCAGATATAATCATCCTGTCCTTCACTATCAGGGCACCCACTTTCCTCCTGACGCAGTATGAGTTTTCAGACCACACCTGGGCCATTTTCAGATAACTCAAATCGAATTGTATTTGCTTTTCGCTTAACATAGTCTATAGTTTTACCTTTATTTTTTTCTTTGGTACAAATACCTCTTGATACTTCTCTTAGGGGTCTTCTCAAACTCCTCAGGAGAGAGCTCTATAGCCGCTATCTTACAATAGTTCGGCAACTCCTTGTTCACCTCTTTAAGCTCCTCATTGAGTTTTGCCAACAGCTGCTCTTTGGTAAGTTTCTCTCTGTCCCTCAAATCCTGGTCTGGGTATATGAGTGCAATCAGTTTCTCACCATCCTCTATCACAAGAGACTCACCTACATATGGCATATTGTTCAATTCGCTCTCGATCTCCTCAGGATATATATTTTGACCTGACGGACCAAGAATCATTGTCTTGCTCCTACCTTTGATATATAGGAATCCCTCCTCATCCATCACACCCAAATCACCTGTTTTGAACCATCCGTCTGCGGTAAAGCACTCATCAGTAGCCTCCTGGTTCTTATAGTATCCCAAGAACACATTGTCACCCTTCACCAACACTTCTCCTGGGATATTTACTGGATCAGACGAGTCGATCTTAACCTCCATTCTTGGAGCCACCTGGCCGCAAGAGTAGAGTTTTGCCTTATCCCAGTGCGAGTAGGTAATGATAGGGCCACACTCAGTCATACCATAACCCACAGTATATCTGAAGCCCACTTTCTTAAAGAAAGCTTCAGCCTCCCTGTTGAAAGCTGCACCACCAAGGATAATCTCTTCGAACTGGCCTCCGAAAGTCTCATCAAGTGTCGCATTGATCTTCTTGTAAATGGCCTGGTCGATCACCGGAAGCTTAAGAAGCAATTTCATGCTCCCTTTCTCAATGATAGGTTCAAGTTTCTTCTTGTATATCTTCTCGATAATCATCGGCACTGCCACAATGATATTTGGCTTCACCTGCTTGAATGCCTCCATAATCACCTTAGGGGTTGGGAGTCTGGTCAAAAAGTGAACATGTGCTCCGGCAGTCATCTCGAATAGGAATTCGAACATCAATCCGTACATGTGCGCCAAAGGCAACATAGAGACCACTTGGGAATTGTTGTCAAGATTAGGCTCTGCCACGTATGCAAAAAGGACATTAGAAAGGAGTGAACGGTATGGGAGCATCACACCTTTAGAGAAGCCCGATGTGCCTGAGGTATAGTTGATCAATGCCAACTCTTCAGGACTGTCCTCATGGTAGCAGATATGCTCGGGTCCGAAACTTTTCGGATATTTCTTTCCAAAATATTCGTTCAAATGTTCACGAGCATCATCAATGCTGTCATTTGCTGTGTATAGCAATGAGAAATCTGTAAGGAGAATTACTGCCTCCAACGCAGGCATATCCGACTGCATCAACCCCTCCCAGATAACATCACCCACAAAGAGGATTCTCGCTTCAGAGTGATTTACCAGATGGGCGATATTGCTCGATTTGAACTCATGAAGGATAGGAACCGGCACTGCTCCATAAGTGGTACAAGCCAAAAATGCCACGCCCCAGTTTGCCTGGTTCTTTGAGCACAAAGCCACTTTATCCCCCTTCTTAATACCACAAATCTCAAAAATCAGATGGATTTTCTCAATTCTTCTCGCCACATCCCTATAGTAAAGTGTGACACCCTTGTAATCGGACAAAGCCGGGCGGTCCCAGTTCGTCTTCATACTTTTTTCAATCATTTTGTTTAATGAGGTATTAGCCATATTTTTTCAATTTTTAAAAAGATTGCAACTCACACAAGTGTGAATACAAACCTTTATTGTTCAACAATTGATGGTGAGATCCCTGTTCTACAATCTTACCATCCTGTAGCACCACTATTTCATCAGCGTGCTGTATAGTAGAGAGCCTGTGGGCAATAACCACTGATGTCCTGTTCTTCATCAGTTTGGTCAAAGCATCCTGCACAAGCCTTTCACTCTCTGTATCAAGTGCCGAGGTAGCCTCATCCAGAATAAGGATTGGAGGGTTTTTAAGGACTGCACGTGCAATGGCTAGTCTCTGTCTCTGTCCTCCGGACAATTTGGCTCCTCTATCACCAATATTGGTATCGTAACCATCCTCCATCGCCAGGATGAACTCCTCTGCATTCGCTATCCTCGCAGCATTCTCGACATCCTCTCTGGTTACATTTTCCATACCAAATGTGATATTATTATATATAGTATCATTAAACAGGATTGCCTCCTGGGTAACAATACCCATTAGGGAGATAAGATCCTTCTGATTATAGTCCCTGATATCCGCACCATCTATCCTGATAGAACCCTCTGTCACATCATAGAATCGGGGAATAAGATCTGCCAAAGTCGATTTTCCCGCACCTGAAGGCCCCACAAGAGCCACCATCTTCCCTTTGGGAATGGTAAGTGATATGTTCTTCAGTACAGGTTCATGAGTATATTTGAACGAAACATTGTCAAACACCACACTCTCCTTGAATTCTGTGATACGGATAGGGTTCTCCTTATTCTTTATATCGGAAGCCACATCCAATATCGCAAAGATACGGTTGCCGGAGACAAGACCCCTCTGCACATTTGCATAAGCGTTTGCAATAGCCTTTGAAGGCTCAAGTACTCTCCAGTAAAAGGCAATGTATACCACGAACTCGGGCAAAGTCATCCCAAGTTCCCCCCTCATCTGAAGCCATCCTCCGAAGAAAAGGACACCTACAGCTACGGAGATACCAAGAAACTCCGATAGAGGAGATGCCAGTTCCTGTCTGGTAAAGATGGATCTGCTGATCTCCTTATGCTCCTCATTTGTCTTTTCAAAGTTATCCCTTACATACTTCTGGGCATTGAAAGCCTTGATAATGCGGGCACCTGATATCGCCTCTTCAAACTGGCTGATGATCCGGCCAAGCAATGATTGGGTCTGAACTGCACCCCTCCTCAACTTACGGGACACTCCCCCAATCACCAATGCCGATATAGGGAGGGTCAAAAGTGTAACGAGGGTCAATTTTGGTGACATATAGAAGAGACCTGCCATAAAACCGATAATCAGCAATGGCTCTCTGAATATGATATGAAAACTTGCTGCAACACTATTCTGAACCTCATTCACATCATTTGAAACACTGGAAAGGATATCACCTTTTCTCTGATCGTGGAAATAGCCTATATGAAGTTTGGTAATGACATTGAAAAGATCCCTGCGGATACCCTTCATGATATGGGTCTTCATATTGACCAAAATCTTCTGCGACCAGAATCTTGTAAGGTTTGAAAGGAAAGAGGCCGCAATCAGGATGAAGCAGACAAAAAGCAAACCTGCGAGGACACTCCTATCCCCAATGATTTTCACCAGGTAGTATTCGAACAACGAATAAAAATAATCAATGGTCAATGAGAATTCGGGGAGGGTCGCACTGGTTGCAACGGTATCCGAATCAAACAAAACAGTCAGAAGCGGATCTATCAGTGCGTAGTTCACCACTCCAAATATCACAGAGAAAATCGACAGGATAAGGTACCCCGGCCAGAATCTGCGATAAGGTTTGGCATATGCCAGCAATCTCTTGAAAGTCTCCATCCTATCAATCCTCCTTTACAGTTTCATAATCCACATACTCACCCATATCCTTCTCCACCACTTTATTTTGTCCTACAGATGTAGGGGAAGATACATACACCTCTCCCACTTTTTTCTGATTCACGACATCCTCTTCTTTTTCTCTCCTCTTGGTCCTGCGAAAGACCAGACTGAGGATCAGTCTCACCGCCGTCGATGCGATGAAAAAGATGAAAAAGCAAATAAGTAAAAAACTAATAATCATAAATTGACTCTACTTTTTTTTTCATTGCTCCTGTCTGCAAATTCAAGACCATCTCCTTACCCTCCATATTCATCACCACCACCTCTTTGCCGGAGGTCTTCTCCACTTTTGTATCAGCAGTCAATCTCCTCTTTTTCGAGAAATCTGCCACAGGAGAACCATTCTCATTACATATTATAGTCTGATATCCGGTTCTGATAACCCAATATCTTGCACCATCCATATTCAATAGCTCAGGAAGCCCTTTTATCTTCTCACCCAATTGTACAGGGGTCCACGACTCCAGAGCTTTACCATTCATATCATACATACCTATAGTGTTGTCTGAATGCAGAACGACCAATGTATACTCCTTTGTCTTATTGAAATCGTACACACGGGGACCCAACAGAACATTTTTGGAAAGGGTCACCGGATAAGGTTTTACCCAACGGCCAAGTCTGTCAAGCATATACAACTTATTATCCGAGCAGAATATCATCTGCAGTTTGTCATTCTTGAAATGGTCCACCTGTGCCACATATCCGGAGATCTTTGTACCAAATGGGATAGTCCATACACCTCTTTTGTTTTCATCCAAGAGTCTGATCTTGTTGTCGCCCAACTGCTGCAGATAATTCTTCTTTCCGTTTACAAAATTCTTTACCTCAAACGGACCTTCCGGTACCACCACCACTGTCTCATCATATACCGCCTTTGCATCTGACGCCGCTATCTCAGCCACTGGGGGCTGAGGCAAAACTGCCATATTCTCAGCATAGCGGGTAAAATGTGGAGACATCGAACCTCCTCCATTAACCAGGTTAAAGGTCAGATAATTGAAATTATAATCCTCCATCCCTTTCAGCAGAGGAGCACTATACTCCTTTTTGAAATATAGAGCCAATGAGTCTGCACATTTTGACAAGTTCACCACACCCACTACGGTAGAATTCCCTTTACATACAGAAGCTGCAGAGGTTTGATCCAGGTACATCTTCATGGAGAAGTATAACTCATTTTTGGTCTCCTCACAAAGCTTGTCCACCATCCTTTTGCTACCGATCACCATCCAATCATCCACAAAGCCATAAGCCTCTTCAGAGGCTGGTGCAAAGAAATTACCCAAAAGTGTACCAATATAACCTTTATACAACTTAACCTGCTCACTGTTCTTCACCCTGATAAAGGTCATCTTCTCTCCGCCATTACTATCAGGAATAGAGGCCACAGCTATCTCTGCAGCATCCAAGCCCATAAACCAGTTTTTGGGGGAGATAGATTCTCCTATACTTTTCGCTGCTATCGAATTCAGGTAGTGGTAGTCATTTATCTTTTTTATAGCCTCCAGATATGCTGTATATGACTCCAAATATTTCTCCACATCTGACAACTGGAGAGATATCACATACTCTGTATTATGGGGCAGTACCTCAAAAATCTCTGTACTCCTCCCCTTTTGTGTCAAAAATATGTTCGAGAAATTGGCCTCATCCTTAACATTGATGAATTTACCATCCCCGTCTATTGTTGCATCTTCGGTATCCAGATTGAGACTGCTCCAGGAAGCCAGTGAGGAGAAGAATGTAGCCTTACCGAGATAGTCATAATTTATACTGCCCGAGAAGAACTTTCCGATATTCTGATGATTGATATGAAGTACCACTTTCCCTTTTACATCATTTGACCCTTTCTGGTACAACTGATTATCCTTAATGGATGTTCTGCTCTCAAGATGTCTGATAGAAGATTCTACTGTCACGTGCGAAGGACTCGCTATCAGATACTTGCCGTAGAATGTATAGCTGATGGCAGGAACTACAGCCTTACTGATCGTGACTCCGCTGTACTTCTTGTTGATTACTCCTGAACAATAATCAGAAACTATATCTTTCAATCTGCTCCTCTCATCACCATCCTCAACAGATACCACCAGCAACGGGGCAATTGTATTCTTGGAAGGATAGTGCACAGACACCACTGCACCCTCATTTTTTATATCCGGAGGGCAAATCTTCAAAAACGAAGCAAGGGGTGAAACCCTTCCGTCATAAAACTCGGCAAGAAGGTCAAACGAAGCAAAATCGTATACCATAATCGCATCTGAAGGGATAGCCATCATAGCATCACCCTTACTGTTGACCAACTCTTCACCCTCCGATTCAGGGGTAAAGAACAGTTTGTAAAAACCAAATCCTATCCCACCCAAAAGCAAGAGAGCCAATACCGTGCAAATGATTACGATTTTTCTGTTCATACTTTACGCAGTTTAACTCGCAAAGTTAAAAATTTTTATCATATACCTATAAAAAAAGAGAGGTGACCAGAAATTTGGTCACCTCTGAAGAAATATCTTGTTATATACTACTTCTTATTTCTCTTCAGCAGCAGGGAAAACTTTCAAAAGTTCCACCTCGAAGATAAGTGTAGAGTTAGCAGGAATATTGCCATAACCTCTTGAGCCATAACCCAAGTTTGCAGGGATATAAAGCTCCACTTTACCACCCTCTTTAACGTATGTAAGACCCTCTGACCAACCTTTGATAACTGCATTTAGAGGGAATTTTGCAGGTTCACCTCTTTCGTATGATGAATCAAATACAGTGCCGTCAAGAAGAGTACCTTTGTAGTGAACTTCTACAGTATCCTTAGGCTGAGGCATAACACCTGCACCCTCCTCAAGAATTTTGTATTGAAGACCTGAAACAGCCTCTACAACACCCTCTTTCTCTTTATTTTTAGCAAAGAACTCTTCACCCTCTTTCTGATTGATCTCAGAAATTGCATTCATTCTCTGCATAAGGTGATTCTGAATCACTTGCATGATCTCTTGCTCAGCAATTTTCAACTCACCACCATTCATCACATCGTTCAAACCTTTTTTCATCTCACATTTGTTCAACTCACCGAAGTCAGAGCTTTTGATCATACCACCGAAGTATGCACCCAAAGCGTAGCTCACAGAGTCAACTTTAGCAGATGTAGTACCAGGAACACGTTGTCCTGCATTGAATTTACAAGATGAGAACATCAAAGTTCCCATTAGGCATAGTGCCACCAAAATTTTAATCGATTTCATCTTTTTAAAATATACTAATTGTTATTGTTTTCTTTTCTTCTGTCTGCGACTTGGCTGCTTACTGGTTGTCATCAATATTGCCAACATACCACACACTGCCGACACAAACGATGTCACGAGGATAGTAGCCTTACCTATATTCAGTGCTACAGGGTCACTGAATGCGAGGTTATCCACAAAAATGGACATTGTAAAGCCAATTCCGGCAACCATACCCATAGCAAAGACCTGTTTCCATGGGATACCGGCTGGGATCTCCGCCAATTTTGTCTTCACAGAGATAAAACTGAAAAGTGTAATACCGATAGGCTTACCGAGAAGTAATCCGAAGAAGATACCCGGAACCACCGCCGGCATTGGAGACATCGACATAATACTGCCATCCAAAGCCACACCCGCATTTGCCAAAGCAAAAAGAGGGATGATCAGGAAGTTTGCGATCGGATGCAACACTGACTCAAACCTGTGCATAAGTGGATTTATAGCATCCACCTCCTCATTTATATCGTGAATGGTCTCAAGCTGTTTTGAGTTTGCCAACACCTCCACCTCACTGTTTCCACTCTCCTTGAATTTATCAAGAAGATGTTTCACCTTCACATAGAATCTGACCTCATTGATAGTGGTTTTGGAAGGAATAGAAACGGCCAGAAGTACACCTGCTATAGTGGCATGGATTCCCGATTTGAAGACAAAGTACCACAAAACCAGACCAAATATCATATAGATGTATGGAGAGGTTATCTTCATCTTATTGAAACCCACCAGCACCAAAAATACCACAAGAGCCAAACCCATATACATGAAGCTTAACTCATGGCTTGGGTAGAAAAGTGCCAAAACAATGATAGCACCCAAATCGTCTACAATAGCCAATGCAAGCAAAAATATTTTGAGGGCAGACGGACACCTTTTGCCAAGTATCGAAATAACACCTACCGCAAAAGCAATATCTGTAGCCATAGGGATACCCCAACCATTGGATGTAGGTGTCCCTGCATTGAAAAAAGCGTAGATCGCAGCTGGAACCAACATACCACCCAAGGCTGCAAATATCGGCAACGTAGCTTTCTTGACAGAAGAGAGCTCTCCTACAAGCATCTCACGTTTGATCTCAAGCCCTACCACAAAAAAGAAAATAGCCATCAACGCATCATTGATCCAGTGCATTAACGACATCTCTATTTTGAATTCTCCGAAAGTTATTCCCACATTTGTGTGCCAGATCTCCTGAATGTGCTGAAGGGCAGGAACATTTGCCACTACCAGTGCAATAATGGTACAAACCAGAAGAACAAGACCGCCAGAGGTCTGGCTCTCAAGGAAAGCATGCAGCATACCCCTAGCTTTTGAATGCTTTGGAGGTGCCATCAAATCTACGTTATCAATCATATTTAAGTATTTATTTTCTACAAAGATAGTATTTTTTTGGTCTCTTCACCTATAGACCCTTCAGGATGAACTTTTGCAAAATCCGCCACCCCGAAACCATTCAGATTCTCAAGGGCCACAGCCAGTGCATCGCCCAAAACAAGATGGACGGTGGTACTTACCGTTGGGGCAAGATTGCAGCAGCAAGCCTCATGTTCTATTGGGGCATACAAAATATATTCGGCAGACTTGGCCAGGAAAGACTCTTTATTGGATACAATCGCCACGATAGGTGCCCCTATTTTTCTGACACCTAAAGCAAGCTTTTCGATCTCTGAAGTATTACCGCTTTTAGAGACAATTATCACAACGTCATCTGCAGTTACCATTCCCAAATCACCATGCAAGGCATCTGCAGCATGCAGATATTGTGCACGTGTTCCTGTGGAATTGAAAGTGGAAACCATTTTGCTGGCCACTATACCACTCTTACCCATACCTGCAACAATAACTCTACCTTTGATGCCATGAATCAACTCCACAACACGATTAAAATTTTCATCAATCACCTCAGATAGTCTTCTCACCGCTTCTGCTTCTTTTTTAACCACTTCCAAGGCTATCTCATGCAGGTTAACACATTTTTTTGTCATACAAGTAAAATAATTTTACTGTTTATTAAATTTTTTTTGGTAATTTAGAGGGCACAAAGGTAATAAATTATGGAGATAAGTTCATCTGAATTACAAATTAAGTTAAAAGAGTTTTTTGGTTTTGACTCTTTTAAGAGAGAACAAGAGGCTATAATCAAACATCTTATCGAAGGGCATGATACATTTGTACTTATGCCCACTGGTGGCGGCAAATCACTCTGCTACCAGCTCCCTGCATTGGTTATGGAGGGTACAGCCATCGTTATCTCCCCTTTGATTGCACTAATGAAAAACCAAGTGGATGCCATCAGAGGCTTTGTTGCCAATAAAAATAAAGAGGGAATTGCCCATTTCCTCAACTCATCTCTGAATAAAACCCAGATTCAGGAGGTCAAGGAGGATCTCCTTTCAGGGGCGACCAAACTCTTGTATGTAGCGCCTGAATCACTTACCAAAGAGGAGAATATCCAACTGCTCAAGCAGATCAAAATATCTTTCTATGCCATCGATGAGGCCCACTGTATTTCGGAATGGGGGCACGATTTCCGTCCTGAATACAGAAAAATCAGGAGCATAGTCGAGGACATTGGGGTAGCCCCAATCATTGCCCTCACCGCTACTGCTACACCTAAGGTTCAGTCTGATATCCAGAAGAACCTTTCGATGTCGCATGCCAAAGTTTTCAAGGACTCCTTCAACAGGAAGAACCTTTACTACGAGGTAAGGGACAAGACAAATGTCAAGAAAGAGATAATCAAATTTATCAAGAACAATAAGGGAAAGTCCGGTATCATCTACTGTCTGAGCAGGAAGAAGGTCGAGGATATTGCAGAACTGCTGAATGTAAACGGCATCAAAGCGCGCCCTTATCACGCAGGTCTGGATGCTGCCACCAGGGCCAAGAACCAGGATGCATTCCTCATGGAGGAGGTAGATGTAATTGTGGCCACCATTGCTTTTGGTATGGGTATCGACAAACCGGACGTAAGATTTGTTATTCACTACGATATTCCAAAATCGCTTGAGGGTTACTACCAGGAGACAGGTAGGGCCGGACGAGACGGGAAAGAGGGGCACTGCATATCATTCTACAGCTATAAGGATATACAGAAACTTGAAAAGTTCATGCAGGGCAAACCTCTTGCTGAGCAAGAGATAGGAAAACAGCTTCTGCTTGAAACCGTATCATACGCAGAATCCAACAGATGTCGCCGTAAAATCATCCTGAACTACTTTGGAGAGGGGTATGAGGAGGAAAATTGCGGATGTTGCGACAACTGTCTGCACCCTAAGAAACTCTTCGACGGACAAGAAGAGCTTCTAACTGTAATAGAACTTATAAACTCCATGAAGGAGAGATTCAAAGCAGAACATCTCGCCAACATACTTGCCGGAGTATCAAACTCCATCATCAAATCTTACGAGCACCACAAACACGAGCTGTTCGGATTTGGTAAAGACAAGGGTGTCCGTTTCTGGCTGGCTGTAATACGTCAGGGCCTTGTAATGCACTTCCTGGACAAGGATATCGAACAGTATGGTCTGCTGTTTGCCACTGAAAAAGGTGAGGAATTCTTCAAGAATCCATACCCTGTAATGCTGGCAGAAGACCGTGAATTCTCCGACACCGATGACGATGATGAGGATGAGGACATCACTATCGGCAATAGCAGAAACAATGCACCTGGCGGCGCAGACCCTGTTCTATTTGCCATGTTGAAAGACATGAGACACTCATTGTCCAAGAAATTGAATCTTCCACCATTTGTGATATTTACAGACCCCTCTTTGGAGGACATGTCGCTCCAATACCCAATCACTGTAGATGAACTTAAAAATTGTCAGGGCGTTGGTGAAGGAAAAGCCAAAAAATATGGAAAAGAGTTCTTGGCACTCATCGCCAAGTACGTGGAAGAGAACGATATTGACAGACCTACAGACTTTATCGTCAAATCTGTAGTGAACAAATCCGCCAACAAAGTATACATCATCCAGAATATCGACAGAAAAGTCCCTCTTGATGACATTGCAGATGCAAAAAATATGGACTTGATGGAATTGTTGGATGAGATCGAGGCGATCGTCCACTCAGGAACCAAGATAAACATTGACTACTACCTTCGCCAGACCATTGACGAAGACAAGATAGATGATATCTACGAGTATTTCCGTTACGACGCATCTTCCGACTCTGTGATAGAGGCGATGAAAGAACTTGGTCGTGATTACTCTGAAGAAGAGGTACGATTGGTCCGCATCAAATTCATGTCAGAATTGGCGAACTAACCCCTTTTGAAATAAGAGATCTGTTTCTTGGCATACCTTCTCGAATTGCGCTTGATAAGTTCACGCGCAGTTTCGAGTGAATGCTTGCCGTCAAAATATTCGAATATCTCCTTATAGCCAACTGTCTGAAGTGCAGGCATATCCCTATATTGACGCAAGCTCTCCACCTCAGCTACCAGACCTGCATCAAACATCATATCCACCCTCCTGTTGATTCTGTCATACAACTCCTCACGAGGCATTGACAAAACACTCTTATTGATCTTGAACGGTCTGTTTTTGACCTGATTTGTCTTGAACGAAGAGAACTTTTTCCCGGTCATCAGTGTCACCTCAAGGGCCCTGACAACCCGCTGTCTGTTGGCTATATCCATCGAATAGTAGGACTCCGGATCCAACTGTTTGAGCTCCATTCTCAGCGACTCGATACCCTCTTTCTCCAACCTCTCCATCAATTGGTTACGCAGTTCAATATCTGCCGGGGGAAAATCGTCCAGGCCATAACACAATGCGTCTACATAGAGGCCTGAACCACCTACCACCACAAGTCTGTCATGAGTCTTGAAGAGCTCGTTTATCACCTCGAGGGCCTCAAGTTCATATTTCCCTGCTGTATAGTATTGGGATACCGAATGTGAAAAGATAAAATAGTGCTTTACGGCTGCAAGCTGATCAGGAGATGGGGGCGCCGTCCCTATCTTCATCTCCTTGAATATCTGACGGGAGTCACACGAAATTATGGGGGAGCCGAACTCCTTGGCCAACTCTATACTATAATCGGTCTTCCCCACCGCAGTGGGGCCCACTATCACATGCAGCTCTTTCTCCATAGACTAATACTCGTCTGAGTCTGATCCACTCTCATCTTCATAGAACTCCTCATCCGAAGAGTCATCGTTGAAGCTTCCGAAATCGTCATAAGAAGCTGAGAACTGGTCGGGATTCCTCCCCTTTTCCACCAACAATCTTGGATAAGACTCCTTTATGATGAACTCTGTCTCCGAAACAAAAGTGAGGACAATATATAGGTTCAACTGCAAATTATAGACATAATGAAGTGCCACCTCTCCCCTCTGCAAAGTCTTCTCCAAAGTGACAGTATCCATCGATCCATCACCCAAATCGAAGAGTCCATACTTGCGGAGAACAACACCATCCTCATCTACCCCTCTGAACATAACCATTTGATCAGGCGAGAATCCAAGGTCATTCTGAAGGAAGTCATGAAGTTTGTAAAGTGTGGATGCGGCTTTGATGTCATACTCCCTCAAAAAGGACTTGTATTTGGGCAACGTAGCTCTATATTTGTATACCATAATCGTATATTTGGTTTCAGTTTATATTTTCTTTTACCAAAGATAAAGATTTTTTCCAAATAACGCACCTGAGCTACTCAAAAATCGGCTAAAAAAACTATATTTGTATTCTGAAATGGGAGTACAAATCAACGATTGTTATAAGAGCATTTCAGCCCCCTCAGAAGGCATCTACAAGGACAAGGGGAGTAAATTTCTGGCATTCGCCTACCCGGTGGAAAGCGAGTCAGAGATAAAAGATATCCTATTCAAAATCAAGAAAGAGTACTTCGACGCGAGACACCACTGCTACGCCTACAGACTTAAGCACGACTACTCAGTCTGGCGGGCAAATGATGATGGGGAGCCCTCCTCATCCGCAGGGCGCCCGATATTGGGGCAAATCCTCTCCAACGAACTGAGTGACATACTGATAGTGGTAGTAAGATACTTCGGCGGGATCAAACTGGGAGTCCCAGGTCTGATAAAGGCATACAAAACAGCCTCTGCTGATGCAATTGCAAATGGAGAGATCTGCGATAAAATTGCCACCAACGACTACTCCGTCGAATTCCCCTACGAGAGGATGAACGACATTATGAAGACGCTGAAAGACTTCGGTCTCTACCCCCACAAGCAGGATTTCGACAATATGTGCACCATTGAGACGAAGGTGCGTCTGAGGGACGAAGAGAGATTTGTCGAGGCAATGAGCGACAAGGGGACCATTTCCAAAATAGAACAAACAATAAATACCATAGAAGAAAATGCCTAAAAGTCTAATTTCCATCCACGACTTCACCAAAGAGGAGATGCTGCACGTATTGAGCATCGCACAGGAGTTCGAAAAGAACAAAGTTCAGCCCATACTCCGCGACAAAGTCATTGCCACACTCTTTTTTGAGCCATCCACCAGAACTCGCCTGAGTTTCGAAACTGCATCCAACAGGCTTGGGGCTAGAGTCATCGGTTTCTCTGATGCAGGCAACACCAGCGTAAGTAAAGGTGAAACTCTTAAAGATACCATCAAGATGGTTTCAAACTATGTGGACCTCATCGTTATGAGACACCCATTGGAAGGTGCTGCAAGATACGCATCTGAGGTGGCATCAGTACCGGTAATCAACGCCGGTGACGGAGCCAACCAGCACCCTTCACAAACTATGCTGGACCTTTATACTATCAATCAGACACAAGGCAGACTTACCGATATCAAGATCAATATGGTAGGGGACCTCAAATATGGCCGTACAGTACACTCACTACTTCAGGCCATGTCACACTTTGAGCCTGACTTCACCTTCACTGCTCCGGATGAGCTTATGATGCCTCAGGAGTACAAGGACTTCCTGAATGCCAAGGGTATCCCATATAGAGAGACCCGTGAACTTGAGGGAAATATCAATGACTGCGACATTCTGTATATGACCCGCGTCCAACAGGAGAGATTCACCGACCCTATGGAGTATGAAAAGGTTAAAAACACCTACAATCTCACAGCATCCATGCTTGCAGGGGCAAAAGAGAACATGAAGATTCTCCATCCGCTGCCAAGAGTTACCGAGATAGCACAAGATGTGGACGACACACCACACGCCTACTATTTCAAACAGGCAGAGAATGGCGTGTACGTCAGAATGGCTATTATAGCTTATCTATTGGGTTACAAATAATTATCGTCTAAAAAATCACAACAATATGGAAAAAGGGAGTAAAGAACTAAAGGTCAGTGCCATCAAAAACGGCACCGTACTGGACCATATACCTGCAGACCAGCTGTTCAAGGTAATCACCATCCTTGGACTGAAGGATTGCCCTAACCAGATCACATTCGGAATGAACCTTGACAGCAAACGTCTTGGCAAAAAGGCGATAATCAAGGTTGCAGACAGACTGTTTGAAGAGAAAGAGATCAACAAAATAGCACTTGTGGCACCCGATGCCAAGATCAACGTCATCAAAGACTTTGAAGTGGTGGAGAAGAAGGTGCTGAGGGTTCCTGAGCAGATCGTAGGCATCGTCAAATGTGCAAACCCCAAATGTATCACCAACCATCAGCCTATCACCACCAAATTTGAAACCGAATTTGAGGATGGTGTACTCAAGTTGCACTGCCACTACTGTGAGAAAAACACAAGCTCAGAAAACATAAAGATTATTACAGAAAATTAAACTTTATACTCTGATTTATAATAAAAATCATATCTTTGACTTCCCATTAATTAAAAATATTAAACAATAAAAAAGATACAATGAAAGCATACAATTTTAACGCAGGCCCTTGCGTATTGCCAAGACAAGCTGTCGAGTCGGCAATCGAGGCTATCAGAGATTTTGACAACACCGGTATCGGTATCCTTGAGATTTCTCACCGTACACCAGGTTGGGAGAGAATCATGGCAGAAACTGAACAACTTTGGAGAGAACTTCTAAACATCCCTGAGGATTACGCTGTAATGTTCCTTGGTGGTGGTGCTTCTACCCAATTCTTTGAGGTTCCTGCAAACCTTCTAAAAACCAAAGCTGCTTATCTTCAAACTGGTGTTTGGGCTAAAAAAGCTGCTAAAGAGGCTAAATTCTACGGTGAAGTTGAGATCGTAGCTTCATCAGAGGACAAAACTTACTCATATATCCCTAAAGGATACACCATCCCTACAGATGTTGACTACTTCCACATCACTACCAACAACACTATCTACGGTACAGAGATCCACGAAGATATGGATTCTCCTGTTACCCTTGTAGCTGATATGTCTTCAGACATTATGAGCCGTCCTGTAGATGTAACCAAATATGGTATGATCTACGGTGGTGCACAGAAAAACGTAGGCCCTGCAGGTGTTACATTCGTTATCGTACGCAAAGACCTTCTTGGTAAAGTTGAGCGCCCTATCCAGACAATGGTTGACTACCGCACTCACTACACAGAGGAAGTTAAGAACAGATCTATGTTCAACACCCCTCCTGTATTCCCTATCTTCGTAATGCACGAGACTCTTAAATGGGTTAAAGAGCAAGGTGGTCTTGAGGCTATGTACAAAATCAACAAAGAGAAAGCTGAGCTTCTTTACAACGAGATCGACCGCAACCCTCTATTCGTAGGTACTGCAGCTAAAGAGGACCGCTCACTAATGAACGTTTGCTTCGTAATGGCTCCTGGTCATGAGGCTCTTCAGGATGAGTTCTTCAAATTCGCTAAAGAGCGTGGTATGGTAGGTATCAAAGGTCACCGTTCAGTAGGTGGTTTCCGTGCTTCTATCTACAACGCTTGTCCAAAAGAGGCAGTTGAAGCATTGGTAGCTTGCATGCAAGAATTCGAACAACTACACAAATAACAAAGAGAAATGAAAGTACTAGTTGCTACAGAAAAACCTTTCTCAAAGGTAGCTGTTGACGGTATCCGTCGCATCGTAGAAGAGGCTGGACACACATTTGCAGCCCTTGAAAAATACACAGAGGTTTCACAACTATTGGAAGCAGTAGCTGACGTTGACGCACTTATCGTCCGTTCAGACAAAGTTACCCGTGAGGTAATCGCAGCTGCACCAAACCTTAAAATCGTAGTTCGCGCAGGTGCAGGTTTCGACAACCTTGACCTTCCTGCTTGCACCGAAAGAGGTATTGTAGCTATGAACACCCCTGGCCAGAACTCAAACGCAGTGGCTGAATTGGCACTTTGCTTCATGATCTACATGAGCAGAAACCAACTTACTGCCGGCACAGGTTCAGAGCTTAAAGGCAAAACCCTTGGTATCCAAGCATACGGCAACGTAGGTCGCCTTGTAGCAAGCCACGCAAGAGGTTTCGGTATGAACATCATGGCATTTGACCCATTTGTTCCTGCTGAGGCTATGGAGGCTGAAGGTGTTATCGTAGCAAAATCGCTTGAGGATCTATACGAAAACTCACACTTCGTATCTCTTCATATCCCTGCTACCGAGCAGACCAAAAACTCTATCGGATACAATCTTCTTTCAAGAATGCCTAAAGGTGGCTGTCTTGTAAACACTGCCCGCAAAGAGGTTATCAACGAAGAGGAGCTTATCAAAGTTCTTAGAGAGAGAGAGGACCTTAAATATATCACCGACGTGGCTACAGCAAACCACGCAGCTATCGCAGAGGAGTTCGGCAAACGTGTTTACGGTACCCCTAAGAAGATGGGTGCAGAGACAGCTGAGGCCAATGTAAATGCAGGTCTTGCTGCCGCTAACCAGATTTGCGACTATTTCGCTACAGGCAATACCAGATTCCAACTAAACAAATAATATCAGAAAGTTATGGTAAAAGTTAAACCTTTCGCAGCGGTTCGCCCACCTAAAGCTATTGGCCACGAAGTGGCATCACGCCCTTATGACGTTCTCAACTCTGTGGAGGCTAAGGCTGAAGCTGGTGAGAAATCTCTTCTTCACATCATCAAACCTGAGATCGATTTCGATCCTATCGCTGATGAGCACGGCCAGGAAGCTTACGACAAGGCTGTAGAGAACTTCAAGCTATGGCAGGAAAAAGGTTGGTTGGTACAAGACTCTAAAGAGAACTACTATGTGTATGCACAAACCATGGAGGGCAGAACCCAATACGGTCTTGTAGTATGTGCAAACGTAGAGGACTATATGACAGGTAAGATCAAAAAACACGAACTTACCCGTAAAGACAAAGAGGATGACCGTATGATTCACGTAAGGAATCAGAACGCAAACCTTGAGCCTGTGTTCTTCGCATATCCTGACAACGCAGAGATCAATGCTATCGTGGAGCGCACTATCGCTACCAAAGAGACTGAGTACGATTATATCGCCCCTGTTGATGGTTTCGGCCACAAGTTCTGGGTTATCGACAACGAGGAGGATATCGCTAAGATCACTGAGATCTTCGCCACTATCCCTGCTTTCTATGTTGCCGACGGTCACCACAGAACAGCTGCTGCTGCTCGTGTAGGTGAGGAGAAAAAGAACAACAATCCTAACCATACCGGCAACGAAGAGTACAACTACTTTATGGCTGTTGTATTCCCTGAGAGCCACCTTAAGATCATTGACTACAACCGCGTAGTGAAAGACCTTAACGGCATGAGCGAAGCTGAATTCATCGAGAAACTTGGTAAGGACTTTATCGTAGAGAAAAAAGGTGCTGACATCTACACACCTTCTGGTCTTCACAACTTCTCAATGTATATCGGAGGCGAGTGGTACTCACTTCAGGCTAAAGAGGGTACTTACGATGACGCTGATCCTATTGGTGTTCTTGATGTGACTGTTTGCTCTAACCTTGTTTTCGACAAGCTTCTTGATATCAAAGACCTTAGAACATCGAAGAGAATTGATTTCGTAGGTGGTATCCGCGGTCTTGGTGAGCTTAAGAAACGTGTTGATTCAGGTGAGATGGTGGCTGCTTTTGCTCTATATCCTGTCTCTATGAAGCAGCTTATCGACATCGCTGACACCGGCAACATCATGCCTCCTAAGACTACTTGGTTTGAGCCAAAACTCCAGAGCGGTCTTGCTATCCACAAATTGTCGTAACCAGCAGTCACCCCGACTCTGTTAGGGCATTTTGACACCGACACATCATCCCCGACACAGCTCGGGGGGTCTAATACATAGAAATGGGCACGGAAACCATCAAATCCGTGCCCATTTTCCATTTTCACCCTCCTTTGGGCACAAAAACGCCCCATTCCGTGCCCAATTTCTTCGGTCCAACCCTCTCAGTCTATCCACACTCACCCTACCATCTTCAGAAAACATTATTGCGCCACACTGCTTTTGTCAAAAGTTGTCAATCACACACTCTACCTTTGCTCCGGTCATTGATTACAAACTTATAAATAACACAGCCATGTTTGGATTAATAGTTTTTATAGCACTGATAGTAATGGTATTGGACGAAATGACAGGCGGCAAAAGGAAGTGGTAATGACTAGACCTTCGCAGCTCAGGCTATTCATTCCGGCTTGGAGTTAAGGTTCTTCAGGCGTTCTAACCAAAAGACTAACACATCACATACCAGAAGCTCTTTCGCATAAATTACCAGCAAATATGAAAACACATTTGCATAAATGTAACCAATTAGTTACTTTTGCACAGTAATTGTAGCGAAAGATGAAAAGGGAATTGATTTACTCACAGGAATATTTGGAGTTTGTAGAGACGTCACCTGTGCGAACAAAAGAAAAATTACTTTATGCAACGTCTATTTTAGAAAGTATAACACCTATTCCGACAAAGTTTGTAAAGAAGCTCACTAACACTGACTTCTATGAATTAAGGATATCTGTGGACAATGAAATAAGGATCATACTTTTTGCAGTAGATAATGACAATATTAATCTTGCCACTACTATTATATTCCTTAACGGATTTATAAAAAAGAGTACTAAGGATTATAATACCGAAGTAGTTAAAGCTATTAACATTTTAAGAAGATCACTATGAACAAAACAAATACAAGATTAACCCCCGAAGAGATCCAGAAACTCCGCAACACTGATTTCAGTAAGAAGGAGGGCTTTGTAAAAGCCACTGAGGTTCTGGAAAAGGAGTCTGGCAAGATAGGATCACCCGAAAGGAACGAGTTTGATGCCAAGGCCAGAGCCTGGTATTATGGCGAGATATTGCGCGACAGACGCAAGGCGCTCGGTATGACTCAGAAAGAGCTTGCTGAGAAGGTAGGGAGAGAGCGAACATATATAAACCGCATCGAGAAAGGTGAAACAGACCTTCAGCTCTCATCATTCATCAGAATAGCCGACGCCCTGGGCATCACTCTCCACCTTGAGATAAGTATAGCATAAGAAGAGTATCATTTTCTATATGACACTCTATACATCCTTTATAATTACCTAATAATCTGTGTGCATTATATTGGGAAGGCAGACTTCCCCCACATTGCAGAATGCTTAAAACCTCTTTTAGTTTAGCAATCTTATGATGCTGGTTTTTATATTTCTTCAGATCCCTTTTGAATTGAGTCGTAATCTTCAGTCCTTCATAACACTTCGCTACAATGAATCAATAAAACCCTCCAAGTTCTCCAGATTGATTGTCTCCAGATCTCTATTATCTCTCGCCTCTTTTATTGCGGCTAATGTCTCTTTATTTGGATTACGATAGACTGCATCCATCAATACACTTTCTACAAAGTTGTTCAAACTTCTGTTCTGTTTCTTCGCCTCCACTTTCAATCTTATATCACAAATGCAAATATTTTCCATCCCGGCTTGGAGTTAAGGTTCTTCAGGCGCTCGCTTCGCTCACTCCCTCCACCGGGGCAAAAGTCGTCATCAGACGACCCGCGGAGGCCGTGTATTTGCGCAGCAAATACGGCAAGGCCGGGAGCGCTAGTCCGGCCAGAGCTGGTATAGTAGTGCTAAGGCCTTCAGAACCTTATTCTCCAAAGCCTGTATTTGCTGCGTGAGCATTTCTATTGCTTATTCTTTAAAGACTCTTTTAATGCCAATCCTTTTGCTGTAAGGCGGTATTTCTGATTTTGACTATTAGGCTTGTCCGGAATCGTCTGCTCCAATATATCAGCATCCAAAAGTGGATGGACGTATTTTCTCCTAAATTTAGTTCTATCGGTAAGACCCATAAATGCTAACATCTCGCCAAAAGAACGTGCCTCTGTACAGAAAACAATTAGTTTATCAATATTTTCAACATTGGGTACTGACTGGGTGCTGACTGGGTGCCGACTGGGTGCCGACTGGGTGCCATCTTGTATACTTATAGGCAAAGTAATACGGATAAAGTTGTCTGTAAACTTGAAGCAATCTTCACCATAAGCACGCAAAATACGAGGAATACCCGAGCCTAATGACTCTACTAATTCCACATCGCGGTAGATGCGCATCAATTCCTTATTGCGTGGGATAGATATACCATTGAAGAACTCTTCTTTCGTAAGAGATTCGGGTAAACGACCTGCCGAAGTTATCTCAAGTCTATCGGGGAATATCTCAAACTTGGGTGGAACTTCAAATGAATAATCATTATGTACTATGGCATTGATGACAGCCTCACGTAAAGCAACCTTATTCCACAAAGGAGTTTCAATACGCTCCATTGGGGTTATGGTTGCAGCTACCTTGTTCTCAATATC
>JAFYXO010000033.1 GCA_017546125.1 Bacteroidales bacterium
AACGTATGATTTGTTATGCATAACCAGCTGATTTGCTGGCAAATATAGAAATCAAAACCGTTCGCCCCTCAAATTACCCCTAACTATCTAATTATCAGTAATTTCAATGAACTATTTATAAATTTTTAGTGGACACTAATGCTTCGCAGTAAAAGAAAATCCCACTCTTTCTGACGCTAATCGTACTACGACGACGCCAATTTCAGGTTCAAGTGAGGATTTTCAAGACTTAAGATAGCATCCATATAATATCGCATTGTTGTAAAATAAAGCCAGATGCCCTAGATGCATCTTCTGAAACCCCGGGGTTCAACGTACGAAACGACTCTGGCAGAAAAAAGGCGGTAGATGGCTAAAGGTCTGCTCGGTATTCCTGCTCCTGCTCCTGCTTCTTCTTCAACGTCGTATGCTTTCGCCTACGACTCTACGCCCGAAACGACTGGGATACGCAGAAGAACTGCCTACTGCTATATTTTACCCGATAGCACTTTATAAATCAAAGGGACTTGGTAAACGCACAAGTTTATGATAATAAGACCACTCTTGAATACCAACTCGATGCTTATCCTGGCTACCACCGCCTACCTTTCACGCTTTCAAATGCAAAGGTATCCTCCTTCCCCATCAACTCATAATTCCTGCAAGCCTTGCAGCATTTTGGAGGTGCTATTGGACCGACGTAACTTTGCTTTCAGTAAGGTGCTCGTTTAAGGCGTTTGCGCTAATACGCCCCACGAATAAATGGTAATTCGGGCTGTAGCGACCGTGTAAGATTATCCATCCGCTCCTTACAAAAGGCCGATGTAGCATTAACGGGTAAATGCATATTGGAGAATGCAGGTTCGAACCCTGCCATCGGCCCATTTATTATCAATTACATTATGGCAACCTTGAAATGTGGAATGTACTCATTCATTATCAATTATGAGGAGTACTGTGACAAATATGGGTTTGAGGATTACACCTATTCGTTGAAGATTCGGATGTGGAATTATCCTCTGTTCTCTGATGCCATTGAGAAGCAATTCCTCGCTCCAGGCGGGAAGATGGTATTCACCAGCGACGAGGGCGACCATCTTCTGGAAGCCTTCAAAACACTTGTCGACGAATCAAGCCCACTCGATAAAGAGATTGCATACTATTCCGAAATTGACGGTCCACAGCAGGTATTCATCAAGCTGATAAAGACAATACCTCCTCGCCACCGCGATCTGGTCTGGTATTATATTACTTTCGACTTCGATGGCTATTCTTTTGAGCATTGTCCCGGCGTAGGAAGTATGCGTCTGATCACGCACACCATAGAACCTGAGGACATTAAGAAGTTCGTCACAGAATTGGAACAGGAACGGGGGGCCCTATGGGCTAAATACAAGACAAAGACGCCATGAAAAACAAGCAAGCAATAAACCATTACATAGCCATTTCGCCGGACTACGACTACTATTACAAGGACGATGAAGGAAAGTGTGGCGGCTCAACTGATGATGTTATTGAAAACTACGAGTGGGATCTGCAACCGAAGTTCAATATCATCATCCCTGGCATCGCGGAATGGTGTGAACGCTATGTGCTGGCAACCGATTTTGCCGATACGACCACAGACCCGTCATTTGACTGGCGGCGTTGGCATAGAGACGGTTTGCTGTTTGCCAGGGAGCTATACAGACAATTACCACGAAACTACAACCTCATTTATCGAAAGCCATTCGAGGACCGCAGCGGGATCTTGAATGAAGTTGACTTCTCGAAAGATTCAGTCGATGATGTTATAAGAGCGTTAGGCTCAATTCCTGACTTGCCGGAAGCAAAGCCGGCACTGAAATATAATGTAACCTTTACGGCCGAGAATACAGATCAAAGCCTTGTAACTTTGACACTCCGGATAGGCAACCTGGTGTGCAGTCTTACGATTCATGACTTGCAGGACCTGCAATATGTCCGCAAATGGATGGAAGGAATCGCCAAGAACGACGGAATCATCACTCGTACAATTGGATTCAACCACCATACCTGTGACGCATATATGATTCCCCAACGCATCGGACAGTTCACTCAAATGGGACAAATCAGAATCGAGAAATCCTGCAGGGGAGAACTATTCAGTGCATACGTTAACAGGCACGAATTCGTCCGAGGACTCTACCTTACCTTAATGACTCACTTTGGTTTCGACATATACACAACCGAGGAATTCCAAACCGAAAACTACCCGAAAGGAGAGGAACTTGTGAAGCGCTGGCAGCCATACAACAACTTAAAGTCTGACATCATCGAATGGTACATCACAGACGACTTGTATTACAACTCCCCTATCCCCAAAGAGACTGGCTCTCACCAGGTCAATGAGACCGTAGTCATCTTTCCAGATTGTGGATGCTGTATGTGGGATACGATGGGAGTCGGTAGTGGAAACGAAGAAGGACTACATCTCGACTCCGGAGAATACGATATGAACATCCCCGGACTCGGAAACTGGATTAACCGCTGTGACTACCCCGACGTCCAAGCCCCGGACTATGAAAGTTGGTGGTCGAAAGGCTGGCGCATCGCCAAAGAAATCCGTAAACGCCTCCCGTCCACCATCGACCTCTACTACATGTGCTTTGACCCGACCCGCCCTGATACGCACCCGGACTACAACTGCAGTCTGCCTCGCCTAATTGTTCCTTTTCAATCATAATAGCCGTATGCAATACCCAACCAAAAGACACCAGCGCCAGAAAGGCAAAAAATGCCCCAACTTCCAGGATCTGTTCTCCCTGAAGGACATACTGTTGGCCCAGAGAGTAAACAGAACGCACCAAACCGGTCTGTCAAGAATTGTTATTTGTGCTCCGGATCAGATATGCGACATACATGCTCCGCTGTTCCCCGATGCGATTAGCACGACCCTTCGTTGTCTGACCCTTAAGCTGAAATATGCGATGGATGTATGGACAAAGGCAGTCCTTGTTTCCCGCAATAATCCAGGAGAGTTGATGTACTACTGGTGGATACACTGGAAAGAGAATGATACCTCATTCAATCACCTTGAATACAGTAATTTCTACCGGGACATCACTGTCGATGATCTTCTCTCAAAGTTCTGGGCCTTGCTTAAATCTATCGCCGACTCGGGAGACATCAAGGTATCGGAAGGATTGTATATACAGACGAAGACAAGCAGCTGGGCCTGGGATTCTGAGCCAGAGGTGACTTGTGAGATTGTTGTCGACAAAGAATCCGGTCTCGATGTATATGATACGGTCTCTGGTAAATGGCCGGAAAATAAAGTGGTATATGACTATCCTTTTGATAAATCTCCAAGGACATTTAAATGGGATGAAATCAAGGATATGTTCATTCAACTGACTCTTGACCAATTGCGTCTGGTGCAGGGGGAGAAAATGCATAAATGCCATGCAATCGACAAAGAATTATTCGCCGCTTGCAATCGAATGGATCTGGACGGGGTCAAACGAGCCATTGAACTTGGTGCAAATGTCAATGCACTTAATAGTTACGGAAAATGCCCCATCACAGAAACGATCCAATATTCAGCGGATCATTTCAGGGAGAGGAATAAGAAATACACCGATGAAGAGTATGAAGAACACAAAAGAATGGCGCTTGAAAGGACTACGCCAATAGTTGAGTTACTTCTGGAACATGGTGCCGATATCGATCTGTTTGGTTACGATGGACTGCAGCCGCTTGTTACTGCATATCTGGACGGTAATGTTGAGATGACCAAGTTCTTGCTTGAACACGGGTCAAATCCTAACTACAACTCCTATTTGACAGATATAACGCCTGAAGAAGAAAAGGCAAGTATCAGCTCGACATCCCTGTACTATATATATGATGAGATTGAGGACTATACTCCTGAACAATTAGCAATAGAAAAACTGCTCTATCAATACGGTGGCCGCATAATGAACTGGGGTTATGACAGAATATTTGAACCATATACCGGCAAATTTACCGTAGAGCTCATAATGTATGAACATAGTGGGCCTTTCTTCGATGGTGAAGGAAATGCGATTGGAGATATCAACACTCTTCAAGTAGAACGCGAAGATGGAGAGCTCGAAATGATTGATTTGAGCAGCATAAAAGGATTCTCCGAGTGGGTCGAGCAATATAAGATCAACTACAAGGATATGTCGTATGATTGGAAAGCTTGGCGTGACAGAGGACTTGTATTGGCAAAAGAGATTGCCAAACTCCTCCCTGATTACGTCACGCTACATTACTTGCGTGATTCCGAAGAGGTATTTCAGCTTTCGCATGACGACAAGTACATGCGCTACGTCGGCAGCGAACCCATAATAATAAAATAATGAATACCTATGATATCTTCTTAGACATAGATCCCCTCCACTGACAGATGCTCTGAATAGCTTTATCATCCTGCGACCCTAAAGTGCCGGATCATATCCATAAAACGGGCACGGAAATACAGTATTTCATGCCCATTTCACATTTTCGCACCACTTCGGGCACAGAACAGCCACTTTTCGTGCCCGTTTTGTCTTGACTGACTGCTATAGAGTTGTTACCTCACCCTCAGCAAAGGGAACGCGAGCGCACTTTACGGAGAGCGTTAAGCGAATGAGCGGCAAATCGACGCGTGGCGAAGCCAATGACAGACTTTGTCTGATGACGTTAGGCCGACGCAGTCGGACTAAAAGGAAGAGTTGTCTGTCAAGTCGATGTGAGCGAAATGAGTAGCTCGGAGTAATCGGAGCGAGCACCTTTGATGAGGGTGGTAAAAGATCTGGACACTATTTCTTTTTCGCCCTCTTGGTAACGGCGATGGTGAAGTAGAGAAGTGCGAGTAGTGTAAACATAAATGTAGCCAGTCTTCCTATAAAGTCTCCGTGCTTGACGAAGAATGTTAATTCATCATTCAAATTCAGTGTACCTGACATGCAATTTTCCTGCCACCATTCAAGTTCTGCAACCCTTTCTCCCTTTTGGTTTATAAAAGCAGATATTCCTGTATTTGCACTCCTGGCGATCGACCTTCTGGTCTCAATCGCCCTTAGTGAGGCATATCTGAGGTGCTGCATATAACCGGGGGTATTGCTCCACCACCCGTCGTTGGTGATAATGGTCATCGCATGTGCACCCTTCAACACATAATCCCTGTAGTAATCTCCGTACACAGACTCATAACAAATTGCCGTTCCCACTTTGGTACCATCTGAGCCTGTGAATATGGTTATCTCGGGCTGAGTACCATAGCTGCCGGTAGCACCGCCAAGCTCGATAGCGAGTTTGTTGATCGGAGCAAGCAGCTTCGGATATGGGATAAACTCGGTAAGAACCACCAGCTTCGATTTATGGAAGAACTCACACTTTCCGGTAGAATCCATAAATACAGATGCATTGAATGTATCGTACCAATATCCACGACCCTTCTTGGCTGTATGCGTCGGAGCATTTCTGGTGGTATATCTCTTCATCGTTACCGCACCGGTTATGAAATTCACCTGCTTGTGCTCATCTACAAACTTCTTCATCCTCCTGACTGTAGGAGATGATTGGGGTTTGTCTTCGTCTATATACCAGGTAAATGTCTCGGGTGCCACCACAAATGCTGTGTTTGGGGTTACCCCTCTCTCCGCCAGGTTGAATAAAATGTCATCCTGCATCTCGCGTGACAAAAAATTGAACTTATCCTGATAGGGTTCAATATTTGGCTGCAAGACAAGAAACTCTTTTGGCATCTCTTTCTCCTTGTAAGATGAGAACATGACTGCAGAGACTGCAAATGGTGCCACTATCAGGGCTGCATACCCTGCATAAAGGGCTATCCTGCCCCTTCTCTGGTATTTCCCTTCCACCGCACCTCTGTCCCTGCCACGCTCCAGCACTATAATTCTGTACAAAAGGACATTTGAAAGGAGAATCCACAGACTTCCGCCCAAAACACCTGTATATTCATACCATTGGATAGATTTTATCGATCCTGCAAAGGCGTTGCCCAATACAAGCCAAGGCCATGAGACCTCTGCATCGAAGTAGTAGTGCTCCCACCCGAGCCAGGTGACGATAAAGAAGAGATATGGGATAAAAGCCTTGCCCCCTGAAGGGTAACTGGAAGCGATTCTCCTCTTGAAGAGTCTGTAGAACCAGAAGACAAGAGACATCTGGAACGCATTCAGAAGAATGGCGGCTATACCACCGGGGAGGGTAGCATACGATACCCAATAAGTGGTGATTATATTCCATATCACGAAGAGTGCATAGTAATACCAGGTAGCACCTTTTATTGATCTCTTGTCACAGATATCCTCAATCAGAAATAGCGGGACCAGTCCGAAAAGTGCCAGAAAGCCCAAATGGTCCACCAGGAAAGGGAGTGAGAGGAGTATTGACGACAATAAGATCAATCCCCATATATATAAATGTACTCTTTTGGCCGATTTCATATAAAAACGCTGTATAAAAGTTTGACAAATATAAGAATTCTTTATCTTTGCCGTCATTAAGGGGACCTATTTTATGATTGAAGATTTGATTAAAGGTATTATTGTCGGATTAGGAGCATCAATTCCACTTGGCCCTATCGGCGTGTTGTGTATCCAAAGAACCTTGAGCAAAGGCAAATGGTCAGGCTTCGCTACAGGTATGGGTGCATCCATCTCTGACATTATTTTCTCTGCGATTGCACTTTTAGGTCTCTCATTTGTGAACGATTTCCTTACTACATACAGAGAGTGGGTTATGGTATTCGGTGGTGCTGTCGTGACCGGTTTCGGTGTCAAAATTTTCATCACCAATCCCATCAAGCAGATCAAGAGGGTAAAAGAGGGTAATCACCAATACATTCAGGATTTCGCATCATCATTCCTGATGACCATAACTAACCCGGGTGCCATATTTCTGATTATAGGTATGTTTGCCTTCATCGGTATAGATACCGGCGAGTATGAATTCGGTCTGGTTATAGCCCCTGCACTTATGGGTGTATTCATCGGTACTCTCGGATGGTGGTTTGCCCTGTCTACTGTCATCAATATGTTCAGAAACAAATTCAGACTCAAACAGTTGCTTATCACCAACTGGATCGCTGGAGTTATCGTGATGGCAATAGGTATCACCTCCCTGTTCGAAGGGCTTATTCAGATTATCCGTATGAAAATCGGAGCTTAGTATCTCTTTCCGATACAGTTGTATTTCAAACCGTGTTTGATGACCTCTTCAGGGTCAAATATATTTCTGCCATCCACTACGACATTACCCCTCATGGTGGCGGCTATTTTCTCCCAGTCAGGGAGTCTGAACTGTTTCCATTCTGTAACAAGTGCCATGGCGTCAGCCCCATCAAGGACATCGTACATATCCTTGGCATAAGCTATCCTGTCGCCATACACCTTTCTGACACTCTCCATAGCGATAGGGTCATAAACTTTCACTACAGCTCCGGCATCGAGAAGGAGATTTATAGTGACAATGGATGTAGCCTCCCTTATATCGTCGGTCTCGGGCTTGAAAGAGAGTCCCCACAAAGCGACAACTTTCCCTTCAAGACTACCCAAATTCTCTGAAAGTTTATTGTATATCACCCTCTTCTGAAGATTATTGACACCCTCTACCGCCTCTATGATACCCATTCTGTATCCGTATCTGCGTGCAGTGGACATAAGTGCATTCACATCTTTTGGGAAGCACGAACCGCCGTAACCACAACCTGGATAGAGGAATTTGCTACCTATTCTGGAATCTGAAGATATCCCTTTTCTCACCTGATTTACATCAGCACCTACCAGTTCACAGAGAGTGGCCATCTCGTTCATAAAACTGATACGGGTAGCCAGCATCGCATTGGCTGCATATTTGGTCATCTCAGAAGAGAGGATATCCATAAAGATTACTCTGAAGTTGTTTATCAGGAATGGTCGGTAAAGCTGGGACATCAGCTCCTCTCCCCTTTTCGACTCTACACCGACCACCACTCTGTCGGGAGACATGAAGTCGCGTATCGCTGCACCCTCCTTCAAAAATTCGGGATTGGATGCCATCTCAAACTCCACAGATGCCCCCCTTGCAGCTATCTCTTCCGAAATTATCTCCTTCACCCTGTAAGTGGTACCCACAGGGACTGTAGATTTGGTAACTACCAGAATATAGTGGTCGATGCACTCCCCTATCTGATGAGCCACATCCTCCACATAACTCAGATCAGCCGACCCATCTTCACCTGCAGGTGTCCCTACAGCGATAAATGCCACATCGGCATCAGACAGTGCATCAGACAGACTATCAGTAAAATGGAGTCTCCCCATGTTCATATTCTGGAGAACCATCTCCTTCAGGCCTGGCTCATAAATGGGCATCACGCCACCCTTGAGCGACTCTATCTTTTCACTGTTGACATCCACGCAAGTCACGTGCACACCCATCTCTGAAAAACATGCACCTGAAACAAGGCCTACATATCCGGTACCGATTACTGCTATTTTCATATAGCAAAGGTAAGAAATCTTTTGTACCTTTGATTCTTTAATTCTTAAACTATATGAGACCTGATAAAACTTTAGGCGTTTTGGGTGGAATGGGCCCAGCAGCTACAGCAGATTTCCAAAGGGTATTGGCAGAGAGGACACCTGCCAAATGTGACCAAGATCACCCACGAATGATAGTATATTCCAATACAGCGACCCCAGACAGAACATCATTCCTTTTGGGCAAAGGACCCGATCCGTCAAGACACATCAAAGATGGTCTTAACTCCCTTATTGGCTGGGGTGCAGACATCCTGTGCGCCACTTGCAATACCGCACACTATTTTATCGACCAGTTCAGGGACGAGATCGAAAAACCTATCGTACACATCGTAGATGAGACCATCAGAACATGCGCAGAGAGATCTCCCAAGGGTGCATGGCTGACTGCCACTCTCGGCACCATGAGGACAGGTCTTTACCAGAGACATGCTCAGGAGAGCGGTTACAACTTCCTGGTGGCTTCAGAAGAGCTCCAGCAGGAGATTCACGATGTTACTGACATGGTGAAAGCAGGCAAGCACAAAGAGGCAGGTGAGAAATTCAGAGAGATTATCGAAAAGCTTTGGGCCATCGAGAAACTCCCTATCGTAGGTGCCTGCACCGAAATTCCTATCGCATATGCAAATACCGGTCTGGAACCTGAAATGGGTATCTCCAGTCTTGAGGCACTTGCTGACGGATGTATCAGAGAATTGTACAACAAATAGCAAGCAATATGAAAAAAATCAAAATAGCTCTTCCATTACAGATTCTGATCGCCCTCGTTCTGGGTGTTGTCTTCGGAATATTCGGTCACGAGTATGTGAAGTATATAAGCTGGGCTGGCGACATCTTCCTCCGCTTCCTCAAGATGATTGTGATCCCTATCGTATTCTCATCTATGGTTGTGGGTGTAGCCGGAATGGGAAACAGCGGCGGACTTGGCAGAATAGCCGGCAAAACTTTCAGTTTCTACATCATCACTACCCTTATTGCAGCTTTCGTAGGTATGCTGTTTGTAAACATCCTTGAGCCGGGGGTAGGATCCACATTGGTGTCTCAAGCAGAAAGTGCTGCAAACATAGCATCGGCCAACAAAGTATCCCTTGGCGAGAGACTTATCACTATCGTCCCTGACAATATCTTCAAGACACTTACAGAGGGTGACCTTCTCGCTATCATTTTCTTCGCCATCCTTTTCGGTTTCTTCGTAACCAAGGTGGAAGAGAAGTCGAGAACAGTCATTATAGATTTCTTCCAGGCAGCTTTTGATGTCATTATGAAGATTACCCTGGCTGTAATCAAACTTGCCCCTATCGGTGTATTCGCCATCGTATCGAAGATGATCGCACAGCAGGCCGGAGACACAGAGAAACTGGTAGAGATAGCCCAAAGCCTTGGCATGTTCGTCCTTATCGTATGGATAGGATGTATGATCCAGTTCTTCATCATACTACCATGTACAGTAAGATTCATCGGCAAGGAGAACCCATGGAAGCATATGAAGAAGATGTCTACCGCTATCCTCACCGCTTTCTCAACCTGTTCATCAGGTGCAGCGCTGCCTATCTCCATGAAGGATTCCCAGGAGAAATGCGGCATCTCCAATAAGATAGCCAGCTTCACACTTCCACTTGGTGCCACCATCAATATGAACGGTACGGCACTCTACGAATGTGTAGCGGTAATCTTCATCGCACAGGTATATGGCGTGGATCTTTCGGTAATGGAACAATTGATAATTGTAGCTACCGTACTGTTCTCAGCCATCGGTGCTGCCAGCATCCCTATGGCAGGCCTTGTAATGCTCTCTGTAGCACTTTCTGTGGCCGGTCTGCCACTTGAAGGTATCGGACTTGTATTGGCAGTAGAGCAGCTTTGCGACATGCCACGTACCGCCACCAACTCATACGGAGATATGTGTGCAGCGGTAGTTATTGCCAAATCTGAGGGTGAGAAGCTTACTATAAGCGAGTAGCCCGGAGAATCTCCCTTTTACCACCCGGAGGACCGGGAATACGTTCGACTCGGAGGCCCAGGCTTTCGAGTCGTCGTCTTATTTCCCCCTTAGAACAATAGGTGGTAAGGACTGCCCCGCGGCTCATTGCGCCGACAAGGCGCTCAAAGGCCCCTTCCGTCCACATATCGGGCTGCTTTTCCGGAGCAAAGGCATCAAAATAGACCACATCTATCCCTTCGGGCAATGGGTCCCTGGTATAATCACATTGGCGCTTTTCAAGGACAAAACCGGGGAATATCTCCACCGGCACATCCCAGGGGGCAGCATGGATCTTATGAAGGAGCCCCTCATCTACCAGCTCTTCGTACCCCAATTGGGACAAAATTTCCCCTTGGACAGGGTATTTTTCAAGTGAAATATAGTGGACAGGGTGATTTTCGTCTGCCACCATTGCGGTAACTGCCGCATTAAGATCGGTGCCGAAGCCCACCTCCAATAGTCGTAGAGGTGAACCGTCGGCACGGTATAAAAAAGCTGAATCTCTGAAAATATGGTTCGATTCTGTAAGTGCCCCTTTCACGGAGTGATAATGCTCATCCATCTCCTTCACAAAAAGGGTCGCAGAGCCATCAGCTGTATGTTCTATCTCGACAGTATGCACTATTTGACCTCCTCAACAGGGGCTGCTTCCTCCACAACCACCTCTTCCACTACCTCTACCTTAACTTCCTCTTTATTGAAGCAAGGAAGTGGTGACGGAAGTTTTGCCCAGGCGAAAAGGTTGCAAATCCAAAGAACTGCCAAAACCACTACAAGGGATGAGATGGAGATCAACCATTTCTTCCAGGCAGGGATACCTTTCTTTGCATAAGGGTCTTTAAGGTTCAATGTGGGGAATTTTGCAATATTGGTAAGGGTCTCACCAAATGGGATACTGATCTTGGATGATGCATTTATCGCCCATCCGTTTGCATTAAGAAGAGGTGCAATATTGCGACGACGGAGCTTCATCCAGGCCATAACCATTGCAGGGCCCGAAATCACCAACATACACCCTAAGAAAGTTAGGATCACTTGCCACCATGTCAAAGCTACAAGACCTTTCACCAGGCTGGCAAGAGCCGAACCGATCATTCCGACAGCCATACCTAAAGCAGCAAAGATACCGGCAAACTTACCAATATCGAATGGCGCTGCTGCAGCTGCCCCTTTAGGATCTGCAGGTGGAGTCGTAGGGGTGCTGTTTATCTTGGTAGTGACATCCTTCATTATTTTTGCATCCTTATCTGCCGCATTCTTGGCGATAAAGCCCTCTACAGTCTGAGCTATTCTGCGGTATGGTGACCAGAATGCCTGTGACATACTGATAGGGTTATCTATCACTTTTGTGATGACTGCATCATACTCCACACCTTTGTTGTCATAGTAGATGGCATTCTTACCCACTACGATATCACCTATTTCACCCACGGTGATGGCTGCCATAATCTGAAGCTTGCCGGCCACACCTTTGGCAGTACAATCACAGTAGACAAGATACATACCGCTTGCTGCTGCAGAAGCTGAGTGTTTGCCGGCATCTGCCACCTTCATACAGAAGAGACACTCCCTCTGGTCTAGAATCAGTCTGCCCGACTGGAAAATGGCTAAGGTCTCCTTGCTCTTGTCATAAAAGTCGTGGAAGGTGATGAAGTTCTTCAACAATCTGTAGAAATCCTTGTAGATATGTAAAAACTTGTCCATAAGGGCAATATTGTCCACATCATCCTTAAGTGCCGCATCCTTTGCCACCAAAGCCAAAAGGCTCTCTTTCTTGTTCCGGTCAAGATACTTCTGAATGGTCTCCATTCCCAATGATTCTACAGCCTCACCGGCTTTAGCACCCTTCCATGCCACATAAGCGGCACATTTGGCACCTACCTCACACCACTCAGCCTCAGTAAGTTTCTCCTTGCCAGACTCAAATACTATCGCTTTGAGTTCCTCAAATTTTGGAGCCCATACAGGGTTAAGTGTATCATTCATATTGAGTACCTGATCCTTGTTCACCCTGGCCAAAGGATAGGTAGCTATATCATCAAGTTTGCCTGTGAGGTTCTCTCCGCTGATAGCATCAATACGTGAATTCTGCACATCCAGTGTAGCAACGCTCTCAGGTGAGAAAGCTGCAAGTTTTGAACGCATAAAGAAATCTTTCACCTTAGCGTCAAGAGCATTGTATAGCTCCATAACCTTGTCGGTCTTATCTCCATAAGGGGCCTCCACTTTGGCTCCCTGCCATGCAGCATAATCAGACAATGCTTTATAGAAGTTTTCGATAATCTCACCATTTACACCCACTACCCCGCTTCTGTCGTTTACGCCACCCAACACAGCTATTGCTGAAGCTATCACAGCCTTCTCGTCTGCATTTTCAGAGGATGCATCTATGATGACGCCATCACCATTGAATGTGGTTTTGGCAAATATTGCGGTCACATCTGCTATATCCAAGATAGAGATATCATGTGCTTTCTTATCCAGACCTTCAAGTATCCTTTTGGCACATTTGTAGAGTTTCTGACCCAGCTCAGTCTCCTGGTTGAAATTCTCAATATTGAAGTAATCCCTTCCATCAAGGAGAAGATCAGGGTTCTTAACGGCACTTACTATCCATTTGGATGTATTGATAACATCGTGGACACGGATCTTGCCATCACCATCCTCATCCATAAATGAGAGGCTTTTCTCATCAATTTCCAATCCATTTACCGGACACGAAAGTACTGTCCACATTTTTGGGTCAAGTTCCTCAAGATGAGCGATATCCTCACCACTTTTGACTTGTACCCTTGAGCATCCTCCGATGATCTCGAAGTCCCATTTATAATTCTTGCTTTCTCTTGAAATAAGCGCCATAACTATTGATTTTGAATGAACACACTAAGATAACAACTTTTTTCAGAAATAAAAAGATGAATATTTCCTCACCCTTTCATCGTCGATGACACCCTTGAAGTCCATACCGAACCCGAAATCATAGAAATTCCCCTCTGCATCGCAGTGACAGGGGATATCGTGTGGTTTGTCCTCACAGTGGAGTTCGACAGCTGACATATCCCTCGGTAGCTGGAATGGGAGCAAACCGCTTGGCTCACACCTGCCCGATATGATATCCATCACCGCCTGTGACTGGACATCAAATCCCACAAGCACAGCATCCGTATACGGTTCTATCTCTTTCATCACCATAGGATTTAACATATTTATTACCACTACCACAGGCTTGTCTCCCATCTCAGATCTCACCTTATGGACCATCTCCATATCACATTTGTTGATAGTTCTGGCTGATTTGCCTCTGTAGCTTCTGTCCACACCCTCCTCAAATGGATCTCCCCCCGCTATACTGTGCTCACGGGCATCCACTGCCGTGTAATCTTCATACTGGAGGGAGATGGGGATATAACCATCATCATACCCCATCAGATAACTGTGGGGTGATTCGATAAAGACTATCGCCACATCTGCCTGCCCGGCACTCTCCACTCGTATAAAATCCCTACCCACCACACTCTCCGGTACAGGATCATATATCTTCTGAGGGATTATCTGTCTCCAATAGTTCGGCCCCTCTGGGGAGAATCTCTCAGGGATATAGACTTTCGCCCCTTTGTCCAATGGGAGAAGAGATCCCTTGTTTTTCAACATAACTATACTTTTGAGCTGCTGCTGATATCCTGCCTCCATAAATTCAGGGGAACCCACCACCCTCTCTGCTTCCGCAACATCGATATAAGGATTCTCGAAGAGTCCGACACGGAACATATTCAACAGAAGTCTGTAGGCTGACTCCTCAAACCTCCTCCTCATCCACTCCTCACCATGTTCCGCCACACCCATCTGATACGCCTGAAGAACAGGCTCTATCTCATTGTTTCCACCGAACTGATCTACACCGGCCATCAGCGCCTTATAGTGCCGCTCTGCCACACTCAGATTCTCCACACCCCAAGGTTTGCCCGAGTGGACACCGGGATGCACCTCATCGTGAGTCACCAGCCAGTCTGTACATATAACACCTTCAAATCCTGCCTCCTGACGAAGTTGACGCAACAGCACATCGCTATTGTATCCATTGGCCACATCCTCAGGTGTTTGCCCGAAAGGTATGGTATAATAAGGCATCACTGCAGAAGAGGCGCCTGTCCCCCTCCTGAGATCGAAAGCACCATTCACAAAAGGGATTTTATGCAGTTCATAACACCCACCTGGATATACAGCATATTTACCGTTTCCATAATGGGCATCACGCCCCCCTTCTCCACAGCCACCTCCAGGCCAGTGTTTGGCCATCGTATTGACACTTTTTCTGTTCCACCCATTGCCGTCAGGGGACTGAAACCCGTCTGCATATGCCCTGGTAAGATCCGCTACCAATTTGGGATCGCAACCGAAAGTGCTGCTATATCGGTACCAGCGTGGATCTGTCCCAAGGTCTGCCTGTGGAGACAATGCTGTCGCAATACCCAGATATCTGTACTCTGTAGCTGCCACCCTCGCAAATTCCTCCACTTGCTCGGGGCTGAATGTGGCAGCAAGTCCCAAAAGGTTTGACCACAATGAACGCTGGCCACTCGCACCCGCAGCAAACTCTGCATCTGGTGTTGCCAAATGCCTTGGATCGGAAGAATTGTTGGCAGGAATACCATGAGTACGGGACTCTACCAGTGCCTGCACCCTATTGTTCCACTCTGCTGCCACTTTCGGGGAGGATACCCTGGAGACAAGCACATGACGGACATTGTCATGCAGGAGAAATTCCCTCTGACCTTCGGTCAATTCACTGTCGTCCAGATGATTCTGCGGGCTATAGAGCATAAGCCCCGCTATCTCCTCCACACTCAAACGGGAAGCGAGATCCCTTGCCCTCTCCTGGGGAGAGAGTCTCCAGTCCTCATAAGGCCTCAACACCCCATCACCTATAAAATCCTTAAATGGAAGTCCATCCACATAGATAATCTTCACCCCAGAATCGGGTGAATATCCCAGCTCGACATTATCGTCAATATGTATAACTTTATGCTCCATAATCTGACATTCTTCTCAAAGATAACATTTCCGCGTACGATTTTGGGCAAAAATGGACGCGGGAGCTAATAATTTCTTGTGTCGCGTTCAAAAAACGGCAAAAATGAACGCGGGACACTAAAAAAACTGCTGCCGCGCACGAAAATCGCCAAAAATGAACGCGGGACACCTAATGTGGCACCAAAAACGGTGTTAACCCACAAACCTGAATGAGTATTTGCAGCCGTAAGGACCCTTTTCGCGGACAATCTCGAAACGATGGCTGCCATCACCAATGGAGAGCTCCCCGGCAAACCTGTCGTATATGTTCCTAGCCAGAAGCCCCATTGTCATCCTCATATTTATCTCCACCACAGGATTGAACCCCAACTCCTCGCTGAAGAACTGGTCCACACCTATAAACCCTACATATTTGCCACAGACCGTCCTCTTCAAATATGAGATCAGCACCATCTTCACCCTCTCGAGCAGTTCCAGAGGGATCAGTTCCGAGAGCTGACGCTCAATGAACCGGTCTGAAGCTAGAACATTCCCACGATAGGCACCATTTTCGGTATAGAAAAGGGAATAACCGCAGAAGATAATATCCGTGGCAGTGGCCTTGAAAAGCATTGCAAACTCCTTTTTGAGGGTCAGACGCCTCTCAGCCACGACACATCCGTGTCGGGCAATAAGATTACGGCACCACCCCTCATCGCTATGGGAGAGGGCATCTGTCGCCCATCGAATCCCCTTTCCGCTACCAGAGACAGGGGCCTTCAAAACTATATTCCGATGCTTTGCAATAAAACCCTCAATCTGCTCCAGTGAAGAGGCGGCAATACGGTAGGAAGGTGGAGTAACTGTACCCATACGGTTACCACCGCAATGGGAAAACACACTCTCAAGTGCCTCCAGGGCAAATCTTCTGTCAGAAAGCTCTGCAATAGCCTCTATCTGCCCATCACTCGGGAGCAACTCTTCGGGATACCCCTCCTTACGCAAACGCTTGCGCAATACATAATTCCAACCCCATGGAACAATCTTCTGAGGGACTCCGGACGCATCATCATCAGCAGCTGTATCAAGCCCCACCATCCATCTGGTCAGCTCCGCACAGTCCCTTCCAAATGCCAATGCACTCTCAGGTGGGACAAAATGGGGATCCCCATTTGCCAGACAAAGATCGTGTTCGGGGTTGAAAATATACATCTACTCGATGGTACAATCAAAAGTCTCCACCTTGTTTTTAAGGTAGTTGTTTGACACTGTCAATGTCACCACACCTTTGGATATTTTCGAGAAATCCCAAGTCATATAGAGTGACGATACCCAGTTTACATAGTGAAGATTCACATTCAGCGAACTCTTTTCCCATCCGTAAGCACCAGATGCATAGAAAGGACCCTCAAGTCCCACGTGCCAGTCGATAGGGTTGATCGAGTATGGAGGGAGACCGTCTATAGCCTCTGTACACCAGCTCTTGTAGCCAAGAGGCTGTGTATAGCTTGTCCCATCTGTCTTGGTGATGGTCATCATAAGCCCCGATTCACCTCTTGAGAATGAAACCTCACTCCAGTTATATCTGTTTTTGCCGATTGAGAACTTCTTGCCCTCCACCTTCTTGATTACAGTTGAAGAGGCTTTTCCCGCAGGGAGTTCGAGCTGATATGATGCCTGTTTCTTCTGCAAAAGTGCATAGTCTTCACTTGCTGGAAGCGGCTCATCCGATAGTGCAGGGAGGAATTTGTTCCAGATTAGACCCCTTTGTGGCTTACCGTTGGTAAATGAAGCCTCTGTAAGAACTATCACTACATCTTTCTCAGGGACCACGATCACATATTGTCCCAAAGCACCATCAGCACGCACTGCTGTAGGGTATGCACATTGCCAGGTCTGGAAGCCGTAACCGTAGTCACCGCCATTTGCCTGACGGGCACTCATCTGGTCGATCCAATCCTTCGAGATAAGTTGCTTCCCTTCCCAGACACCACCTTGAAGCCACATCTGACCCACTTTGGCAAGTGATTCACTCTGGATATGGAGACCCCATCCACCGGTGTTCACACCCTCAGGACTCACTTCCCAGTTCACTTTTGTGATGTTCATATGATCAAACAACTTCTCCTGAAGATACTCCAAAGTCTTTTTGCCTGTCACCTTCTGAACTATCGCCGAAAGCATATATGTCACCATAGAGTCGTATGCGAATACCTCACCGGGGTCATTGATCACCTCTTTAGACAAGAAAGTTTTGATCCACTCTGTACCGCGGCTGCGCATTGCCCAGTCGGGCTTGATACCTGATGTCATAGTAAGAAGATCCCTCACTGTCATATCTGCCAGACGGGTAGAGATGGTATCTGGCAGATAATCGATAAAAAATGTGGCTACCCTGTCATCGATACGGAGTCTGTTCTCATCTACAGCTATACCTACCGCCATACTTACCAAAGTCTTGGAGCTTGAGTACTGGGTGTGCTGATATTCGGGTCCGAAAGGTGCAGGATAGAACTCACCTACCACCTTACCGTGACGCATCACTATCATGCTGTGGATATCGGTCCCCGGCATAGCGTGCAATGAGTCGAACAATTCGATCAGCGCTTTGGACGGAACACCCTGATCCTCAGGAGCACAGCGTGGCAATTCATTTATTTGGGCAGTTGCCCCGACAGCAAATAGAGATATAAGCAGAGAAAATAGAGCCCTTTTCATTTCGATAAAATTATTAGTATTCTACAAAGTTATTTAAATTTGTAGACCAATCAAAAGTATTGTTTATGAAAAAGATTGTTCTTCTAATCGCATTTGCACTTATCTCATCTGCCCTAATCGGCCAGGAGAGCTACCAGAAAGGTAAATTCATCTCACCAAACACATCAGACACCCTCCTGTACAGATATCTCACACCGGAGAATCAGAAAAGTGGCAAGAAATATCCGTTGGTTATCTTCCTGCACGGATCTGGCGAGAGGGGAAGCGATAACGAAGCACAGCTTTTCCACGGAGGGCAAATGTTCCTCAACCCTGTCTACAGGGAGAAATATCCCGCATTTGTGATCTTCCCCCAATGTCCTGCACACCTTTCAGGTGCTTACAAAAGGGATTCATTGGTATCACTCATGCCATACGAGATGCCTGAAAACCCACCTCTCCAATCCCTTATGCAGACTGTAATGGACCTCATAGATTCATACATAGACAATCCTGCTGTAGATAGCCGCAGAATATATATCATGGGCATCTCCATGGGTGGTATGGCGACATTCGATCTTGTATGCCGTTTCCCCGAAAAATTTGCAGCGGCAATACCTATCTGCGGTTCTGTGAATCCCAAGAGGCTCTCTGCTGCCCAAAAGGTAAACTTCCGCATTTTCCACGGAGATGCAGACAAGGCAGTCCCGACAGAGGGGTCACGCGAAGCATATAAGGCACTTCGTGCAATGGGGGCAAATGTCGAGTACATCGAGTTCGCCGGCTGCACCCACAACAGCTGGAACCCGGCATTCAACTACCCCGATTTCATGGAATGGCTATTCAGCAAAAAAAGATAGAGAGATGGCAAAGAAAGAAGGAATTAGAAAACTGTTTGACAACATAGCACCCGACTACGACAAGCTGAACCATATCCTCTCACTCAACATCGACAAAGGGTGGAGGAAAAAGGCTGTAAAAGTTATAGTCGATACCAAAGAGCCCCTTCAGGTCCTTGATGTGGCCTGTGGCACAGGGGACTTCACTATAGAGATTGCCCAGAAAGCTGCACCCGGAAGCCGTGTGTCAGGAATAGACCTCTCTGAAGGGATGATGAAGATAGGGAGAGAAAAAATCAAGGCTGCAGGTGTACAGGCAGATATGGTCCAGGGGGACTGCGAAGATCTCCCGTACAGCGACGGCACTTTCGACAGGATATCAGTCGGATTCGGCGTAAGAAACTTCGAACACCTGGAGGTAGGTCTGAAACAGATGCACAGGGTCCTCAAAAAGGGTGGCAAACTGGTCATACTGGAACTCTCAGTTCCCAAAAATTCCGTCCTCCGATGGTTTTACAAGCTCTATTTCCTAAAAATCCTCCCAGCCATAGGTGGATGGATATCTGGAGACAGGGGGGCATACGAATATCTTCCTGCATCTGTACTCCGCTTTCCGGCCCCAGACAAATTCATCCCTATGATGTATGAGGCCGGATTTGAGAAAGTACTGCACAAACCACTTACATTCGGCATTTGCCGCATGTACACAGGTATAAAATAGACTATTTCTTTTCAGATTTCTTCTCTTGCTCTACAGTAGGTGCAGACTCTTTATATTTGAATCTGCGGATCTTTTGTGTAGCAGTCTTCTCGAACGGCTCCTTCATAACCTCGACAGAGCTTACCTGAGATGATTTGTTTACATTCTTATTGGTAAAACTCAAGATCTTGTCTTTCCAGTTATCAAGCTTCTCATAAAGCTTGTCCTCACTCTCATTGTTCCACTGTATGAAGTCTTCACTTGGCTGGACAAGTGCTACAAGACGACCGTTTCTCTCTACGATAATGGATTCACTTACACCCTCAATATTGTTTACCACATTTTCGATCTCCTCAGGGTAGATATTTTCACCGGAAGGTCCAAGAATCATATTGTTGTTGCGCCCTTTTATAAAGAAACGCCCCTTCTCATCCTGAACAGCGATGTCACTTGTACGGAACCATCCGTCCTCTGTGAATACACTCTTGGTACGCACAGGGTCCTTATAGTAGCCAAGCATCACATTAGGGCCTTGAGCCACGACCTCACCTTCACCTGTTGTAGGATCTACATTATGGAGTTTAAGTTTTACATTGTACACAGGATAGCCAAACGAACCCACTGTTCTCCATCCGTGCATAGAGTAGCCAAGAAGAGGAGATGTCTCTGTCAGACCATATCCGATAGCATAAGGGAACTTCGCTTTCAAGAGGAATTTCTCCACCTCCGGATCCAGTTTGGCCCCACCGATACCATAGAATGACATATGTCCGCCGAATGTAGCTTTAAGTTTCATACCGATGATCCAGCACATAAGTCCATTCATATGCTCATTCATCCAGGTAAGTGTACGGCTGTTCTTTATAGTAGGCAGGACACTCCCCTTATAGACCTTCTCGATGATCATAGGCACAGTAAGCATAGTGGTAGGTTTCACCACTTTAAGAGCCTTTAGAAGCAGAGATGCCACTGGTGGTTTTGGAAGATAATACACTGTAGCTCCACAATACATAGGATAGAGCATACTGAGGGTCATCTCAAGTGTATGTGCCATAGGGAGCACAGAGAGCCATCTGTCTTTATGGGTCCTTTTGCATGAGTGATAGCATGTGATGACATTGGCAGACAGGTTTCTGTGGCTCAGTACGACACCTTTGGCACTTCCTGTAGTTCCTGATGTGTAGATGATGGTAGCAATATCTTCAGGTGTCGGAACAGAGGTCTTGCCGTCACAGGTAAATTTCTCATCATCAGACTTCACTATCTCCAGTGTGTCGATATCTATAATCAGAACCATTTTATCCTTTACCTCTTCTGAAACCTTTCCGGAAAGTTTCTGGGACACGAATATGGCCTTGGTCTCAGAGTGGTTTATGATATTGGTCACCTCATTGGTCGAGCTGTCCGGAAGGATAGGAATTACGATTCTTCCGTAAGGTGCGAGGCTGAAGAAAGCGACAGACCAGTTAGGCATACTCTGCGAAAGGATAGCTACCTTGTCACCTGCTCCGATACCATACTGTGTAAGGACTTTAGAGAGGCTGTCACATTTCTCCTTCAATGAGGCAAATGTATAACCACCCTTTTTGGTATCGTACCACTGGGTATATTGTTTTTTTGAATATACCGTAGTGGCATACTCATATAGTTTTGCGAGGGTATCAACATATTTCTCCCTCATCTTCTGCATTCTTTTGTAAACTTGTAGCATAAAAAATAGGACAAAAAATAATTTTCCAATCTTGCAAAGTTACTTAAATATTCAAGACCACCATCCGATTATGGCAATATGACCACATTTTATTACTTTTGCACCCCAAAAAAATAAGAATATGAATACTATTTGGATAGTAATGCCTATACTGATCGTCCTGATGTTCCTTCTGGGGACAGATCTTAACCGCAAATCATTTACAGATGTCGCGCGCAATCCACGTGCAGTGCTTGTGGGAATGACAGGACAACTCATTATTCTTCCGCTCATTGCATTCTGCCTAGCATGGGCCCTCAAACTCCCTGCAGTGTACTTCACAGGGGTTGTCCTTATCGCATGCTGCCCCGGGGGGAGCTCCTCAAATGTATTCTCCATGCTTGCCAAAGGGGACGTGGCACTCTCAGTCACCCTTACCGCCCTCAGCAGCATAATTACCCTTTTCACCATTCCTGTCATTATGGAGTTCGTCTCCAATTTCGTCTCTGAACAGACAGGCACCCAAATTGTCCTCCCTGTAGGAAAGCTGATAGTGCAGAATCTGGTATTGCTCTTTGCCCCACTTCTGGCAGGCATTGCCTTCAGGCACTTTGCCCCTGAAAAAGCAGCCAAGGTCAATAAAACCCTGAGCAAAGGGGCCTTCCCTGCTCTTATGCTTCTCGCGCTCATCTTTTTCCTCCAGTACACAGAAGAGATCATTGCCAATTTTACAGTCCTCGGCCTCGCAATCACAGCCCTCATTCTGGCAGCCATGCTATGCAGCTCCGCCCTCTCAAGAGTGGGAAAATTCAGCGCAGCAGTACGCAGGACAATGGTCATAGAGGTGGGGATGCAGAATGCTGCGCAAGCTATTGCTATAGCATCATCACCATTCATATTCAACAGCGGAGAGATGGCAATCCCTGCCATCATCTATGCACTGATGATGAATGTGATTCTGCTAATTTATGTCTATGTGATTAAGAAGAGAGCCTAAGCTATCATTGAAAGTCCGGCTGCAACTATCAGCAGCAAAGAGAAGACAAGAAGGTTCATCGCTGTCCTCCCCAGAACAGGGTTAAGGGCAGAACCTCTGCGTCTTACCATCTTACGCCATGTCTGAAGGTGGAGAACAAGATACACAGCAAGGGGAAGCGCTGCCCAAATGGAAAGCTCCTTCCATACAGGGAGCATCACCACCATAGCGATATTTCCTGCCATAAGGTAGAACCAAGCCATCGTCTTCCTTCCGAAAATTACCACAGTAGTCCTCTTGTTCACAGCATAATCATCCTCCATGTCTCTGTAATTGTTGACCACCAGCACATTGGCAGCCATCAGCCCTACTGCAACGGATGCCGGCAGTGATATCTGCCAGCCATACCATCCTCCTGCCTGCAGATAGCAGGTAAGTGTTACTGGGACAATGCCGAAGAAAATTATAACCGCCACATCTCCCAATCCGTGATGCGATAGCGGATATGGTCCGGCACTGTAGGCAAGGGCAAAAATACCCACCGAGACGCCGACAAGAATAAGCCACCATGGTCCATACAGAAGCATGGTACATCCAACTGCTGCAGCCAGGGCCAAAGTTATGAATGTGGCCCTCTTCATGGCATCAGGAGTAATATCCCCTTCGGTAACACCGCGTCGGAACCCCTCCCTACCCTTCTTGTCGAGTCCATTCCTGTAGTCAAAATACTCGTTTGCAAAATTTGAGGCTATCTGTGCAAGTACCGCGAAGACCAGACACAAAAGGGCAGGTACCATCGAAAACAATCCGCACAGGAGCATACACCCCATAGCGACCAGCACCCCCGAAATACTCACCGGGAGCGTCCTCAGACGCATAGCTTCAATCCATTTTTTCATACTACTTCAATTTATCCAGGTGGCATAAAATCAAGTCGCCATTGTCATCCCTCAGATGCATTCCTCCACCCTGGCAATAACGGAACCATTTGCACTCTCCACACTGATCCTTTTTCATCCAGCTACGATCCCTGTATGGCTGGAAACGGTTCTCAGTCTGACCGAATACTTCCGCAGGCAGATATTGAGCCATCGATCAGCACCGATGCAATGGAAAGGCCTGCCTATTAAGCTCCAGAGTCAAACGTTGCTTTATGGAGATATGACCCATCTTCACTATTCAGACTTTTTAGGGCTAAGCTCCACCATGACATTATCTGCCTGATAAAAACCTTGAAACCACCCTTTGGGTTTGGGCCTTTTGGCTTGAGTGAGCTCTACAAGGACTTCATTACTCTCATACAATCCATTTTCCAAAGAGTCAATATCCTCTACCTTTATATGTATATGGGAGTAACCTCCAAAAGTGTATTCCCTTCCGGAAAACATAAATGATCCGTCACTGGTATAGAGGGTATCTTTATTATACTCATCAACCACAATCAGACCTTCAGAAGAAAGCACCTCTGATTTTATCACCCTGACTCCATTTACAGGCTCTTGGGTAATCTCATCCACCACCTTACCTTTTATTTCATAATCTGAATAAGGGGTAGCATACATTGCACCAAACGGACATGCAGTAAATACAGTTACTCCGAAAAGAGCTAGAACAGACTTCGAGACTTTAATAAAAAAAGATTTCATATCGTTACATTTTTTATTTTATAACTCCGGAATCGCCAAAATACTTCCAAAATTTCCGAAAAATTCCAAATATTCTCTACAATGCCTCCTCTATCATCTTCATAACCTTCTCCATATCACCATCTTCAAATCCTTTGGAAGCATGGATGAGCTTTCCGTCCTTACCGAACAGATAGGCACGTGGGATAGTTATGTCCGCGAACTTCGAATAAACCTCGCGTTTAGGATCGGGGTACATCGGGAATGAGAACTTCTTTATCTCATTATAATCTTTCAACTGCTCATCTGTATGCTCACGTCCTACTACCACCAGGCGAAAACCTTTCTTGTTCTTGTACACCGGCCACAGCTTCTCCTGTACTGCCGCCAACTCCTGCTGGCAAGGTCCGCACCATGTGGCGAAAAAGGTCATCAGTACCACCTCCCCTTTCAAATCTGCTGAAGAGAGCTCTCCATGCACATCTGACTTCAGGACAAATTCGGGCATCGCCTCACCGGCTGCCATCTCTCTCGACTTCTGCTCCTGCCCCATCATCTGAATTGAACCTAGCATTACCATTGCACAAAGTGCAATAATGAAAAAAATTGACTTTTTCATAACTATCTGATTTTATATTGTTTCGACATAAAAATTCCCCTTTTCATCGCGGCAGATGGTATCACCTTCATTGACATTTACAAACCCATCCGCTGTCATTAGGGAGAGCATCGAGAATCCCATGCAGAAATATGGAGCCAACACCATATCTCCGCAGAATTCCTTCACCTGCGGGTAATTCAACCCTGTATATAGAATTTTGTTGCGCATTGGACAAATATACAAATTATTTATCTTTGCATCAATAACATTTATATTGAGATTATGACAGATAGCCCAAAATGCCCTAAGTGTGGCGGAGAATACACTTATTTCGACGGTTCATTGTATGTTTGCCCCGACTGTACCCACGAGTTCAATATCGGAGAGGAGAGCGAAGAGGCTGCCGATGTGGCAAGAGACTCTAACGGCGCAGAGCTTTTCGACGGTGACGCAGTAACTGTCATCAAGGATCTTAAGGTGAAGGGGTCTTCTATGGTAATCAAACGCGGCACCAAAGTGAGAAGCATCCGCCTTACTGAGAATCCGGAAGAGGTGGACTGCAAAATCGAGGGGAGCAGCATCGTCCTCAAAACCTGCTTCTTGAAGAAATGAGAGTAATCCCCATACTCCTGCTTGCTGCTACGCTGGCCCTCTCATGCCAGAGTCAGCAGATATCAGACAAGTCTATAGACAATGCCATTGCAGAGGGCAATTATACCTCTGCAAGGCAATTGATCAAACATAAGATCGCCACTCAGGATCTCACCCCTGCCCAAAGGTGGAGTCTGAATGCAAAAATTCAGACTATGGATCGCATTGAGCAGGACTTCACTAAAGACGATACCACAATCATTGCATATATAAAGGAGATAATCCCGGAGGTGACAAATGAACAGATTGCCTGTTGGGAAGGGACAGGTGCGCTTGAGTGCAAGGTGATAGATGGGAAGAAGAGATATTTCTGGGGAGCAGCCAGAAATCTGTTCAGGATAGACAAGAGTGCCAAAGAGCGCTGGGATAAGTCTAAAGGGGTAGAGCCAGACGATCTGGATCTGTTCAAAGCTGGACATATCCCACCTGTGGTGGCTCAGACAAAGGGTGACCAAATAGAGCACCTTTCAAACCCTCAGAAGATGAGGATCACATATACCCTCACCGTCAAACCTAATGAGGTCCCTGAAGGTGAGACAATCAGAGTCTGGATGCCATACCCTAGGGAGAACAGAAGGTGTTCCAATGTAAGACTCGTCTCCACCTCCAATGAAAATTATATCATCTCCCCCGATGAATATCCCCACAAGAGCATCTATATGGAGTCTGTGGCGGTAAAAGACAGCGCTACAAAATTCAGCTATCAGCTCGAACTTCAGACATACGACCACTGGTTCAATATCAACCCCGATGATATAAAACCATACGACACTGAGTCCGGGTTTTACAAAAAATTCACCGCTGAAAGGGAGACTCACCTGATTTTCAACCCTGAGCTCAGACGCATCACGGACAGCCTTACTGCAGGGGAGTCAAATCCTTATCACAAGGTGGTCAGGATTTTTGACTTCATTTCGGAAAATATCCCCTGGGCCAGTGCCAGAGAGTATGCCACTATCGGGAATATACCCGAATACGTATTGAAATACAGACACGGCGACTGCGGCCAGGTGGGTCTAACATTTATCACCATGGCCCGATATGCAGGTATCCCAGCCAAATGGCAAAGCGGATTTATATTACACCCCGGACAGGGTGGAATGCACGACTGGTCCGAGGTGTATTTCGAAGGTATCGGGTGGGTACCCGTAGATGCCTCTTTCGGTCTGGTTAAAGACAAAAATGAGAGGATACGCCACTTCTATGTTGGTGGCATTGACAGCCACAGATACTACGTCAATGAGGATTTCTCAGGAGATCTTTACCCTGCCAAGATCCACTTACGCAGCGAGACTGTGGATTTCCAGCGCGGCGAAGTGGAGTGGAAAGGTGAAAACCTCTATTTTGACCGTTGGGGTTACAGGATGAGGGTAGAGTACCTTTAGATGATATCCCCCTTCCCTCTTTTCAAATGGACAAATGCTTCAGCATCGGCTACCCCTATTTCCCTACCGCGGAATTTGGCCATATTGCCGTGCCAGTCATCAACCCAGCCTTCAGGATCCTGACTTACGTGACAGAATAGGGCCTCTCTCTTTTTGGCAGCGAAGTCTGAGATATCCACATAATCTGTAGGGTGGAAAGACTGCGACTGCAGACCGGTCATCGCCTCGCCATAATACAACTCAAACGTATAGCCCAATCTGCGCCATGCATCATAAACAAGGGATGCGCATACTCTATGGTCTGCATGTGAATCGATAGGCCAATGGGTAAAGACGATATCTGGATTTTCAGCGGCAATAGCCTCCTTCATCTCGGTATAGCGCTCTTTGTTAATCTCCGAACTGCCGTCAATCTGGGTCAGGAACACAGGTTTTACCCCAAGAACCTTGCAGGCATTTTCTGCCTCCACTCTCCTTATGGCAGCCGCCTCATCGTTGGTCTTGCCTTTGATGCCTGCCTCACCTTTGGTCATATAAATGCTCACCACATCCCAGCCTGCAGCCTTCAGAGCAAGCATTGTACCGCCAAAAACAGACTCAGGATCATCGGGATGGGCCCCTACGATAACCGCTTTTTTTCTTTTGGATGTATTATTGTCCTTATTCTCCGAACCTTGTGCAAAAGCGGGGATACCCGCTACGGTAGCGCCCAAAAGGGCAGCTCCGGTCTTTTTAATCATCTCGCGTCTTTTCATATTTGTAGGGTTTTATTTTGATACAATATTACAAATATTTGAAGGGAAATACAATACGCATCTCAGACAAAATTGTACATTTGCGGGATGAAATGGATTCTGACAATACTGGGTTTGGTGTCATTGGGACTGGGACTGCTCGGCATCGTCCTACCAGTTCTCCCCACCACACCATTCCTTCTACTGGCAGCGGCCCTCTTCCTCCGAAGCCACAAAGGGCTGTATGACTGGCTTCTGAATCACCCAAAGCTGGGGGCATACATCCAAAACTTTCTCATCAACAAATCTATCCCACTAAAAATAAAGATAATCTCCGTATCGCTGATATGGATCACACTCCTCAACTGCGCCATCTTCGTGGCACACCATTGGGCACTCAGAGTGCTCTTCATCGCCCTGGCCATAGCCATCACTGCTCATATCCTTTCCTACAAGACGATGCGATAATTCATGAAAATTAGTTATATTGCACTCTTGAAACTAAGGACTTAACAGATGAAACTACTGAAAAACGGCTTGATTTACGACGGAACCGGCTCTGAGGCATACGTCGCAGACATATTGATCGATGGTGAAAAAATAGTGAAAGTGGAGCAGGGAATCCCTGCAGAGGAGGGATGGGAAGTGACCGACCTGAAGGGTCTGTCAGTATCATCGGGGTTCATCGACGCCCACTCACATAACGACTGGTTTGCAATTAAAAAAGATACTCTCAAATACTTCGAACCATTCATCCGTCAGGGTATAACCTCATTCATTTCCGGCAACTGCGGCATCTCGGCAGTTGGCTTCGACAGGGAGTCACCATATGCCGACAAAATGGGAGCAGGACTCTTCGGATTCAGCGGAACCACCGGCATCTACCCTACCACACGAGAATACTTTGATACCGTAGACGGCAATATGCCTTGTAATCTGGCTCTTCTTGCGGGTCATTGCACCGCCAGGACAAGTGTTGCCGGCTACGAGAACCGTCCATTGACCTCTGACGAGAGGAAGAGGATGCTTGAGTTACTGGAACAAGCTTTGAAAGAGGGAGCCTGCGGACTCTCCCTGGGGCTAATGTATGAACCCGGAATATACGCAGGGATAGATGAGCTTAAAGATGTTGCGAAGCTCTGCGAGAAATATGACCGGCCACTCACCGTCCATCCGAGAGCTTGCTCAGCAGTATCCATGACCTATCCCCTCCTTGGAAGGCCCCATCTGCTTCGTGCACTTGATGAACTGGTGGAGATAGCCCGCGGCACAAAACTTAAGCTGCACTATTCACATGCCATCTTTGTGGGGAGAAAATCTTTCAAATGCAAAGACGAGCTTCTCCAGATTATCCATAACCTTGAGAAAGAGGGTGTCAAAGTGGGATTTGACATCTACAGTGAAATGCTGGGGGTATCTGTCATTACCGTGGTTCTCCCCGGCTGGTATCAGGCCCTGACCACCAAACAGAAACGACACTGGTTCAACAAACTGAAGCTCAACATACTGATAGATGCCACTATCCTTCTGCTCGGATTCGGATGGGATGACATTCAGATAGCCTACATAGGGCCGGGACATGAACAGTACGAAGGGAAGAGCGTGGCCCAGATCGCCAAAGAGATGGGCAAATCCCCTCTTGACGCATACCTGGATCTTTGCGAAATGAGCGACTTCAAAGGGAGGGTAAACATGGGACCTTACAGCACCCCGGAGATTCTCAGCGAACTCTCGAAGGATGAGCTCTCACTATACATGACCGATGCCTGGGTCGAAGATCATGGAGTTCAGAACCCTGCGATATACGACTGCTTCCCAAAATTCCTGAAATTATCCCTGCTTGGGAAAGGCGACACCATGCCGAATACCATCAGAAAAATGACAGGTGCCACTGCTGACCGCTTCTCCATCTCTGAGAGAGGGTATATCAAACCTGGATACTATGCAGACATCACAGTATTCAATGAGACCGCCCTCCGTGATGGCGAATCGGATCAGGAACACTCATTCGGTATAGAAAAAGTCTACATCAACGGAACCAAAGTGCTGGATGGAGCCACTCTCGACACCAATGCGTTAAAACACACCGGAAGGGTAATGAAGAATTAAAGAGCAATGTCCGGACTCATCACACAAGCACTGACTAAATTTCTGGGTGGGGTTATCCTAACCGGAGCACTGGTATTTTTACCTGCAGGGAGCCTCGGATTCTGGCAAGGGTGGCTCTTTATGGGGACCCTCTTTATCCCAATATTTATCGCAGGTGTGGTTATGCTCACCAAGAGTCCGGATCTTCTACGCAAAAGACTTAATGCCAAGGAAAAAGAGATGGAGCAAAAAGGTGTGGTAGCATTGAGCGGCATACTCTTTATTGCCACATTTATCGTTGCCGGGCTAAACTGGAGATACCAATGGTCGATATTGCCCGAATGGGTAACATGGAGCGCCACAGGGGTATTCCTCTTCTCATATCTCATCTACGCAGAAGTAATGAGGGAGAACGAATTCCTCTCCCGTATCATCGAGGTGCAAGAGGGGCAGAGAGTCATTGACACGGGACTTTATGGGATTGTGCGCCATCCGATGTACACCGCCACCACCCTACTCTTCCTCACCATGCCGCTCATTCTGGGATCACTATACTCCTTTTTCATCATCCTATTGTACCTTCCACTCATCATCATCAGGATACGCCACGAAGAGAAAATCCTGGAAGCCAACCTTCCAGGCTACACAGAATACAAACAACACACAAAATACCGCCTGATTCCACTGGTGTGGTAGTTATAAATTAAAGATATGATAACATTTATATTGGCTCTTACTCTCCTTGTATTAGGATATTTCATATACGGAAGATATGTCACAAATGTTTTTTCCCCAGATCCTGACAAGAAGACACCTGCATTGGAGATGGCAGATGGTGTAGACTACATTCCAATGCCTACCTGGAAGCTCTTTATGATTCAGTTCCTAAACATTGCTGGCCTCGGACCCATCTTTGGTGCTATTATGGGGGCACAATTCGGAACAGCTTCTTACCTGTGGATTGTCTTTGGAACAATATTCGCCGGAGCTGTTCACGACTTCTTTTCCGGGGCAATCTCCTTAAGAACCCGTGGAGCCAATCTTCCTGAGATCATCGGAATGTATCTCGGGGAGAATACCAAAAAGGCAATGATCGTATTCATCCTGATTCTTATGATTCTGGTAGGGGCTGTGTTTGTATCCGGTCCAGCTGAACTTCTGGCTGCTATGACTCCCAAGCATCTGAATGCCATTTTTTGGATGGGCGTCATTTTCCTCTATTATTTGCTGGCTACCTTGCTTCCAATTGATAAAATTATTGGAAAAATATACCCTCTGTTTGCATTTGCACTACTCTTCATGGCATGCGGAATCCTGTTTGTCATGTTCGTCAAATGGCCGTCATTGCCGGAGATCTGGAATGGCTTTGGGACAAAATACGACTCCAATCCGATATTCCCGATGATGTTTATCAGTATCGCCTGCGGAGCTATCAGCGGCTTTCACGCAACCCAATCCCCTATGATGGCGCGTTGTATGAAAAATGAGAAGTATGCCCGTCCTGTATTCTATGGCGCAATGGTGACAGAAGGTATCGTTGCTCTCATCTGGGCAGCAGCTGCCACTTGGTTCTACGGTGAATATGGAACAGTCGATGCAGCCACAGGGACTCCATATAGTGGAGCAATGGTAGCTACAAGAATATCGCATGAATGGCTTGGAACAATAGGTGGTATAGTTGCGATTATGGGAATCGTTGCAGCCCCTATAACAAGTGGCGACACAGCACTCCGCTCTGCCCGTCTGATTACAGCAGATATGCTGAAAGTGGAACAAAAAAGTATCCGCAAAAGATTGATGATCTGTATCCCTCTGTTTGTCCTGACAATGGGTGTCCTGATCTTCAGCCTGACCAACGCAGAGGGATTCAAAATAATTTGGCGCTACTTCGCCTGGTGCAATCAGACACTTGCAGTCTTTACCCTTTGGGCCATCACAGTATACCTTGTGAACAGGAAGAAGAACTACTTCATAACCCTGATCCCCGCCATACTGATGACAGCTGTGACACTATGCTATATACTGATGGCACCCGAAGGCTTCAACATCACCGCCACCATCTCCTACCCCATCACCGCCTGCGCCGCCATAGCCTCAATCATCTGGTTTTACAAATGGAAAAAACAGAGGAGTAAGTAGTAATGTATTTGAATTAATTTAAGCTATATATTTCATTTATGGGACAATACTACAAAGATTATATAGGTAATATTTATCGCCTCCTTCATGAAGCGAAACATTATGAAAGTAAAGAGGAGTTCGTTATTTATCAAGCCCTATACGGCAATAATGAAATTTGGGCAAGGCCTAAAGATATGTTTTACGGATACGATTTTAAAGAAATATCAAGAGAGGAAGCACTATCAATAGTTTCTGGTATTGAGAATTTTTCTCCATATTTCCCAAATATTAAATATAAAAACGAGTTTGGAAGACTTAATGATAGTATTGATATCTTTTCCAAGAGTGTTCGTTCCATGATGACTCTACTTAATGATAGGGATATCGTTTCTGCTGATTTATACGACAATCTTAAAACAGACGATGATATTGAGAATAAGATTTTTGGAATGGTGTTGTCCGAGGATTATGAAGATAAATTACAAGATATTTTTCACCTTATACAAACTTGGGGCGGTGTAACAGGAAGACATATCTACATTCGTGGTAATGGA
>JAFYXO010000034.1 GCA_017546125.1 Bacteroidales bacterium
ACAATTTCTCAAACGTTAGGCTTTGTGTTATTTGAGAAAGTGCCTATAAATCAATTGTTTAACAAAAATCAAAATTCCGTTTCTACTGACGAATATCCTAACTTATTCAGTATGAGTTAGTTTAAACGGGACAGCAGTGAAAAAGTTATTATAATACTCCGTTAATTAGGGGGCGCAAAGATATACAATTATTCTTTACGGCAACCAAAAATCTTCAGAAATATTACATTTATAACATTGGAATCTCGCAAGGGTAAAAAAGAAGTCGGACAATCTGTTTAAATATTTGATTGTTAGACATATTTCATCATTCTTATCCTCTATGCCGATAGATGATCTTTCCGATCTGCGGCACACGGTCCTGATGACGTGACATAGCGATGCTGTACGTGGTGCAGCAGGGAGTACAAATGCTGTCTGAGGAGGCATTTGTGCAGTCATCTCGTCGATTTTTGACTCCAGAAAATCTATCTCGCAAGGGTCAAAATTCTTCAACTGCCTTCTGCCGTCAGAAGAGAGATGCGCCGAGCCAAGCATCAGACACTCCTGAATTCTCCTCAAAAGGGCATCCTCCTGAGGAAGCTCGCACCTCAGGAGCCCAATATACGATATCAATTCATCCACATCGCCATAAGCCTCCACTCTGGGGTGGTTCTTTGGGACTCTTGTCCCTCCACAAAGGGAGGTAGATCCGGCATCACCGGTCTTGGTATAAATCTTCATAACTCTATATCTTTTTATTATCTATATCTGAATATATTTTGCCGTCTTTCAGGGTAATGATCCTGTGTGCATACTGCGCAATATCCTCCTCGTGAGTCACCAGTATCACCGTATTGCCGGCGGCGTGCACCTCATCGAAAAGGGCCATCACCTCGCGCGAGGTCTTCGAATCAAGATTGCCTGTAGGCTCATCCGCCAAGATTATCGAAGGTCTGTTTACCATTGCCCTGGCAAGGGCCACCCTCTGCCTTTGTCCACCCGAAAGCTGATTCGGGAGATGGTGCATCCTCTCTTCAAGTCCTACCCTCCGAAGGGCCTCCGCTGCCATCAAGCTCCTCTGTTCCCTGCCATAACCCGCATACATCAGCGGGAGCTCCACGTTTTGCAGAGCAGTATATCTGGGCAAAAGATTGAAGGACTGGAAGACAAATCCTATCTCCTGATTGCGCACCTGCGCCAGTTCATCATCAAGCTTCGAAACATCCCTCCCATTCAGGATATAACTCCCTGCAGTGGGGGTATCGAGACACCCCAGAATGTTCATCATCGTCGATTTGCCTGAACCGGAAGGGCCCATAATCGCCACGTATTCATTCTTATCAATGGTGAGACTCACCCCATTGAGTGCCCTCACCTGCTGTTCTCCCACCTGGTAGATTTTTTCTAACCCCTCTACCCTGATAATCTCCTTTTCCATCTTCACAATATCTTTAAACCCCTAAATTAAGAAATTATTGGCACTTGTCAACACTTTTATATACATTTGCCATAAATAGAAAAGATTATGGCATATAAAAAGATAGAGCAATTTGACGAACAGACAACCCAAGAGTTGGCGTACCACTACGAGAAGATTCTGGAACTTCTAGGGGAGGACCCTCAAAGAGAGGGGCTGATAAAGACTCCGCTACGCGTGGCAAAGTCGATGCAGTTCCTGACCCAGGGATACTTTCAGGATGGTGGGGAGATTCTCCGCTCCGCAATGTTCAAAGAGGAGTACCGCCAGATGGTGATAGTGAAGGATATCGAGCTCTATTCGATGTGCGAGCACCACATTCTCCCTTTCTATGGAAAAGTCCACGTAGCATACATCCCTAACGGTTATATCACAGGTTTGAGCAAGATCGCAAGGGTAGTGGAGTGTTTTGCCCGCAGGCTTCAGGTACAGGAGAGACTTACAGTGCAGATCCGTGACTGCATTCAGGAGACCCTCAATCCACTTGGTGTGGCTGTAGTGATAGAGGCTTCCCACATGTGTATGCAAATCAGAGGTGTCCAAAAACAAAACTCGGTGACCACCACATCGGCGTTCACCGGAGCTTTCCTGAAAGATATAAGGACCCGAAACGAGTTTATGAACCTTATCGGGGTCAATCTTCACTCTGCACACTTGTAGCAGTTCCACCTTTGACAAGACCCATCTCGGCCGCTTTGCTCTCCATAAGGGCATAAGCCGCCTCGTAAGAGTTTTCGATAACGCCATCCAGGATGGCGTTTTTCACATACTCCTTGATCTCACCAATAAGGTTGCATGGTGGTATTTTATAGACCTCCATCACCAGGTCTCCGGTGATAGGGTTCTTGAAGTTTCTGTATTCATCCTTCTGCTCCACCTCTATCATCTTCTCCTTCACAAGTTCGAAATTCTTCTTATGACGTGCCACTGTCTTGTCATTTTTGGAGGTGATATCTGCACTGCAAAGCAGCATCAGATCGTCTATATCCTCACCGGCATCAAAAAGAAGTCTCCTTACAGCAGAGTCTGTCACCTGATCATCCACAAGCGAGATGGGGCGAAGATGGAGCTGAACCATCTTCTGAACATACTTCATCTTCTCATTGAGGGGCATTTTGAGGTGTTTGAAGACACCCGGAATCATCTTGCCACCCACAAAGTCGTGACTGTGGAATGTCCAACCAATACCCTCTTCATATCTCTTGGTCGAAGGTTTCCCTATATCATGGAGAAGGGCTGCCCATAGGAGCCACAGCTCTTCCACCTCCCTGTTCTCCCTTTTTTCCGGTTCACGGGCACGGAGAAGTTCAGCCACATTGTCCACCACCTGAAGCGAGTGGTAGAAATTGTCCTTATGACCCCTACCCTCAACGGTCTCCACACCTTTAAGATTTGTAACCTGAGGCAATATCAGCTCAAGCAGCGTAGCATCATCGAGGAGCTTCAACCCCACCGAAGGCTTTGGAGAGAGGAGAATCTTGTTCAGCTCCTCATTTATCCTCTCGATCGAGAGGATGGCCAAACGGGCCCTATTTCTCTTTATCGATTCAAAAGACTCGGGCAATATCTCGAACTGGAGTTGCGAAGCAAACCTTATAGCCCTGATCATTCGTAGAGGGTCGTCGCTATATGTGGTATCGGGATCGAGCGGGGTCCTGATGAGCTTGCGGGCCATATCTCCCACACCGTCAAACGGATCTACAAGTGCCCCGAAATTATCTTTCTGGAGTGAGAACGAGAGTGCATTGATGGTAAAATCCCTCCTCTCCTGATCCTCCCTAAGTGTCCCATCCTCCACTATAGGTTTTCTGGAATCTGCCCTGTAGGACTCCTTGCGGGCCCCCACAAACTCCACTTCAAGCCCCTTGGACTTGATCATGGCAGTACCGAAGCGCTTGAAGACACTCACCTTGCACCTCAGCCTTTTGGCTACAGCCTCAGCAAGTGCAATACCGCTCCCTTCGACCACCACATCTATATCATTACAAGGTCTTCCGAGAAGGCAATCCCTCACATATCCACCTATCACAAATGCCCTTACCCCAAGGGTCTCAGCCTCCTGGGATATGGTGTCAAATATCCTGTGCTTTAGAAATCTGCTATAATTTTCCGCGCTGCTCATAAATCTATTTTATCTCATCCAAATCTGCTATCGGTTCGAACTCTTCACTCTCCCCCCTCCTGCGGTAACCGCAAAGGGTGAGTCCGTTTGTAAACAATATATACTCGACAGAGAGGCTCTTGTTGTACCTTATCCCCTGCTCTATCACCACCCTGTCGATAGGGACACTGGGGGCCTTGCACTCCACCAGAAGTTTGATCCTCCTCTCCTTATCGAAAACCACTATATCTGCCCTGTACTGCAAGCCATTGTACTTGAAAGAGTACTCCGACATCATAAGATTGAGTGAGAAGCCGAGCTTGCCATGGAGCCACCCTATCATCTTCTGCCTCACCCCCTCCTCAGGGGTCAGCGCCACCTCCTTTCTCCTCAACGGATCGTATATCATCACTCTCATAACCTGCAGTTGAATTTATATTGTTCAAATATAGGAATAATTTGTAAATTTGTCCTATGGCTAAACAAAAAGCACCCGATACCCTTGACCAATTCGAATCCCTTAAAGAGAAGGTTCTCAAAGGGAGTTTCTTCCCCTTCTACCTTCTGATGGGGGAAGAGCCCTACTATGTGGAGAAAGCTATCTCCCTCATCTCTGAGCACGCTCTGGAGGATTATGAACGGGACTTCAACCAATACACCCTCTACGCATCCGACACCAACTGCAGAGAGATCATAGATGTCTGCAGCCGCTTCCCAATGATGGCCCAGAGGCAATTGGTTATCGTAAAGGAGGCGCAGTCGCTGAAAAAGAGCGAAGAGCTGATACCTTACCTTGAGAATCCGGTATCGACCACAGTGCTTGTCCTCTGCTACAACGGGAAAAATGCGGACAAAAGGACCTCATTCTACAAGACTGCCACCAAATACGGCTTCGTCTTCGAATCTGCAAAAGTGGCTGAGGAGGGTGTCCCCAAATGGATAGAGCAATACATCAAATCCCAAGGGAAAGGGATAGAGGGTGATGCCGCCATGCTTATCGCAGAGTGCACAGGAAATGACCTCAGGAAGATTATCCTTGAGGTGGACAAACTCATCAAATCTATCCCTGAGAGCACCGTCACCATCACCGCTGCGGAGGTGGAAAAGATCATCGGTATCAGCAGGGAGTTCAACATCACAGAGCTTACAAATGCCATAGCCTACGGCAATGCCGCCAAGGCTTTCAAGATAGCATACTTCTTCGGAGAGTCGCCAAAGCAATACCCGCTCCCAAAGACCCTCGGATTCCTCTTCTTTTTCTTCTCGAAGATAGAGCAGATTCACGCTTACTGCCTCGACTCACCACGTCCGTCACTCCAGGATGCGGCTACTCGTGCCGGACTATATTACAGGACTGCCGCATCATATATCGCTGCTGCACAAAGGTATCCCCTCAAAAAGACAATGAGGATCATCTCCCAGATGAAGGAGTGCGACTACAAAAGCAAAAGCAATTCGAGAGGCTCTGCCACAGAGGGCGAACTCCTCATCGAATTGCTCGGTAAAATATTCTGAATCTACACCCTTTAGATTCCTGTTACCACCCTCTTCACTCTGGCTGGCACAGAGGTATAGATTTCGTATGGGATAGTGTCAAGGATAGCTGCAAGATCGTTGGCAGTAGGGTTGTCTCCGAAGATGGTGACAGTATCACCCACTTTTGCGTCAACACCTGTAATATCGATCATACACATATCCATACATACATTTCCTATGGTTGGACAAAGGTGACCATTAACCTCAAATGAGGCAGTACCACGGCTAAGGTGTCTGTTGATACCATCAGCATAACCTACAGGGATAGTGGCGATGGTCTTGCCATCAGGGCCAAGCTTGCCGTGACGTCCATAACCTACAGTACCATCATTAGGGCCAAGGGTCTTGATCTGAACGATAGGGCATCTGTAGTAAGCAGATGGTTTCATATTCTTGTCATCCACATAGCTGATACCGTAGATACCGATACCAAGACGGGCCATATCATACTGATATTGTGGATATTTTTCAGCAAATCTCTCAATACCTGCAGAGTTGAAAGCATGTCTCATTGGCTTGTATGGAAGGGCAGCCAAAACATCACTGCTCAATCTGTCGAACAATGATAGCTGACCAAGTGTAAACTCATCATGCTCTGAGCTATCAGCACCAGCCAAGTGGGTATAAAGTGATTTGGCCTCCACCTCAGGATGTGCAAGCAAGAACTCTTTTAGGGCAGGAAGTTCAGGTTCCATAAATCCAAGACGGTGCATACCTGTGTCAAATTTGATATGAACAGGGTATTTGCTAATACCTTGGGCTTTCAATACCTCTGCAAACTTCTCAAGAGAAGAGACATTTGGCATACCAGGCTCAAGATTATACTCAATAACCTGAGGGTACATCTCTGTACCTGCGGTAAGGATAAGGATAGGGAGTTTGATGCCCCCCTGACGAAGTTCTACACCCTCCTTAACTGTAGCCACTGCGATATAATCTGCACCGGCATCCTCCATTGCTTTAGCAAAAGGGACTGCGCCATGACCGTATGCATTGGCTTTGATAAGGATTAGAAGTTTGGTCTCAGGACGAAGTTTTGACCTGAAATAACGGTAGTTGTGAAGTACGTTTGGGATATGAATCTCAAGCTGAGCGTGTGGTACCATATCTATTTAAGTTTTTTGTATTTGAATCGTTTGGGCTCGACATTGCCGAGACGTTGTTTCTTGTTCTCTTCATACTCCGAGTATGTACCCTCGAAGAAATAAACATTGGAATCACCCTCAAAAGCGAGGATATGTGTAGCAATTCTGTCAAGGAACCATCTGTCGTGGGAGATCACCACTGCACAACCTGCGAAGTTCTCAAGACCCTCCTCAAGAGCACGGATGGTGTTTACATCCACGTCGTTGGTAGGCTCATCGAGAAGGAGAACATTGGCCTCCTGTTTGAGGGTAAGAGCCAAGTGAAGTCTGTTTCTCTCACCACCACTGAGAATACCGCAAAGCTTCTCCTGATCGGCACCGGCAAAGTTGAATCTCGATACATAAGCACGGGCATTCACCTCTTTATTACCAAGTTTCACAAACTCAGAATTGTCTGCGATAGTCTCATATACTGTTTTGTTTGGATCGATCTGACGGTGTTGCTGATCCACGTATGCGATCTTAACTGTTTCACCCACTGTGAAGTCTCCGCTATCAGGGGTCTCAAGACCCATAATAAGTCTGAATAGTGTAGTCTTACCAGCACCGTTAGGGCCGATAACACCTACGATACCTGCAGGTGGAAGTTTGAAGGTAAGGTTTTCGTATAGAAGTCTGTCCCCATACCCTTTGGATACACCATTTGCTTCGATAACTCTGGTACCGAGACGTGGTCCGTTAGGGATGAAAATCTCAAGTTTTTCCTCTTTCTGTTTCCTGTCCTCATTAAGCATCTTCTCATATGCACCCAACCTCGCTTTAGATTTGGCGTGACGCGCTTTAGGTGCCATACGCACCCACTCAAGCTCCCTCTCGAGGGTCTTGCGGCGTTTGCTCTCCTGTTTCTCCTCCATAGCGAGTCTTGCACTCTTTTGATCAAGCCAAGATGAGTAATTGCCTTTCCATGGAATACCCTCACCGCGGTCAAGCTCAAGGATCCAGCCAGCCACATTGTCAAGGAAATAACGGTCGTGGGTAACAGCGATAACTGTACCCTTATATTGTCTCAAGTGCTCCTCAAGCCATTGGATACTCTCTGTATCAAGGTGGTTGGTAGGCTCGTCGAGAAGAAGCACATCAGGCTCTTTAAGGAGCAAGCGGCAAAGAGCCACACGGCGTCTCTCACCACCACTTAGGTTCTTGACCAAAGCCTCAGGCTCGGGACACATAAGTGCATCCATTGCCCTTTCCAGCTTAGAGTCGATATCCCATCCTCCGAGCTGCTCTATCTTCTCTGTCAGCACACCCTGACGCTCGATAAGTTTGTTCATCTGATCGTCGTCCATAGGCTCACAGAACTTCATATTGATCTCCTCATACTCTTTAAGGACATCCATCACCTCCTGAACACCCTCACTTACCACCTCTTTTACAGTCTTGGTGTCGTCAAGTTCAGGTTCCTGCTCCAAATAACCTACACTGTAGCCTGGAGCCCATACTACCTCACCCTGGTAAGATTTCTCTATACCTGCAATAATCTTCATCAATGTAGACTTACCGGAACCGTTAAGACCGATGATACCGATCTTGGCACCATAGAAGAAAGAGAGATAGATATCTTTAAGAATCACTTTATTGTTGTGTGGGAGAATCTTGCCCACACCATTCATCGAGAATATTATTTTTTCGTCAGCCATCTTATGAATTGTTTATCCCACAAATTTAAGAATTATTTTTTAACTAAAGACCTCAGAAGATTATAAACATCGGGGTGATACCTTTTGAGGGTGTCACACATCCTCCTTTCGTCACTGAACCCTGCCAGCAGAGCCAGCTCCTTCACATCATATTTATATGGCTCACTGGTCAGCAACCCTATCAGAAAGTTTACCCTGTACTCCCTCTTGAGAGTTACAAAACAGGTATTGTGCTTTCGGAGTGTCTCTGTAATATATGTACGGTTCGTCCCCACAAGATGGGCCAGGTCGTATATTGAAAATTCGGGATTGAGATATGGCTTCGTCTCCTCCATCACCAGCTTTATTTTCGGATAGAGCCTGGCGGCATATTTGTCCACCCTCCTGCCACTCTTCCTTCTACACACAAATACCCTAACAATTCTCTTCCAAAGTCCCATTGTTCACCTCCTCCCTTTTAACCCATCTGCACCACTCCCCAGGTGTATGTCCGGTACAAATCTTAAAAGCATGATTGAATGACGAAGCGTGCCTAAAACCACTTTTGGTCCTCATCTCATTCAGTGTCACAGTATGATCCTCCATAAACAGCCTTCTCGCCTCATTTACCCTATAATTGTTCACAAACTCATTGAAATTCATATTCAGACTATTGTTCAACATCTTGGACAAGTACGATTTGTTTATGTAAAGCATATCTGAGACATCCCCTATTGACAAATCGGGATTGAGATATGGCTTCTCCTCTTCAAAAAGCTGGTAGAGCCTCGCCTTGATCCCATATGCACCATACTCTATCCCCTTTTCAGAAAGAATCTCTGCAGACTTGCTGTCCCCTATGGAGAGGGCCCTGACCTCGGGAGAAGAGACATTTTTCTCCCACTTGTAAAACCATAATACCTGGAGGGCTACCACAAGGATTGTAAGGAGGGAGACAAAGATAGAGGCTAGCCACCCTGAATGGGTGATAAATACCAGTGAGAACAGGATATACGACACAAGGTCTGCGAGCACCACCACTACAAATGACACATTGTTTATAAGAAGGAATACCTCTACTCTGATCTTCTTGTATACCGCCACGTAAAAAACCATAGCAGAGTGTGAACAGAAAACAATAAAATATCCGACAAGTTTCATAAAAGGGAGGTTCACACCTACCCAGCAGAATATCGAAAATATGAGAGAGATCCCAAGAATACCACCGATCCACCAATAAAAAAACTCATAAGGGGCTTTACAGGCATCTCCCCTTAAAATTGGAACCATAAATAGGTTTCCCAGAAAAGGGAAAGTGATCAGCAGGTATATATCACCCAAACACTTCGATCCACACTCTGGTGCACCGAACCAGAGCCACCATACACTATTAATGGAGATGACCCCTATCGCGGACAAGAACAGTATTATCAGTTGGAGGAGAGACTTGTCTTTGCCCATTACACCCCTCTGATAACACAAAGCTGCCAAAATAAAAAAAAGGAGGAGCGGATAAATTCCACTCTCTCCTGTAAAAATTTGTAAAATGTTTCTTTCCATATTTAAAATTTGTTGATGTTATATCAACAAATTTACCTAGGAAGAACACTACTCAATGAATTAGTAATCAGGTAGATATAAAAATAAACTGAATTTTAAAATTCCTCACTGATTTTTAAAATTTATTTCTTGATCTGGTCGAATCCCTGACCGTAAACACCCCTTACACTACCCTCAGACATGAATGCATCTTTATCCTCCTCCTTCACAATTTTGTACAAAAAGTTCATATCTGTTTTTTTGGCGATTACCAGAAGTATCTTGCCATTCTGTTTTGAGAACCAACCCTGACCATCCAAGACAGTAACTCCACGACGGAGTTCATTGGAGATTCTGTCGGCTATAGCTGCATAATTCTTTGAGAATATAAACATCTGGATCGACTGCTTCATACCCGATAGCAATAGATCGAGTGTGGTGGCACAGACACCTGTCACCATATAACCGTAAATCACATTGGCAAACTTGGCACCCAACGACAAATCGTTAGGGAGAAGTATAGATGAGGCGATGATAAATATATCCAGATAGAGGATAATCTTACCGGGAGATACATTTCTGTATTTGGTAATCATCAACGCTATAATATCTGTACCACCTGTACTGCCACCTTGTGAGAAAGTCAACGCTATACCCACACCAGAAATGGCACCACCGATAATGGCTGACATAAATTTACCGTTGGAGATGGCTATCTCCTGGATGAACGCATCCGATATTACCTCGGGAAGGATTTTGAAAAATGCCGAGGCCATCACGATGGCAAATACAGTTTTGAATCCAAAACCTTTCCCCAACACCTTAAGAGCTATCAGAAGCAATATAAAGTTAATCAGGAAATATGAATAGCTTACAGGGAATCCTGTTGCATAGTAGATGAGTGCACCGATACCGGACACACCTCCACCCACCATCTGATGAGGGATGATGAATATATCCCATCCCGCTGTATAACAAAGCAGACCAAGGGTAATTATAATATACTCCTTGAGTACACCTATGATTCTTTTTGTTTTTTGTTCCATTTTATTTTTCCTCCTGCTTTTATCTGATCAAAGCCCTGTCCATAGACGCTTTGAACCTGCGTAACCGACGTAAATGCTTTATCATCTATCTCCTTGATGGTATTCATCACTTCAGAAAGTGAGTATTTCCTTACCACTACCAGCAACACTTTGGTATCATTTTTAGAGTACCAGCCGGTAGCGCTGAGTGCTGTCACACCTTTATCCCTTTGATGAACCAGCGTGTTGGCTATCTCTTCATACTTCGACGAGAATATCAATATTTGTACCGACTGCTTGTTGCCGGTAAGGAGCATATCGAGGGTATATGTGAATGACACCATCTGTATATAGCCATACACCACATCCTGAAGCCCTTTCTCTGGAAGGAATGCGATGGATCCTATTATTATCAGGTCACACCACATAAAAACTGTTCCGGGAGAGACTTCCCTGTATTTGCCTATTACCAATGCTATGATATCGGTACCTCCGGTACTTCCCCCCTGCATGAAGATCATATAGATACCCACACCACCGATAGCACCTCCAAGAAGGGCATTGATGAATGATTCGTCTATATTTGAGCTCCATGGGATCAGATCAGGCAACACCTTAAGCAGTATTGAAGAGAGGATGATGGAGTAAATGGTCTTTACCCCAAACCCTTTGCCCAACACAATCGTGCCGATAATCAACAAAGCTGCATTGATCAGCAGATATGAGAACGATACCGGCACAAGTCCGTCAGTAGCGTACTGTATGACTGTTGCCATACCGGTCACACCTCCGCCGGAGATCCCATTTGGAATCAGGAAGGAGGTCCAGCTCCAGCAATATAGAAATGCACCTATCGATATAAGGGCATACTCTTTAATGAATTTCAGTTTTTCGTTTTTCACTTTAGCAAACGATATTAATAATCTTTGAAGGGACTACAATTACCTTTTTTACAGCTGCACCTGCAAGATACTTGGCTGTATTCTCATCTGCAAGGACAGCGGCCTCCACCTCTTTTGGTGAGAGAGATTTCGAAAGATTGATTTTGAATCTCATCTTACCGTTGAAAGATACAGGGTATTCAAACGAATCCTCTACTGTGTAAGCCTCCACATACTCAGGGAACGAAGCGAAGGTGATGCTCTCGGTGTGGCCAAGTGCCTCCCAAAGCTCCTCACTGATGTGTGGTGCAAATGGAGATAGAAGGATCACTATTTGCTCCAATACCTCTTTCGAGCAGCATTTCAAGTCTGAAAGTTCGTTGATAGCGATCATAAATGCACTCACAGATGTATTGAATGAGAATGTCTCAATATCTGTCTGAACCTTCTTGATAAGTTTGTGAAGAACCTTCATCTCAGCAGGTGTACCTTTCTGATCTTTTACCAGATATTCATCACCTTTGAAGTACAGTCTCCAAAGTTTTTTCAAGAATCTGTGTACACCATCAATACCTTTGGTATCCCAAGGTTTGGACTGCTCAAGAGGGCCCAAGAACATCTCATACATTCTCAATGTATCTGCACCGTAATCGTTACATACATTGTCAGGGTTCACCACGTTGAACATGGATTTACTCATCTTCTCTACAGCCCAGCCGCAGATATACTCGCCATCTTCAAGGATAAACTCTGCATTTGCATAATCAGGCATCCAGTTTCTGAACGCCTCAAGATCAAGTCTGTCGTGATTCACAATATTCACATCCACGTGAATCTCAGTGGTATCATATTGGTCTTTAAGACCGTATGAAACGAATGTATTGGTGTTCTTGATTCTGTATACAAAGTTTGAACGACCCTGGATCATACCCTGGTTGATCAATTTCTTGAAAGGCTCTTTCTCACATACACAGCCCAAGTCATACAAGAACTTGTTCCAGAAACGCGAGTAGATCAAGTGACCTGTAGCGTGCTCAGTACCACCGATGTACAAGTCAACATTGCGCCAGTACTCATCAGCCTCCTTGCTCACAAGCGCCTCAGAGTTATGAGGGTCCATATATCTCAAATAGTATGCACTACTTCCGGCAAAACCCGGCATGGTGCTCATCTCGATAGGGAAACCGTCGCAGTTCCAGTCTTTGGCACGTGCCAATGGTGGCTCACCTGCCTCAGTAGGAAGGAATTTATCCACCTCAGGCAATTCCAATGGAAGTTTGGACTCATCCATTGCTACCGCAATACCATCTTTGAAATAGATTGGGAATGGTTCACCCCAATATCTTTGTCTTGAGAAGATAGCATCTCTGAGTCTGTAGTTCACTTTTCTCTTACCGATACCCATCTCCTCCACTTTGTCGATAGCTGCAGGGATCGCCTCTTTAACAGACATACCGTTTAGGAAGCCTGAGTTGCACATGATACCCTCTTTGGCATCAAAGCTCTCCTCTGATACGTCGCAACCCTCGATCAATGGGATAATAGGGAGGTCAAAGTGTTTCGCGAAAGCGTAGTCTCTGCTGTCGTGTGCAGGAACAGCCATAATCGCACCTGTACCATAACCGGCAAGTACATATTCAGAGATCCATACAGGAACTTTTTCACCAGTCAATGGATTGATACCATAAGAACCTGAGAAGACACCTGTAACCTTTTTGGTCTCGGCCATTCTCTCCCTCTCAGTCTTCTTCTTGGCCATATTCAAGTACTCTTCCACAGCCTCTTTCTGCTCCGGTGTGGTTAGAAGATCCACCCATTCGCTCTCCGGTGCAAGTACCATGAATGTAACACCGAACACTGTATCTGCTCTGGTGGTAAAAATAGTAACATCGTACTCTTGAGTGCCGTTTGATACTTTGAAGATCATCTCAGCACCTTGAGATTTTCCGATCCAGTTTCTCTGCATCTCTTTCAGAGAGTCGGTCCAGTCAAGCTCTTCAAGCTCAGAAAGGAGTCTTTCTGCGTAAGCAGATACCCTCAGCTGCCACTGCTTCATCTTCTTCTGCTCCACAGGGTGACCACCTCTGACAGAGAAACCCTCCTTAACCTCATCGTTGGCAAGCACTGTTCCCAATGCAGGGCACCAGTTTACAGAAGTCTCACCCTGATATGCGATACGATATTTCATAAGGATATCGTTCTGGGTCTTCTCGTCGAAAGAGTTCCATTGCTCTGCTGAGAAAACATCCACATCACCTGAAGCGGCATTTACATTTGCATTGCCTTCAGCTGAGAATTTTGCAACAAGTTCAGAAATAGGCTCTGCCTTCTCTGTATCCTTATTGTACCAATGGTCAAACATCTTCAAGAATGCCCATTGGGTCCATTTGTAATATTCGGGGTCGCAAGTTCTCACCTCACGCGACCAGTCATAAGAGAAGCCGATGCGGTCCATCTGCTCTCTGTATCTTGCGATGTTTTTCTCAGTGGTGGTAGCAGGGTGCTGACCTGTCTGGATAGCGTATTGCTCAGCAGGGAGACCAAATGCATCGTAACCCATAGGGTGAAGCACGTTGAACCCCTTAAGTCTTTTGAATCTGCTGTATATGTCGCTGGCGATATAACCTAGAGGGTGACCTACGTGAAGACCCGCCCCAGATGGGTATGGGAACATATCCAAAACATAGTATTTTGGTTTGGATGGGTCAATATTTACCTGATAAGTTTTTTTGTCTGCCCAATAGGCTTGCCATTTCTTTTCAATGTCGAGAAAGTTGTATTCCATAGTGTTTCAATTCTATCTCGGCAAAGTTATGAAAAAAGAGAATATCCTATCTCTTTTTAAGCCTAAATTCTATAGGTAAAGAGTATTTGACCCTCACTTTTTCACCATTCTTGATGGCCGGCCTCCATTTGGGGGATGCAGAGACTACCCTTACAGCTTCCCTGTCAAGATCCTCATCCACACTTCTTATCACTTTAACATTGGTCACAGTGCCGTCTGCCTCCACCACAAACTCCACATTCACAACACCTTGAATACCCATATCTATCGCCACTTGAGGATATCTCAGATATACATACACCCACTCTTCCAGGAAGTTCCTCTCATCACCCTTGAAGAACTCAGGGGCCTTGTCCACTTCGTATGGAGAGTAAGCCATTTTTCCACCCACCACTTCACTTTTGGCAGGTGCTTCTACCTTATGATCCATAGCTGCCACATCCATAACGAAAGAGTACAAATATTCACAGACACCCTCCATGAGACCATAGTCAAGTGACTCGGCATCATCCCTAAGTGTATAAAGATCGTTGTGTGCACCTGTGGTAAACAGTGCCACAGGGATCTGCTGCTCGTAAAAAGCGAGGTAGTCAGAAGAAGGGACCCTTCCTGACCCCATCTGAGGCATCATGAACATCAGTTTGTTTGAAACCCTGTTTACAGCATTGGTAATATCGGGATTGGGGATACAAGTGTAGTAAGTAAAAGCATTCGAAGGGCCGCTCCTGCCTACAGTATTGATGTCGACCATCATCGATATATCATTTTTCTGCTGGAACGCACGGTTTATGAAGTACCAGGAGCCTGCCATACCCTCCTCTTTAGCTCCAAATCCCACGAAGATAATGGAGCGTCTGAACATGAATGAGGATGACGATATCTTTTTGGCCAACTCTATAAGACAGGCTACACCTGAAGCATTTGCATCAGCTCCCGGGTATATCTGTAACTGCTTGGAACCATTCACATTAAGGATATGCGTCCCGATATTGTCCAGATTTGCACCCACTACGATATACTCATTCCTGAGTTCAGGATCATAACCCTGAACTATACCCACTATATTTCTCGACAGGAGAGAATCCCCGTTCTCCACAATGTAGAAATCCTGCCCACCTTTACCGGTAAGCATCTCCACACCATTCTTCTCCAGCTCACTATAGAGATACTCCGCTGCAAGGCGTTCACCTTCGCTTCCAGCCTTTCTTCCTTTGAGTTCTGGGGAGGTAAGATAATCTACATGCTTTATGAGATTCTTCTCCACATTCTCCCTTTGTCCGAAAGAGATGAGTGAAAATGAGAGACCAATAAGTATAGCGGCAAATCTGAAACGTAACATAAATCTATTATTAGGTATTTACACAAAAGAGGCCCCACAAAAATGGGGCCCTTTTTGAAAAGTATACTTAAAAACTTTATTTCTTATAGAAAGGGGTCTTAACCACTTTAGCTTTAAGAAGTCTTCCTCTTACATTGATAAAGATCTCAGAATCAACTTTATTGTAAGGGGTAGCCACATAAGCCATACCTACAGGTTTCTTCATAGATGGAGACATGGTACCTGAAGTCACTTGACCGATCTCATTACCCTCTGCATCGCATACAGGGTAACCGTGACGTGGAACACCTTTGTCCACCAACTCAAAACCTACAAGTTTACGTTTCAAGCCCTCTGCTTTTTGAGCCAACAAATACTCTTTGTCAAGGAAGTCACCTTTCACGTCATTGAACTTGGTAGCCCAGCCAAGACCTGCCTCAAGTGGAGAGGTAGTGTCGTCGATGTCGTTACCGTATAGGCAGAAACCCATTTCCAAACGTAGAGTATCACGAGCGCCCAAACCGATAGGTCTGATACCGAACTCTTCACCTGCAGCGAAAACGGCCTCCCAAAGTTTGTCAGCATCTTCGTTAGCTGCATAAACCTCGCATCCGCCAGCACCGGTATAACCTGTAGTAGATAAGATAACATCTTTGATACCACCAAGATTCAATTTCTTGAATGTGTAGTACTCCATATCCACTACATTCTGATCACAGATCTTTTGCATAACCTCAAGAGCTTTAGGACCTTGGATAGCTAGCTGGCAAATCTCATCAGAAGCATTGTAAAGCTCTTTGCCTACTGTAAGACCGAACTTGGGAGCATACTCACAAAGGTGTGCCCAGTCCTTATCTGTATTGGCAGCATTAACAACCAAAAGATAGGTAACAGAGTCGATGCAATAAACCAAAAGGTCATCTACAATACCACCTTTACCATTAGGGAAACATGTGTATTGTACTTTACCTGGATATAGAACAGAGACATCATTTGATGTAACATATTGTAGGAAAGGTAGAGCGTTCTCACCTTTAACCCAAATTTCTCCCATGTGAGAAACGTCAAATACACCCACACCGTTTCTTACAGTGTTGTGTTCTTCATTAATACCCACATACTCTACAGGCATATTATAACCTGCAAATGGAACCATCTTGGCACCAAGATCGATATGTCTCTGAGTGAAAGCTGTTGTCTTCATATCTGTATATTATTCTTTATTCGTGTAATCCTTGTTTGACATCGTATACCCACACATCTTCCGGACAATACTCATATTCGAGCAATTCATCCAAGATTCTCAAAGCCTCTTGAAGATTGTTTGTAGATGCTGCAGACACCAATTCAAAACCGTTTTTGAATTTGATAGCTTTGGGGGTATAGTTATTTTTCTCCAGGAAAGCATACATCTTCTCTGCATTGCCTTGAACTTTGAAGCTGCCCAAAACCACATAGAATCTGTCTTTCAAAGCATTTTTCTCAGCCTCCATAGCTGCAAGAAGTGCCAATGAGTCTGCTTTCGCTTTATTTATTGAGTCAAGCTCCCTTTGTTTTTTGGCCTGAGCTTCGATTCTCATCCTTTCAATATCTTTTGACGTTGGTTTTCCTACCAATGAACGGAAAAAATCACAACTTGTCAACATGGTCGCTGCTATTAGAAACAACGAAAATATTCTCACAATTTTCATAACAGATAAGTTTATATTATTTCAAACAAATGTAAGAAAATTAGTATTATCGGCAAAAAAAATGTATATTTACAAGCATATATTTACTTGGTGAGATATGGAAAACAGAATTAAGACACTTTTAGGCAGGATCTGGCACAAGATAGTGGAGATAGTATCCCTGACCGAACACGTGGATGTACAGGAGGCGAGCAACTATATAAGGAAGAATATAACCCTAAGCGGACCCAATGCTTACGTATTGGCATGCGCCATTTTTATAGCATCCATAGGACTTAATGTAAACTCTACAGCAGTAATCATCGGTGCAATGCTCATCTCCCCCCTCATGAGCCCGATTATCGGAGTGGGATACAGCCTTGGAGTCAACGACACCCAGTTCCTCAGAAAATCTGCAGCCAATCTCATCTACATGGTGATTATCTCCCTATTGGTCTCCACTGTCTACTTTATCATATCACCCCTGGAGCTCGATATGACCACAGAGCTTGATGCGAGGACCAACCCCACCATATACGATGTACTGATCGCTCTGTTCGGAGGATTGGCCGGTATCATCGAGATCAGCAACAAACAGAAGGGCACCGTTTTCTCCGGCGTCGCCATTGCGACAGCATTGATGCCACCCCTTTGTACTGCGGGTTATGGCTTGGCCACCCTCCAGATGAAATATTTCATCGGGGCACTTTACCTGTTCTTCATAAACAGCGTATTCATCTCATTGGCCGCCTTCATAGTGGTAAAGGCGCTGAAATACCCTGTCATCAAATTTGCAGACCCAAGCGTCCAGAGGAGGGTAAACAGAACCATCTCGCTGGTTATGGTAATTCTCATTATCCCAAGCGTTTACTCTGCTGTCACCACCATCCAGGAGAACAGATTTGACCAGGCTGCTCAGCAACTCGTCAAAGCCAACCGAACACTCAGCAAGGCATATATTTTCGACTACAGCATCTCCCATCACGTAAAGCCTGCTACCCTTAAAATATCCTTTGCCGGAGAGGCCCTCAACGATTCAGAGATAGAGGCGCTGCTACGCAATGCAGAGGCTTTGGGAATACACAGGGATCAGGTTGAAATCCAGCAAAGCATCACCACTGCAAGAGACAATGCCACCGAGAGGGAGGTAATAACAAGTCTGATGGACAGAAACGAAGAGGAGATCAGACGGAGAGAGGAGCTCATCGCCAAAATGGAGAAAGAGCTCAGCTTCATCAAAGGGAAGGAGCTTCCATACGCACAAATCGCCAGAGAGATTCTGGCGCAATACCCCCAAATCACCGGCTTCTCCATCGCAAGGGGGGCACAAGTGGACATCACGTCGTTTGATCCGAAGGAGCAGATTATCGTCATAGTCAACTCCGACACCGAGATCCCAGCAGAGGATATCGAGAAGCTAAAAGGTTGGTTGAAGGTCAGACTCGATTTTGACAATCTGGCGGTGGCCCAGAATATCAGACACTAAGATGAAAAAACTGGTCCTTTTCCTCCTTTTGGCAATCTGCCCTACCCTTACCAACGGGCAGGACACAATATCTCTGGCTTTTATCGGAGATGTAATGCAACACAAGAGGCAGTTGAATCTGGCCCTGAGAAATGGAAAGGACACACTGGCCGACAGCTCCTACGACTACTCATCCTATTTCAAATACACTCAGGATATTTTATCAGGGGCAGATTTCGCTGTTGCCAATATGGAATTTGTCTGCGGACTACCCCCATTCACAGGATACCCCTCCTTCTCGGCACCTGCCACACTCGCCGAAGCGACAGCCAAAGCGGGGATAGACCTGTTCCTGTGTGCGAACAACCACATCTTCGACAAAGGTCAGGCCGGCTTCGAGAAGACCGTTCTGACATACGGACGGATGGGGATACCATACACCGGAGTATACCGGAACAGAGAAGAGCAGGGGACACTTTACCCATACATCACCGATATTAAGGGGATCAAGTGTGCATTCATCAATTTCACCTATGGCACCAATGCCGCCGCATCCAAAGCGGTCGTCAGCAGGATGGACTCCACCTCGGTGACACGAGCCATCGGCAGAGCAAAAGAGATGGGGGCAGATTTCATCATCGCATTGCCACATTGGGGGACAGAATATGAGATCACAGAATCACCCCAGCAGAGGAGATGGGAAGAGATGCTCTACCGTCATGGGGTGGATATCATCATCGGAGGACACCCGCACGTAGTACAACCGGTCAATATAATTAAAGGGGACAACGGAGAGATAAAACATATCACAGCCTTCTCATTGGGAAATTTTATTTCCAACATGAGTGCAAAAAACACGCAGATAGGATTTATATTTGTAGTCAAATTGATAAAGGAGGGTTCAAAAGTAAGGATACTCTCAGGGGAACCGGTTTGGCTATGGTGCGGAAGGGGTGGAAGATTTGAGCCCGACTACACCACATTCCCTGTCAGGGATTTCATTGGAAAGCCCGAACTTTTCCCCAACAAACACGAATACCAGAAGATGGTAGAGACATACCAAAGATTAAGAGAAACAATTCAATATGGCGAATAAAGAGAGAAAAATAACACTTGAAGCGATAGATCCTATGGATATTTATGGGGTAAACAATCGAATTCTTGACAGAATCAAGAGATACTTCCCCAAAATGAAGATAGTGGCAAGAGGCTCCGAGATACATCTTGAGGGATCCGAGAAGGATATAAAACTGTTTGAAGAGAGGCTTAACACCCTTATAGAGATCAGACAAAGGAAAAGGAACCTCAACGAGGATGATGTTGACAGACTTTTCGACTACGAAAACTTCCCAGAGGTGCATGAAGAGGAACTCTCTATGCCTGAGGATACATATAATATAGTATATGGCAATGAGGGAAAAGTGGTAAAGGCACGTACCCGCAACCAGAAACGCCTCGTCGACGAGTACTATAAGAACGACCTCCTGTTCGCACTTGGACCTGCCGGAACAGGAAAGACATACACCGCAATAGCATTGGCCGTAAGGGCACTTAAAAACAAAGAGGTAAAGAAACTTATCCTCACAAGACCTGCTGTAGAAGCTGGCGAGAGACTCGGCTTCCTGCCTGGTGACCTTAAGGACAAACTTGACCCATACTTGCAGCCTCTCTATGACGCACTGCGTGACATGATCCACCCTAAAAAACTCCAGGCACTTATGGAGGAGGGGATTATCCAGATAGCACCTCTTGCCTATATGAGGGGTAGAACCCTTGACAGCGCATTCGTAATCCTGGATGAGGCGCAAAACACATCTATAGGGCAATTGAAAATGTTCCTTACCCGTATGGGGTGCAATGCAAAATTTATAGTAACAGGTGACGCCTCACAGATTGACCTCCCAAATAAAAGGGACTCAGGCCTTATCAGAGGTGTGGAACTGGTAAAAAATATCAAAGGGATCGCGGTAATAAACTTCGGAACCGAAGATATTGTCCGCCATCCCCTTGTAACTAAAATCGTCAAAGCCTTCGACAAGGAACTCCCTGAAGAATAGACAAATTTAAAATTTTCTGCCAGCGCCGCCGCCACCAAAGGAGCCTCCACCAAATCCGCCGCTAAATCCACCGCTGCTGAAGCCACCGCCGCCGAAGCTGCCACCACTGAATCCACCCGAGCTGCGACCGCTTGAGGTTGGGAATATTATTGTTCTTCCCCCACCATTTGAGCTGCCTGAAGAGCCACCGCTCTTGCCATTTTTGGAGCTGAAGAGAACATACAATACCAACAGGATTATTATGATTGCCACCAATCCCATACCGGAACCGCCTTCAGCTTCATACTCCTCTGCGGAATATTCACCTGCAATCATTGGGATGATTTTGTCCACTGCTGCCTTCACAGCACCGTACCAATCCCCCTCCACAAGATAAGGCATCATCTCCCTGTCGATGATAAGGGCAGCTGTAGCATCGGGAACGACTCCCTCAAGGCCATAACCTACTGCTATATAGATCTCACCGGAAGAGTCCTCAGTCCTGGGTTTGAGCAGTATCACGATACCATTATTGAACTTGGCATCACCGACACCCCACTGCTCACCTATCTTGTAAGCAAACTGGGCAGCATCCATCCCGCCAAGATCATTGACTGTCACCACTACGATTCTATTGGTAGTGGAGTCAGCAAATGCAATAAGGCGGTCGTCCAGTTCATCTGCCTTGACCTTGTCAAAAAGGGCTGCAAAATCGTGAACAGCACCTTCAACCTCAGGCTTAGATGGAATTTGAGCCTGAGCAAACATGCTCAAGCCCAATAATATCAAGTATAAAAACTTTCTCATTAGAATTTAACTTCAGGGGCACGTTCAGCACCTTCTTCCGCCTCAAAATATGCCTTCTTCTCGAAGCCAAACATTCCAGCCAAAATGTTGTTAGGGAATTTTCTGATAGTGGTATTGTAACCTCTTGCAGTTTCATTGAATTTTTGTCTCTCTACAGTGATTCTGTTCTCTGTACCCTCCAATTGTGCCTGAAGTTGCAAGAAATTCTCATTTGCCTTCAATTCTGGATAGTTTTCGGTAATAGAAAGCAATTTGCCCAAAGCACTTGACAATTCACCTTGAGCCTTTTGGAATTTGGCCAATGATTCTGGAGTAAGATTCTCAGGATCTACTGTGATCTGAGTAGCTTTCGAGCGGGCATTTACTACACCTTCCAATGTTGCAGACTCGTGTTGTGCATAACCTTTTACAGTATTTACAAGATTAGGGATCAAGTCTGCCCTTCTCTGATAAACATTCTCAACTTGAGACCAAGCAGTTTGTACCTCTTCATCAAGAGTTACCATGTTATTGTAGGCACCTTTTACCCAAAAAAATAGAACAGCTGCGACAGCCAGAATTATTACCCATGTTGAAGTTTTTTTCTTTGCCATAATTACAATGTTTGATGGTTAATAATTATTTGTGGTACCTCACACAACGTACAGAAACTCCGATGTCATCTTTGTCTACTGCATGTGAAGGCACTGAATTCGCATTGTAGAAAATATATCTGTATTGCCCTTTACCATCTGTCTCACCACAGCTCCACCACATTCCGTATTGGAGCAGGTGTCTGAACCTTGAATATTTGTCTGTAGAGTGGCCGCAAGGGATGGCGTTCCAGCCGTAAGTGTTTTTCTTCTCGAAGCCGGGAGAATATGGCCACATCCTCTCAGTATTGAAATTAGCCTCAACTGTCAGATGTGTTGCCAGGCCAGACCAGTCAGAGTTGAATGTGATGGCATTGCCACCGTTTATGGCTGTACCCAAATCTGCCCAATCTTCATTTGTAGGGATAGTCCAACCTGGAGGGCATACACCCTGTGGGCCACCGCCAAGTCCGCTCCCTGATACACCTCCGGTAGCATCATTCCAAGAGTAGAGAGAACCGAAGATCTTTCTCAAAACATCCTGCTGATAGAAACCGACACCGATCAAATCTCCATCAGGGCCCTGATACTCCAGATTTTCAGCCATCCAATCAAGATTTCCGATATGGACATACATGTAAACTGTACCGTCACGTGTATCAACGAAAGTAGAATCTGCTGCCTTAAGGCCGGAGATAGAACCGTCATTCACATCGGGGTCGATAGCTGTTACTGTGGCAGACATGGTACTCTGATAGTAACCGTCAGCTATAGCAGAAGCTGTCACAATATATGATGCTGCCGAATCGGGAATATTAAAGGTAATTGATTGGGTATGAACTGTATCTGCACCCAAAAGTGATGATGATACCCAAAAGTAGTCAACATCTGCCGGATGTGTGATACCTGTACAGAAAGTCTCAATTTTAGCCCCTACCAGACAATATTGGGGAAACTCAAAAGTAACGGAGCCTGTCATATACTCCTTTGTATCCTCTGAATTCTTCTTACAGGACGTAAAGACCAATTGGGAACCAAACAGAGCAAGAATAAGTAAAAAATATAGTTTCTTCATTTTACATTGCAAATTCATCCTACAAAGATGAACATTTTTTTATAAATTTGTACTAAAATCGTGCCACAGGGATTAATATTATTTCATGAAAACTTTTTATATCCTCATACTAACTCTCACCTTCGCATTAGCCGGCTGCCGAGACCAGAGCCAATACTACAGAATCTCGGGCTATGCACAGGGTGGCACATACAATGTAACATACTCATCTTCAGATTCATCAGGACACACTATAAAGATAAACCCGGAGACTCTTAAAGGTATTATAGACAATGCTCTACTTAGTATCGACAATTCCCTTTCCGGCTACAACAAAGGTTCAATCCTCTCCAAAACAAACCACAATTTATCAGACTCTGTAGACCACCTTTTCGAGGATATGTTCAGAATGTCCACCGAGATCTACAAGGAGACAGGCGGAAAGTTTGATCCATCTGCCGCACCCCTATTCGATATGTGGGGCTTCGGTTTCAAAAATAAAGAGACCATCACAGAGGAGAAAATAGACAGTGTCCTGAAATTCGTGGGGATGGAAAAGGGCCGCATAGAGGGTGGAAGAATTATCAAAAGTGACCCAAGATTCCAGCTCAATTTCAATGCCATAGCCCAGGGATACTCCTGCGATGTGGTAGCAGCGGAGCTTGAGAAGCTCGGGATTTGCAACTACCTGGTAGAGGTGGGGATGGAGATCTATTGCAGCGGCAAAAACCCTTCTGGCAATGAGTGGAATATCGGTGTTGATACCCCTGAGGACGGAAATATGGAGGCAGGTAAAAACATTTCAGAGATAATCTCCGTATCAGACGTCGGGATCGTCACATCGGGAAATTACCGCAAATTTTTCATTGAGAACGGGCAGAAATATTCACACACCATAGACCCCACCACAGGCAAACCTGTAAAACACAACCTGTTGAGCGCCACCATTATTGCCCCTAATGCATCATTGGCTGACGCATACGCCACATATTGTATGGTCATCGGTCTGGATGAATCTAAAAAATTCCTCGAATCGAGAGCAGACCTCAAGGGATACCTCATATACGGCACTGAGAACGGGGGGATGGATGTATATTACACCGAAAATCTGAAATCACAATTAGTAAAACAATAAAGATATGGCTGAAAAAATCTCAAGAAGATCATTCCTGAAAACCGGAGCTATTGCTGCCGGAGCATTGGGAGTAGGTTTCTACGGAGGAACCAGAATTCGCACCAACAACCCTTTTGATACCATCATCAAAAACGGAACAGTCTACACAGGTGACGGCAAAGCCCCTATCATGGGTGATGTCGGAATCAAAAACGGCAAGATAGCCGCTATCGGAAATCTTGGAAACTATGCAGACAACATTCTGGATGTTCACGGCCTGGCAGTCTCTCCAGGTTTCATAGATATCCACTCTCATACAGACACCAATCTTTTGGTGGCACCTAAAGGGGATAGCCGTATCTTCCAAGGTATCACCTCTGAGGCTGGTGGAAACTGCGGTGACTCACCATTCCCATACTCGGATGCATATTTCAAAACCAAAAAGGACACCATCCGCCACGGATACCCTTTCTGGCAAGATGTAGATGGTTTCTTCGATGCTCTCCGCAAGAATAAAATAGGTATCAACTATTGTACTTATACTGGCCAGGGTCAGCTCCGCTCCGCTGTGGTGGGTGACAATGCTGTAGCTGCTACAGCTGCCCAGCTTGACAGGATGAAAGGTATCCTTGCTGACGAGATGGATGCAGGCTGTGTAGGTCTGAGCTGCGGCTTGGAATATGCACCAGGCTCATACGCTACCGATGAGGAGCTTGTAGAGCTATGTAAAGTAGTGGCAGCCAAAGATGGTCTCTTCGCCATCCACATGCGCAACGAGGATGACCGCGTAGAGCAGTCTATCAAAGAGGCAATTGCCATTGCACGCAAATCTGGCGTAAGGCTGCAGATCTCCCACCTTAAAGCACAGAACTCAAACAACTGGCATAAAGGTCCTGCAATGCTTAAACTCATCGAAGAGGCACGTGCTGAGGGTATCGATGTGGCATTTGACCGCTACCCTTATATCGCATTCTCTACCGGACTTAACTCATTCATCCCTCTTGCTGACCGTCAGGGCTCCAATGAGGAGGTTCTTGCCCGCCTTATCGACGAGAAGAAAGCGGCTGAGATCGGAAAATATGCCGAGTCACGCTTCAAAAGACTGGGTGGTCCTCAAAACGTAGTGGTAGTGGGCTTCCAACTCCCTGAGAACAAGAAATTCATCGGTAAAAATCTCGTAGAGTGCTCAGAAATGACAGGCATGGAACCTTGGCCATTTGTACGTAAAATGCTCATCGACGAGAAACTTTATCCGGATATCATCGGCTTCGCAATGCACGAGGACAATGTAAGGATGTTCCTGGCTCACCCTCTTGGAATGCCAGCATCTGACGGTAGCGTATACTCACCAGAAGGTCCACTCGGAGACAGTATGCCTCACCCTCGCTCATACGGATCGTTCACCCGCTTCTTCGGCAAATATGTAAGGGAAGATAAGATCTGTGACCTCTCTACTGCAGTACATAAAGCTACAGCTCTCCCTGCATCGAGACTTCACCTTAAAGAGAGAGGTCTTCTTGTCCCTAATTACGCAGCCGACATCGTGGTATTCAACCCTGAGACCATCATCGACTTGTCAAGCTTCGTGGATCCACACAAATTCAACACCGGAATCGAACACGTATTCGTAAATGGTGTATGGACTATCAAGAACGGTGCACACACCGGAGAACTTGCAGGTCAGGTAATCTAAAATAAAATGGGCACGAAAACGTGGTGTTTCGTGCCCATTCATGTTATTTTATAGCAAACGGGCACATAATCATACGATTTCGTGCCCGTTTTCATATATTCTATAGACCGAGTTTCTTGAAGAAGTCGTTTCCTTTGTCATCTACAAGGATGAATGCAGGGAAGTCTTCAACGCGGATTTTCCAGATAGCCTCCATACCAAGTTCAGGGTACTCTACACATTCGATGCTCTTGATGTTGTTTTGAGCAAGGATAGCTGCAGGACCACCGATTGAACCAAGATAGAAACCGCCATATTTGTGGCAAGCGTCAGTTACCTGTTGGCTTCTGTTACCTTTAGCAAGCATAATCATACTACCGCCGTGGCTTTGGAACAAATCAACATAAGAGTCCATACGACCTGCTGTTGTAGGACCCATTGATCCGCAAGGCATTCCCTCTGGAGTCTTGGCAGGACCTGCGTAGTAGATAGGGTGATCTTTAAGATATTGTGGCATCTCTTCACCTCTGTCAAGACGCTCTTTAATCTTAGCGTGAGCGATGTCACGACCTACGATAATGGTACCGTTAAGGCTTAGACGGGTCGATACAGGATATTTTGAAAGCTCTTTAAGGATCTCAGACATTGGTTGGTCAAGATTGATCTTAACTGCTTCACCTTCACCAGCATTGCGAAGCTCCTCTGGAATAAGGCGTGATGGATTGTCATCAAGTTTCTCAATCCAGATACCCTCTTTATTGATTTTGGTCTTGATGTTACGGTCTGCTGAGCAGCTTACACCCATACCTACAGGGCAGCTTGCACCGTGACGGGGAAGACGGATGATGCGAACGTCGTGTGCGAAATATTTACCACCGAACTGTGCACCCAAACCGATCTTGTAAGCCTCCTCAAGAACTTGTTTCTCAAGCTCTACATCGCGGAATGCACGACCGGTCTCATCACCTGTAGTAGGAAGATTGTCGTAGTATTTGCAAGATGCAAGTTTAACGGTAAGAAGGTTTCTCTCTGCAGATGTACCACCAATTACAAATGCAATGTGATAAGGAGGACAAGCAGCTGTACCAAGGGTTTTCATTTTAGCCACAAGGAAAGGGACAAGGGTTTGTGGGTTAAGGATAGCTTTTGTCTCCTGGTACAGATATGTCTTGTTTGCAGATCCACCACCTTTGGTTACACACAGGAAGTGATATTCAGCACCTTCGCAAGACTCGATATCGATTTGTGCAGGGAGGTTACATTTGGTATTAACCTCGTCATACATATTTAGAGGGGCGTTTTGAGAGTAACGGAGGTTCTCCTCAGTGTATGTTTTGTAAACACCAAGTGAAAGAGCCTCTTCGTCACAATAGCCTGTCCACACTTGCTGACCTTTTTCACCGTGGATGATAGCAGTACCTGTATCCTGGCAGAATGGAAGTTTGCCCTTGCAAGCCACCTCAGCATTGCGAAGGAAAGTAAGTGCAACATATTTGTCATTTTCAGATGCCTCAGGATCGTTTAGAACTTTGGCAACCATCTCATTGTGCTCGCGACGCAACATAAATGACACATCGCGGAAAGCAGTGTTTGACATCACTGTAAGACCCTCTTCTGCAACTTTAAGAATCTCGTGTCCCTCAAACTCAGAAGTGCTTACATATTGCTCTGAACCGGGGATTTTGTAGTATTCAGTCTTGTCCTCACCAAGCTGAAACATAGGTGCATATTTAAAGCTCATATCGGAATGTATTTGTTATATATATGTTTTTATTCTTATATCTCACAAAGGTAGTAATTATTTCCCATCTTCCCCACCACCCATCAGATATGTCTTGATGAAAGCGTTCAGATCGCCGTCAAGGACACCTTGTGTATCTGAAGTCTCATACCCTGTACGGAGGTCTTTTACCATCTTGTATGGATGAAGGACATAGCTTCGTATCTGTGATCCCCACTCAATTTTTTTCTTCTGACCCTCAAGTTCAGCCTGCTTCTCCTGACGCTTTTTGAGTTCGAGGTCATACAAGTGGGACTTCAATATACGGAGTGCATTCTGTCTGTTGTCAAGCTGTGAACGGGTCTCAGTGTTCTCCACCACTATACCTGTCGGGATATGCCTTACACGGACACCGGTCTCCACTTTGTTCACATTCTGTCCACCTGCCCCGGAAGATCTGTAGGTATCCCACTCCAGATCACCAGGATTGATCTCTATCTCGATAGTGTCATCCACCAATGGATATACAAACACAGATGAGAATGTGGTCTGACGCTTGCCCTGTGCATTGAATGGTGATATGCGCACCAGACGGTGAACACCGCTCTCGGCCTTCAGATAACCGAAGGCAAATTCACCCTCAAACTCCATGGTAACCGATTTTATACCAGCCTCATCTCCATCTATCACGTCTGCCACTCTGACTTTGTAACCGTTTCTCTCCCCCCATCTGATATACATCCTCATAAGCATAGAGGACCAGTCATTGGACTCCGTGCCGCCGGCCCCAGAATTGATCTTGAGGATGGCTCCAAGATTGTCACCTTCCTCTCCGAGCATATTGCGGGCCTCGAGATCCTCTACCTTACCCATAAGCAAGCCGTACTGCGAGCCTACATCACCCTCAACACTCGGATCATCTTTCGCAAAATCGAGAAGGACATCCAGATCGGAGGACAACGATGATATCTCATCAAATGAGGTTACCCAATATTTTAAAGCTGAAAGCTCTTTAAGAAATTTCTCTGCCCCTTTGGGATCATCCCAGAAACCGGGAGCAGTGGTTTTGGCTTGCGCCTCTTCTACTTCTACCCTCTTCGAGTCGACGTCAAAGACACCTCCCCAGCGTATCAATACGCTGATGCAAATCTTTAATTTGCTCTAATGTAATCATACCTTGCTATTTTTCAACCCTTGGACAAAAGAGGAGACCTCATCATATGAATACCCTCTACCCAAAGCAAATTTAATCGTTTTTACACACCTCTTCTCAGAATCTTTCTCCTTCGACAGAGAGTTCCATTTTCTAAGGACCACCTCTTGCATCCTCTCGGATACCTTCTCCCGATCCATATCCCATATTGCCCCTTTTATCACCTCGGAGGCAACCCCTTTCCGCCTTAGCGCATACTCTATCTTTTTCGCACCCCAGCCAGACAATGATGCCTTGTCTCGGGCAAATGCTGCAGCATATCTCGAATCGTCCAGATACTTGTCGCGCTGCAAAGAGGAGAGGATCTCCTCCACTACCTCTTCAGACAGCAGATACCGTTTGAGTTTCTCCCTGATATCCGCAGAGCAATACTCCCTTCTCGAGCATATTGCCTCCATCTTCGTCTGGGCAATCTTCCGATTGTCTGCTACCTCCGCCATTCTAAAAATAGTGACCTATATTGATATAAGCACCCACCTTTTTATTATGGTCGGCCCAATGGATATCCAGAGATATCGGGCCTATGGCACTATCAATGCCGACCTGTGCACCAACTCCAAAAATGGAATCTACCAGTTCATTACCAAAGAACTGGTCTATGTAGGCAGCATCCCTGATATAGTTAGGCATAAGGGTCACGTACAAATTGTTGCCGAAGCGGTATCTCACATCCATCCTCAAGATGACGGCATTATTGTATATGTACTCAAGATTATTCACGCCCACAAATGGAAGTTCCTGCTGGAAGTATCTTCCCATTACACCTCCACCACCCACAAAGTTGGCATAGTGGTCGAAAATAGGGTAACACTCATCATAATAAGCATCACCGCCAAAGACAAATGAGGCATACACCTGAGGGATGAGGGTCAATCTTGATGTTACCGGAATATATGAAACGAACGATCCATATGCCTGACCTATATTCATTTTACCCTGCTGGAAAACGCCATCAAGTCCTTTACCAAACTGATAAAAGTTCCAGGAACCGTTGAGATTCAAATCAACACCCTTGGTGGAAAAAACTTCCTTATCCCTATTGTCAAAGTCAAAGTATCCGAATACACCCAAAGCATTGATAGGGTGGAAAGCTACCATGTCAATGGATGTCTGGCTGAAAATTTTAGGTGTTCTGTACATCTGGAAATCGACACCAAGACCTGAACCCAAATATTTTGAATAGAATTGGGACAGATATAGCTTCACATCCTGTCTGGTTGTTCTGAGGTGAGTATAGGCGGCACCATGATCGTAGATATCGACATCACTTGACTTTATGAAATACTCAAGATTGATATTTGGCCATGTTCCGGCCGCATAAGATGCTGTAGCCTTGAGCCATGGATTATAACTCAATTTGGTGGAGATGGTAGCCTTAAGACCTCTTAGCCTATACTCATTCCATCCAAATCTGAAACCGAGGGCCGCTGTCTCAAAAGAGTCAAATCTGAAACCGAGTCTGAAGCTGTTCGGCTCACTCAGTGTCATATCAAACTCCACATCATATTTTGTGGAGTCCACCGCACTCTTCCTGACATTATATATAATCTTTGAAAAGGCTTTTGTACCATACAGAACTGATACCACCCTGTCCAAATCGCTTTTGGTTACACTCTTAAGTTCATCAAGTCCGGTCTTCTTCTCCAGCCAATGAATATCCCCTTCGCTGAAGTTCGGCCACACATAGTCGTTTACATCCACTTTTGTGTTCACAAGATTAAGCGCCTTCTTTCCATGGTACTTCTGGGTAAGATCCACACCATACCCTTCCAACTCTTTCCTAAGGGCCTTGAATTCATCCAACTTTTGCAACGCGGTATTGTAACCAATCTCCATGATGCTATGGATACTCTTTTTGTCAAAGCTCAACGTTCCATAGCCGCCACTCTTAAGATTAGGGTTAAGATAGATATTACACATCTTCGCGTGCTCCTCCACCTGATTGCCTGTCACTATGGTAAACAACTGTCCCAACAGACCGGGTAGAGCTTCAAGCTTTTCAATATCATCTGTCAAACCTCCGGATAGATTCACACCAATAATGATATCAGCCCCCATCGCCTTACATACATCCACAGGGAAATTGTTTAGCATACCTCCATCCACAAGCAACTCATCACCCACCTGCACAGGGGTAAATACACCTGGAATCGCCATACTTGCCCTCATTGCCAGAGGGAGCTTTCCGTCTCTGTGAATCTTCTGTGTACCATTGACTGCATTGACTGAAACACAGGCATAAGGGATAGGGAGATTATTAAAGTCAATAGAGTCCTGATACCCTACAGCGAGGCTGTTCATCATATTGAAGATACTGTTGCCGCTGATATATCCTCCTGGCAAAGTGTTCATAAAAGAACTCTTTCCACTCGGAGTAGAAGAAAGGGACTCGTTTGCATCGTTTGACAATCCCATTTTCATCTTGTTGTCGATCTTCTTAGGGACATCAAAAGGGATCTCCAGCAAAAATTGGGAAGAGAGAGCTTTCTGGTCATAGGTAACCTCCCTACGATCCATTTTATTGCTCATATACAGACTCCAGTCCATATTACTGATGATACTGTCCATCTCTGATGAGTTATATCCCAGAGCGTACAGACCACCAATAATAGAGCCCATACTTGTACCGGCTACGTAATCAATGGGAATACCGATCTCCTCAATGAGTTTTATAACTCCGATATGGGCAGCACCTTTAGCACCTCCACCAGCCAGAACAAGACCCACTTTGGGTCTCCCAAGTTCTGAGGTAGTATTATTTTGCGTCTCCTCTGCAAACAGGGCAGAAGTCAATCCTGTGAGGAGTGCCATCAAAAGCACAAATCTTTTTATCATCTTTTATAATTTATTTACCGGCCAACATACCACAAGCAGCCAACACATCCTCTCCTCGAGAAGCTCTCAATGTGGTAATTATTCCGGCGTCATTAAGTCTCTTTTTAAATGTCTCTATGACCGGCATAGGGGATGGGGAGAGATCTGAATCGGGAATCTTATGGAATCTGATCAGATTTATCCTGCACTCCAATCCGCTCAGAAGCCTCACAAGGGCATCAGCATGCTTTTTGGTATCGTTGATACCCGAAAACATGATATACTCGAAACTGACCCTACGCTGCCCGGTAAAATCGTACTGCTTGATCAGTTTTACAGTCTCCTCTATCGGGAAAGGTTTCTGCATAGGCATCAGAGAAAGTCTCTCATCTGCAAACGGATCGTGAAGACTCACTGCCAAATGGCACTTGCAGTCATCCAGATAATTTTTGAGTGTAGGAAGAACTCCTATGGTGGAGAGTGTTATCCTCTTGGGGCTCCATCCAAATCCCCAGTCAGATGTAAGTATCTCTATGGTTTTCATCACGGAAGAGTAGTTGTCCAGCGGCTCTCCCATACCCATAAATACAGCATTTGTAAGGTTTGCAGACTCATCGATCTCCATGAACTGGGAAAGAATCTGCGCTGCCGAAAGGTGACCGTGAAAACCTTGTCTTCCGGTCATACAGAATTTGCACCCCATCTTGCAGCCCACCTGCGATGAGACACAAATGGTATATCTATCATCATCTGGGATCATAACGGTCTCAACACCCCTCTCCCCTATCATGAACAGATACTTTTTGGTTCCGTCTGTAGAGATTATCTTACCCGAGTACCCGGTGCGTCCCACCTCGTACTCGGAAGATAATTTCTCTCTGGCACTTTTGGAGAGATTGGTCATGTCATCTATACTCTTAACCCTCTTCTTATAGAGCCAGTCAGCTATTTGCTTGGCTGTAAAAGAGGGGAGACCAAAGAGCGAAACGATATATTTCAACTCCTCTAAGTTATGTCCCAAAAGCGCTTTCTTCATCACTTATTCAGTCACGTTTTTAATTTTCTCACGAATCTTAGCTTCGATCTCATCGGTGAGTTCAGGGTTATCCATCAACAGCTGTTTGACAGCGTCCCTACCTTGAGCCAGTTTGGATTCACCATAGCTGAACCATGATCCGCTCTTCTTGATTACTTCAAACTCTACGCCCAAATCCACGATTTCACCGATTTTGGAGATACCCTCTCCGAAAACGATATCAAATTCGGCTTTGCGGAATGGAGGTGCCATCTTGTTTTTCACGATTTTGGCACGTGTGCGGTTACCTGTAGCCTCTTCCCCATCCTTAAGCTGGGTAACTTTTCTCACATCTATACGTACTGATGCATAGAACTTGAGGGCATTACCACCGGTGGTGGTCTCAGGATTGCCGAACATAATTCCGATCTTCTCACGAAGCTGGTTGATAAAAATACAGCAGGTGTTTGTCTTGGCGATATTTGCGGTAAGTTTTCTTAGAGCCTGGCTCATAAGACGTGCATGAAGGCCTACCCTTGAATCACCCATCTCACCCTCTATCTCAGCTTTAGGGGTCAAAGCCGCTACTGAGTCGATAACGATAATATCGATAGCGCCGCTCCTGATAAGGTTGTCAGCCACCTCAAGAGCTTGCTCTCCGTTATCCGGCTGAGAGATCAGAAGTGTGTCTACATTGACACCCAAATTTTTAGCATAAGTTCTGTCAAATGCGTGCTCAGCATCGATAATGGCTGCAATACCGCCATTTTTCTGAGCTTGCGCGATAGCGTGAATGGCCAAAGTGGTCTTACCACTCGACTCGGGTCCATAAATCTCGATCACCCTTCCTCTGGGATACCCTCCGATTCCTAAAGCATGGTCCAAAGCAATAGAACCTGTGCCAATAGTGGAAACTTCCCATTCAGGCTGATCTCCCATCTTCATAATAGTCCCTTTACCAAAATCCTTTTCAATCTTAGCGATTGTCGCTTGAAGTGCTTTAAGCTTAGCCTCATTCACTTGCGCAGCCTGATTTTCTACAATTTCTTTTCCCATAATTCAATCATTTAAATGTATGCAAAGATAGTGATATTATTGCTATCTTTGCAACTATGATTGACCGCAATACCGTACAAAAAATTTTAGACACCGCAGAAATTGTGGATGTAGTGAGCGACTTTGTCACCCTGAAGCGCAGGGGGGCCAATTATATCGCCTGCTGCCCGTTCCACAATGAGAAGACCCCGTCGTTCTCCGTATCGCCGGCCAAAGGGATTTTCAAGTGCTTCGGGTGCGGAAAAGCGGGCAGTGCGGTCACTTTTGTAATGGAGCATGAGCACCTCAATTATAGCGAGGCTCTCAAATATCTGGGGAAGAAATACGGGATAGAGGTGGTGGAAAAAGAGGAGACAGAGGAGGATACCCAAGAGCGTCTCCGCCACGAATCGCTCCTTGTCGTTTCGGAGTTTGCAAGGCAATTCTACACCGACACCCTCTTCCACTCAGACGCAGGGAGGGCGATAGGGCTCTCATATTTCCGCCAGGCCCGCGGATTTACGGACGAGACCATCAAAAAATTCGGCCTCGGATTCTCCCCTGACCCACGAAAAATGGAGAGGACTACCACATTGGCGGCAGCCGCCCAAAAAGCGGGCTACAAAAAAGAGTATCTTGTCGCCACAGGGCTCTGCATCGAGAGGAATGACGGCTCCCTTGCCGACAAATTCTACGACAGGGTGATGTTCCCTATCCATTCGCTCAGCGGCAGAGTCATTGCCTTCGGCGGAAGGACCCTGCTCACCGACAAGTCGGTGGCAAAATATGTCAATTCCCCTGAGACCGAAATCTACCACAAGAGCGACGTCCTCTACGGCATCTTCCAGGCAAAGAGCGCCATTGCGAAGCTGGGGAAATGTTATCTCGTGGAGGGTTATACCGACGTCATCTCATTCCACCAGGCCGGAATAGAGAATGTGGTGGCATCATCGGGCACCTCACTGACTCAGGGGCAGATCAGACTGATCAAACGGTTTACAAATAAAATCACCGTCCTGTACGATGGGGACCCTGCAGGTATCAAGGCCTCAATCCGAGGAATCGATATGCTCCTCGAAGAGGGGATGGAGGTGAAAGTGGCACTCTTCCCTGACGGACACGACCCGGACTCATTTGCCAGAAGCCACTCTGTAGACCAGATAACCAAATTCCTCGACGAGGCAGAGACCGACTTCATCGAATTCAAGCACGAATTGCTTGCAAAAGATATTGCCCGTGACCCCATCCGCAAAGCGGGACTCATAAAGGAGATCGTGAGGACCATCTCATTGATCCCCGACAGGATAGTCAGGACCGTATATATCGAGCAGTCGGCCCAGAAACTGGATATCAAGCAGGAGATACTCTCTCAGGAGGTGGCCAAGGCCCGCAGGGACAATATTGTCTCCGGAGAGTTCGAGAAGCGCCGCAGCGAAGAGAGGGAGGTCAGACGCAGAGAGCTGGAAATGCAGCTCCCACCAGAAGAGATTGCAACTCCATCAGCACCCGCGAAAAAAGTTTCAAGCGGTGCCGAAGTTCCATTTCTGGCCCCTTATGAGAAGGAGATATTGTACTACCTGATCAAATTCGGAGAGCACCCTATCCATTTTGAAGAGCACATGATAGTGGGTAGCGAACAGCCGGTTCAGGAGATTACCGTCTCCGAATACATCTCGGCAGAGCTCGAGAATGACGATCTGGAGTTCCAGAACACCATATTCAAAAAGATTTACACCCAATATTTCCAATACAGGGCAGAGGAGAAGGATAATGATAAGATCGTGAGGATGTTTGCAAATGGTGCGGACGAGCAAGTGACCCAGACGGTACTTGACCTTGTCTATCAGGAGTACACCATCACCATCAAGGAGTTCCAGAAGACATTGACCCCTGAAGAGAATCAGATCGGGAAATATGTCCCCAAAGCTATCCTCATTTATAAAGCAAAAGTGGCGGAATACACATACAATCTCATCATGAAACAGCTCGGACAGGCCCAGCAGAGCGGAGACGTGGAGCTGCAGAACGAACTTATGCAGCAGATACAGATCCTCATGATGGTAAAAAACCAATTCTCAAAAGAGCTCAACAGACTCACTTGATGAGCCATTCTGTGAGAAATAATAGTATATTTGCCCCCTTGAAAACAAAAACACTAACACATTATATAAGATTATGACAGAAAAGAATTACAAACGCTACCTCATCACATCAGCGTTACCTTATGCAAATGGCCCTGTACACATCGGCCACCTCGCAGGAGTATATGTTCCGGCAGACATCTATGTAAGGTATCTACGAATGTGCGGTAGAGATGTTCTTTTTATAGGTGGGTCGGATGAGCACGGTGTCCCTATCACCATCAAAGCCAAACAACAGGGATGCTCCCCTCAAGACATCGTGGACAAATACCACGGCATCATCAAAGATGCATTTGAAGAGTTCGGAATATCTTTCGACGTATACTCACGCACCAGTTCCAAAACTCACCACAAAGTGGCTGCAGACTTCTTCAAGAAACTTTATGAAGAGGGCAAATTTGTGGAGAAAGAGTCAGAACAATACTATGACGAAGAGGCAAAACAATTCCTTGCCGACAGATATATCGTAGGTACCTGCCCAAAATGTGGTGCAGAGGGCGCTTACGGTGACCAATGCGAAAAATGCGGCAGCACACTAAGCCCTGATGAGCTATTGAACCCTCACTCATCACTAAGTGGCAATACCCCTGTCAAGAAAAAAACCAAACACTGGTATCTTCCACTTGACCAATACGAGCCATGGCTCAAAGAGTGGATCCTTGAGGGTCACAAAGAGTGGAAAACCAATGTGTACGGCCAATGCAAATCATGGATTGACGGCGGTCTCCAACCACGTGCAGTGAGCCGCGACCTCGACTGGGGTGTACCTGTACCAGTAGAGGGTGCTGAAGGAAAAGTGCTTTATGTATGGTTTGACGCACCTATCGGCTATATCTCAAACACCATCGAGATTCGTCCTAACGACTGGGAGAGATGGTGGAAAGATGAGGATACCAAAATGGTACATTTCATCGGAAAAGACAATATCGTATTCCACTGTATCGTCTTCCCATCTATGCTTAAAGCACACGGAGACTTCATCCTCCCTGAGAATGTCCCTGCAAATGAGTTCCTGAACCTTGAAGGTGACAAGATCTCCACATCTCGCAACTGGGCTATCTGGCTGCACGAATACCTTCGCGACTTCGAAGGTCAGCAGGATGTCTTGAGATATGTCCTATGTGCCAACGCACCTGAGACAAAAGACAACGACTTCACCTGGAAAGATTTCCAGACACGCAACAACTCAGAACTTGTAGCTATCTACGGAAACTTCGTAAACCGCGCAGTGGTACTTACCCACAAATATTTTGGAGGAAAAGTTCCTGCAAACCTCAAACCTGAAGCAATAGATGCTGAGGTATTGGCACAAATCCCGGTACTTAAGAAAGCTATCCAGGACAACCTTGAAAGCTACCGCTTCAGAGAGGCTCTTAAAGAGGCTATGAACCTTGCCCGTCTCGGCAACAAATACCTGACCGACACAGAGCCTTGGAAAGTGGCCAAGACCGATATGGACAGAGTAGCATCCATTTTGGGTGTTTCACTTGAAATTTGTGCTAATCTGGCATTCGCATTTGCACCATTCCTGCCATTCTCTACCAAAAAGCTTTGCTCTATGCTGAATATTTCAGAAGAGAAGCTCACATGGGAGAACTTCGGGACCAAACTCCTCGAAGAGGGTCACACACTTGGCGCTGCAGAACTTCTGTTCAGCAAGATCGAAGATCCACAGATCGACGCACAGCTTCAAAGACTTGAAGATATCCGCAAGAAGAACGAAGAGGCCGCTGCAGCTGCTGCCGCAGCCAATGCACCAAAACACGAACCTGCAAAAGAGGAGTGCACATTTGACGACTTCGGCAAGATGGATATCCGCACAGCTACAGTACTGGAGGCAGAAAGGGTACCTAAGACCGACAAACTTCTCAAACTCCGCATCGATACCGGTCTGGATGTAAGGACTATCGTATCGGGTATTGCAGAATACTACACCCCAGAAGAGATGGTAGGCAAACAGATCTGCATCCTCGCCAACCTCGCTCCACGCAAGATTCGTGGTATTGAGTCACAAGGTATGATCCTTATGGCTAAAGAGCTTAACGGCAAGATGCGCATTGTCACCCCTGAAGAGAGACTTGACAACGGTGCCACAGTGGGCTAAAAACACAGAATATACAGAAAGAGAGAGGCAGCCAACAATTGACTGCCTCTCTCCTTTTTATATATAGAATAGGTTAAGTTCTACATAAGTCCGTTCTGACGGAGAATCTCCATCTCCTCATCGGAATACATCATCCCCTCAAAAAGTCCAAGGATAGACTCCTTAAACAACAGGAACACGATAACCAACACTAGAATAGCGATAATCACGCTAAGCACAATAATAATCCTTTTTCTTCTTTCCATAATTACAGGGTCCTCCTCTTCCAAAATTACAGGTTCAACCATAGGGATATCCTCTACGTCCACATCACTGTCTGTCGGAGAGACATTCTCCCCACCAACAATAGAAGAAACCTCCTCTGAAATATCAAGAATCTGATCAGGATTCTCATTCAAAATCTTCAAAGATATAGGCTCCAGCCCCATATCCTCAGCAAAAATCCCAATCTTTCTATCTGCTACAAAAAAATAATTCCCCTCTTTGGTAGATCTCAATTTGCCAAAAGATGGAATTTCAATATTTTTTTTCTGCTTGAGTTCAGCTGCAAACTCAGCCATAAAAGCCTCAACCGCCACCTTAGCATCATTTTCAGAGATATTCATCTCCTTCTGATAGCGTTTGACAATAAGCATATCATTCCAAGATTCAGATCTCTTGAATGAAACTCTTTTATTGGGTGGAAAAATGGTATTGCCGTCTTCAGAAAAATATGCAGGTACCGACTCAACTACGAAACTCCCCAAACTCGGTAAAGAGATCCGGTCATAATCAAGGATCAACTCCTGAAGAAATCGGGAAAGTAAATTAAGATCCATATGATTTGGGGATTTTGTACTGCGTAGGGGAATCGAACCCCTATTACCGGCGTGAGAGGCCGGTTTCCTAACCATTAGAAGAACGCAGCATGTCAATCATCTCTCGATTGCGAGTGCAAAAATAGTGCTTTTTCTTCAAACACAAAAAAAAATTAAAAAAATTCAAAAATATTTGGAGAATTGCTTCCGAAATGCTTATCTTTGCACCCGCAAAAAGGAAATAACATTCCTCCTTAGCTCAGTTGGTTAGAGCACCTGACTGTTAATCAGGGGGTCCTAGGTTCAAGTCCTAGAGGGGGAGCACAAAAAGCACTGAAGAAATTCAGTGCTTTTTTCGTTTATATCCCCCTATTTTGGGAATCTGAATTTATTGAAATAAAGAAAATGATTTCGATATAACCTCTAGAGCCTTTGCTGATACCCTTTCTGCATGGAACTGATACTTATCTTCATTCCAATCTATCGCATACGGAGT
>JAFYXO010000035.1 GCA_017546125.1 Bacteroidales bacterium
CGTGCTGTATATTTGAAGGGAACGACCTTTTTGGAGATGTGGCACAACTTTGCTGCCCTCGGAGTATTTGTCGTAATCTTCAATCTCCTTGCCACCATAACATACAAGAAACAGGCATAAAACAAGAATGGCGACCGCAATCAAGTGGTCGCCATCCTTGTTACATCTTCATTCCCCTGCTTTTCTTTGGTTGGATAGGCTGACGGATTGATTGTCGGAGTTTATCGTATTGCTCGCTGAACCATTGACTGAGGGGTATTCGATTTGCAATTAAGGTGAGTCGCTTGTCGTTATCTCGCAAAATTTGTAGAGGAGTATTATCCGTTGCAAACCATCGGTTATGCTCCGAGGAGAATAGTCGCCCTGTAAAGTTTAGAACCTTGCCTTTAATCAGTTCGGCAAAATCCATTGCTGAAAGCCCGATTTGCTTGGCAAGGCGTTCCAGCCAAAAGTAAAAAAAGAGAAGCTGTAAAATCGTTTCTGTTCCATAACTGCTGACAAATTTAAATAAATTTAATTTGTTTAAAAAATTATTTGCAAATCAAATTTCCTCTACATATCTTTGTGATATCATAATGATATCAATCAAACCAAAATAAACTTTTAAGATTATGAAAGAGATTATCAAACAAGAAAAAGAGTTCAACGGATGCGCCATCAGTGGTTTTCTAATGCTATTTGTCCACATTATAGCCATTCCGGCTATAATTGTCGCTTTGGCTACATATGTATACAGTGATGCCATTCTAGCTATCTCATGCACTGTCCTGGGTCTTTTCTGGCTCATCTCACTATTCGGATATGTACAGCTCGAGCCAAATGAGGCTAAGGTGATGGTATTCTTCGGAAAATACGACGGCACATTTACCAAAACAGGTTTCTACTGGGTAAACCCTTTCTACGCTAAGAAAAAACTATCTATGCGTGCCCGCAACCTTGACGTGGAGCCTATCAAGGTCAATGACAAAGTGGGTAATCCTATCATGGTGGGTCTCGTACTGGTATGGAAACTTAAAGACACATACAAAGCTATGTTCGAGATCGACTCCCAAACTATGGCAGCGAGTGCAGCTACCGGTGTCGCTTCTGTATCATCGATCATGAGAGCTTTCGAGAATTATGTGAAGATCCAGTCAGATGCTGCACTCAGACAAGTGGCTACACACTACAACTACGACAACAACGAAGGTGACGCAGATGAACTTACCCTACGCTCAGGTGGTGAAGAGATCAACGATATCCTTGAAAACACCCTTAACGAACGCTTGGCAATGGCAGGTATCGAGGTAGTAGAGGCACGTATCAACTACTTGGCTTATGCACCTGAGATCGCAGCTGTAATGCTACGCCGCCAACAAGCTTCAGCAGTCATTTCTGCTCGTGAGAAGATCGTGGAAGGTGCTGTATCGATGGTTAAAATGGCCCTTGACAAACTTAGCGAAGAACAGATTGTAGAGCTTGACGACGACAAGAAAGCAGCAATGGTAAGCAACTTGCTTGTAGTGCTCTGCGCTGACGAACAAGCTCAACCAGTAGTAAATACAGGCACATTGTACAACTAAAAATTTTAGACGTGGCAGATAAGAAAGATACTAAAAGCTTTATCCTTCGGATAGATTCTGCAACGATGGAATCACTGGAGAAATGGGCCGCTGACGAATTCAGAAGCGTCAACGGCCAGCTTCAGTGGATTATTGCCGATGCCCTTCGCCGAAGTGGCAGAGAACCCAAAAAGAAAAAAGAGGAGTAAAATGAGAAGATTTCTGACAATATTGCTCTCAGCACTCATAAGCATCACCGCCCTGGCGACAGTTAAGGGTACATGGAAGGGGTCATTATCTACCCAAGGGCAGACCCTTGAAATGTACTTCACCATTCAGAAAGTTGGCGGCACGCTGACTGCAGAGATGTCCGTACCATCGCAAGGGATCAAAGGGATGAAGCTCGAAAAAGCGACATTCGACGGCTTCAACCTTACATTGGAGCACTCACCTCTCCAGATGAAATACAGCGGAAAACTCATTATGGGGACTTTCACAGGGACATTCTCCCAATACGGAATAGAGTTTCCAATGGCACTCACAAAGGGGGAAATACCCATTGCGAAGCGCCCTCAGGAGCCCCAAAGACCCTACCCTTACATTGAAAGGGAGGTAGTTTTCCCCAATAACAAAGACGGAATCCGCCTTGCCGGGACCCTCACATTGCCATTCGGCAACGGCCCATTTCCAGGTGTAGTTCTTGTCTCGGGGAGCGGTTACCAGAACAGGGATGAGGAGCTGATGGAGCACAAACCGTTCCTGGTGATAGCAGACGCCCTCACAAGGGCCGGAATCGCAGTTTTACGCTATGACGACAGGGGTATCGGAGAGTCTGAAGGGGCCCCTTCGGGCAATACCACCGAAGACCTCTCCTGGGATGCTCAGGCGGCACTGCACTACCTCAAATCCCTCCCGGAGATCGGCCAGGGAGGAATTGCAGGGCATAGCGAAGGTGGTGCCATTGCCTTTATCGTGGCATCAAGAGACTCGAAATGCGACTTCGTCATCTCACTCGCAGGACCGGGGGTAAGCGGCGACAAAGTATTGCTCTCGCAGCAAAAAGCAATCTACACCGCATCGGGAATCCCTGCACCTCAAGTGGAACAAATCGTGGCAGGAAACAAGATCCTTTTCGATATGATATTGGCCTCTGAGGCCAATGACGACGCACTTCGTGCAAAGATTTCAACTGTACTTCCAGGGCAGGAGGAGGCGATGAACCAGTTGCTTAACCACTGGATGTACCATTTCATCAAATACGACCCGACAGCCGATATCAAAGGGGTAAAAGTCCCCCTACTCGCCCTCAATGGGTCCAAAGACCTTCAGGTCATCTGCGACTTGAACCTTGAGGCAATACGGGCAGCCAGGCCCGATGCCACCATCGTCCGCTTCGATGGGCTCAACCACCTCTTCCAGCATTGCTCCACCGGCCTCCCTACCGAATACTCCCAAATAGAGGAGACAATTGCACCGGAGGTGCTTGAGGAGATTGTAAGATTTATTACTACTTTTGCCGCCCCAAAGAAATAATTGCAGTAAAATGTCGCAGATAAAAAAAGGATTGATTGCATTTTCCCCAATAATATTGATGCTCACCATCTATCTGGTGGGCTCAATCATTGCTGGGGACTTCTATAAAATACCCATTGCAGTAGCATTTTTATTGGCAGGAATTTATGCAGTAGGGATTGCCCCAGGGGGCAATATTGCCGCCAAAGTGGAGCACTTTTCAAAGGGTGCCGCCGATTCGAGGATCCTCTATATGGTATGGATTTTCGTCTTCGCAGGGGCATTTGCGGCGGTAGCCAAGGAGATTGGCGCTATCGACGCCACCGTGGACCTCACCCTCAAATATATCCCGGAGAGCTTTCTCCCTGCAGGTTTCTTCCTTGCATCCTGCTTCATCTCGATGTCCATAGGGACCTCAGTGGGAACAATCGTAGCACTGACACCCATTGTATCAGAGCTATCCCTTACCACCGGAGCCGACCCAGCATGGCTCGTCGGAATCGTAGTGGGAGGTGCATTTTTTGGAGACAACCTCTCATTTATCTCCGACACCACCATTGCGGCAACGCAGACCCAGGGGTGCGAGATGAAGGACAAATTCAAAACCAATTTCCTCATCATCCTACCAGCTGCGATTATTGCCCTTATCCTCTATATATTCCAATGGGAAGCTGTGGCAGAGGTCCCTATGGTTGAAAGTGTCCAATGGTTCAAGGTTATACCATACATAACCATCATTGCTGTAGCCCTTATGGGGGTAAATGTGCTGCTTACACTGATTATAGGCATTGCAGTAGCGGGCAGCATAGGTCTTCTGGCCGGAGACATATCACCCCTCACCATCCTCACCTCCATGGGTGAAGGGATAGAAGGGATGTGCGAATTGATCCTGGTAACAATGTTTGCCGGAGGTCTCCTCGCCATAGTTGAGCTGAAAGGAGGAATGGAGATTCTTGTAAAAAGCCTTTCGTCGAAGGTGAATGGGAAGAGAGGTGCAGAGGGGGCAATATCCTTCCTGACTGCTGTAGCAAACATATGCACAGCAAACAATACCATTGCCATCCTGACTGTAGGCCCCATTGCGAAGGAACTTTCCGAAAAATACGCCATCTCTCCTAAGCGCTCGGCCTCGCTTATGGATATAACTTCGTGCTTTATTCAGGGGATACTCCCATACGGTGCCCAATTGCTGATGGCTTCCGGCCTCGCTGCCATATCTCCACTTGCCATCATACCAAACCTGTACTACCCTATCCTGATCGGAGTAATGGTACTCTTGACCATCCTGCTCCAGTGGCCCAGAAGGTAAAACTATACACACGGGCAAAACATCCGCCCCGATGATCCTGGTCGGCAGAAATTTCCCTGTCGGCCGAAATTCCTTAGCCAGCCCATAGGACCTGGTCAGCAACTCTCTGAAAACCAGCACTTTCCCATACTTAAGGGTGGGTGATTTTACCCACCCTTAAGTACAACAACATACTAAGTATCAAGTAATTACTGACGCAAATATTTTAAAGAGGGAAAAGCAAAAAAAAGAGACAACCTCTTCAGATTGTCTCTTTTAGTGGGAGCAGACGGAGTCGAACCGCCGACCCTCTGCTTGTAAGGCAGATGCTCTAAACCAACTGAGCTATGCTCCCTTAACTGAAATATGTTTTTTAAAGAGTGGGAGCAGACGGAGTCGAACCGCCGACCCTCTGCTTGTAAGGCAGATGCTCTAAACCAACTGAGCTATGCTCCCTCTTTTCTTTAGCGGATGCAAATATATGGCAGTTTTTTCTAACCACCAAAAAAAATTAAAATAATTTTAATGCTTCAGCTACCACGTAACTGCTGCCACCGACATAAACTAGGTCTCTCTCTGATGCTTGTGACAGGCAACTCTTCACAGCTGCCTCTACTCCCGATATCACTTCGCCTCTGAAATCGTGACCTGACATCCACTCGGAAAGTTTGGCCGGATCCATGGCTCTGGGGGAATCTGCGGCTGTGTAAAAATAGTATGCTTCGCGTGGAAGGTAGTCACTGATACTCTCCAGATCCTTATCACCCATCACGCCAAATACCATATACAATTTTGGGGTATCACCTGTCCCCTCTACCGCAACCTGATACACCCTTTTGAGCTGCTCCATCACAGGGCGGATACCGTGAGGATTATGGGCTATATCGCACACTACAAAAGGTTTTTCAGAGAGCACCTCCCAACGGCCACGGAATCCTGTCCGCTCAGCTGCATGGCAAATGGAGTCTGCAACCTGATCCGGTTCTGCAGTCAAGCCGCACATTGAAAGCACCTCCAGACATTTGAGTACCGTCTTCAGATTACTCCGCTGATAATCACCTTTCAAGTCCATCTTCGAGAGGATATCCTCCAGCACCGAGTCCGGGAAATGGGCACAGAAAGCGGCGTTTTCGTGCCCGATGTAGTCCGAAAGTGAAGTTTGGGCACAGAAAGCGGCATTTTCGTGCCCGATATGGTCCGAATGTGAAGTTTGGGCACAGAAAGCGGCATTTTCATGCCCGATGTGGTCCGAATGTGAAGTTGACTGGGAATCTTCTGATGGGGGCTGAGAAGAGAAAACCGTGCTACCCCTCTGGCCGCAGAGGTCGTGAGCGTTTCGAGAACACCCAGTGGGTGTTATCAGCGAGCAGCCCGCACCGCAGGTGTGGGAGGGATTGTTTTCGAACTCAGCCCCCATCAGATACAACATTGCTCCCCTCTCCTGGGCTATATCACTTAGAACCTTCTGCACCGCTTCTGAAACCGCACCCACCACTACAGGGACACCTGGCTTTATTATTCCACCCTTTTCATAGGCAATCTTCTCCTCAGTATCACCCAATATGTCTGTATGATCCAGCCCTATCGATGTAATCACAGACAAGACAGGAGTCACAATATTCGTCGAATCAAGTCGGCCGCCAAGGCCACACTCCACCACAGCATAATCCACCTCACAGCCGGCAAAATAATCAAAAGCCATAGCTGTGCTTATCTCAAAAAATGATGGATCATTCTCAGCCACAAACCCCTCTGTCCTCTCCAGAAAATCAAGGACAGCTTCCTGGGTTATCATCTCACCATTCACTTTTATCCTCTCACGGAAATCGACTAAGTGAGGTGAGGTATAAAGCCCCACACGATGCCCCATCCCCATCAACACAGAGGCAAGCATGCTCGAGACCGACCCTTTACCATTGGTCCCGGCCACATGAATGATACGGAAATCCCTATGGGGATGCCACAAGAAATGGTCAAAGGCCTCCATAGTCTCAATACCAGGATGATACCCCTTCTTACCCACCTTCTGAAACGATGGAACCATCTTGAAAAGGGCATCAATTTTCTCTTCGTATCTTTTTGAAACTGCCTCCATAATCACGCCGTGTTAATAATTTGTTTGCAAAATTGGCAAAATATCGGTCAAATCTGATAAAAAATCAGTAATTTTACCGAATTAAACAAACAGACATCAACTATGATTCTATTCTTCCAAACCAAGACAGAAACAGTTATCGCTGTAAAAGCATCTTCAGAACTTCCAAAATCCTCTATAGAGGCACTTCAGTGGCTATTTTCAGACGCAACACTTATCCCATCAGAAAAAGTTGAAGGAAGCTTTATCGGCCCCCGTCGCGAGATGATCACCCCTTGGAGTACCACAGCTGTAGAGATTACCGAAAATATGAACATCACCGGCATAGAGCGTATTGAAGAGTTCTACGCAGGCAAAGATTCATTTGACAAGATGCTCCAACGTCAGTACGAAGGTTTGGATCAGGATATTTTCACCATCGACAAGGCTCCTGAGGAGGTTATCCATATCACCGACCTTGAGTCATACAATGTTCAGGAGGGTCTAGCCCTTTCGACTGAGGAGATTGCATACCTTAAAGGTCTTGCCCAAAAGCTTGGCCGTCCACTTACCGACAGTGAGGTATTCGGTTTCTCACAAGTGAACTCGGAGCACTGCCGTCACAAAATCTTCAACGGTACCTTCATCATCGATGGCAAGGAGATGGAATCGTCCCTTTTCAAGATGATCAAAAAGACCTCTTCCGAGAACCCTGGAAGAATCGTCTCAGCATATAAAGACAACTGTGCATTTATCGACGGTCCTATAGTGGATATGTTCCACCCTGAGTGTGGCGACAAACCATCCAACTTCAAACTCCACGAGAACAAGACCGTTATCTCCCTTAAAGCGGAGACCCATAACTTCCCTACCACAGTAGAGCCATTCAACGGTGCTGCTACCGGTAGTGGTGGTGAGATTCGCGACCGTATTGCCGGAGGTAAAGGTTCATTCCCTATTGCAGGTACTGCTGTCTATATGACCTCTTACCCACGCTTCGAAGAGGGCAACAAGGAGCTTCGCACCTGGGAACAGAACGAACCACGCCCTTGGCTATACCAGACTCCACAGGAGATTCTCATCAAAGCATCCAATGGTGCATCTGACTTCGGCAACAAATTCGGCCAGCCTGTAATCACCGGTTCGCTTCAGACTATGGAGCACACTGAAGAGGAGCGCAAATATGGCTTCGACAAAGTGATTATGCTTGCAGGTGGTGTCGGCTACGCCAAGAAGAAAGACTCGCTTAAAGAGACCCCTGAGGTGGGTGACAAGATTGTCCTTCTCGGCGGTGACAACTACCGTATCGGTATGGGTGGTGGCGCTGTTTCATCGGTGGCAACAGGTGAGTATGGCAATGCAATCGAGCTCAATGCGATCCAGCGCTCAAATCCAGAGATGCAGAAGAGGGCATACAACGCTATCCGCGCCATCTCTGAGAAAGAGGAGAACACCATTATATCAGTTCACGACCACGGCGCAGGCGGTCACCTTAACTGCCTGTCTGAGCTTGTAGAGGAGCTTGGCGGAAATATCGACATCGAGAAACTCCCTATCGGCGACCCTACCCTTTCTGCCAAAGAGATTATCGGCAACGAGTCTCAGGAGAGAATGGGTCTGGTTATGAAAGAGAAAGATATAGAGGAGTTGCACCGCATCGCAGAGCGCGAGAGGGCACCTTTCTACGTGATCGGAGAGACCACAGGCAAACACAATTTCACACTTAAGAACAATAAGACAGGCGAAACCCCTATCGACCTCGAACTTTCAGATATGTTCGGTTCTACCCCTAAGACAGTGATGACAGATGAGTCACCTAAGGGTGGTGCAGACGGAAAAGGTGGTTTCCAACCTATCGACACCGATATCGACGCCCTTACCCCTGCTGAACTTGAGACACAAGTGGCAAAAGTTCTCAGCATCGAGTCTGTGGCTTGTAAAGATTGGCTTACAAACAAAGTTGACCGTTCGGTTACAGGTCTTATCGCTTGCCAGCAGACTTGCGGTGAGATCCAGCTTCCTCTAAACAACCTTGGCGTCACAGCCCTTGGTTATCAGAACAAAGAGGGTATCGCTACCAGCATCGGCCACGCACCTATGGTGGGTCTTATCGATCCTGCTGCAGGTTCTAGAATAGCCATCTCAGAGGCCCTTACCAATATGCTATGGACCCCTATCCGCGAAAACCTTTCAGGCGTATCACTCAGTGCAAACTGGATGTGGCCTTGCAAGAACGATGGTGAGAACGCACGTCTTTACAGCGCAGTAAAAGGTGCAAGTGACTTCGCTATTGCCCTTGGCGTCAATATCCCTACAGGTAAGGACTCTATGTCAATGACACAGAAATACCCTAACGGAGACAAAGTCCTTTCTCCTGGTACAGTGATCATCTCTACCGTAGGTGAATCGGAAGATGTATACGCTACCATCCACCCTGTAGTCCAAAAAGAGGAATCTACCATATATTATATACCTTTCACTGCTGACAGAAGCTATCCATTGGGAGGTTCTGCTTATGCACAAACCATCAAGAAGATTGGAGCAGCAGCTCCTGACATCCAGGATCCTGCATATTTCAAAAACTGCTTCAACACCCTTCAGGATGTAATGTTCCGCTCAGGCAACACCCCTGTTCTCGCAGGTCACGACGTATCTGCCGGCGGTCTTGTCACTACCCTTTTGGAGATGTGCTACTCAAATGTGGACGGTGGTCTTGATATCGACCTTACAGCCTTCGATTCTGCCAGAATCCTCTTCTCAGAGGTTCCTGCAGTGGTAGTCCAAGTGAAAGCAGGAGCAGAGGATTCATTTGTCAAAGCCCTTGGCAATGAGATCGCTGCATACAAGATCGGTAGCTTTGCCAAAGAGAGAGTTCTTGACATCACCCTTCCTGGCAACAAGAAACTCGCATTGGATATCGACAAGATGAGAGATATCTGGTTCGAGACCTCTTACTTGTTTGATGTTCACCAGGTGGGCAAAGAGCTTGCACACGAAAGATTTGCAAACTACAAAGTTCAGCCTCTACAATACAAATTCCCTGAGGGATTCACCGGCAAATATGACGCCCCTGCTGAGCGCAAGCACACTGCAGCCATCATCCGTGAGAAGGGTTCAAATGGTGACCGTGAGATGGCTTGGGCACTATACATGGCAGGTTTCAACGTGAAAGATGTCCACATGACTGACCTTATCACCGGCCGCGAGACACTCGAAGATGTCAATATGATCGTATTCGTAGGTGGCTTCTCAAATGCAGACACACTCGGTTCCGCTAAAGGCTGGGCAGGTGCATTCCAATACAATGAAAAGGCCAAAAAAGCCCTTGAAAACTTCTACTCACGCAAGGATACCCTAAGTCTGGGTGTCTGCAACGGTTGCCAGCTTATGGCAGAGCTTGGCCTTCTGACATGGGAGGATCGCGCACGCTCTCCTAAGATGCAGCACAACAACTCACACAAATACGAATCTGCATTTGTGGGTGTACAAGTGGAAGAATCACCAGCAGTACTTCTATCTACCCTTACCGGTAGCAAACTGGGTATCTGGGTTGCACACGGAGAGGGCAAATTCTCATTCCCTGAGTCTGTCGACAAATACAATGTCGCTCTAAGATATACCTATAACTCCTACCCTGCCAACCCTAACGGTTCACCAGAGGGTATCGCAGGCGTATGCTCTCAGGACGGCCGCCATTTGGCTATGATGCCTCACCCTGAAAGGTGCTTGAGACCATGGAACTGGGCTCATTACCCATACGATAAGAGAAATGAGGAGGTTACTCCTTGGATAGAACTATTTATCAATGGTAAAAAATGGTTAGAGAACCAAAAATCTTCGTTCTAGACACCAATATTATTCTCCACGATTACAGGTCTATGTACAATTTTCAGGAGAACGACCTGTATATTCCCATTACTGTAATCGAGGAGCTTGACAAATTCAAAAAAGGGAACGACACACTTGCATTCAATGCAAGGAGTTTCATCAGGGAGATAGACCGTCTCTCCAACAACTCTCTTTTCGACCAGGGCGTCAGCATAGGCCCGGGGAAAGGGAAGATAAAGGTGGAGATGGGTCACCCTTTCTCTGAAGAGTATGCCGATGCACTGGCTGAGGATATTCCTGACCACAGAATCATCGCCACAGCACTGTGGCTAAGGGACAAATACCCGGAAAGGAAAGTGGCACTCGTCACCAAAGACATGAACATGAGACTCAAAGCTAGGGCAATGGGTCTTGTGGTTCAGGATTATATGACCGACAGGATAGATGAGGCCAAAATAGAGAAGATCCAAAAAGAGGTAACCACTATCCGCAAGGTAAAGGGAGCAGTTATCCAAAGGTTCCAGTCTGAGGGACAACTGGCCCCAGTTGACCTTAACATCAAACGCAAACTCCTCCCCAACCAGCTCTTCAGGATATATGCAGAGGACAACTCTCTCCACCTTGGAAGATTTGACATCGAGAAGAAAGCTATCATCAGGATCACGAAGGAGACTGCCCTCAATATCACCCCCCGCAACGAAGAGCAGGCATTTGCGATGGAGGCGATTCTCAACCCCGATATCAAACTTATATCGATCACCGGTGCCGCCGGTTCCGGCAAAACTTTACTCGCCCTTGCCGGAGCATTGTCACAAAGGGGGCAATATCAGCAGATTATCCTGTCCAAACCGATAATCCCGCTCCTTGAGAAAAACATTGTACTTATCCCGGACAATATTGAAAATAAAGTGGCTCCATTCCTCCTACCGCTGTATGACAACCTGAATTTGATCAAAAATTCATTGGGCGGAAGGCCCGAGCTTCTTGCTGAAATCGATAGGATGATTAAAGAGGAGAAGCTCCTTATCACCCCACTCGCTTATGCCAGAGGGAGGAGTCTTAACAACGTCTGCTTTATCATCGATGAGGCACAGAACCTCACTCCACACGAGATGAAAACCATCATCTCAAGGGCAGGAGACAATACAAAAATCATCTTCTGCGGAGACATTTTCCAGATAGACCAGCCATATCTTGATATCCACTCCAACGGCTTGAGCCTTCTCGGGGAAAAGTTCTTCGGACAAGCCGTTTTCGAGCATATAAATATGGCTAAAGGTGAGCGGAGTGAACTTTCTAAGCTCGCTTGCAAATTGCTTTAAATTTTTTATTATATTTGTCGCCCGAAAACTAAAAGAGAAACAACATTTTACATTAAAATAAAAATTTAACACTAAACACTTATGTCAACTAAAAGAGTTTATTTCTTTGGTGGAAAAGAGGCTGAAGGCCAAGGTTCCATGAGAAATCTACTAGGTGGTAAAGGTGCCAACCTAGCTGAAATGTGTACTCTAGGAATTCCTGTTCCTGCAGGTTTTACCATCACAACTGAATGCTGTACTGAATATTATGATCTTGGATGTCAGTATCCAGCTGAATTGGAACAAGAAGTTAATGCCGCTCTTGCTCGCGCAGAGGAGATGATGGGCATGAAATATGGTGACAAAGATAATCCTCTATTGGTTTCTTGCCGTTCAGGTGCCAGAGCTTCTATGCCTGGTATGATGGAAACCGTTCTTAATATCGGTCTTTGCTCAGCTACCATCCCCGGTATGATCGCCAAGACTCAAAACCCTCGTTTCGTATACGATGCATACCGTCGTCTTATCATGATGTACTCTGACGTGGTTATGGAGAAATCTGAAGGTATCGAGCCTGCAGAGGGTCAAGGTATCCGCGTTCAGTTGGACCGTATGCTTCACGATGTTAAAGAGGCTAAAGGTTACAAATCTGATACAGATCTTACTGAAGAGGATCTTATCCAGCTTTGCGAAGCTTTCAAAGTTCGCGTAAAAGAGGTTCTTGGTCAAGAGTTCCCAGATGACGCTAAAGCACAGCTTTGGGGTGGTATCGGCGCAGTATTCAAATCATGGAACGGTAGAAGAGCTATCGCTTACCGCCGTATCGAGAACATTCCAGATGATTGGGGTACAGCTGTAAACGTACAAGCAATGGTATTCGGTAATATGGGTAACAACTCAGCTACAGGTGTGGCTTTCTCTCGTAACCCTGCTACCGGTGAGAACAAATTCTACGGTGAGTGGCTAATCAACGCTCAAGGTGAGGACGTTGTAGCTGGTATCCGTACTCCTAACCCTCTTAACGAGGCTACCAAAAACGAGCACAACAAACATCTTGCTTCTCTTGAGACAGCTATGCCTGAGGTATATGCTGAGCTTGACGCTATCCAACAAAATCTTGAGAAACACTTCAAAGATATGCAAGATATCGAGTTCACTATCCAGGATGGTAAACTTTGGATGCTTCAATGCCGCGTAGGTAAGAGAACAGGTCTTGCAGCTTTGAACATGGCTATGGATATGCTTCACGAAGGTCTTATCGACGAGAAGACAGCTGTTATGCGTGTTGCTCCTAACCAACTTGACGAGCTTCTTCACCCTATCCTAGACCCTAAAGCTGAGAAAGGTGCACAAGTTATCGCACAAGGTCTTCCAGCTGGTCCTGGTGGTGCAGTAGGTAAAATCGTTTTCACTGCAGAAGATGCTGTAGAGGCTGCTGCTAAAGGTGAAAAAGTTATCCTTGTTCGTGAAGAGACTAACCCTGAGGACGTAGAGGGTATGAGAGCTGCTGACGGTCTTTTGACTGCACGTGGCGGCATGACCTCTCACGCTGCTCTTGTGGCTCGTGGCTGGGGTAAATGCTGTATCGTAGGTTGCGACGCAGTTCAGCTTAAAACTATAGACGAGAAGAGAGTTCTTGTTATCAATGGCAAAACATACAACGAAGGTGATGTATTCTCACTAAACGGTTCTAAAGGTTGGGTTTATGATGTAGCTGTAAAAACTATGGACGCATCTGAAAATCCTCGTTTCGTAGAGTACATGCAAATCGTGGACAAATATCGCAAACTTGGTGTTAGAACTAACGCTGAGAACCCTCAAGACGCTCAACAAGCTATCAACTTCGGTGCTGAAGGTATCGGTTTGTTCCGTATTGAGCACATGTTCTATGGTGCTAACTCAGAGGCTCCACTTTCTAAACTTCGCAAGATGATTCTTTCTAAGAACACTGAGGAGAGAAAAGTGGCTCTTAATGAGCTTATGCCTTACGTAATCGACGTAACCAAAGGCACTATGAAGGTTATGGACGGCAAATCAGTTACTTTCCGTCTTCTTGACCCACCTTTGCATGAGTTCGTTCCACAAGGTGAAGAGAAACAAAAAGAGCTAGCTGAAGAACTTGGTATCACTGTAGATGCAGTTCAGAAACGTGGTGAGAGCCTACACGAGGTTAACCCTATGATGGGTCACCGTGGTGTACGTCTTGGTATCTCTTATCCTGAGGTAAGTGAAATGCAGTTCAGAGCTATCTTCACTGCTACTGCACAACTTATCAAAGAAGGTTTGGATCCACGTCCAGAGATCATGATCCCTGTAACTATCTCAGTTAGCGAGCTTGACTTCCAAAAGAAAATCCTTGACAGAGTTCACGCTGAAGTAGAGGCTGCTGAAGGTGTTAAGATCAACTACCTATATGGTACTATGATCGAGATCCCTCGCGCTGCTATCCTTGCTGACAAGATGGCTGAAACCGCTCAGTTCTTCTCATTCGGTACTAACGACTTGACTCAGATGACTTACGGTTTCTCACGTGACGATATCGGTTCATTCATGCCTGATTACCTAAACAATAAGATTATCCCTAACGATCCATTCCAAACTTTGGATGTGACTTCAGTTGGTCATCTTATCGAGATCGGTGTTAAAGGTGGTCGCAGCACCAACCCTAACCTTAAAGTAGGTATCTGCGGTGAGCACGGTGGTGACCCTGCATCTGTAGAATTCTGCCATCTAATCGGCATGAACTACGTATCTTGCTCTCCATTCCGCGTTCCTATCGCAAGATTGGCAGCAGCTCAAGCAGCTATCAAATATGACAAATAGTCTGTCACAAATTTTGTGATCTAGCATTAATAAGTAAGTGAATCAACTTCTTGTTGGTTCACTTATTTTTTATAACTTTGGAGAAAATATTTTTGACCATGAAACGTATTGTAGTAATTCTTCTTACAGTGCTTATAGCAAGCACCACATTCGCACAAGGTAAATTAGTTAAAAGCAGTGATCCAAAACCACCTGTATGGCTTAAGAAAGATGTAAACAAGTATGAAGCCATCAAAGTGAGACAAGAGACTACTGTATCACTTCAAGATGCAGAAGCAGGTGCATTTGCACAGTTGAAAGACCATGTTGTCAAAACTACAGTGGCATATATGCTCCAGATGACTGTAGGTGAGAAAAATGAAGATGCCATCAGAAAATCTGTAGAGAACTCATCTTATGTTAAGAATATCTCTGAATCTGCCTCACTTGACACATATTGGGAGATCAGATTTGACAAAAGAAGCAAGATGAACTACTACAATTACAATATCCTATACTACTTCAATGAGATGGAGATGAAAAAGATAGCACTTGAAATAAATCAAGGTAAAACAAGTACCGCTATCGATTTCTAAACCTAATAGAGTCTCCCCATTGGTTCCAGCCGATGGGGATATTTTTTTCTCCCAAAAACGATTCGAGCTTGGACTTGGAGATGGCTGCATCATCCTCGATCCCCGGCTTGTTTTCATATATACGATACTCACTGCGGACACTTTGAATAGTCATATTGGGCATGATAACATTGGCCCCAGCCATTATGGCCATCTCCCTACCCTCCGGATGGAGTGTCTGCATGGCTGTAGTCGCTGCGATATTTATATCTGGCATAAGAAGTCTGAGGAGTGCCACCATCCTAATGGAGAGATCAAGCCTCCTCTCTGTGGGTAGAAGTTGGTCCCTATAATCCCAAAGAGGTGTTTGGGAGTGTTCAATATATGGTCCCATTCCACACATATCTATATCAAAACCCCTAAAGAAAAGGAGATCATTGGCCAGATCATCCAAAGTCTGGAAGGGGAGGCCGATCATCACACCGGTACCCACCTGATACCCCACCGACTTAAGGTCGTGCAGCGCATCCATTCTCGATTTAAAGGTATGGTTAGAGTCAGAAGGGTGAATCCTGGAGTACAACTCCCTATTGGAACTCTCTATCCTTAGGAGATATCTGTGCGCCCCCGCTTCAAACCATTCCCGGTATACCTCACGGGGCTGCTCCCCCAAAGAGAGGGTGATTCCGAGTGGGTATTGCTCTGAGAGCGATTTGATTTTGGATACAAGTCTTGAAATCTTCGTTACAAACTCCTTATCGTGTCTCTCCCCACCTTGGATAACCAGAGAGCCATATCCCGCTTCAAGGGCAAATTTGGCAGCATCAAGCACCTCATCCTCAGAGAGTTCATAACGGGAAACAGCAGGGTTACCTGAGCGGATACCACAATAGAGGCAGTTCTTCCTGCAAATATTTGATATCTCTACAAGTCCGCGCAGATAGACCTTCTCCCCTACCGTCTCCAATTTGGTACGGTAAGCGGAATCGAAGAGCCCCTTTACCACATCTGCACTCTCCTCCTGAAGATACCCTATTATTTCCCCTCTATCTAATCCCATCTGCCGATAGTTTTACACCTTTCATATATGCTATTGCCATGCCATAGTTTGTCACAGGGATACCCATCTTAATGGCAGGCTTAAGTCTCATATAGAGCTGTTTGGAGGTGATCATACACCCTCCGCATTGCGCTATCAGCGCATAGGAATCAAGAGGTTTTTCTATCCTGTCAAGCCCTGCCACCACATCAAATTCGAGCTTCTTGCCGGTGAATTTACGGAAGAGCGCAGGGAGTTTTACCCTCCCTATATCTTCGCACGAAGAGTGGTGGGTGCAAGATTCGAGGATAAGTACCCTGTCCCCATCCTTCAAGTTTGAAATTTGAGGGGTACCTGCAAGGTATTCTGCGTAGCAACCTCTGCTTCGGGCCAATAGGACACTGAAGCTTGTCAATGGGATACTCTCAGGGACAATCGCTGAGACCTCGCCAAATGCCTGGCTGTCGGTCACGACAAGATGGGGCTTGGGATTCTCCGCAAGATATTGCCCAAGGGCAGCGGGCTGCAATATGGTAGGGACAGCACCTCTGTCCAAAAGGTCTCTGATGGCCATCACCTGAGGGAGGATAAGTCTCCCTGCCGGAGCCTCGCTATCTATAGGGCAAACGAGCAGCACCCTATATTGCTCCCCATTGTCAGAGTTTTCAGGGACAATCCCGTCAAACATTGCCCTCTCCCTGTATGGGGCAGTCTGCGCAATTGCTTTCTCAAGGTAAGCGAGAAGCATCTCCACCTCCTCATGCTGCACCTGTTCCTCAATCCGTGCGCAGGAGAACTCCACTACGTCGACAGCGTATTGCTGCATGATATCCATTGCGACAGCGGGGTCCAATGGGACAATATCTGACTGATTATGAAGAACTACTGTGGGGACATCCTCCTCCTTTAGAAGTTTGAGAAGCGAGATCTCCTCATAACTGAAAATGTTGCCGCTGAAAAGGAGAAGCGCCACATCCACTTGTCTAATCACATCGTGAGTCTTGGCCACCCTCATCTGACCAAGCTCCCCGGTATCATCAATTCCCGCAGTGTCTATAAGATTGCATTTGCCTATTTGAGGGAGCTCCATCCTCTTTTTTACCGGGTCAGTAGTAGTCCCCGGAACATCAGACACAATAGATGAGTTCTGCCCCGTAAGGAGGTTTACCAGAGAGGATTTGCCCACGTTCCTTCTACCGAAAATTCCTATATTTATTATTCCCATTTTGCACACATTTTGCATGTCGGTTAGTGTACAAATTTAATAATTTATTGGAAAAATAATGTTACCTTTGAGAGGTAAAAGTAGAATATAGAGATTATGACGGAAGGTTTTTTATTGATAGGTTCAATCCTGTTGGTAGTCAGTATATTTGTAAGTAAGCTCAGTTTCAAATTTGGTGTCCCTACCCTCCTTCTTTTCCTTATTGTGGGTATGGTGTTTGGATCTGACGGTGTAGGTATAGAATTCAGCAATGTAAAATATGCACAGGCAATCGGTATCGTGGCGATGAGCATTATCCTCTTCTCCGGAGGTATGGATACCAAATTTTCAGACATTAAGCCTGTAATTTTGCCCGGTATGGTCCTCTCCACTTTGGGTGTAGTCCTGACAGCTGTCATTACCGGTCTGTTTATATTCCTCCTTTCCAAATCGGCAATTATCTCGATAACATTTTCACTACCAATATCCATTCTGATCGCATCGACAGCGGCATCTACCGACTCCGCATCCGTTTTCAGCATCCTCAGGGGACAAAATATAGGTCTGAAAAACAACCTCAGACCAATGTTGGAGCTCGAAAGTGGTAGTAATGACCCGGTAGCATACATTATGACCATCACGATGATCGGAGCAGTCACTTCAGGTGACGGTCTGTCATGGTCTTTGGTGGTAAACTTCATTATCCAGCTCCTTGTAGGTGCACTTTTCGGGTATTTGTTCGGAAAGCTGGGTGTTTTCATCATTAACAAAATCAATCTTCACAACACATCGCTGTATCCCATTTTGATGTTGTGTCTGATTTTCATCACATATCCGGCCACATACTTCCTAAATGGTAACGGATATCTGGCTGTTTACATTGCAGGTATGGTAGTGGGCAACCACCCTCTTGTGAAGAAGATGGAGACCACCACCTTCCTTGATGGTCTTACATGGTTGTTCCAGATCATAATGTTCCTGGTGTTAGGTCTGTTGGTCAACCCTCACGAACTCTTCACCATAGCACCTTTTGCAATATTGGTGGCTATCTTCATGATTGTATTTTCAAGACCACTTACCGTATTGCTTGCTCTTCTCCCATTCAAGAATATTGATTTCAAATCCAAAATGTTCATATCATGGGTAGGTTTGCGCGGTGCTGTCCCTATCCTGTTTGCAACATATCCTGTAATATCCGATGTACCTAACTCCCATGTCATATTCAATATAGTATTCTTCATCACCATTGTGTCACTTATAGTGCAGGGGACAACAATCCCGTTTATGGCCAAAAAGCTTGACCTCGATCAGGAGATGGAGAAAGTGGGCAATGATTTCGGCATCGTATTCCCGGAAGAGATAGACTCCAAACTATGGGATGTGGAGATTACAGAGAACATGTTGGTCAATGGTCACAGACTGATGGATATGCAGCTCCCTAAAGGTATTCTGGTCATTATGATCAAACGTGAGGACCAATATATCATCCCTAATGGTGATGCTAAGATCCTTGTGGGGGACAAACTTCTTCTGGTATCTGCACCGGAACACGACGAGCCGCATGTACTCCAACCTTAAAACCCTATTGGTATGGCAAATTTTATAGTAAAAGCATTCCGTTATCGGACGTTGAAAAAACTCCCGAATCTGAACAGGAGGAAATACACATCATTGGGGGATGCCAAAAATATTGCATTTGTATTCAATTCTCAGGAAAAAGACATTGCTGAGGCCATTGAACTGCTCAAGGCGAGACTCAAAGGGGCAAATATATCATATCGTGGCTTTGGTATCTCATTCACCAAAGATGAGAGCACCAATACGAAGCTTGACCACGATCCATACATAGTCCAGATCCTAAAAAAAGAGACCAACTGGCTCTCCATACCACAAATCGAACAGGCAGAAAATTTCTATAAAGGGGAATATGATATCCTGTTTGACCTCTCATTGGACCACTCTTTCGCTATAGAGTACTCACTGAAAAGGTGTACTTCCAATATGGTGGTAGGATTCTGTCCTGAGAGAGAATATCTCTACGACATCTGCATTACAGACAAAGATGGTGAGATAAATCCAAACACATCTGTGGTGGAATATGTAAAACACGCAATCCAATATCTAACTATAATAAAATCGAAATAAGAAATGAGCAATCTTGCTAAATATTTGGGTATAACTGTCAAAGGGGCCTGTATGGGTGCTGCTGATGTCATTCCGGGTGTATCTGGTGGTACCATAGCATTCATTACAGGGATATATGACCAGTTCGTAGGCTCCCTTAACAATATCGACTCATCTGCAGTCAAAATGCTTTTCAAGGGGAAATTCAAAGAGCTGTGGAACCACATTAACGGAACTTTTCTTGTAAGCCTGTTTGCTGGCATTATGATAAGCGTGGTGTCATTGGCCAAACTTATGCAATACCTTCTTACCTGGCACCCTATTGAGACTTGGGCATTCTTCTTCGGTCTCATAATAGCTTCAGTAATTTTTATCGGAAAAGGGGTGGAGAAATGGAGGGCAAAGGACTACCTGCTATATCTTTTCGGAATAGCACTTGGAGTAGTGATTTGCACACTATCCCCTACCACAACACCTGATGCACTATGGTTTATCTTTATTAGCGGCGCCATAGCCATTTGTGCCATGATACTACCGGGCATATCGGGAAGCTTTATCCTATTGATCTTAGGGAAATACAAATATATAATGGGGGTAATTTCTGATTTGACATCTGGTATCAACGTCACTGAGAACATCATCATTATCGCAGTATTCGGTATCGGATGTGCAGTAGGTATACTCTCATTCTCAAAATTCCTCCACTGGCTTCTTGCCAAATATAAACGCCAGACTATTCTGGTGATGGTGGGATTCATCACCGGATCACTTGTCAAGGTTTGGCCTTGGGCAAATATGGAAACTATCGCCGCATCCCAATTCCCTGAACTTATGGATCTTCCAGAAGGGGTGATGATAGACACCCTTCCAGGTTATATGGATCAGATCGACATGCATTATCCTGGAGCCGCCATATTAGCCATTATCGGTTTTTCACTTATTATCGGTATTGAGTTGACCGGTAAGGCTATCGCAAAAAAAAGGGGCTGAAATATGACATGAACCCCGAAAGTTAGACAAAAAACTTTCGGGGTTTTGTTATGTCTAAAAAGTACAAGAAACACGGCTATGCAGAACGATTGAAGTATATGCATATGCTTGAGAATGGATGTAGTATAAATTATATCCATGAATA
>JAFYXO010000036.1 GCA_017546125.1 Bacteroidales bacterium
CACGGTGCTTACAAATTCACACCTGAGCAATGTACTCTTGATCCACAAACCGGTAAAATGGTTCCTCCTCCACTAGCATTCGATGTATTGAAAGCAGTAGAAGAGAAACTTCCTGGTTTCCCTATCGTACTTCACGGTTCATCTTCTGTTCCAGAGGAAGAGGTAGAGACTATCAACAAATTTGGTGGTGCCCTTAAAGCTGCTATCGGTATTCCTGAGGAGTGGCTACGTGAGTCTGCAAAATCTGCAGTTTGCAAAATCAATATCGACTCAGACTCTCGTCTTGCTATGACTGCAGCTATCCGCAAAACTTTTGCTGAGAAACCAGCTGAGTTTGACCCTCGTAAATATCTTGGTCCTGCAAGAGACAATATGGAGAAGCTTTACAAGCACAAAATCATCAATGTTTTGGGTAGCAACGACAAGCTATAACAGAAATATTGAAATTTTATAGAGATAGAGTTGTCACAAATTTGTGATAACTCTATTTTTTTTGTAAATTTGCCTAACATAATCCGAATAACTAATAACTATAACTTAATAAATCTTAAAATCATGAAATTCAACAAATTTTTCAAGGTTGTTGCTGCTATTGCTGTAATGCCTATGTTCTTCTCTTGTGGTGCACCTAAAGCTGTAACAAGTGAACTTAAAGAGGTTTCAGTTCCTCTATCATCTAAAGAGTACCGTTCAGATGCTACTTATTTCCGTGCTACAGGTATTGGTGAGAGCCCAGATCTAGTAACAGCTAAGAAAATCGCTACTTTGAATGCTCGTACTGAGATCGCTGCTTCTATCCAAGCTACTATGAAAGCAGTATCTGAGCAATATCTTAACCAAGTAACAGTTGGTAACAAACAAGAGTATGCTTCTAAATTCGAAGAGACTTCACGTCAAGTTGTTAACCAAGTACTTGAGGGTGTAGTTGTAAACGAGGAGAAAATCTTCCAAGGTAAAGATGGTAAATACCAATACTATATCAACGTTCAAATGCCTAAAGAACCTGTAGTTAAAAATGCAGTTGACGCTATCTCTAAAGATGAGAAATTGGCTCTAGAATTTGATAAATTCCAGTTCCAGAAGACCTTTGATGCTGAAATGGCAAAATTTGAAAATCAATAATCTTTGAAATAATTCGAGCTCCCTTCCTAAAAAAGGGGGCTCTTTTTAAAATCTGCAAAATATGTGTAAATCGGTCAAACTTATTTTCATCCTTTCGTTGTTGGTGCTGTCTGTGACTTTGTCAGCTCAGGACGATAGAAGGAAGGCATACGAAGATTTTATCAAACAGAGGAATGCCGAATTTGAAGATTGGAGAGATAAGGCCAATGCAGAGTTTACATCGTATTTGGAGAAAGCTTGGGAGGAGTTTATGGTTCAGACAGGGAGGAAAGATCCTGTCGGTGAAGTTCCTCAAAATCCCGAGTATTATGGAGTTAAACCATCTCAAAGTGGCGAAAGGTCTCATGGGATCCCATCTGATGCAGAATTGGGTTTTCCAGAGGCAATGAAGGATATGCCTATCCACGCCTCGATGGCAGCTTCCGCTGAACAGATTAATATAGATTTCTTCGGATTTCCTGAGAAAGTTCCGTTCAGCGCATCTATGAAAATAGATGATGTGATAGCAAAAGAGAAATCTGTAGCCCAGGCGTGGGAGATGCTTAGCAACTCAGAATACCTTCCCACAGTAGAGGCTATCAAAAACATGAAGGAGCGTTATGGTCTCAATGACTGGGCTGTATACTCTCTCGTGAAGGAGATCTCTAAAGCTGTCTATGGAGAATATGGTGTAAACCAACAAGTGGTGACACAGATGTTCCTTATGTCCCAGTTGGAGTACAAAGTTAGAAGTGGATCAGTAGGGGATGAGTTGGTCCTATTGATCCCTTTTAAAGAACAAGTGTATCAGATCCCCTATGTATCAGACAACGGTGTCGATTTTTTTATCTTCAGCAATAACACATTGTCTGCCAGTACCCCCCTTTATACATTTACCAAGGACTTTTCTATGGCTAAAAATATTATAAGCCTGACTTTTCCCAAGGAGATGCATTTGGGTGGAGACGAGTATTACAAGGTTTTGACACTCCCTATGTGGTCAGAGATATTGGGTGAGGAGTTTAAGGTTCCTGTAAATCAGACCTATGTTAATTTTACATACGATTATCCCCAGTCAGATCTCATTACCTATCACAGATCTGTGGTGGATACCAAAACATCACAGGCAGTTATAAAGGGGATCAGATACAAAATTATCAGAGAGGGTATGTCAGATGTTGAGGCTGTCTCATATATCCTGAATCTGGTTCAGAATGGTTTTGAGTACAAGACCGACTATGAGATGTTTGGAAGAGCGAAGCCTCTATTTATTGAAGAATCTCTATATTATGGTGCTAACAACTGTAAGGATAGGGTTCTTATTTTTTCATGGATGGTGAAGAAGGCCGTGGGTCTCAATACCATTCTTTTGGGTTATCCAAATCATGTCGCATGTGGTGTAGCGTTCGATAAGCCAGTAGAGGGTGATGCTTTCATGTTTGAGGGTGTCAACTATACTGTTTGCGACCCCACTTTCATAAACGCTCCGATCGGAGCCACTATGCCAAGGTATAAAAATACCAATCCTTCCATCGTGAGTCTTAAATAGTGACAAATTGTCGCATACTCTTTTTGGCAAACATTTTGTTTTTATCTTTGCACGCTATTTTTTAAGAAAAAAATGATGAAAGAGAAAACAGAAAAGAAAGAGAGTGCCAAAAAGTCTGAAAAAGTTGACAAATCTAAAGAGCTCGAGATAAAAGTAGGCGAACTTGAGGCCAAATGTGAGGAATTTGAGGCAAAAGCTTCAGAGGCTAATGACAAGTATATCCGCATGGCAGCAGAGTTTGACAACTATCGTAGAAGAACTGCAAAAGAGAAGCTTGAACTTGTCAATACTGCAGGCGAAGATGTAATCAAAGGGTTGCTCCCTATTTTGGATGATTGTGAAAGAGCCCTTATGATGCTTAAGGAGTCTAAAGCTGATGATTCTGCTATCGAGGGTACAGAGTTGATTCTGAATAAATTGTTTGGTTATCTGAAAACCAAAGGTGTTGAGAAGATTGAGGCTGTAGGAAAGGAACTGGATACAGATTTTCATGAGGCTGTAGCCCAATTCCCTGTCGAGGATCCTGAAAAGAAGAATAAAATTATAGATGTTGTGCAGCAAGGTTATTTGTTGCATGAAAAAGTTATACGCTACGCAAAAGTGGTAGTGGGCATTTAGTATATGGCAGAGAAAAGAGATTATTATGAGGTTCTTGGGGTGAGTAAAAGCTCCTCGGTCGATGAGATAAAAAAGGCTTACAGGAAATTGGCCTTGAAATATCACCCGGACAGAAATCCCGGAGATGCTGAAGCTGAAGAGAAATTCAAAGAGGCTGCTGAGGCATACGATGTTTTGAGCAATCCTGAGAAGAAGCAGAGGTACGACCAGTTCGGCCATGCCGGTATGGGTGGTGCTGCCGGAGGTGGATTCGGTGGCGGATTCGGAGGATTCTCTATGGATGATATTTTCAGCCAGTTCGGAGATATCTTCGGAGGTCGTTTTGGTGGTGGATTCGGTGGCTTTGGCGGTTTTGGTGACAGCGGTTCCAGAGGTCGTCGCGTAGCCAAAGGTTCAAATATCAGAATCAAAATAAAACTTACCCTTGAAGAGATCGTTCACGGAGTAGAGAAGAAGATAAAAATCGACAAGCAGGTCAAATGTCATGAGTGTAATGGTCGTGGCGCCGCTTCTGAGGCAGATATCAAGACCTGTGAGACCTGTCACGGAACAGGTATGGTGACCAAGGTGGTGAATTCATTCTTGGGTCAGATGCAGACCTCGGCACCTTGTCCTACTTGTGGTGGAGAGGGTAAAGTGATCTCGAAACCTTGTTCTTGCTGTCATGGCAGCGGTCTTGAGAAAAAGGCAGAGGAGATATCGTTCAAGATACCTGCAGGTGTGACTGAAGGTATGCAGCTTACTGTCCAAGGTAAAGGTAATGCGGCCAAAGGTGACGGTGTGAACGGTGACTTGCTGGTTCTCATCAGTGAAGAGGCTCATCCTGAACTGCAGAGAGATGGAAACGACTTGATCTACTCTCTATTCATATCTGTGACTGATGCCATTTTGGGCTGTACTGCAGAGATCCCTTCAGTGGATGGCAAACTCAGAATCAAGATCGAGCCGGGAACACAGTCGGGCAAGATTCTAAGACTTAGAGGAAAAGGTGTTCCAGATGTGAACGGTTATGGTGCCGGTGACCTTTTGGTTTATATCCAGGTGTGGATACCTAAGAAGGTGGATAAAGAGGAGAAAGAGATGCTTGAGAAGATTAAGGAGTCCAAAAACTTCAAACCTGCACCCACTAAGGATGATAAAAATTTCTTCGAAAGACTTAAAAAGATGTTCAGTTAGCGAATGCTCAAATTATTAGTATTCTCATTATTTATAGCAATAGGCTTTTCTCGCGGGGAAGATTCCGGGGAAAAGTCTATGCCGCTTAATATTGCTCCATCGTTTGCCGGTACTTATGGCGAGCTCAGAAGTGGCAGATTTCATGCAGGACTAGATTTTAGGGTAGGGGGAGTGGTCGGTGAACCGATATACTCCATTGATGAGGGGTATATCTCAAGAATTACCGTCTCATCTACCGGGTATGGCAATGGACTTTATGTCACTCACCCCGATGGGACCACATCCATCTATGGGCATATGCATGAGTTTGCCCCCGAAATAGCAAAAAGGGTGGAAGAGAGGCAGTATGCCAATAAAAGTTTCTCTGTAAACATTGCCCTTAGTCCCGAGGATCTCCCTGTGGAGAGGGGACAATATCTGGGCACAGTGGGCAATTCCGGCTCCTCTGCTGCACCCCATTTGCACTTTGAGGTGAGGAATCCCGATGGCTCAGCCCCGGTCAATGTGATCAGTGCAGGGTATTTTGACCACAAGGATGAGGTTCCCCCTGTGATCCAGAGGGTGAATTTCTACTCATATGAAGATTCGACAGGGCTTGTCCAGAGTGAACTGATCAGGAGTTTCAAGGGGAGTGCCTCCAAAGTGCTTACAGTCGGAGACAAGTTCTATGTGGCGGTGGAAGCTCATGACCGACAATACGGTACACCGGGTAAGCTGGGAATTGAGGCGTTTGAGTTCTTTCTGGATGGGGAGAGCTTCTACAGGTTTGAATTGGGGGAGTATACTTATAAGGAGCAGGAGACTTTCAACAGCCTTATCGATTATAGGGAGAGGGTGAGATCGGGAAATATACTGGTGAAGAGTCTGGTGGATCCCGGTAATGGCTTCAAAGGAAAAATAACATCACACAACAACGGAGTGGTGGTTCTGGAGGATAATGATGAGCATAAAGTGAAGGTCGTGGTGGAAGATTTGGCTGGTAATAAGAAAGTTGCTAACTTTAAGGTCAGAAGGGGAGGACTTCAGGCGGGAGATACCTTGAAATATGATAAGGGGCACCCTTGGTTTGCTCCGTATGCATACGCAGGGGATGGTATGAGATTGTCGCTGCCGGTGATGTCTCTTTTCAGGAGCGAGTCGATAAATATCGACACTCTTGATGTTGAGGGAGACTTCTATTCAAAGGTGTGGCGCGTCCATACACCGGAGGTCCCTTTGAAAAATGTGGGAAGGATTGAGTTGGCGGTGAGAAATTTGCCAGATTCCCTTGTGGAGAAGGCGTTTCTGGGCTATTTGCTTCCAAGTGGTAGGGTTTCATACTGCGGAGGGCAATATTCCGAAGGGGTGATGAAAGGGCGATTCTCCTCGTTTGGAGATTATTGCGTTAGCGTGGATACCATTGCTCCGCAAATAAAGGCGAGGTTCTCATCCGAACGTCAGGTCCAACGGAGCGGACAGCTCTCCTTCACGATCCACGACGATATTTCGGGGATTGGTAGTTTCAGGGCAGAGATAGACGGCGAATGGGTGCTGGCGCAATATGACAGAAAGTACAATAAGTTATGGATAGTGCTTGATCCGGAGAGGGTATCCAGAGGTTGCAAGCACGAACTGGTTTTGAAAGTAGAAGACAATAGAAATAATATATCCACCTTTAAATATAAATTCAAATGGTAGAAAAAACTGTAATCGGATTGATGTCCGGAACATCCCTTGATGGACTTGACCTATGTTGTGTAACTTTCAGATACGATAAAGGTAATTGGGAGTATGATATCATTAAAGCTGAGGATGAATCGTATCCTGATGAGATCAAGCAGAAATTGGCCAATGCCCAAAATATGAGTGCGCTTGAATATGCCTTGTTCAACTCCGATTATGGTATCTATTTGGGGCAGAGGGTTAAAGCCTTTATTGACAGAAATGGTCTCAAGCCAGACTTGATCGCATCTCACGGCCATACCATCTTCCATCAGCCAGGTATAAGATTTACCGCGTAGATAGGTTCCGGTGCAGGTATTGCTGCAGAGACTGAGGTGGACTGCGTTTGTGACTTCAGAACCACAGATGTGGCCCTTCATGGACAGGGGGCACCATTGGTTCCGATTGGGGATAGGGCACTGTTTGCTAAATATGACTATTGCTTGAATATGGGTGGATTCTCAAATATTTCATTTGACAGTGGTGAATACAGATCGGCATACGATATCAGCCCTGTGAACTATGTGATGAACCACTATACTCGCACTATCGGTCTTGACTACGATAAGGATGGAGAGATGGCCAGGAGTGGAAAAGTGTGTGAGGAGCTGTTGTCTGCACTGAATGGTCTGGAGTTCTACTCTATGAAAGGTCCCAAATCTCTCGGACGTGAATGGGTGGAGAATGAGGTTATTCCATTGATAGATTCTTATGATCTTACTATAGAGGACAAGTTGTGCACATTCTGTGAGCATGTGGCTATCCAGATAGGCAGTCATATAAAAGGTGGTAAAGTGTTGCTTACCGGCGGTGGCGCACTCAACAAATATCTTGTGGAGAGGATGTCGGAGAGGGCTCCCCAATGTGAGTATGTCGTTCCTGACAAGATGACCATCAACTTCAAGGAGGCTTTGATTTTTGCCTTTTTGGGTATGTTGTATATGTGTGATGTCCCCAACTGTCTCGCTTCTGTGACCGGTGCTAAGTTCAATTGTGTGGGTGGTGCGCTATATAAAGGAAGAAAAAGATAATATTTTTCGAGATATTTTTGGATAGATAAAAAAAAGTTGTACTTTTGCAGTCCGAAAAAACGAAGCAACCTCTTGCGGAGAGAAAATGATGTAGCAATGTTGCGCTTAAAATGCTTAAAGAAATGGATTTGATTAAAATTGCAGAGCAAGCGTGTGCTCAAGAGGTAAAACAGTTTCCTAAATTTGGCGCTGGTGATACTATCACAGTTACCTATAAAATTAAAGAAGAGAATAAAGAAAGACTTCAAAAATTCCGTGGCGTTGTTATCCAGAGACGTGGTGCTGGTTCTACTCAGACTTTCACCGTTCGTAAAATGTCTAACGGCGTAGGTGTTGAAAGAATTTTCCCTCTTAACTCACCTTTCATCGACTCAATTGAAGTTAACAAGTTCGGTAAAGTACGTAGAGCAAGAATCTTCTACCTAAGAGACCTAACTGGTAAGAAAGCTCGTATTAAAGAGAAAAAATATGTAGCTAAAGCTGAATAAGCAGCTACAAATTCGGCCTCGTAGCTCAACTGAATAGAGCATTTGACTACGGATCAAAAGGTTGTGGGTTTGAATCCCGCCGAGGTCACGGTTACAAAAGAAAAAGGAGTCGCGAAGCGGCTCCTTTTCGTATATACATATCGGTGAGAGCTCGCTCTCAAACCGATATGTATATACGAAAAGAGATTGGGCAGAGTTTTGCTCTGCCCAATCCTTTTTCATGCTTGGGCTATCTGCCTCCGTGCGGGAATGCCACAGGCCCAATCCCGCCTCACCAAGCTATCCATACCCTTTTTCATGCTTGGGCTATCTGCCTCAGTGCGGGAATGCCGCAGGCCCAATCCCGCCGTAATACTACTCCCGCAGGCCCAATCCCGCTTCTCTCTCCCCTCCCTCCATAATCGCTACTTGTTAATATTAAAAATATTTAATATTTGTGTAAAAAATATTTGCCGAATTAAATCTTTTTATTATCTTTGTCATAGATAAACAATTAAAACAATAAATTAATAGATATAATTATGACTAAGAAATTCCGTTGTACAGTATGTGGCTACATCCACGAAGGTGATGCAGCTCCTGAGAAATGCCCTCTATGTAAAGTTGGTGCTGACAAATTTGTAGAGATCGTAGAGCAAGAAGGTAACCTTTCATTCGCTACAGTTCATCAGCTAGGTGATGGTAAAGGTTCTAGCGAAGAGCTATGGAAAGGTCTTCAAGATCACTTTATGGGCGAGTGTACAGAGGTTGGTATGTACTTGGCTATGAGCCGTCAGGCTGACCGTGAAGGATATCCAGAGATCGCTGAGGCTTTCAAACGTTATGCATGGGAAGAGGCTGAGCACGCTTCTAAATTTGCAGAGCTTATCGGTGAGGTTGTTTGGGATACCAAAACTAACCTTTACAAGAGAATGAACGCTGAGAGCGGTGCTTGCGAAGATAAGTTCCGTCTTGCCAAGATGGCTAAAGAGCAAAATCTTGACGCAGTTCACGACACTGTTCATGAGATGGCTAAAGATGAGGCTCGCCACGGTGCAGGTTTCGAAGGACTTTATAAAAGATATTTCGGTAAATAATATATACCAGTTCTTGGTATAAAGGGGCTGATTCTTCGGCCCCTTTTTTTTAATTTTGTACCATGAAAAAGTCAGTGTTGTTTTTGATGGCTGCCATGGTGATGGCGGTATCATGCTCTAAAAGGGGAGATTTTTCCAGTAATGATCTGAGTATTATTCATGGTACTCCGGGCGAACTTCTTAAAATATATACCGTAGAGTCAGAAGAGGATCTTGTAATATTGAGAAACATTTCTGAGGATTTATCACTTAGAGCTCTTGAAGGGGATGATTATGCACTTTTGGTGGAGAGGATGAAAAAGACTGTCGCGGATACTACTGTTGGTGGTGTGGGAATAGCAGCTCCGCAAATCGGCATAAACAAGAGGGTAGTGGTAGTGCAGAGATTTGATAAGCCGGGAGAGCCATTCGAGGCTTACCCCAACATTTATATTGTCGAGTGTTCGGAAGAAAAACAGAAGGGACCTGAAGGTTGTCTCTCTGTCCCTGATGAAAAACATGATGTAAACAGGTTCACATCGGTGGTGATCTCTTACTTTGATGTGGAGAAGGGAGAGATGGTGACTGAGACTATAGAGGGTTTCACTGCCGTCATATTCCAGCATGAGATCGACCATCTCGAGGGTATTATCTATACCGATCGTGTTCTTATGTAATATGAATGAGGAAGAGGAAATGATTAATGAGAAAAACCCCGAAAGTTAGACTAAAACTTCCGGGGTTTCTGACATTCTATGCAGATAGAGTTTTGATGAATTCTGCCAATGCGGCGGCATCATTACCTTCATATTCATATAGTGGAGAGCAGATCTCATATTTATATGGAATGTATTCGTAAAGTTGGATAGCCCCATAACTTCCGTTTTTCGACAAATATATATCCATTTGCAATCCGTTCTCAGAGTTTGATATGCTTTTGAGTTGGTGGAATTGTGATGAGGCACAGATTTGTTTGATTTTCTCTTTTTCTACAGGGGGGAAGAAATATGTATAGGACATTATTTTATTCCCTGATGGGCTGTGAACCAATGTTTTTTTTGACATTGAAAGAGCAATGATGCCACCAAGTATCAAAATGGAACCAAATCCTTTAGCGTATGGGAAGCTAAGGAATGTGATGACAATACCGGCAAATACGATGGATAGTGCTATAAGTATGGATGTGAAGTCGTTTTTCTTCACTATTTGTGTTTTCATTTACAGTAAATTTTAATAGATTATTTTTATTAATTATCAATATCCCCAAAACAGACTAAGCATGACAGTCAAGCCATGCTTAAAAAACTAATAGTATAATTAATCTAATCTATTATACCCTCAGTATCCCATAAGAGATATATTTATGGGATCCGGTATTAGTGGCGCGTTGAGTAAAATGTGATGATATGTTGTTAACCCTTTTTTGGAGGGTGTAAGTGGCCGCAACGGATATTGTCCCTGCTTCGGTATGATTGATTGTTCTGGTGGAAGAGGGAGCTGTAAATTCTCGTGAGGAGAATCTGTGGGCCTGATTGTTAAAAGGTATGTCTAGGGTAGAGGGGGTGCCATTTATAATGGTGTCCATATTATCCTGCTGTATGTGCTCACCGGTATCAGATACTATAATCTGGATGGTGAGCATAGCTGCCAAAACGAATAATATGTCCAGTAACCTTTTCATTTTTTTCTTTTTACAAAAGAGACGGCAAATTTCGTGCTATACTTTCACAAATTCAAAAAAATATCACTTCTGTTAATATTTTGAAATGAAGCCGTATGATTCGTCATCTACCCTCAATTCACCTTTGGTAACATGGCCCAACAGGATGATGTCAATCCCCTGATTGAACATGTAGTTGGCAAAATCCTCTTCCTGATCCTCTTTTACAGCCACTATAGCTTTGTATTTAGTCTCATCATAGAGGAAATCCTCCTCTTCGTATTCAGAGTCAGTTGTGATGTCAAATCCAAGTTTGTTTGGCTTGCAGCACTCTACAAGTGTATTGAAAATGCCGTTGCTGGAGATCTGACGCAGGCAAGATATAAAATCATTCTCTATGCTACCATTCAGAAATTCAATGGCGTTAGTGTCTGATACTAAATATAATGTATCTCCCTTAGACTCAAAATGATTTCTTAGTTCTTTCATTCTATTAAAATTTAGTATTGTAAAAATACGAAAAAAATGAAAAATATCGTGCATTTTCATTTTTACTTTATATATTTGCGCTCGCAAAGTAGAGATGCCCAGATGGTGAAATTGGTAGACACGCTACTTTGAGGGGGTAGTGCCGGTTTCGGTGTGCAAGTTCGAGTCTTGTTCTGGGCACAAAAAAGGAGTTCGTTTCGAACTCCTTTTTTTGTGCCCAAGGGGGGCACCTTCATTTCCCCCAGTTGCTTTGCAACAGCCCCCAGGGGCATGCGCCACTACGTGTCGGTCCTGCGGACTCTTTTAGTAGGACTGTGCTAAATTTTTATTAAAATTTGTAACAGTTATACTGGTTTTTAGGTTATTTCAAGAATTTTGGATACCACTGTGTAGCTTTTGGCTAAAATTCTGTTACAGCTCTTACAATATTGGTAGAGTCTCCATATTGTATGTCTGTACTTAGGCATCACAGCCCGGCTTTCTATCGGGCGGCGAGGATGGTCTCTCTGATTTTGGTGAGGGAGCTTTCTGTGCGGGTGTAATCTTCCTGGACTCCTCCACGGTAGAGCATAGGGGAATCGTATGTGACTGAACCGGAGAAGTGTACCTCTGAGACGCCGGTGGTGGAGATAATCTCCTTTATGTTGCCGGCATTGATGCCCGCCCCCGGCATGATGATGACGCGGCCGTCTGCTATCTGATTCATCTTGGAGATTGTCTCCATCCCTTCGTGTGCTGATGGCTTGCCTCCTGAGGTAAGAATCCTGTCCACATCGAGTGCTATGACATCTTCGAGGGCTGTGAATATATCGTACGCCCTGTCTATTGCCCTATGGAATGTGACCGATAGGCCAAAGTTTTTGGCAGTAGCCACGAGTGCACGGCAGCAGTCCATGTCCACATTGCCCATTGGGTCAAGAGCTCCTATAACGACTCCTTGTACTCCGATGGAAGCGCAGGCACGTATGTCCCTGATCATTACCGCTACCTCATCCGAGTCATAGAGAAAATCTCCCCCTCGGGTGCGAATCAGGACGTTGATGTCAATATCCAGCATCTTGCGGGCCATTTCGATGGTGCCGTAAGATGGGGTTATCCCACCGAGATTGAGTGCTGAGCACAATTCGACTCTGTTGGCCCCGGCTTCCTGTGCGTTGAGTGCGCTCTGCAGAGAGCCGCAGCAAATCTCAAATTTGACTTGACTTTCCATTGCCTTTTCTTTTATTTGACAAATGGGACAAATCTGGCAGAGAGGTCCGGATCAGCCATGTCTTTATCTATGGGGTACATAGGGCGGTTGATCCTCTGGTATGGGAGGTTGGCAAGATCCTGGTTTACACCACCAAGGGTGAGTGCCATCATCCAGTCGGCCTGCATATTGTAAAGTTCCGGTTCCAGGTATCCGATTTTTACCATTACGATATCTGCTGTGCGTGGATTCAGGTTAAGTTTGGTGAACTCGTGCTCTTTATGGAATCCTTTTCTTATTTCAGTGACAATGACGTCTATGCTGCCAACTTTCACTGCCACTTCGGAATTGGTCGGGTGGTCGTAGATAGCTGTTACAGTCCCTTTTAGCCTTACCGGTGGTGCGTATCTGTCATCCACTTCAGCACCTGCCACCATGTCGATTTTTCCTCCGACTCCCACTTCTTTGGCTTTGGCTACGAAGTCAGCATCGGGGATTGAGGCGTAGATGAGGTGTTTCCCTTTGGGACCTTTGAATTCCGGTCTCTTTAGGAGCTGTGTAAGGGTCCAGGTGACGTCTCCTGCTCCACCTGCGGTAGGATTGTCTCCTGTGTCACTTATGTAGTAGGGTTTCTTGTCGCTTTTCAATGCATTGGCAAGGCAATCCTCCAGTGTGGATGTGGGGGCAACGAAGTCAAACTGGTGGCGTACGCTCCAGAAATATTGTGCTATCTCCTCTGCCGCTTTTACCACCTCTTTTTTATCGTCTCCGGTAGCCATTACCACTGCGTGATTTCTGGGTTCATCGGCCCATGCGTATCCGATCCAGATAGAGGCATCAATTACTCCTGGACGCTCTGAGGCGGGGTATGTCATTGCGTAAAGCGATTTGGCAGGCTCCACTCTGGTGGAGGTCTGTTCCCCCGGAAGAAGGATTGGAATATGGATCCATACTTTGTGTTCAGGTTTCCCTTTTCCGCTTTCCAGCCTTTCAATCAAGGTTCTAGCTGCCCTTTCGCGGCACTCCCAGGCATCCTCATGAGGTGCCATCCTGTAGCAGGAGATCATATCTGAATTCTCGGCAAGAGTCCATGATACATTGCCGTGCAGGTCCATAGGTGTGGTTACCACCACATCGTTGCCTATTACCTCGCGGATCCTTTTGATCATATCACCCTCGGGGTCATCGATGCCCACGACGCTCATTGCTCCGTGGATGTCGTATACAAGCCCGTCGAGAGGGAGGTTTGCACGGAGTGAATCCAATATGATATTTACAAATTTCTCGTATGTCTCGCGTGTGACTGCCCCTCCAGGAGTAGCCCTTGCAACTAAAGTTGGTACCCATTCGGCACGATCCCTCAGAGGCTGCCCCTCGTTAAGGTATGGGATCATATCGTAAATCTCGTCGCCGATAGCGACATTGAAGGACTCTTCTGTGCTACGGGCAGGGGAGAAGGTGCTCGATTCTATTTTAATGCCGGCAATGGCGATCCTGGGTAATTTCTTATCGCTGCATGAAGATAAGATGGTTGCAAGAATGATTGTGATAAGGGTGTACTGTTTCATATGGTGGTATTTTGTGTACAAATTTAAAAAAAGATTGTCAATTTCAGATTAGGCATAAGGTGATAAATTTTCTATAAGAAAATTGTTCGGGGGGGGGTATGTAAATATGGAAATAATTTTGAAAATGATTCGAATTTGATTATATTTGCTATATATTTTTCAAGAGAGCATGTGGCATTTTATTTGATGCTGGGGTAATCCAGCGGTTCTTTTGTCGTATATTGAGTAAATTTAACCGAAATATTAAAAAAAAGTGTGTTATGAAAAACAAATTTTCTGATTACAATGCTCCAGAGATGGAGGTTATCTATCTTAAGTTGGAGAGTGGTTTTTGCCAAAGTAATGGTGATAATGAAAATGTGGACGATCCAATTGATGGTGGTGAACTAACTGGATGGTAGAATACAAATTTTAATATATATATGAGAAAAATTTTAGTATTACTTTTTGCACTGATAGCCATGATTGGTTGTCAGGTGGTGGAGGTTACCCCATCGTTCGAGAATACTGTCGATGAGGTGGGTTCCTCTATATATTATGTTGGAATGGATGTTGATGCTGATACTAAAACATCACTATCTGGTAAAGAGATTCTTTGGTCTGAAGGGGATATGATGAATATATTCTTCGGTGCCAATAATGATAAAAAAGATAAACTTGTCCTAATGGAGGGTGCTGGTACGATTTCTGGTTCTTTTTACGGTCCATACATCGCATCATCAGATATTAGTGGTGATCTTCATCAGACTGTTATAGTTTATCCTTATGATGAAAATACTACATGTGTGGCAAATGAGGATAAAAATGAGTATACAATAGGACTTACTATACCTTCTGTTCAAGAATATAGTGGATACAGCTTTGCAAATGGCGCTTACCCTATGGTAGGTGTAACCGAGAATGTCAGAGAAGTATTCATTAAGACAAAGAATGTAGCGTCCATCGTACGTTTGAACATGAAAGGAACTGATGCTATCAGTAGAATCATTGTTTCATCTGATGAATTCTCTCTAGCCGGTCCCGCTAAAGTTGTTGCTTCTTATGAATCTGATCCTGTTGCTACTATAGTAAAAGAAACAGCTTCTAATATGGTGAGACTTGTATGCGAAGAGCCTGTTCAGCTTAAAGAGGATGAAGCAACACCTTTCTCAATTGCAATTGCTCCAGGTACAGGAGCCTTGAAAATTACAGTAATTGATGAAAATGGTGGATATAAAATATATAATGTGTCATCAAGAAAGTATGCGAGAAATGGACAAATTGAATTCACTATTTCATCATACAAAGCCGATCAAAATATTCTCGCTTCTATTAGGGAAGCATTTGCAAATGGTGGAGAATATACTCTTACTGCAGATGTATTCTTAACCAGTCCACTGACACTTCCAGAAGGCAAATCTTTGACCTTGAATCTTAATGGTTATACTATCAGTCAGAAAATGGAATGTACTGAGAGTTATAGTATGATTACAAATTATGGTTCATTGACCATTCAGGGAGAAGGTAAATTGAGTCTCGAGGATTTGAGTAATGGAGGCGGTTCTGTATGGGGATCGTATACTATCTCTAATAATGGAACATTGGTTGTAAACAATGGTGTTATTGAGCATCTAGGAACTCTGGATGATGATCATGATACATCTATTCCTATTCAAAATTATCAAGGAACGGTCGTAATTAACGGTGGAACAATCAGTTCTCCTGAATTCAGGTCATTAAGAGATTTTACCGCTGGCGGTAAAATTGAAATTAATGGAGGTGTATTCAATGGTCAAGTTTGGATGCAGGGATTAGGTTCCGGATCATCTATTCTAACCATTAAAGGTGGAGAGTTCTCACCTTGTTACGGTTATGATGGATCATCTGTTTACGTATCAAATGGATCCAATGTCGTTAATGTTGAGATTACAGGTGGAACATTCAATACTAAGATTGGTTGTGTGGATGCCAATAAAGAAGGTGTTAAAGGTTCTATCTCAGGTGGTACTTTTACTGAGTCAGCAAAACTTAATACCAATGCAGCTCTTCTTAAACAAGGTTATATGTTTGTAGAAGAGAATGGCGTATACAATGTTGTGTATAGTGCTGTTGCAGAAGTGGTGTATGAAGATCAAAGCCAAACATATGGTTGTCTTACTTTGGTGGATGCTATAGCAAAAGCATTAGAAGATGGAGCAAGTGTTAGAGTTGTTAAAGATATTTTGGATATAGATGCAGACAACACAATAGTTATTCCTAGTGGTAAGACTCTTGTAATAGATTTAAATGGAAACACAGTGGCTGGTGTTAGTGACCAAACTGGTTCAAATAGAAATATGTTTGATGTCAGGGGCTCTTTGACAATCAAAAATGGTACTGTGACTTATAAACATCAAGGTGAGAATATGGGGTGGAACAGTTCTACCAATGTCTTTAATGTTACCGCTGGTGGTGTTTTGAATATCAATGATGCGGCAGTGAAAAATTTGGGTGGCTCAGATATGGGATTCTGTGTTCATTTGAATAACTGGGGAGAGGTTACCCTAAATGCTCAGAACGTTGAATTTGAATCAAACTATGTAGGTATCCGTGTCTTTAACAGTGGTTATGATATGAATAATGTTACCCTTAATAATTGTAGCATCTTATCAGGTAGCCCTTGTTTCTGGATTCATAATTACACATCAGCAGATTTTGGTAATGATGAATCTAAGGTTGCAGCAGCATCAGCACGTCTAAATTTCTCATTTTCAAACACAACAGTTGAACGTGTAAATGATTCTAAATCATGTGTGCGATTTGGCTTCACAGATGCTATTTATTATAGCGATTTGAATATGACTGAGGTTGTGGCAGGAACACAATCAGCATTGGTTTGGGCACTTCAAAATGGTAAGAATGTATTGCTAAATAATGATATCACTATTGAGAATTCATTGGCAATTCCTGTTGGCAAAACTGTAAAACTTGATCTAAATGGTCATGATATCAGCTACCAAGTTGAAGGTAATAATGCATCGGCAATTTTTGCTGTGTTTGGTACATTGAATCTTGTTAGTGAAAGTGAAGCTGTTATTTCATATGTGGCAAAGAATCCTGATTTGCAAGCAATTCCATCTTATGCTACAAACACCATTACCAATAATGGAACATTGGTTATCGGTGAAAATGTTGTAGTTAAGAATGAGAGTGAAGGCGGGGCAAGCTATGCTGTGGATAATCATAATAACTTCACTCTTAATGGAGGTGTTCTTCTAGGTAATAGATGTGCACTACGCATTGCCAAGTATAACAATCCTGAAGTGGTGTTTGTTATGAATAGTGGTGAGGTTAAGGCTAAAACCCCAGCTTGGGTACAATTGCCAGGTAGTGATTCTAATGTTGCACCAAAAATATCTGTAACAATTAATGGTGGAACTTTTGAGTCAACAAAAGATACATCTTCTGAAGATAATGATGTATTATATACTTATTCTTACGGAAACAGTCATGCTAACACTAAGCTTGTCATTAATGGTGGAAATTTCCTTAAAGGTACAGTGTCAATAGGTGCGGGTTATAAAGGTGATGCTCCTTCTATAGAGATAAAAGGTGGCAAATTTGATTATGATGTTGTACAATGGTTGGAGAATGATGAATCTAATGTTATTTATTCTGCAAATAAATAAGTAGTACATTATAATGTTAACAAAAGGTTGCTAATTAGTTTAGCAACCTTTTTTATTTTTAGTACGCCCAGCATGGGCATGTTCTAATGGGTGAAAGTCCCTAATGCGCCCTAATGGCGGGAAGCATATAGCCAATGGCAAGGGTGTCCATCGTGAGATAGAATCTGAAGGAAGCCGACGGCAAAAGTCTGGCCTGACGGACAGAAACCGCATACAAGGCTTACATGTAGAGTGAGACTGCTAAAGGAGTCAAAGCTCGATAGTCATTCGGAATGCATGTGAGTAAATGCGGCAGGCATAA
>JAFYXO010000037.1 GCA_017546125.1 Bacteroidales bacterium
GGTGCGTGGATTGAAACTTATAAGCCCCACATGACGATAATAGGTATATGACGTCGCACCCCACGTGGGTGCGTGGATTGAAACATATTTCGAATGAAATCATTTTCTGTGCGCTGAAGTCGCACCCCACGTGGGTGCGTGGATTGAAACAGTATGAAGTCGGCAAAGATTATGAGGAGAAAAAGTCGCACCCCACGTGGGTGCGTGGATTGAAACACCCTAATTTTTTAGTAAGCACGACACAACTTAAGTCGCACCCCACGTGGGTGCGTGGATTGAAACTCGTTCACATCTTTCTCACGGAAGGCGTTAAGCTCAGTCGCACCCCACATGGGTGCGTGGATTAAAACAGAGGTCTGTCCAAATTCTCTCCTCACTCCCATAGTCGCACCCCACACCGAAGGGTAGAAGAGATTGTTTCCTCTTACACACCCAGAGCAGCAAAGGTGCCGAACAGGTAGGGTGGCAGATTTTGGGCACGGAATGGGCAGTTTTGGTGACCAATGTGGTGTAAAAATGGAAAATGGGCACGGATTTGATGGTTTTCGTGCCCATTCTTGTAGGAGAGATCCCCGAATGGTGTCGGGTGACAAGATGGTGAGACCTCGAAGATGGGGGATTAACTTTGCGAATATTTAGGGATTTGCAGTTACCAATTTATAGGGTTTTCACCTCTGCCCAGGAGAATATTATTTGTCTTGGAGAAGTGTTTGCAGCCGAAGAATGCACCTCTGGCCAATGGTGACGGGTGTGCCGCTTCCAGTACATAGTGCCTTTGGTGGTCAATAAGATCCCTTTTGGATCTTGCGTAATTTCCCCAAAGTAAGAAAACTACCCCCTCTTTGTGGTCAGATATAGCTTTTATGACACTGTCTGTAAAAGTGGTCCAGCCTATTTTGCTGTGGGATGTGGGCTCGGATGCCCTGACTGTAAGTACGGCGTTGAGGAGAAAGACCCCTTGCTCTGCCCAATGTTCAAGCGATCCGTCCCTTCCTGCAGTGGAGATTCCCGTGTCACTCTCTATCTCTTTGTAGATATTCTGGAGTGATGGTGGAAGTTTTACCCCGTGAGGTACAGAGAATGAGAGCCCTTCTGCCTGACCGGGACCATGGTATGGGTCTTGTCCTAGGATAACAACCCTTACCTTCTCAAATGGTGTGAGGTCAAAAGCATTGAAAATTTTCGGGCCGGGAGGGTAAATGGTCTTTTTCTCCCTTTTTTCCCTATGCAAGAATTCGACAAGCTCACCGAAATATGGCTTGTCGAACTCTTGTTGGAGTATATTTTTCCACGACTCGTGAATCTTTACATCCATCCTACTGTGTTTTTAGAATATAGTCGAAAGTACCTCTGAGATATTGGTTACATATATGAACTTGAGACCTTTGATATACATCTCCTTGATCTCTGCAATATCTTTTTCGTTCTCTTTTGAGAGGATAATGGTGTCAATTCCAGCCCTCTTTGCAGCCAATATCTTCTCTTTGATACCACCTACAGGGAGAACTTTGCCCCTGAGGGTCATCTCTCCGGTCATCGCTATTTTTGATTTGACCATTTTACCCATATAGGCGGAGGCCATGGCACTTACCATAGTTATACCGGCAGATGGCCCGTCTTTAGGGATCGCACCTTCAGGTACGTGGATATGGATATCTTTCTTCATTATATCCTCTGTGGTGAGTGAGAGGAGTTCAGGGTGTGCTTTCAGATATTGGAAGGCGATGGTGGTCGACTCTTTCATTACATCTCCAAGATTACCGGTCATAGTGAGGTTCCCTTTCCCTTCACTCAAACTGCACTCCACGAACAATATCTCTCCACCCATCTCTGTCCAGGCAAGACCTGTAACCACACCGGGAGCTTCATTCCCTTTCTGGATGTCGTGTGAGTTGGTAGGGATGCCAAGGATCTCACGAACTTTGTCAGGGGTGATGGATACTTGTGTCTCCTCCTCGATAGCTATCTTTTTGGCCGATACCCTGGCAAGTTTGGCGATCTGTTTGTCAAGACCTCTGACACCCGATTCTCTGGTGTACTCATCAATCACCTTGTTGATGGCAGCCTTATTCATCTTGAACTGGGATTTCTTGAGACCATGAGCTTCCAGCTGTTTGGGGATAAGATATCCCTGGGCGATGCTCACCTTCTCTTCTGCCAGGTATCCTGTCACAGGGATCATCTCCATCCTGTCCTTCAGTGCAGGGTGAATGGTGCTGATATTGTTGGCAGTGGTGATAAACAACACTTTGGACAAATCGTAATCTATGTCCAGATAATTGTCATGGAATGTGCCGTTCTGTTCAGGATCGAGTACCTCCAGTAGTGCGTAAGCTGGATCACCTTTGAAGTCTTTGCTGATCTTGTCGATCTCATCCAATACGATGACAGGATTTGATGTCCCAGCTTTCTTTATATTTTGTATAATTCTGCCGGGCATGGCACCTATGTATGTCTTGCGGTGACCTCTGATCTCGGATTCATCGTGGAGACCTCCAAGTGAAATACGTCCATATTTTCTCCCCAGTGCTCTGGCTATTGATTTGCCCAGAGATGTCTTGCCGACACCCGGAGGGCCGTAGAGGCATAGGATAGGGGATTTCATGTCCCCTTTAAGTTTGAGGACTGCCAGATATTCTATAATTCTGTCTTTGACACTCTCCAGACCGAAGTGGTCTTTGTCCAGAACCTTCTGGGCATGTTTGAGGTCGAGGTTGTCCTGAGTCAACTCATCCCATGGGAGATCCACCAGCAGTTTTACATATTGGTACTGGACATTGTAGTCCGGTGAGTTCACATTGGTCCTCTCAAGCTTCCTGAGTTCTGCCTCGAACGCCTCAGCGGCGTGTTGTGACCATTTTTTGCCTTCAGCCTTGCGTCTCAATTCGTTGATATCAGAACCCTCTGAGTCGATACCAAGCTCCTCCTGGATGGTCTTCAGCTGATTGTTGAGGTAGTACTCTCTCTGCTGCTGGTCCATCTCTGTCCTCACTTTCTGCTGGATGTCGTTCTTAAGATTGAGGATATCCATCTGGCGGTTGAGGATCTCGAGAAGTTTCATTGCCCTCACTTTGACATGGTTCTCCTGAAGGAGACTCATCTTCTCAAATGTGTCATCTATCTCCATGCTTGATGCAATGAAGTTGGTGAGGAATTCGTGACCCTCGAGATTTTTAATGGCGAAACCTGCCTCCTGTGGCATGTGAGGGGAGGATTTGATTATCTGCATCGCCAGATCTTTAATGTTTTCTGACAATGCCTCCATCTCTTTGTCCCCCTTCTTTGCCAAAATGTCATTAAGGTACTGCACTTTTGCAAACAAGTAAGGCTCAGATGCAGTCTGCTCGACTATCTTGAATCTTTTGACACCCTGGAGTATGGCAGTGATGCTTCCGTCAGGCATCTCTATGATTTTTAGGATTCTGCCAAGTGTACCTATATCAAAAAGATCAATAATGGTAGGGTGCTCCACTTCGTTGTCAAGTTGGGCCACTGCACCCAGGATTTTGCCAGATTTGTAGGCGTCCCTTACAAGTTTTATCGATTTCTCCCTGCCTACGGCAATAGGTATGACAGTAGAGGGGAACAGGACAGCATTTCTGAGGGTAAGAATAGGGAGAGTCTCGGGAAGTTCCTTCTCATCAAGCTTCTGGATAGACTCCATATTTACCACGGGAAGAATATTTACATCTCCAACACCAGCATCAAACAAAAAGTTATCTTTCTTCATAAAATATATATAGTGACATTATGTCAGTTAATTTCAATAATATTGCAATAAAACAATGCAGACGCTAATAGGTCAATCATTATGCCAAACTTTTTTACTCAAAAATGGATATAATGTTTTGTAAACTGAAAAATATTAAATACTTTTGCAGACCTAAAAAAGATATAACGTTTAATAAAGAGAGATTATGACTAAAGCTGATATCGTAAATGAAGTTGCAAAGGCAACAGGTATGGAAAAAATAGCTGTCCAAAATGTTGTTGAAGCATTCATGGAGAGTGTTAAGAATTCCCTAGCTAAAGATGAGGATGTATTCCTTCGTGGTTTCGGTAGTTTTATTACTAAAAAACGTGCTCAAAAAACTGCACGCAATATTTCTCAAGGTAAAACCATCGTTATTCCTGAGCATTACATTCCTGCATTCAAACCTGCTAAGGTGTTTATGAATAAGGTAAAAACCAACGTAAAAGTTAAATAATATCAGTTATGCCAAGCGGAAAAAAAAGAAAAAGACATAAAATGTCTACGCACAAACGTAAAAAACGTTTGCGCAAGAACAGACATAAGAAGAAATAAGTCTTAATGTCACAACATATAATCTAAAGTAGTTTGTATTAGCTACTTTAGATTATTGTTTTAGGAGGTATCGTAATGGAGAAAGATCTGATAATAGACGTCAATTCGACAGAGATAACCATTGCTCTGTTGGAGGATCATCGTCTGGTGGAGCTAAATAAGGAGAAGAATGAAGGCCGCAGTTTTACTGTGGGTGATGTTCATTTGGGAAAAGTGAGAAAGCTGATCCCTTCCCTTAATGCAGCTTTTATCGATATCGGAGACAAAAAGGATGCCTTTGTTCACTATCTGGATCTCGGTTTGAATTTCACTGCTTTCGATACATTCGCAAGGCAGTTGAATCCAAACAGAGATTTTTTGACATTTTACAGGAGTATTGATATTCACAGTATCCTGGAAAAGGAGGGCAAAATAGAGAATGTCCTTAAGCCGGGTCAACCTATCATCGTTCAAATCGTAAAGGAGCCTATATCTACAAAAGGTTCAAGGTTGACTTCGGAGATCTCTATCGCGGGTAGAAATATGGTTCTTCTCCCTTTCGGAGACAAAGTGAGCATTTCCCAAAAGATTACAGAAAAAGCTGAGAAACAGCGTCTTGAGAGGCTGATGTACAGCATTTTGCCACCAAGTTATGGTGTTATCATCAGAACTGCTGCTGAGGGCAAAAAGGCTGCTGTGCTTGATCTTGAGCTTAAAATGCTTATCAACAAATGGGAGGAGTCATGGAAGAAAATTGCTACCCAACAGACTCCACAACTGCTTTTTAGAGAGAGCAGCAAGACCACAACTGTTTTGAGGGATCTTTTGAACGAATCATTCTCAAACATTATTGTGAATGACGAGCAGATCTATAGTGAGGTTAAGGATTATGTCTCTATGATCTCCCCGGAGTTTGAAAAAATAGTCAAGCTTTACAAAGGGAATGAGCCTATCTTCGACCACTACGATGTTACCCGTCAGATCAAATCTGCTTTCGGTAAAGTGGTCCCCATCAAACAAGGTGCTTATCTGGTAATCGAGCACACCGAAGCGCTCCACGTAATAGATGTAAACAGCGGTACCCGTGTAAAGACAGGTAAAGATCAGGAGCAGAACGCTTTTGATGTCAACTGCAATGCTGCAGAAGAGGTGGCAAGGCAGATCAAGCTGCGCGATATGGGTGGTATCGTGATTGTGGACTTTATCGATATGGACAGCAATGAGCACAGGGCTCAGCTGTTGAAGCATATGCAGGAGCTTATGCAGAACGACAGGGCACGTCACAATATTCTTCCACTTACCAAGTTCGGTCTGATGCAGATTACCCGTCAGAGGACAAAGCCCGCTACTGAACTCGATACACAGGAGACTTGTCCATGCTGCGGTGGTTCAGGTAAGATCTCATCAAGCATTCTGGTGGATGAGACTATTGAGCGTCAGATCGCTTATGTGGTTCAGGAGAAAAAAATCAACTCTTTCACACTTATCGTAAATCCTCTCGTGGAGGCCTATGTAACTAAAGGTATCTTCAATTCGATAGAGAAGAGGTGGGAAAAGAAATACAAATGTTCGATCAGGATAGAGGCAAATGCAAATCTCCCCCTTCTATCTTTTGAATTCTTAGATAAGAAAGGGGAGAAGATTGATCTTAAATAGTCTCTGAATCTAGAATTCAGAGTTATTTCTCATTTTATTATTGATCTTTTCAGTAGATAGATTACCTACACTCCCTTCGTGTGTATGCAGAAGTGGTGAGAGGTTTTCATCCTTTTTGAATGTGCCGTCTTTGACCTCAAGACCCACCTGTTTGTATGCGTCTCTGAATGGAACACCTTCAAGGGCAAGCCTGTTTACCCTCTCCACTGTAAACAAGTAGTCGTATTTGGGATCTTCAAGGATATTTGGGTTGATTCTGATATTGTCAAGCATTAGCAGAGCCATCGCGATACATTTTCTGATATCCTCTATAGCAGGGAATGTGATGTCCTTAAGGAGCTGGAAATCGCGGTGATATCCGTGAGGAAGGTTTGTGCAGAGCATGCTCAGCTCATTAGGGATACTCTGGAGTCTGTTTGATTTGGCTCTGATGATCTCCCAAACGTCAGGGTTTTTCTTATGGGGCATAATGCTTGAACCTGTGGTAAGTTCATCTGGGAATGAGATGAATCCGTAGTTGCTGCACATATATTCGCAGCAGTCTGCTGCAAGTTTGTTGAGTGTAGATGCTACAGAAGCAATTGCATTTGCTACAGCTTTCTCAGATTTGCCTCTGCTCATTTGAGCTGCAATCGAGTTATAATTGAGTGTTTTGAATCCCAACAATTCGGTAGTCATCTCTCTGTCCAATGGGAAGGAGTTTCCATACCCTGCTGCAGATCCAAGTGGGTTCTGGTTTACGATGTCGTATGCGGCCCTGATCATTATCATATCATCAGCCAATGTCTCGGCATAAGCGCCGAACCACATACCGAAAGATGATGGCATCGCCACTTGACCGTGGGTATATCCAGGGAGCAGAACCTCTTTGTGCTCTTCACTTAGAGACTGAAGTTTGTGGAAGAGTTTGAGTACATCATCTTTAATGTTGAGAAGCTCCTCTCTGAAGAATAGTTTGATGTCTACGAGCACCTGGTCATTGCGTGAGCGTCCCGAGTGTATTTTCTTTCCAAGCTCACCCAATTTTCTGGTAAGAAGCATCTCCACTTGTGAGTGGATATCCTCTATTCCATCCTCTATCACGAAGTCACCCGCGATAATATTGTTATATATCTCATCAAGAGCGGCAGAGAGAACTTTCTCCTCCTCGATCTCTAGCAAACCGATAGTGCTGAGCATCTTGATGTGTGCCTTTGAACCTGTAACGTCGTGTTTTGCGATTTTAAGGTCAAGAATATTGTCATTTCCGACAGTGAAATCCTCTACTGCTTTGGATGCTTGCACCCCTTTGCTCCAAAGGGTCTCGTAAGATTTATTATTTCCCATTTTTGATTAATTCTCCTAAAGTGTTGATGTAGTTAATATACCCCTCAATACCCTCTTCTATCTCTTTTACATATATAAATTCATCTGCCTGATGTGATCTGGATGAGTTGCCAGGTCCCATCTTAACAGCAGGTATGTCTATTTTCATCCAGTCGGAGGTGGTAGGGGAGATGAATTTCTCTATCCCAGCCCTCTCCAGACCCTTTTCCAGAATATGTCCTTGTGGAGTGGCAGAGCTCTTGTTTGTAAGTCTGCGTGGTGTGAGTTTGCTCTCTGTCTCGGATTGGAGCATTTCCCATACCTGGGTAGGGGTGTACTGCTCTGTATTGCGGATATCCACCACAAATGTACATGTGTCCGGTATGACATTGTGCTGAGTACCGGCATTGATCTGAGTTACAGATATTTTGATATCTCCCATTACTGGTGAGACTTTCCCGAACCTGTAGTTCTGGAGTCTGGTGATGTCACGGACTGCGATAGATATGGCGTTTACCCCCTCATTCCTCGCTGCGTGACCTGTAACACCTGTTGCCAGGCCGTCCAATACCAGCAGCCCCCTCTCTCCGATGGCACCTTTCATGGTTGTAGGCTCTCCAATTATGGCGAAGTCATACTTCCCTGAGATATAATCTGAAAGTGATGCCATTCCGTCTGCACCTGAGCACTCCTCTTCGGCTGTGAGGATAAGTCCCAAATTGAAAGGGAGGTCCCTCTCAAGGAAGTGTCTGTATGTATATAGAAGTGCAGTTACACATCCGCCGGCGTCATTGCTCCCCAGTCCGTATATGATTTCGGAGGTGTGGGGTGGATTGAACGGGTCAAATGTGTATTTGGAAGATGGTTTGACTGTGTCGATGTGGGAGTTGAGCAGGAGCGATGGTGCACCCTCTATTCCGCAATCCTTGTGAAGAAGGATGTTGTTCTTCTCCCTTCTGTATGAAATGTTTTCATTTTCAAGCCATGAGCAAATATAGTCAGCCACACCCTTCTCTTCGTGGGAGTAGGATGGAATGGCGATAATATTTTTCAGCAGCTCGAAACTCATTTCAAAAGTGTCCCCAGTGGGATGTTAAGATTGCTTGCGTGTTTGATCTCCACCTCTGATACACCGTTCTTGATCGCTTTGAAGGCGTTGTCAAGCTTGGGTATCATACCTTTGGAGATAATACCTTCCTCTTTAAGTTGCTGGAAGTAGTCGTATGTGATGAGAGAGATGACAGAGTCGTCGTTGTCAGGGTCTGACAGAACTCCGTTCTTCTCAAAGCAGTATACAAGTTTGGTGGTAAAGTGCTTTGACATAGCTATTGCTATGCTTGATGCGATAGTGTCTGCATTGGTATTGAGCAATGCTCCGTTCTCATCGTGAGTGATGGCACAAATTACCGGTGTAATACCCATACTCAATAGTGAGAACAGGAACTGGTCATTGATTTTGGAAGGGTTCACATCACCTACATAACCGAAATCTATAGGGTAGGGTGCCCTTTTGGTAGCAGGGATAACATTGGCGTCTGCTCCCGACAGACCTATAGCGTTGCATCCGTCTTTCTGGAATCCTGCCACGATCTCTTTATTGATCAGACCGGCATACACCATTGTAACCAGTTTTAGTGTTTCATAGTCTGTGATTCTCCTACCTTCGTGCATTTTGGCTTCGATACCCATCTTTGCAGACATCTCTGTGGCAAGTTTGCCACCGCCATGGATGAGAATTTTTGGACCTTCGATCTTTACGAAGTCAGCTATGAATTTCTCTAAAAGGTATGGAACATCTATAATATTTCCACCTATTTTAAGGACGGTCAATTGGCTCATAGTCTTCTATTGTAAACTTGTAAGAATCTCTTTTAGTACTGTTTGTGCTGATACGACCCTGTTGGCAGCCTCCGGTATTACGATCGAATTGGGGCTCTCTATCACAGCGTCACTTACTATCATATTTCTCCTTACAGGGAGACAGTGCATGAAATAAGCGTTGTTGGTAAGGGCCATCTTGGCCTCATCCACCATCCAGTCCATATCTTTGCATAGGACTTGGCCATAATTGGGATCGCTGTAAGCTGACCAGTTTTTGGCGTAGATGAAATCTGCACCCTCAAATGCTTTTCTCTGGTCATATTCCACTTTGGCGCGACCTACGAATTCGTCAGCAAGTTCGTATCCCTTAGGGTGGGTGATCACAAACTCATAGTCAGTGGCGTTCATCCACTCGGCAAATGAGTTAGGAACTGCTTGGGGTAATGCTTTAGGGTGTGGTGCCCAAGTCAATACCACTTTTGGTCTGGCAGTTTTCTTATACTCCTCGATGGTGATAAGGTCTGCAAAACTCTGTAGCGGGTGTCTGGTGGCAGCCTCCATACTGAATACAGGTTTTCCCGAGTATTGTATGAACTGGTTAAGGATCTTCTCAGTGTAGTCATCCTCTTTGCTCTCAAATCTTGCAAACGATCTGACTCCGATCACATCGCAATAAGATCCGATAACAGGGATCGCCTCAAGGATGTGTTCAGGTTTGTCTCCATCCATCACCACACCTCTCTCGATCTCAAGCTTCCATGCTCCGCTGTTGATATCCAATACGATAACATTCATCCCAAGATTAAGGGCAGCCTTCTGAGTGCTCAATCTGGTTCTCAAACTTGAGTTGAAGAAAATCATCAGAAGGGTTTTGTTTTTACCCAGATGCTGGTCTGCGTATGGATTCTCTTTGACGAATCTGGCTTTCGCAAGAGCCTCATGCAGATCCCCTATATCTTGAACTTTGGTAAAATGTCTCATTATTCGGTAAGTTTTTTAACGGTGGCGATGAAATGGTCTGCCACCTTTTTAGTTATATTTAGTGGGGGTAGGAGACGGATCACATTTGCGCCGGCTCCACCGGTAAAGATATGTTCTTCGAACAATAGTTTGTCCCTGAGGGTCTCGTAGCCCGGATTCAGCTCAAGTCCGATCATCAGGCCTCTGCCTCTGACCTCTTTGAATACCTGGAGTTTGGACAGCTCCGCAATAAGATATTCACCTACGGTATTTGCATTTTCTACAAGATTCTCATCTTCCATAACCTTGAGTACTGCCAATGCTGCGGTGCAAGCGAGGTGGTTTCCACCAAATGTGGTGCCGAGCATGCCGTAAGATGGTTTGATGTGAGGTGCTACAAGGGCACCTCCGATAGGGAATCCGTTGCCCATACCTTTGGCAGTGGTGACGATGTCTGGCACTACGCCTGAGTGTTGGTGAGCAAAGAATTTTCCGGTCCTTCCGTATCCCGATTGGACTTCGTCCAATATAAGTGCTGCCGAGTGCTTTTTGCAGAGAGATGATACCTCTTGAAGGAATTGGGCGTCAGGCTCATAGATACCTGCTACCCCTTGGATACCTTCGATGATTACACCTGCGAACTCCCCGGTAGAGAGATATTTGTCTACTGCAGCAATATCATTCATAGGTACGAAGGTGATGTGCTCGGTTTGGTTGAATGGAGCCCTGATTTTAGGGTTGTCGGTAGCAGCTACAGCGCCGAAAGTTCTTCCGTGGAATGCCTTTTCAAATGCGATGAAGCGGCTTTTGCCTGTATGGAATGATGCAAGTTTGAGTGCGTTCTCATTGGCCTCAGCACCTGAATTGCATAGGAAAAGTGCGAAATCTTCGTATCCGCACGCCCTACCCAAAGATGCAGCAAGCTCTCTCTGAAGTGAGTTCTGCACAGCATTTGAATAGAATCCGAGTCTGTTCAATTGCTCCTGGAGCATATTTACATAGGTGTCGTGGCAGTGTCCGATCGAGATTACCGCATGGCCACCATAAAGATCGGTGTATTCAACACCATCCTTGTCCCATATTTTCAGACCTTTTGCCTTAACGGGCTCTATCGGCCATAATTTGTATACGTCAAAAAGTTCCATAACTAGAAGGCGTTGGCTTTAAGTTTGAGACCTGTGTTTTCAGGGAGCCCAAACATAAGGTTCATATTCTGTACAGCCTGTCCGGATGCACCTTTTACCAGGTTATCGATGATAGAGGTGATGTGGATGTATCCATTGTGCATCTCCACGTGAAGCAGTGCTTTGTTGGTGTTTACCACCTCTTTAAGGCTGATACCCTCATTGCTCACCTTCACAAATTCCGCACCCTGGTAGAACTCTTTGTAGAGTTGGGTAGCCTCCTCTTTGGTGAGGTTGCATTTTGTGTACAGGCTGCCGAAGATACCTCTGGTGAAGTCGCCCCTCATAGGGACAAAGTTGATTTGAGGTATCTCTGCCCCTTGAAGAGCAGTCAGGGTCATCCCGATCTCAGCAAGGTGCTGGTGGGTAAACGATTTGTATACTGAAATATTTGAATTTCTGTATGAGAAGTGTGAAGGCTCTGCCAATTTCTTTCCTGCCCCTGTAGAGCCGGTGATGGCGTGAACGTGGATTTCATCGCTGATCATCCCTTTGGCAGCAAGTGGAATAAGTGCCAGCTGGATGCAAGTGGCGAAGCAGCCCGGATTTGCAAGATAATTGCATTTGGCAATCTCTTCCTTGCGAAGCTCGGCAAGTCCATATACGAACTCTTTCCCTTCGTATGAGCTCTCAACCCTGAAGTCATTTCCAAGGTCGATAATCTTGCACCCTTGTGGGATATTGTTGGTGGAGATGAACTCCCTTGAGAGTCCGTGTCCGAGGCATAGGAAGATAACATCCGGTGTCTCGCTCTCCTCAAGTGATGAGGTGCATACCAAGTCTGTATCCCCAAGAAGATCCCTGTGGATGGAGTCAACTCTGGTTCCTGCCGATGTGGTGCTCAAAACTGATACCACCTCTGCGTACGGGTGATTGAGGAGAAGCCTCAAGAGCTCTCCTCCGGTATAACCGGTACCACCAGCAATCGCAACTTTTATCTTATTCATTGTCTTTATTGTCTTGTAGAGAGTAGAAAATTTTCAATGGATTGGCCAAAACTTTAGTGAAACCAACGATATCCCTTCCAGAGAACGATTTGTTCTTCTCGCCGTAGTCACCGAATTTTGAACTCATCATATCATACTTGCTCTCGCAGCCCAAAACTGAGAAGTGGTAAGGCATAAGCTGAACCTGAACACTACCGGTTACGGTATTCTGTGTGCTCTCAAGGAATGCCTCGATGTCTCTTGAAAGTGGCTCAAGATATTGTGCCTCGTGCATAAGCTGTCCGTAGTAGTTTGAAAGCTGGTCTTTCCAGTTGAGCTGGTTCTTGGTAAGAACGTGTTTCTCAAGAAGGTGGTGAGCTTTGATGATGATAAGAGGTGCAGCTGCTTCAAAACCTACTCTACCTTTGATACCGATAATTGTGTCACCTACGTGGGTGTCGCGACCGATACCGTAAGGCTCAGCGATCTCTTTAAGTTTGTAGATAGCTTGAACAGGGGACATCTCCTCACCGTTTACTGAGCAGATTTCACCTTTTTTGAAACCAAGGGTTACGATTTCGCTCCCATCTTTCACTTTTTGTGATGGATAAGCCTCCTCTGGAAGGTAACCTGATGAAGATAGAGTCTCAACACCACCTACACTTGTACCCCAGATACCTTGGTTGATAGAGTATTTTGATTTCTCCCAGGAGAAGTTGAAACCGTGTTTTACCAAATAGTCGATCTCCTCTTTGCGGCTAATCTCAAGTTCGCGGATAGGGGCAAGGATCTCAACCTCTGGAGCCATAATCTCAAATACGATATCGAAACGTACCTGGTCATTGCCTGCACCTGTACTGCCGTGAGCTACATATTCAGCACCAATCTTCTTGACGGTGTTAAGAACCTCCAAAGCCTGGAATACCCTTTCTGAACTTACTGATAGGGGATAGGTGTTGTTCTTCAGAACATTACCATAGATGAGATATTTTAGCCCCTTATTATAATAGGTATCCACTGCATCCACTGTAGTATGGCTTGCAGCACCAAGTGTAAGGGCTCTCTCTTCGATCTTTGCAGCCTCCTCTTTCGAGAAACCACCTGTATTTACCAATACTGTATGAACTTCAAGCCCCTTCTCATTTTTTAGATATGGGACGCAAAATGAGGTGTCTAAACCACCACTGAATGCTAAAACGACTTTTTTCATTGTTTTTATTTTTTGATATTTTTTTATTTTCTTTCTCTTCAGGATCGTAGAGCAGGCCAGTGCAGAGACACATCTTGTACTGGTTTCTCTCCAGAATGTCAAAATTCTTGCACCCTTTGCAGCCAGCCCAAAACTCTGCATCATCAGTTAGCTCTGAAAAAGGTACAGGACGGAAACCCATCTCTGAGTTTATCTTCATCACAGCAGCCCCTGTAGTAATACTGAAAATCTTTGCGTCCGGGTATTTCCTCCTTGAAAGATTGAAGACCTCTCTCTTGATTCTCTTGGCCAGACCGGTGTTTCTGTATTTATGGGCCACTATAAGACCTGAGTTTGCCACAAATAGGGTGTGGCTCCAGGTCTCAACATAAGCAAAGCCTGCCAGCTCGCCATCCTCAGTGAGGGCGATGACAGCTTTACCCACTTTCATCTTCTGGGCTATGTATTCTGGTGTTCTCTTAGCTATGCCTGTACCCCTCTCTTGGGCTGAAACATAGACTAAATCACAGATCTCTTGCGCATAAACAGCATGGCTCTCGTTTGCCACACACACGTTTATTTTCATTATGGAAAATTTAAGGATTAATTAAAAAGGAATTGCTTGGTTATATATATAATAAGGTATGGGAACAAGTCCCTATCGTCGGATACGAGAATGATTTGCTAGAGTAGCTTCATTATACATATATACTTACCTTTTTATTTTGAGCCGCAAATATAGTTATTTATTTAAATATAAGTATTATCTTTGGGGTAAATTTTACAGTCTTGGCAAAGAAAAAGAAAAATAAGAAGATACTCACCCCTGATTTTCTCCGAAAGGACAAAACCAGGTACCTCAGATTATATGGGAAAACCATCCGCTTCAACAGGATGGAACTTGACTATATCGATGAGTATTGCAAGAAGTATAATGTCCATTCAAAGGCTGCCTTTTTCAGAGATTGTATCATCGGAACTGTGATGAAAGAATTGGATCAAAATTATCCGCGTCTATTCTAAGCAGTTAGCAAAAATCAGCAAAAAAAGTGTAAAAAAAATTTGGTGGTTTGGTTCAAACCGCATATCTTTGCGGTCCCTTTTGAGAGGAACACTTCCCGACAGGGCGACAAGAGAAAAGTTGATTGAAATAATGAAGAACAAGTACAATTTAAAGTACCAAGAAAAGAGCACAAGCGTTAATTTCTTTAGAGAAATTTAGTACAAACAAAAAGTTCAGGACAAGCTAGAAATTTATATAAAAAAATATACAATGAAGAGTTTGATCCTGGCTCA
>JAFYXO010000038.1 GCA_017546125.1 Bacteroidales bacterium
ATTCCGACTGTGATCCATTGGTCGTAGTCATCGAGGGGATGCTGCTTTTCTTCCCAGATCTGCAGGTGTTCTTCGAGTTTGAGGGCTGTGAGGTCTTCTTCCGGCTCTTGGTCTTGTGGGAGTTCGTCGGTGGGTTCTTGGTGTTCTGACGGTTGCGGAAGGGTGTAGGTGGTGCAGTCGGGATTGATGTACGGATCGGGGTCGTAACTGACGACTCTGAGGCGTGTTATGTCTTTGCAGGCTTTGTCGATGGTGAGTCCGAGGGTCTGCATTTCTTTTTCGAGTGCGTGGAAGTAGGTTTTGTGCTGGGTATGGTCAGCTGCTGCTATGGGGATGATGGCAAAGAGGCCTCGGCCGCTGACTGAGAGTCCGGCGTAGTAGATGTACGGAAGGCTGGAGAGGGTCTGCTTTGCGGCTTCGATGTCGGGAAGGTTGTCGAAGTCGAGGACCAGGAGGGGGTTGTATTGGATGATCCTTTTTTCGAGGGGCTGGGAGGATTCTCGGGTGGAGAGTACTGCTGATATTGTTGCTGCTGGGAGTTGGCTTCGCTTGATGCGATCTCTGGCTGCTTTCTCGGTGCAAGATCTTAGCTGATCGATGGTGTTGAGGTGTTGCTTACCTAATTGCAGAAATTCTGACAGGGTGATGTTCAGAGGTGATTTGTCAGAAAGGTTTCTGAATAGGCTTATATGTATGTTTTCCATGTTATTTCTTGCGTTTGTATTTTACAAATCTTTCTTCCTTGATACCTTCTTCCAGTTCGTCTGCATCTATTAGTGTGCGACCCTGATGTTTGTATTTCTTGAGCAGTCCGAAATTGAAATAGTCGTATAAGGTCGGTTTGCTTACTTTTAGGATTTCACAAGCTTCTACTACCGTGTATGTCCGGAGACGTTTCTTTTCTTCCGGTTTGGGCATTGCTTCCTGTACAGCACTATTGACGATTGGTCTGATGATCTCTGTAAGGAACTCTTTCAATGGGGCAAGTTGGCTTTCCATAATGATTTCTTTACTTGGTTTATTACGACAAATGTATTTTGTAAAGTTTTGATATGCAATTTCTTAACATCGGCATAATTTGCCGATTTCGGCATTTTCTGCCGAAATATTCGGGGATGTGAAATGCTTTCCCTCGTCGTGTGGGCTTGGGGCGAGGGTGAAGAAATTTGACTGTTGTTGATAAGTTTTTCCCTACTTTTTCAGTTCAGGGGAGGTCAGTGAACAAATCAGTCTGTAAATTTTGCTGTTTCCGTAATCTTTTGGCAGTTTGTCTTTTGAGTAGTTGAGTGGCTTTTCATATCCCTGTGTGTCGTGGAAAATGAAAATGGAGTTCATCTGCTGGGTTGTGAGGCCGAGTGCCTTGCCGAAGATCGTCGCCTCTGTTCGTTTACCTGTCCAGATCGCTTTGGGAATTGGCTTGTGGTAGTTGATGAGATAATCCGTTGTGTCCGGATGCAGTCCGTAGAAGAACTCTGAAAATTGGTTGTTCATAGATACTATCGATTAAACGCAACAACTGCGTAAAGCCGGCCGGCTCTACGCAGTTGCTGCTGTTGTTGTCGTAGTATTTCAGTGTCGGATTATTTTACCACTTTGTGAAGGCTGCATCGCTGCTGATTGTCTTCGCTTTCTCCAGTTCATCAGCTTTGATGTATTTCTTGAGCATTGCGATGCTGCTGTGACCTGTAACTGAACAGATGTTGAACACGTTCATTCCTGCAAGGTACATTAATGTCGCTCCTGTTCTTCGTGCTGTATGCGTGTGGATCAGTTCATATTTCGGATGTGTCTCAAGAGAAACTTTTCCTCCTGTTGTTGTCTCGATTGTTACAGGCGTGGAGATTTCTGCCTTTTTTGCAACTTCCTTTATGCAGTCGTTTATGGTTTGTTCAGCGATGTGGGGGAGCGCATAGTCATACTTCTCAAGTATTGCTTTCAGTTCTTCTTTTGCAGGAATGGAAACCCATATTCCTGTTTTCTTCTGTCTGAGGTTGATGATTATGCTGCCATCCTCGTTCCTGATGATGTTTTCTGGGCCGATGTTGTTGTAATCAGATACTCGTTGAGCTGTGTAAACGCCTACCATGAATATGTCTCTAGCAAATCTATGGGCATCTGACATGTTACTGATATCTGCGTTCATTATTGCCTTCAGTTCTTCTTTTGTCAGATAAATGCTGTCAACATCAATTCTTTTTGCTCTGAATTGTTTTCCGATGCATTTGCGATTGCTGTGATGTCCTTCGGCTTCAGCTGCTGTTAGAATCGTTATAAGAGTATTGATGCACTTGGCAGCAGTGTTAATGTTGTATTTCTTTTTTGTGAAGAGGAAGTCCTGAAACTTTGTGCGAAATTCATAATCGATGTCGTCGAAGTCGAACTTTTTCTTTCTCTCTTTTTGGAAGGCCAAGAACTGGTTTCTGACTAGACGGAGTGATTTGATTGTACCCTCAGAGAAGTTCGTGCCTTTTTGAGTCTTGCGAGTTCCCTCCTCAGCCTGTTTCAGATAGAGGTCGATGAACTTGTTTAGAGTCATTCGCTTTGCCTCTTCTTCTTTCTTACGCTGTTCCTCTTCCTTTCTCTGCTGCTCAAGTCTCTGCTCCTTGTAGATGATGCCATCGATGATCTTTCTTGCATCAGCGGCTTTCAATGCTACACCATTATCCAGCTGATAATTGATTTCTTTCTCGATTTCTTCAAGGGTAGCAAATAGCTTTGCGCCTTCTTCTGATTTCTTGAAATTCTTGAATGTAATGCCATCTCTTGAGAGATTCCATTTCTGAGAACTGACCAGAATATTTGTCGAAATTCTGATGTTTACCTTCAATTTGCGAGACTGGATTCTCGCATAAATAGGTACCATGCCCTCCTTCTTGGGGTCCAATAAAACAAATGCAGTTGCCATATTCGTACATATAAAATTCGTAGTACAAAGATAAGGAAAAATCCTTTACGATGTACTACAAATGTACTACATTTTATTAACGTGGCTTAACTTTGTTTTAACGAGTTTGTAAAGAAAGTAATTATATATCAATGTGTTATAAATTGATATTTTTCTTTTAGTTTGGGTGCGGTAATACTAAAATAGTGCCGGTGGCACCACGAAAAAAGCCTCAGCAAACGCTGAGGCTTTTTTTTATCAAGTATTCTTTTTACTCCACTCTGAACCAGTCCATGGTGCGGCCGAGGAGACCTTTTTTGTCAAGGGAGCCACGAACTTTTAGGGTGTTGCCTTCAACTTTCATTGAGCAGTTGTAGGTCTTGCCGTTGCCTGGATCGTAGATTTTGCCACCTGAGTATTCGCCATCTACAGCTTTAAGACCGTGAAGCATGTTAAGGCCGATGATTTGGCGTGTGCGGAGAGATTTGTCAGGGTTTTTATTGTCTACAGCAGGAGATCCGTCTTCTTCAGTTGGTTTCTCAAGCCATACGATACGGCCGTTGAATACGTCACCCTCCTGATATACCTCTACGATGGCGCTACCATCTTCAAGTTTCCATTTTCCAATTACATCTTGCGCCATTGCTGATGTTGCAGCAAACAATATTAGCGCGATTACGCAATAAATCTTTTTCATTTTATAAAGGTTTTAGTTGTTTATGTCACAAAGGTATGACATAAGGTATTTACAGAGGTTGTCCGATAGGCACAATATATTGCCTATCTGTTATCTCCTGCGGAATCTGTTCTGACGGCGTGAGTGGCGGACACGCTTGATGATACCTGCTACAAACATACCTCCGAATGCCAGGAATATCACAATCAGCATCCAACTGTTGAATTTGTTCCCTTTTACTCGTGACCACATAGCCATAAGGACCTCTGTGCGGTCTCCGCTGTCGTGCATCATGGCACACGATTCGATGGTCTCCCTGTGTGGGTACATTGTGGGATTCGCTATGACATCTGCAGCCTCCTCTCCAAAGAAATAGCTTACATCCAGTGCATCTTCATATCCATATTCGACAGCAGACTCCTGTGCCCATTCCAGTACTTCAGGGGTGCTGATGACACTCACATATCCGATCTCCTCCATATTGCGGATCGCATTTTCAGGTTTGCACATGAAGTTGATGAAGTATGAAGCGGCCTTGGGATTTTTTGCATATTTTGGGATCACCCATCCGTCAAACCACACGATACTTCCTTCGGAAGGGATGTGGTAATCAAGCTCTACTCCCACTGCAGCAGCCTCTTCCATAGCCCAAGCGGCATCTCCGCTCCATGAGAGATTGAGCCATGCAGCCTCTTTGGTCATGAGCTCTTTTCCGAAATCTGCCTCCCATCCGGCTACATATGGTTTGGCCTGCATCAGAAGCTCTTCCACTACAGCGATTGACTCGTCAGTGTTGTCGTACATCAGTGCGTCAAGGGTGGTCTCCCCGTTGCGGATCCTATCCTGATTTGCATAGATGAGAAGTGGTGAGTATACATCGCGAAATGCATCCTTGATAAGGAGTTTCTTCTCGAATTTGGGATTCCATAGAGCTGACCATGTGTCAACCTCCTCTACATCCACATATTTCGTGTTGTAAAGGAAACCGTTGGTTCCCCACATATATCCTACAGCGTAGTCGTTGGCGTCATTGCCGTGGGCCTCCATCTTTTCAAACAGATGATGGATGTATGGAGATACGTGGTGAAGATAATTTGGTGTCTCACCGAAATCCTTATTTATAGGGAGAAGGAGATCTTTGCTGAGCATCCTTTCGATGATATAGTCCGATGGGCAAACGGCGTCAAAGTCCTCTTTGCCACGTTCGATCTTGGCGAGCATGATCTCGTTCACGTCGAACAGCTGGTATACCACCTCTATTTCCTCTCCTGTCTGTTCCAGGTACCACTCTTCAAATTCGCCGATAAGGCTTTCGTCTATGTAGTCGGCCCAGTTGTATACCTTGAGTATTGACTGGCGCTGGTCATCGGTGTGGCTGCATCCCGATATGAATGCAGTGCACAATAGTGCCGCTGCTACAGCGATATATTTGAATAACCCTTTGTTCATATACTTTTAGCTCTGTTTTCTATTGCGCTCCAGGCGCACATTAATGACAATGAGGAGGATTAGCACCGTTACGAATATGATGGTCGAAAGTGGGCGCAATTCAGGGGTAAGACCACCTTTGCGGGCATCTGCATAGATATAGGTGGAGAGGGTCTCAAGACCTTCGGTTCCTTTGGTGAACAATGTCACCGCAAAGTCGTCGATGGATAGGGTAAATGCCATAATGAAACCGCTGATCATGCCCGATTTGAGTTCAGGCAAAATCACCTTCCTCATGGCTTGCGCAGGGGTGGCCCCCAGATCGAGTGCAGCTTCGTAGATGTTGGGATTCATCTGGAGCAGGCGGGGCATTACGCAGAGAACCACGTATGGGGTGCAGAATGCAATGTGTGCCAATATTACGGTGGTATAACCCTGGGTGATACCCAGGCTCACGAACAACAGGAACAATGAGATACCGGTGATGATATCAGGGTTGAGCATGGGGATGTTGTTCAGTGAGTTCATTATCGCTTTCTTTCTCCCTCGAAGGTTGTGGATACCTATGGCAGCGACTGTTCCGAGCATGATGGAAAATATAGCTGCCACTATGGCTATGATCATGGTGTTCTGGATCGCACTCATAAGGGAGTGGTGGGATCCGGAGGTGAACAGCGAAGTGTACAGTTCAGTAGAGAAACCTGTCCAGTTTCCCAGTACTTTAGCCTCGGTAAATGAGAATATTGCGATGATAAGTATCGGTGCATACAGCATTATCAGCAATATCCACAGGTATGATTGAGCGAGTAGTTTCTTAATGTTCATCAGATAAGCCCTCCATCATTTGAGGTGGAATCCTCTTTTTTGTCAGAGAATACCTCCATGGCCAAAATAAATACAAGCATAATTAGGGAGAGTACGGCTCCGTAGTTCCACATACCGTTGTTGATGTTCTCCTGAATGGTGGTGCCGAACAGCTTGATGGTGTTCATGGTCAACAGCTCCGCAATGGCGAATGTCGATATGGTGGGCATAAATACCATCATGATACCACTCATCACTCCGGGCATCGATAGGGGAATGACCACTTTTCTGAACACGGTAACGGGATTGGCTCCCAAATCCTGGGCAGCTTCGATATAACTGTGATCCATCTTGGACATTGTGTTGTAGATAGGGTAGATCATAAATGGGAGGAAGTTGTATACCATACCAAATATGAGTGCCCCTTGGGCAAGAGGGATGCGGATAAAGTCAAACAGAGCTACAGTAGCCAGGGTGCGGACCAATATATTGACCCACATCGGGAGGATAAAGAGCAATACCATCACCTGCGAGCGGCAAAGCTTTTTGTTGCTGAGGATGTATGCTGCAGGGTAGCCGAGGATCAGACACAATAGGGTGGTGATGATGGCTATGCCAATAGAGTACACAAATGTATTCGCATCCTCAGGACTTGCGAAGAATTTTCTGAAATTCACGAGTGAAAACTCCCCTGAATTGTCCTGGAAGGCGTAGATAAAGATAAGCACCAATGGCAATACCACAAATATCAGAAGGAATATCAGGTAAGGTATTGACCAGTTGCTCCTCTTATTGAATATTCTGGCTAACCATTTCATAGCAAGGTGATTTTAAGATCTTCATGAGGGATGCGTACGCTCACAAGGTCTCTGTTGTCCCATACATCGTGTGTGTCCACATAGATGTTCTCACCTGTCTCGGTGCGGACTGTCAGATGGTAGTGGTTACCTTTGTAAAGGATGAATCGGACATCGCCGAGGAGATTTCCTTCATCTTCGTTGTCCATCAGATCTATCTTGTCAAATGGTACCTCCACTTTAACTTTCTCTCCACCCTCGATACCCTCCATCTCTTCGCATAGGAATGAGGTGTCAAGGATCTCCACGTGGGTCTTGTCTATCATCTTGCCGATGAAGGTGTTGCAAGTGCGCTCTTTCTCCATTACATGGATGTCGACAGGTTTGATGATAAGTCCCACTTCGCTGCCCACTTCAAATGCGTTGTAGTCCTGGATGAGAATTTCATATCCATTCTCTGTAAGTACTACTATCTCATAGTGGACACCCTTGAAAATGCAGGACTGCACTGTACCGGTGAACATTCCCGATGAGGTGTTGTTCAGCAGATATACATCCTCAGGGCGGATAACAACATCCACTGGGACATTCTCGCCGAAACCTGAGTCCACGCACTCGAATTCGTGTCCAAGGAATGATACAAGCTTGTCTTTTATCATGGTGCCGTTGAGGATATTGCTCTCACCGATGAAGTCTGCCACAAATGAGTTCTTAGGCTCATTGTAAATATCCATAGGGGTACCTATCTGCTGTACTGTACCCTCGCTCATGACCACGATGGTGTCACTCAGTGTAAGGGCCTCCTCCTGGTCGTGAGTTACATATATGAAGGTGATACCAAGGGTTTTGTGCATCTCCTTGAGCTCCATCTGCATATCCTTGCGCATCTTGAGGTCAAGAGCTGCCAATGGCTCATCCAAAAGGAGCACCTGTGGTCTGTTTACGATAGCGCGTGCAATAGCCACCCTCTGCTGTTGTCCACCTGAAAGGGAGTTGATGTCTCTCCATTCGTAGTCGATCATACCCACCATCTTCAATGCTTTGCGTACACGCATATCGATCTCATCCTCCTGTATCTTCTGGAGTTTGAGGCCGAATGCGATATTGTCATATACATTAAGATATGGGAATAGTGCATAGCGCTGGAAAACTGTATTTACAGGACGTTTGTGGGGAGGGGTGTTGGTGATATCCTCACCATTGATCTTGATCTCACCCTCGTCAGCATTGCCGAAGCCGGCCAACAGTCTCAACAGTGTAGTCTTACCACACCCTGATGGTCCCAAAATAGTTACAAACTCTCCGCGTTTGACAGAAATACTAACGTCATCAAGTACACATTTGCTTCCAAAGTTCTTGGATATGTGGTTCACTTCGATGATAAAATCGTCTTTTAGATGGCTCATTTTAGTTTTAGCGCTTTAGTCAAGTTCATTTTCCAGGTTAACCCGATATTCAACTGATGGCATCCCGAATATCCGGTATTGTGTGTCCATGCAGCGTGAATTCTGATATCTTTATTCTCTTTGAGGGGGAAGAATTCTGCACCCAGACCGTAGTAAAGGTTATCCCCTACAAATTCGTAGTCAATAAAATCGGAAGCCCTTTCGAATCCGACTTTTCCAAAAATACGGCACCATTCAATTCCTCCGTAAGATGGCTCGGCCAATAGGGTAAAATCTTCGGTAAAGAGGGTATTCAGCTCCCTTGATCTGGTCATATAATCAAGCATCAGGGAGAAGTCACCGAAATAGAACATATTACCGAAGTTGAGAGATTTTACAAATCTGTCTGTGTCGTATTGCCACATATTTGCACTCCAGTATGACTCATACCAGTCCCAGCCGCCTCTCCATGCAAGGCTGTATGCGAAATGGTTATCTTCATATGATAGTGGCGAATTGGCTACCTGAATCTTTATGGACTGGTTCTCTGCAGGAGACCATGCCGCTGATACACCCCACTGCCAACAATCGAAATAGTTGTAGAAGAGTGAACTCATGTCGAAATATGCATCAAGATCGTAAATCTCGTATTCGAAGCTGCCGACAAAGATACCATCCTTACCTGCAGATATGGAGAAATCACCTATTTCGTAGGTGAGAAGGAGCCAGTTGATGGCGTCAATGCCTGAATACTCCTCCCCAAAAGATTCCGGGGTGAGAAACTTGACATTGGATGAGTAAGAAAAATGGGGGGATATTATACCGTCTATATTGAGATATACACCATCGCTATAGAAGCGACCGCTTTTATCTGTTAAACATTGATTAAAACCAAACCTGGTGTCCAGAGAGATTTCCGGAATGTAATCAACTGCTACTGTGTCTTGTGTCTCCTGTGCAGAGATGACCGAGCTAATTGTCATAAAGACAACCAAATAAAAGAGTGTAAATTTCTTCATCTAATACTAATAAACGGTAAAGCGCATAAAATAATAATCTTTTGTTTTACATTAAAAAGCGGTCACAAGTTCTTGCGGGAACTTATAATCGCTTTTGTTGGGAACAAAGTTAAAATAAACTTTGAAATAAAAATGGATTTTCTCAATTATTTTGTCCTAATGCATCTTTGAGCCTCTCCATAGCCATCCTGATAGTGGCACGTGGAGCACCCACATTCAGCCTCATATGCCCCTCACCTCCCGGGTTGAAAATCTCCCCGTCGTTGAGTGCAAGGCGGGCCTTGTTTACAAACAGGTCCACCAGCTCTTCGTGGTTGAGACCAAGCCCGCGGCAGTCGAGCCATACGAGGAATGAGGCTTGTGGCCTTAGCGGCTTGATTCCGGGGATATAGCTGGCGCAATACTCCTCCACGAATTCGATATTCCCCTCGATATATTTCAACATTTGGCGGCGCCACTCTTCCCCTTGCTTGAATGCTGCGATGGTAGCAATAGGGGCGAACATATGTGGCGAGCTCATCTCATTGGCCTTCAGCCAGCTGTAGAACTTTTTGCGGAGCTCATCATTTGGGACCACTGCGTAGGAACTGACTATTCCTGCAATATTGAAGGTCTTCGAAGGGGCTGCAAATGTGATGCTGCACGCCGCCGCTTCGGGTGAGACGCTTGCAAAAGGTATGTGCTTATGGCCATAAAGGGCCATGTCGCAATGGATTTCGTCAGAAATGACAATGATACCCCTCTCGTGGCAGAATGATGCGAGCTGGCGCAATGTCTCTGCTGACCACACTATACCTGCTGGGTTGTGGGGATTGGAGAGGGTGAGCATTTTGCATTTGGGGTCACAAACCTCAGCCAGGTTCTCAAAATCGATAGAGTACCCTCCGTCAGCCTCCTCTTTCAGCGGATTGAACACTATCTCCCTGTTGTTCCCCTTCGGGACGAGGCGGAACGGGTGATAGACCGGTGGCTGGATTATGATCTTCTCATCTTTCCCCAACAGGGCGTTGATGGCCATACCAATCCCTTTTACGATTCCGGGGATATACGCGATCCACTCCTCCTTGATCTCCCACTGGTGGTGATCATAGACCCACTCTTTTATGGTAGGATAGAGGTCTGCAGGCTCCACTGTGTATCCGAAAATGGGGTGATCAAGCCTCTTTTTGAGTGCATCGATGATAAAATCGGGTGTTTCAAACTCCATATCGGCCACCCATAGAGGGATAAGGTCATCCCTCCCGTAAATCTCTTTTAGCTTGTCTGTCTTATATGCTCCGGACCCTCTGCGGTCGATTATTTTGTCAAAGTCGTATTGGATCATCCTGAAATCGGGTTAAAAAAGTTTGAAATACTCCTGGTATATATCTGCAGTATATCGGTTGAGCTCATCTTGAAGCTCATTGCCACTTTTATTTTTAAGGGATTTCTCAAACTTGGTTTGATTCTTGAAAAGTTTTTCCTGAAATTTATTGTTGGCCTTCCGGACACCTTTTATCCTTTCTGTGTAGTTTTCATGGATCCAGTTCCATTTGTCCACAAATTTCCACGCCACTCCATCGGGGTATTTGACCCTCTTGTCCTTAGCATCACTCATATGCTTTTCTATAGCCTCATCGGCAGTGGCAAAGCGTTGGAACCCTGCCGGAGATTTTGTCATCCCTGAATACCAGGGGATATAGACCTCTGCGCATGGTGCAGCACCTGTTGTCCACATGAGTGCGCCGATTTCTACAGGAAGATAGCTGCGCAATTGGAAGATGGTGGAGTTGACTGTGCTGTTTCTGCAAATGCACCATGGGTGCTGTTCCCCCTCTTCAATGTCCATTTTGACATCGATGTTCTCGCCGTGGCTCCTGAGGATCTCCATCATGTCGCGAAGACCCACTTTTCTGTTTGGGGTTACGGCAAATGGATATGTGTCGGGGTTCGTGGTGTATGTCTCGCCTGTCAGGTAGTTGAGTGCAGACATGTGGCGGATATAGTTCATCTTGCTGCTGTATGTGGATGGACGGGAATAGGCCTTCTTGAAGAGGAATTTGCCGTCTGTCTCAGGGTTGTACCAGCCCCTCTCCACAGCGTATGTGATTATATCGGGCGATCCCATAAAGTTGGCAGTATCCGACAGATCCACCTCCCCTATGCAGTAGTAATTTGGGATGGCCATCACTTTGTCGTCAGGGACCCTTTGGGCCACCCAGTGACGCCCTTTAACGATGGCGCAAACCCAACCTTCATCAGGGTCTGCGACAATATATGTCCTGCCTGAACCTCTGTATCCCCTCTCCTCGACGAGCTTTCCTATGAGTTCCACTGCGTGTCTGGCAGAGCGTGCCTTCTGCCCAACCAGTGTCCTGATCTCATACAGTACACCTCCGTCTGTCAGGTCCTCCCTGTCTTCTCTTGAGTTGCAGGCATCAGAGGCTACTGCCACTCCGTATTCGTTGAGAAATCCGTCTGCTACCTCCATCCCCGGGAACTCTATCCACAAATATTTGTTTGTCCCTGCTGCGTCATTACGGGGTACATTGTAGATGTTCAACATCTGCTCACCGGTGTCGTCCTCGTTGTGAGCCAGAAGGACTGATCCGTCAACTGTGGCATTTTTTCCGGCAAGTATGCCGAAACAATTGAGGCCATCCTGGGCGCTCAGCAATGAGATGCTTGTCAGAATGGCGACAATCGCCGAAAATACTCTTTTCATATTTTGAAAATTAGTCGATAAACTTCACTTTTTCCATAATTCGAGGTTTCGCTTCAGGACTCTCGTCCGGCCAGCCAAGACCGATACATAGAGAGAGTTCGTAGTTCTCGCTGAAACCCAATTTTTCAAGAACAGGCTTGCAGGCATCGTTGTCCATCATCATTCGTACAGGGCTTGCCAAGCACACTGAACCTACTCCATATGACCATGCAGACAACATGATGTTTTGTGAGAGCATGCCGCAGTCGTATGCTGAGAACGGATAAGTGGTGTCTCTGGCGATGAATACCATAATTGGGGCATCTCTGAAGCATCCGTGTGCAAATTCAGGTTTCATCTGAGGGTGACCTTTTGCAATGGCATCCTTAATCTCATCCATTACTGCAGGGTTGTCCACTATGCGCACCTCCCACGACTGTTTGTTCTGTCCGTTGGGCGCATTGATGCCGCACTCCATGATTTTGGTCAGAATCTCTCTGCTTACAGGCTCTGCTGTATATTTGCGGATACTGCGGCGGGTCATCATGTTCTCGATGGCAGCGTTGTCGTATTGTGATTCCTGTTGTACCGGGGCCTCATTGCAGGATATGGTGGCCATAATTGCAAACGCGATAAGTGCAAGTTTGATTGGTTTCATAATATATTCATTTAGTGTTTGGACAAATTTACTATTTTTGTTTGTCAAAACAATAACCGGTTATGTCAAAATTGCCACTTTCTGCAGCAAAAGACCCCATGGGTGCAGCCATATACGAATACCATACTGAAGGCAAAGCTGCCAAGCTTCGTGTCTTCTCCTCCCAGTTTGATGAGGATGAGATTCCGGTGGCCGATCTCTTCAGGGGTTTCGATGAGATGCCATACCTCGAAAAAGTGGCGCTTGAGATGGCTCAGGGCTCGATTCTCGATGTTGGGGCAGGTGCAGGTTGCCACTCCATTGCCCTTGGGCAAATGGGTAAAAGGGCTACCGCAATAGATATCTCACCGCTGTCGGTGCAGGTGATGAGGGAGAGGGGGGTAAATGCCCGCGCAGCAGATTTTTTTGACCCCACATTTGTTGAGCAATACGATACAGTTCTGCTGCTGATGAACGGCTCCGGAATTATCGGCAGAGTGGAGAATATCGGGAAGTTCTTTGATCGCCTGAAGGTCCTTGTCCGCCCCGGGGGTTGCGCGTTGATGGACTCCAGTGATTTGAGGTATCTCTATGAGGATGAGGATGGAAGCTTCGCAATAGACCTTGCCGGTGATTACTATGGTGAGCTCGATTATCAGATGCAGTACCGCAATATAAAGGGGGGCGTTTTTGACTGGCTATACATAGATTTTCAGACCCTCTCGTATTATGCGGAGCAAAACGGCTTCCGTGTGAAGCTTGTCGCGGAGGGGGAACACTATGATTATCTGGCCAAATTGACGCTGTTGTAGCCCTATTTTTTTTGGTAAATATTACCTCTTGCTATATCTTTGCAGACCATTTTTAAACTTGAATAACTGTGGCATTTACAACTAACACAAATATCGTGCGTTACAAGCTTTTGGCCAAGCTTGTAGGCCTTTGGAAAGAGGGCAATCTTGTAGAAAGAATTGACTACCTTCCTATCGAATTGAGTCCAAGGAATTCCAAGGTTCTCGGAAGATGCTGTGTGCATAAGGAGAGAGCAGTGTGGAAATACAAATCGTTCCCTCTACTCGGATTTGATATGTGGGATGAGACCGATGAGCTAAAACCACTCTCAGCATACGCTAAAGAGGCTATGGAGAGGACTAAGATGAAAGACAACATCATGTGTGTTATCGATGAAGCTTGTTCATCTTGCGTCTCTATCAAATATGAGATCACATCACTTTGTAAAGGTTGTGTGGCCCGTAACTGTTATATGAACTGTCCTAAGGATGCAGTCTATTTTGACTCGAACGGACAGGCAAAGATAGACCACTCGAAATGTATCAGCTGTGGTATTTGCCATAAGAGCTGTCCTTATCACGCTATCGTATATATCCCTATCCCATGCGAAGAGGCTTGTCCTGTAGGGGCTATCTCCAAGGATGAGAATGGCTATGAACATATCGATGAAGACAAATGTATCTTCTGCGGCAAGTGTATGAAAGCTTGTCCTTTCGGTGCCATCTTTGAGATATCACAGATCTTTGACATTCTGAACGCTATCCGTCGCGGTGAGAAAGTGGTAGTGGTTCCTGCTCCTGCTGTTCTGGCCCAGTACAAACAGCCTGTGGAGAAGGTTTACGGTGCATTGAAGGCGATAGGCTTCAGTGATGTAGTGGAGGTGGCTAAAGGTGCCATGGTTACTACAGAGCACGAGGCAGAAGAGCTTCTGGAGAAGGTGAAAGAGGGTCAGCCATTCATGACCACATCTTGCTGTCCATCATATGTGGAGTTGGTTAAGAAACATATCCCTGAGATGCTTCCTTATGTATCGCATACCAAATCACCTATGTACTACACTGCTGAGATGGTTAAGAAAGAGGATCCAAATGCCAAAGTGGTGTTCCTCGGCCCTTGTATCGGTAAGAGAAAAGAGGCAAAAGGTATTGAATATGTGGACTATGTAATGTCTTTTGAAGAGTTCAATGCCGTGCTTATCGGTATGGGTATAAATATTGATGACTGCGAGCCATATGTTATCGAGGATGAGTCTATGAGAGAGGCTCACGGCTTTGCACGTACAGGCGGTGTGTCTGATGCTGTAGTGGCTTACCTTGGAGAGAGGGCAAATGGTCTTCAGATCGTGAAGGTGGCAGATATGAACAAGAAGAATATCGGTCTGCTCAAGAGCTATGCCAAGAGAGGCTCGGCAAATGCCCATTTCGTGGAGGTGATGACTTGTGAAAACGGATGTATCACCGGTCCTGTAGCGTTTAATCCAGATTTGGTACAGAGTCAGATGATCTTCAACAAGGCTATGGCTGCGGTGAAGAAGTCTTATGCAGATGAGAAAAAATAGAGATTCTGCCCAAGTGGCGTGACTCTGAAAAAATAATTGGAAGAGGGTGGCTAATACTTATTGGTCATCCTCTTTTTTATTTTAAAATTTCTTACATTTGTAAGATGAAACTGATTAGCTTGAAGGTAGCTGTCCCTACTCGTGACGGCGTAGTGGATGACCATTTTGGCCATTGTGCATATTATACTGTATATACTGTAGTAAATCAGATGGTTGTGGGTTCTGAAACACTCCCTTCCCCTCAGGGTTGCGGGTGCAAGTCGAACATCGCATCTGTTCTGGAAGAGATGGGTGTCAAGGTGATGTTGGCCGGCAATATGGGACAAGGTGCCAAAAATGTCCTGGAGCGTCACAATATTGCAGTGATCAGAGGATGTTCCGGCCCTGTGGACGAACTGGTGAAGAACTATCTTGAGGGAAAAGTCTCAGATTCCGGTGAAGGCTGCGGCCATCACGATTGTCAAGGTTGATAATAAAGATATTCCTATGGAAGAGAAGGATAAAGATTATAATACACAGCGTAAGAAGCTTCTTATGCCTGAGTATGGACGCAATGTCCAGAAGATGGTGGAGTATGTTAAAGGTATTCCAGACAGAGATAAGAGAAATGAGCAGATTAAGGCAGTGGTGGGTGTCATGGGTACGCTCAATCCGCAATTGAGGGATATTGAGGATTTCAAGCACAAGCTGTGGGACCATGTCCAGATAATTGCAGATTTTGATATCGATATCGATTCTCCTTATGAGATCCCTACCAGAGATATCATAACCTCCAAGCCTGAAGCTATGGACTATAATCAGACCCCTATAAGTGCCCGCCATTACGGACGCAATATAGAGAATATGATTCAGGTGATCGCTGCCAAAGAGGATGACGAGATGAAAGATGCGATGATAAAGGCACTTGCATCCTATATGAGACAGCAGTACCTTATCTGGAATAAGGATACCGTCTCTGAGGAGACTATCTACAACGATATCAAGATCCTTTCAAAGGGGAAACTGGTAGTTCCTGACCATATCCATCTGGACCATATCTCCGACAAAGAGGTGTTCAATCGCCCCGGTATTATGGGACAGAAAGAGGGTCAGCAGAGAAATCAGCATAACAACAGAAACAAAAACGGTAAAAAACGCTGGAAAAAATAATGAAAGAAGAGCACAAGAAAGTATTGAGATTTGTATGTGGGGCTGTCTTTGCCCTCCTAACCGTCTTCACCCTTTACTCATTGGTAACCTACCTTTTCACTTGGAACAATGACCAGAGCCTCTTGTTCCAGGATAATCTTATGGACAATGTGGTAAAAGCCAAAAATGGTGGCGGCAAACTAGGTTTTGTATGGTCAAACTTTTTGGTGGCCAAGCTGTTTGGTCTCGGTGCTTTCGTGGTCCCTTTCTTCTTCGGAGGTGTTTCGATATTCTGTTTCCGAAAGAGGGATATCAATCTTGTGCGACTCTTTTTCCTTACATTGATGGGCAGTATAGTCCTGTCTATGGCGTTCTCTTTCATCTTCTCACTTGTGGGCGAGTTCTCAGTATTTGGGGAGGGTGCCGGAGGATCGTACGGACACTACATAAATGAGTGGCTTTGCGCCATGCTCGGCAATTTCGGTGCAGGTGGGGTAATTGTTCTCCTTCTGCTTATATGGGCGGTCCTTTTGAACGACAGAGTGGTAGATAAGATCAATGAACTTTTCGATAAAATGGCACCGAAAGAGGAGAAGAAGGCCAATAAGAAAGAAGAGGAGGAGGTGGTGGTAGTCCCAGCGGCAGACCCTCAGGAGAAAGTGTTTGAGGTGGTGGATCTTGCAGCTGAAGCCGATTCTGAAGAGGATTCCCTATTGGATATTGATGATATGGGCGATGAGCAGATGGAGAGTGAGGAGGAGGTTCCAGAGGATCTTCCTGCTGATGATGCACCTGCGTTTGTGGCACCCGATGAGGAGGATCTCCCTCCACTTGAAGTGATACCGGGGCAGGAGGTCAACTTTGACGGCGATGACGAGAAATGGAAAGAGAGATATGACCCACGTCTCACACTCTCAAGATATAAGTTCCCTACCACTTCACTTCTTGATGACTACCAGTCACAATGGTATGAGGTTTCAAAAGAGGAGCTTGAGAAGAACAATCAGAAAATCGTAAATACCCTTAAGGACTATAAGATCAGTATCACCAAGATATCTGCGAGAATTGGCCCTACAGTGACCCTTTATGAAGTGGTCCCTGCTCCTGGTGTCAGAGTATCCCAGATCAAGAGACTTGAGGAGGATATCGCCCTCTCTCTTGCAGCTAAAGGTGTCCGCGTGGTGACACTTGTGGGTACAAATGCGATAGGTATTGAGGTGGCTAACGACAAACCAAGCGTGGTGTCGATGAAGTCTGTTCTGGAGGATCCCAAGTTCAGGAACAGCAAATACGATCTCCCTGTGGCAATAGGCCGTACTATCTCAAACGAGGTGTTCAGCTTTGACCTGGCCAAAATGCCACACTTGCTGGTAGCAGGTGCTACCGGTCAGGGTAAGTCTGTAGGTCTTAATGCTATTATCACTTCATTGGTGTACAAGAAGCACCCTGCAGAGCTCAAGTTTGTGATGGTTGACCCCAAAAAGGTGGAGTTGTCCCTATACTCACCACTTAATGACCACTATTTGGCCAAACTTCCAGATGAGGAGGATGCTATCATTACCGATACCGATAAAGTGGTGTATACACTAAAATCTCTTTGCAAACTGATGGACAGAAGGTATGACCTTTTGAAAGCAGCTGCTGTCAGAAATGTGAAGGAGTACAATGAGAAATTCCTGTCACGCAAGCTCAATCCGCAGAAGGGTCACGACTATATGCCATATATCGTAGTGATTATTGACGAGTTTGCAGACTTGCTTATCACTGCAGGTAGGGATGTTGAGGAGCCTATTGCACGTTTGGCCCAGCTTGCCCGTGCCATCGGTATCCACTTGGTGATCGCTACCCAGAGACCTACCACAAATATTATTACAGGATCCATCAAGGCGAACTTCCCTGCCAGAATAGCGTTCAAGGTGATGTCAAGTATAGACTCCAAGACTATTCTAGATCAGACAGGTGCCAACAGACTTATCGGTCGTGGTGATATGTTGATTATGACAGGCAGCAGTGAGCCTACACGTGTGCAGTGTGCATTTATCGACACCCCTGAAGTGGAGAGGATTACAGACCATATCAGCGGTCAGGCAGGTTATGGAATGGCATATTTATTGCCTGAGTATATTCCGGAAGATGGTTCTTCACCGGCCATTAAGGTGACCGGTTCAGGCGACAGGGATGACCTTTTCAAAGAGGCAGCCCGTCTGGTGGTGAGAGAGCAGCAAGGATCTACCTCACTTATACAGAGAAAGATGAACCTCGGCTACAATAGGGCGGGCAGGATTATGGACCAGCTTGAGGAGGCCGGTATCGTGGGTCCGTCTGAAGGAAGCAAGGCCCGTCAGGTGAGGGTGACATCGTCTGAGGCGTTGGAGTCCATTTTCAGTACTTTAGGATTGTAATGAGAAGAGTTTTCTCCATATTGATATTGGTTATCTCCTCTCTGAGCCTGTTCGGCCAGAGTGCACAGGAGATTGTGGCGGGATATACCGGGGCTATATCCTCGTTTGACTGTCTGTATGCCACATACAACTTCTCTATAGTGGGGCAGGATGGCAATACCAGGTTCGCTATAAATGGGGAGTTTTATAATCAGGGTGACAAATTCCTGGTGAAGACATATTTTTCCGACATCTACTGCAATGGAGAGTATAAGGCTGTACACGACAAGAGTGTGCAGGAGATCTCTTTGTTGGAGCACCATAAGGAGAATGTCAGTATGATAGAGAATCCGTTTGCTGTCCTTAAGAGCGGAATGGAGATGTATGCACTTGAGGAATCAGTAAAATCCGTTACATATGATGCAGCAGAGTGCTGGGAAGTGACATTGGTCCCTGTGAGCGACAAGGCAGATCACACATCTGTAAGTGTAGCTGTAGTGAAAAACGACTTTTCTGTGAAGAACATATCATATATGTCCAGAACAGGCGATACCTATAACGCTCTGGTCTATACTATATCTGAGAGTGGAAGGAAGAGAGCCTCTTTCTTTGAACCAGATCTGGACAGTATGCCAGATGTGGGTGTGAATGATCTGAGGTGATCAGAGTCTCCCTATAACCTCCTTTATTGATGGGTATGTGTTTTTCAGACACTCCATGACATCATCTTTTTTGACCCATACAGCAGAGGTTATATCCTCCTCCAGTTGTGGCTTCAACTCCTCTTTTACAGGGTCGGACATCTTGTACCAGTATGTGTGTTTGAGGTAGAACTTGCCATCCCTATGGTATGTGTGCCATGTGATGCAGAGAAGATCTCCCAATTCTATATTTCTGACTCCGCACTCCTCCTCCACTTCGCGTACAGCAGTCAGGGATATATTCTCCCCATCTTCCTGCTTCCCTTTTGGAAGGTCCCATACGCCATTTCTGAAGATGAACAGGTACTCCCCCTCAGGGTTTTCCACTACACCTCCTGCGGCATTGATCTCTGTGAAGTGGGATGCAAATTTGCGGAATGTCTCCTCCGGATTATCCGAAGGGATATAGAGTGTCTGGACATTTTTGGAGTTGTCGAACCAGGCGGGTATCTCCGAAAGGTCCGAGTACTCGGGGTTGGCGAAAACCACAGAGCTGTGATTCTCTGAATAATTGTCACTCTTACTGCAAATTACGACAGATCGCTGATCGAAAAATATTTGGTACATCTCTCTTTGTTATATGTTAGCAAAAGTATGATTTTTTCTTTATATTTGTATCCTCATTATCAGATATTATACACTTATATGAATACAATAGAGAAAAATGTAGCCAAACATCTTTTGGAGATTGAGGCTGTTAAATTGAGCCCTGAAAAACCTTTCACTTGGGCATCAGGTTGGAAATCGCCTATTTACTGTGATAACAGAAAGATATACTCATATCCCGCTATCAGACGTGAGATCTGTGAATATTTCAAGACTATTATCGAAGAACGCTATAAAGATGTGGAGATCATCGCAGGTATCGCTACAGGTGCTATCGGTTATGGCGCTATCGTAGCTGAGATGATGAACAAACCATTCATCTATGTACGCTCTTCAGCTAAAGATCATGGTCTTCAGAATCAGGTAGAGGGTATCCTTCCTCAAGGTGCCAAGGTGGTAGTTATTGAGGATTTGGTATCTACAGGTGGAAGCAGCTTGGCAGCTGTGGATGCTCTTCAGAAAAATGGAGCTATCATCGAAGGTACCATTGCCATCTTCTCATATAACTTCGACAAAGCAAGAAAAGGTTTTGAGAACGCTAACGTGGAGCTGTACACCCTTTCTAACTACGACGCTCTTCTTGATGAGGCAGTAGCTTCAAACTATATCTCTGCTGCAGATGTGGAGATGCTCAGAGAGTGGAGATTTTCACCGGATACTTGGGGTAGAGACAAATAGTATGAGTGCTACCCAAGTAAGAGGAAGGGATCTTCATGTGAAACACCCACCTGTGGTGCTTTATACCTTGTTCTCCGATTTGAGGAGGTTTGCAGACAATCTCCCTGCAGATCTGAAGGATAAGGTGACAGTCGATGCCGATACCATTGTGGCATCAGCGCAGGGTATCGAGATGGGATTGAGAGTAGATCAGAGAATCCCATACTCGCTGATTTCACTTGCGGAGACAGGCAAGTTCCCATTCCCTTTCAAAATCAATTTTCACTTCTCTCCAGTGGGTGCAGACGGCTCATTGTTCTATATTGAGCTTTATGCGGAGCTCCCCACAATGGTCAAGATGATGATGGGCGGGAAATTGCAGGAGATGGTGGATAAGATTACAGATCAGATAGAACAAGCTTTAAACGGACAAATGCCTACAGCAGTATAATGGAAAATCTTCCAATTGCATTTATAGAGCAGATCAATAAAGAGTTCGGAGAGCCCCAAGCAGGGAGACTCTCCGAATTGCTTAATGGCCCGTCACCTGCCACGGTGAGGGTGAACCCAGGTAAAATCTCAAATCCGGAAGAGACCCTTTCGCTCCCTTTGGATACAGAAGTGAAGATGGAGGGGCGCTCACAATATGGTTATGTATTGGGTGAGAGGCCTGTATTTACCCTTGATCCCCTGTTTCACGGGGGGTGTTATTATGTCCAGGAGGCATCTTCGACCGCTATCGAACAGCAGCAGTCGCTGTATGAGGCGCTCGTAGAGGAGAATCCTGACGAAAAAATCAGGGTTCTCGACCTTTGTGCTGCCCCAGGCGGAAAATCTACCCACCTCCTCTCCATTTTCAGGGATTGCCCGGGGGCAATGCTTGTGGCCAATGAGGTGATCAGGAGCAGAGCGACCATTTTGGCGGAGAATATAGCCAAATGGGGTTCTGCCAATGTGGTGGTGACAAACAATGACCCTGCAGACTTCAAGTCGTTTGAGGGTTTCTTCGATATGGTGGTGGTGGATGCCCCATGTTCAGGTGAGGGTATGTTCAGGAAGGACCCTGCAGCCAGGGAAGAGTGGTCGACTGAGCACGTGGACCAATGTGCTGCCCGCCAAAGGAGAATTGTGGCGGATATCTGGCCCGCATTGCGAAGCGGAGGTATCATGGTCTATTCTACCTGTACATTCAACCATAAGGAGAATGGAGACAACCTCCAATGGATAGCTTCGGAGCTTGGTGGCAGTGTGCTCCATTCGGAGCAATGTTTCCCCGGTGAGACTTATGGCGAGGGTTTCTTCTATGGTGTTGTCCGTAAGGACGGGGAGGCTCCCCATTCGGCAGTTAAGGATCCGTTGCGTGGAGCATCGGTAAAGCCGTTCAAAGAGAGACTCGATTTTATCAATGATAGATTTGTCTGCTACAAGAAGGGGGATTTGGTCAAATCTTACCCCGCAGCTGTAGCAGAGGATATGATATATGCAGAATCACATCTTAGGGCAGTTGCTGCCGGATCGGCCGCTGCCACAGTGATGGAGGGGGCGAAAGGGAAGAGTGTTGTTCCGGAGGCCGATATCGCATTGAGCGAAGCTCTCCGCAGAGGGGCTTTCCCTGAGGTGGATCTGAGCCTGGAAGATGCGCTCAAATTCCTGAGAAAGGAGCCTTTGACTTTTCCATCACAGCCTAAAGGGTATCTCCTGATGACATATAAAGGTGTTCCGCTGGGTTTTGTAAAAAATATAGGGAACAGATCCAATAATCTATGGCCACAGGGGTGGCGAATCAGAAATGTATAAAATCCTACAGATATGAGAAAGTTTTTAAGTTTGTGTGTAGTCGCTCTGATAAGCAGCGCTTCCATTATCGGACAGAATGTAAACAAAGTGTATATCCCCGAGAGGATAGGTGAAGTGAGACAGGAGATAGTCATTCCGAATATAGGTGACTACCAGGTTCTCAAGTGTGATTTTCATATCCATACTGTATTCTCTGATGGAGATGTGTGGCCTACTTACAGGGTTCAGGAGGCTTGGAGAGATGGTCTGGATGTAATCTCAATCACCGACCATATAGAGTATTTGCCACATAAGAAATATGTAAAAGGTGACTTCAATACCCCATACGAGTTGGCAAAACCACAGGCAGACAAATATGGTCTGATGTTGGTAAGGGGTACAGAGATTACCAGAAAGCAGGGTGTTATCGGTCACTTCAACGCCCTCTTTATTGAGGATGCCAATGCTATCCCTGATGACGATCCGTTTGTAGCTGTACAGAATGCCCGTAAACAGAATGCTTTCGTATTGTTCAATCACCCTGGCTGGGCAGTGGATACTTGTCTGGTAACAGAGTTCCAGCAAAGGCTGTTTGACGCAGATATGATAGACGGTATAGAGGTGGTCAATCACATGGAGTACTACCCAAGAGTAGTATCATGGTGTATTGACAAGAAACTCCCGATGTTTGCCAACAGCGACGAACACGGTATTATCAGTGAGGATTATACCACCTGTTTCCGCCCTATGACCCTTGTCCTCGTAGAGGAGAACAGCCAGAATGGTGTGAAAGAGGCCCTTCTGGTAGGACGTTCTATAGCTTATACCGACAATAAATTTATGTCTACAGAGGATCTTCTTCTCGATCTTTTTGAGGCGTGTGTCGATATCAAGATGATTCAGCACAGTGATAAGAAAAATGTCTACAGCTGTACAAACAAATCCTCTTTCCCTTTTGTGATCAGTGTAAATGGCGGTGGCAAAAAAGTCATCCCCCCATTCTCTACAATACACTTCTCTGCATCCAACAAGAAGAATCTCGAGATCACTATCCTCAATATGTGGTGCTACGAGGACGAACACCCTGTCCTCAAGATAGATTAGATGCAATCTTAGATTAAATGTAATTTTATTTGCGTCAGCAACTCCCTGACAATCATATACTTACTGTACTTTAGGGTGGGTGTTTTAACCCACCCTAAAATGTAGGAAGTAGCTGATATAGAGGTGGTTACTGACGAATAAAAAACTCCCGACTTCTGTGATAGAGGTCGGGAGTTTGTTGTTATAGCTTTATAATTATGCTCCGAAGTTATCGTATAGGATGTTTTCAGGAGCCACTCCAAGGCTGTCAAGCAGATTAACTACTGACGAAACCATCATAGGAGGACCGCACATTAGATATAGTGCATCTTCTGGTGCTTCGTGTTCTTTCAAGTATGTCTCATACATAACATTGTGGACGAATCCTGCTACGTATGGTACACCAGCCTTGTCAGCCTCTGGATCTGGTCTGTCAAGAGCCAAGTGGAACTTGAAGTTAGGGAACTCTTTCTCGATAGCATGGTAATCATCAAGATAGAATGCCTCTTTCAAGCTACGTGCGCCATAGAAGAAGTTAACCTTGCGGGTAGTCTTCTCAGTGTGGAACAAGTGCATGATGTGGCTACGCATAGGAGCCATACCGGCACCACCACCCACGAAGATAAGCTCTTGCTCTGCAGGTAGATTGTCTGGCAAGAAGAACTCACCGTAAGGGCCTGAGATAGTAACTTTGTCACCAGGTTTTAGTGAATAGATGTAAGATGAACAGATACCAGGGTTGATGTTCATAAACTTGCGGGTCTCTCTGTCGATAGGAGGGGTAGCAATACGAACATTCAATTTGATAATGTCACCTTCTGCAGGGTAGCAAGCCATAGAGTAAGCACGAAGGGTAGGGGTAGGGTTAACCATTTGAAGATCAAATACACCCATTTTCTCCCAATCTTCTCTATATTCAGGATCTACATCGATATCTCTATAGTTGATGGTACAAGCAGGAACATCCACCTGGATATATCCACCTGAACGGAAGTTAAGGTGTTCACCCTCAGGAAGCTTAACCACGAACTCTTTGATAAATGTAGCCACGTTGTGGTTAGAAACCACTTCGCATTCCCATTTTCTAACGCTAAGAGCAGATTCAGGTACGATAACACTCATATCCTCTTTAACCTTAACCTGGCAACCAAGTCTCCAGTTGTCCATGATCTGTTTTCTGTTGAAGAAACCAACCTCAGTAGGGAGGATAGTGCCACCACCTTCGGTTACGCGGCATTTGCATTGACCGCAGTTACCTTTACCACCACAAGCTGATGGAAGGAAGATCTTTTGCTCTGCAAGGGTGTTTAGAAGGTTTCCACCAGGGGTAACCTCGATCTCTTTAGAGCCGTTGTTGATGTTGATCTTAACTGTACCTGAAGGGGTAAGTTTTGCTTTGATAAATAGAAGTAGTGCAACCAATAGTAGGACGATAACCAGGAACACTACAACTGATGAAAGAATTGTCATTGTCATAATTTATCCTCCTTATTATAGTTGAATACCCATAAATGTCATAAATGCAATACCCATAAGACCCACGGTGATGAAGGTGATACCTAGACCACGAAGTGCAGCAGGTACATGTGAGTAGGTCATTTTCTCACGGATAGCAGCCAAAGCTACGATAGCAAGCCACCAGCCAATACCTGAACCCAATGAGTATACTGTAGCTTCACCCACATTGATGAAATCTTTCTCCTGCATGAACAATGAAGCACCAAGGATAGCACAGTTCACTGCGATAAGAGGAAGGAAGATACCAAGTTGGGAATAAAGTGCAGGGGCAAATTTCTCTACCACCATCTCCACGATCTGAACGATAGCAGCGATAACTGCGATGAAGATAATGAAGCTCAAGAAGCTAAGGTCTACTTCTGGCATACCGGCCCAGGCAAGTGCACCTGGCTTAAGAACATACTCATTAAGCAGGTAGTTGATAGGTAGAGTAACAAGTAGTACGAAGATAACAGCTACACCCAAACCGTTCGCTGTCTTTACATTTTTAGATACCGCCAAGTATGAACACATACCCAAGAAATAGGCGAATATCATATTGTCAACAAAGATTGACTTTACGAATAAGCTAATGTATTCCATATCAGATTTGAGTTAGATGTTATTTTTCCTGTAGATCTTTTTGGATGCTTCTTTGGATCCAGATGATACAACCCAAAAGGATAAGTGCCATCGGAGGAAGGATCATAAGACCATTGTTCATATAACCAAGTTCGTAGAATGATTCAGGGATGATTCTGAATCCGAATAGTGTGCCTGATCCCAAAAGTTCACGGAAGAATGCCACCACTACCAGGATAAGACCATAACCTGCACCATTGCCAAGACCATCGATTAGAGATGCAAGTGGTTTGTTGCCAAGTGCAAATGCCTCGATACGACCCATAACGATACAGTTGGTGATGATAAGACCGATGTACACAGAAAGTGTCTTGCTGATACTGTATGCGTAAGCTTTCAATATCTGGTCTACCAAGATAACCATAAGGGCTACCACAACAAGCTGTACGATGATACGGATACGGTTAGGGATGGTGTTTCTTAGAAGAGATACTACCAAACTTGACAAACCTGTAACCACGATTACAGAGATAGCCATTACAAATGCACCTTTAAGCTGAACAGTCACAGCCAAAGACGAGCAGATACCCAATACTAGAACCGAGATAGGGTTACCTTTAAATATAGGGTATAGGAATGTGTTTTTCAAATCACTCATAGACTATTCCTCCACAACTTTAAGGGTTTCGAAATATGGAACATATGCTTCAAGCCAGGTCTTGATAGCTTTTTCAAGAGCTTGTGAAGTGATAGTACCACCACTGATAGCATCCACACCGTTGATGTCATCTTCAGATGCACCACCTTTCACTACTTTTACAGAGGTGAATTCGCCTTCTGCATTGTAGATTTTTTTACCGGTGAAGTTGTTGCGGAACCAGTCAGTTGCAATCTCTGCACCAAGACCAGGGGTCTCACCTTTGTGGTCAAAGACAGCACCTTCGATAGTGTTCATATCACCTTCGAATGCCAAGTAGCCCCAGATAGGTCCCCAAAGGCCTGCGCCGTAGCAAGGAACGACAGGGACAGTTTTGCCGTTTACATTGAAAATATAAACAGGTAGAGCTATTTCAGCTTTTGCAGCAGCGTCACCTTCAGATGCTTTTTTGATATATGTGGTTTGAAGTTTGAGGTCGCTCTGACCTTTAAGCTCCACATTTTTAGCGTCAGTTTTCATGTTGCCGATAACCTGACCCTCAGCATTTACAAGGATAGCCTCTTTAATATTGTCGCTGTATGTTTTGATAATCTCGTCATTTGACATCTCCGATTCTGCATCGTAAAGACCTACAGAAGAGAGAATCTTGCTGATTGTCTCCACTTTTACGTTGGTCTCTTGGGCAGGTTGGAGAGTGATAGCGGTAAATGCAAGAACTACAGCAACTACCACAACGAGAATCACAGAATAAATAACTGTGTATGTATTACTATTTGTATTCATAATCCGTCAATTATTTAGTTGCCCTTTTAAGTCTTCTGTTAATACTTGCATTCACTACATAGTGGTCGATAAGTGGTGCAAATGTGTTCATAAGCAGGATTGCAAGCATCATACCCTCTGGATAACCAGGGTTAAACAGACGTACTACCACTGCAAGTGCACCTACCAAGAAACCATAGATCCATTTACCGGTCTCAGTCTGAGCAGAGGTCACAGGGTCGGTAGCCATAAATACGATACCGAATGCGAAACCACCCATTACCAAGTGATTCCAAGCTGGCATAGCCAAGTATGAACCCTCAGCAGCGAAAGCATTGCCAAGAAGAGCTACAGCCAAACCGCCGATAACGCCTGAAACCATAATTTTCCAGCTTGCTACACCTGTCCAGATAAGGATGATGGCACCAAGAAGGATGGCGATAGTAGAAGTTTCACCCACTGAACCAGGGATAAGACCTACGAACATATCCATAAATGAGTAGCTCAATTCACCTGCTGAAGCTTGTGCAAGCGGAGTTGCACCTGAGAAACCGTCAACAAGAGCCTCACCTTTACCAGCAGCTGCAACCCAAACTTCGTCACCAGACATTTTGCTAGGATAAGAGAAGAATAGGAATGCACGTGCAATAAGTGCAGGGTTCCAGATATTCATACCTGTGCCACCGAATACCTCTTTGCCGATAATAACAGCAAAAGCTACTGCAAGTGCAAGGGTCCATAGAGGAACATCTACAGGCATAATAAGTGGAATGATCATACCGGATACAAGGTAACCTTCGTTTACCTCATGGCCATTGATCTGAGCTGAAATGAATTCGATACCAAGACCTACGATGTAAGATACAAGGTAAAGAGGAAGAATCTTAAGGAAACCGTACCATACCATTTGCCAGAAGCCCATATCTGCTCCTACTGCAAGGCTGTGTTGGTAACCGATATTGTATACACCGAAGCAGAAAGCAGGTAGAAGAGCAACCACCACTACGATCATAATTCTCTTAAGATCGACGCAGTCTCTTACGTGGCTTCCCCTTTTGGTTACGGTATTAGGAACAAATGCAAATGATTCGAATGCATCAAATGTTGAGTGCAGGAATCCAAGTTTGCCACCTTTCTCGAAAGTTGGCTTAATATTGTCTATAAATTTTCTGATATTCATAATTCCACACTTATTAAGCCATCTCTTTCAACATAATATCAATACCTTTGGTGATGATAGACTGGATGTCGATCTTAGAAGGACAGATGTATTCGCAAAGTGCGAAATCTTCCTCTACCACCTCATAGATACCAAGCTGCTCCATCTTGTCGATATCCTCTGCGAGGATAGCTTTAAGAAGATAAACTGGGTAAATGTCCATAGGGAGAACATCATTGTATGATTTGTTCATAACGAATGCTCTCTCACCACCATTGTAGTTCGAGTCCATATTGTACTCTTTCTTAGGTGTCAACCAAGAGAAATAAGTTCTTGAACTGCTGAATTTCTTAGGTCTGAAAATCTTAGCCCAACCAAGACCTTCGTAGTAGTTACCTTCGGTAATCAAAGTTACCTGATGATCGAAGAATCCAAGGAAGCCCTCAGGACCAACGTTGGTACCTGTAAGGACGTTACCGCTGATGTAGCGGACACCACAACCTTCCTGATAAGATTGTTTAGGGTCAGTCTCAGCTGAAACGAATTCTGCGATATCCTTCATTGACATACCAGCCACTGCTTTCACATAGCAAGGCTCGGTAGCACGAGGACCGGTAACAGCCACTGTTCTGCTAAGGTCATAGATACCTTTTGCGAAGAATCTCCCGATAACTGCAAGTAGAGGCAAGTCAACAGTCCATACCACTTCACCTTTGTTCACTGGTGAGATGTGATGGATCTGTACACCTACGTTGTCTGCAGGGTGTGGACCGTCAAATACATGGAACTCCACATTTCTAAGTTTGTGAAGAGGTGTGCTGTTAGCGATCATTCTGCTCAACCCCATGTGTACACCACCTTTGGTAAGTTTGCCAAGTGCATTAACTGCCAATTGGATGTTTTCAAACTCATCTTTAAGGGCGTAGTCATAATCAGGAGCAGCTGGAACTGAACTGAAACCAGACACAAAAATAGCCTTAGGCTCTACATCCGGATTTGGTGTAATACCGTATGGGCGTTGTTTCAAACAAACCCACAATCCGCTCTTCTTCAAAGCTTCAATGATTTTCTCACGATTGAGATCCTCAACTTTTGGAAGGTCATACTTGATATACTCGATTTGAGCATCACATTTGATACGAATCTCCAAAAGTTTTCTCTTTTCACCCCTTACGATCTCGCTGACAGTACCACTGACAGGAGAAGCAAAGATGATCTCAGGGTTGAACTTGTCTGCATAAACAGGGGTACCTGCTTTAACTGCATCGCCCTCTCTAACGAGCAGGCGTGGAGTCAAGTTCTTGAAATCGGTAGGTTTTAAAGCTATAACTTCGGAGATTACACTCTTTTTAACAACAGGCTGAGGTGCCCCTACCATTGGGACATTCAGACCTTTCTTCAATTTGATATAATCTGCCATTTATACCTATGTTTAAAATAATCTACAAATGTAGAAATTATTGTTGAATAATGGGTGAAAAAAAGGTAGTTTTGCACCAATTATGGGAAGAGAAAGTAAAATAGATTTCGAAAGTCTGAATAGTGCGCAGAGAAGTGCTGTTGAGTGCACCGAGGGGCCGTCGCTGATAATTGCGGGTGCCGGCTCGGGAAAAACCAAAGTGTTGACTTACAAGATTGCCTACCTTCTGGAGAGGGGTGTGCAGCCAGGGACGATATTGGCACTTACCTTTACGAACAAGGCGTCAAAAGAGATGAAGGAGCGTATCGCCGCTTTGGTGGGGAAGGATAAGAGCATAAGGCTCTGGATGGGTACATTTCACTCTATTTTTATCCGTTTTCTTAGACAATATGCAGATAAGATTGGGTATCCATCTTCGTTTACAGTGTATGACACTTCAGATTCCAAGAGTGCCATCCGTGCCTGCATAAAAGAGCTAGAACTGGACGAAAAGGTCTATAAGCCATCAGATGTATTGTCAAGAATCTCATATGCGAAGAACAATCTGGTGACCGCTACTGCATACATCAACAATGCTGTAGCAGTGCAGAATGATATGGCGGCCAAGAAGGGGCGCATCTGTGATATCTATCTCCGTTATGCTCAGAAATGTAAGGCTTCAGGGGTGATGGATTTTGATGATATCCTTCTGAATATGAATATTTTGCTCAGGGATCATCCCGATGTTTGCGAGGAGTTGTCCAATAGCTTCCGATATATCCTCGTGGATGAGTATCAGGATACGAATTTTGCCCAATACCTTATTGTGAAGAAACTCTCTCAGCTGCACCGCAATATCTCTGTGGTGGGTGATGATTCGCAGAGTATCTATGGATTTCGTGGTGCAAGGATTCAGAATATCCTCAATTTCCGCAAGGACTACCCCGATTCGAAGGAGTTCAAACTTGAGCAGAACTACCGCTCGACCCGCACCATAGTGGATGCGGCGAACTCTGTCATTGCGAAGAATCGCAACAGGCTCCCCAAAACCTGCTTTTCGCAGGGTGCTGCCGGAGAGAAAATAGAGGTGATCAAGGCGTTTACCGACCAGGAGGAGGGCTCATTGGTGGCAGCCTCCATTGCGAAGCGAATCTACTCCGATAAGGTTTCTTACGACAGTTTTGCTATCCTTTACAGGACCAATGCCCAGTCGCGTGTTATCGAGGAGATGCTCAGAAAGAGGAATCTCCCTTACAAAATTTATGCGGGGCACTCATTCTATGAGAGGGCAGAGGTGAAGGATCTCCTTGCCTATTTCAGACTGCTGGTGAATCCTGGGGATGATGAGGCATTCCGCAGGGCAATAAATACCCCTGCAAGGGGGATTGGTGAGACATCCCTCAAATATTTGGCCGACACTGCAAAAGGTGAAGGGACTTCGCTCTGGGGGGCATTGTTCTCTGAAAAATGTGAGCAGTATGGTCTTAAGGCGGCAGCTCTGAATAAGATGAGGGGCTTTGCCAATATGATCTACGCCATCCGTCAGAAAGTGGAGAGCTATGATGCTTATAGTGTGGCAGTTGAGATAGTGAATGCTTCGGGAATAATTGCTGCATACAAGCAGGAGAATACCATCGAGTCGCTTGCACGTGTGGAGAATATAGAGGAGCTGCTGAATAGTGTCCATGAGTTTGTGGAGGAGCAGACCGCTGCTGCAGAGGAGAGGGGAGAAGAGATGGTTCTCGTTACATTGGGGGCCTATCTTGAAAATGTTGCATTGATCTCAGATTTGGAGATTTCGGAAGATAAAAAAGATGATGGCAACAGGATAAGTCTGATGACTGTCCACTCATCAAAAGGTCTGGAGTTTCCATATGTCTATATTATAGGTATGGAGGAGAATCTTTTCCCATCTGTGGGGGCAGTGAGCGAGGCTGACGTGGAGGAGGAGCGGAGACTTTTCTATGTCGCTATGACCCGAGCTGAGAAGGGGCTTGCCGTCTCTTATGCAGGCTCCCGCTTCAAATGGGGACAGCACACTTCGAGCCCTCCGAGCAGATTTTTGAAAGAGATCGATCCTCAGTTCCTTGACAGGAGGATAGAGGAGGAGAAAACTCTCCCCAAAATGGGTGGTTTTGATGATGATGACGATGCTTGGGGCAATATGTCCGGGCTACGCAGCAAGACATTTATAAGGAGGACTGAATCCAAACCTGTGGAGAGGGTGACAATTCCGCGTCCGGCCATGTCAAGACCAGTGAGGGAGGCTGATCCCAATTTTGTGGCCGACCCTGTCTCTTCGTTGAGGGTGGGGCAGAGAGTGGAGCACGAAAGGTTCGGTTATGGTGTTATCGTATCGATAGAGGGGGCTGCGCCCAATACAAAAGCGATAGTGAGATTTGATGTGGGTGGTGAGAAAACCTTGCTTTTGAAGTTTGCAAAATTGAAAATATGCTAGAAATGGCATGAATATTGTTATATCTTACTGTGAAGTTTTTCATAGTTTAAGTTTAGGTTAAGTAGTGGGCCGGCTCCATCTGATGGGGTTGGCCCATGAATTTTTACTTATTGTCTGATAAGTAGAGTTGTATTACTTTTTTTACAGTATATTTGCAGTTTGTTTACATAATATTTACAGTAAATTAAGAGTAAATTCATCTTATAAAGACAATATTTAATAACTATGAGAAAGATATCAAAATTGCTCTTGTTGGCCTTGCCTCTTTTAGTCTCTTGTAAAGATGGCGCCAGAAAAAAAGAGTCGTCAAAAACCCCTATCACTGTTGAGGTTATGTATGTTGATGAGGTTCAAAATGCACTTGAAGACAATTATGTCGGAGAGGTTGTTGCATCTGAATCTGTATTGATTTCTGCCAGACATATAGGTACTATGGAGAGTATAAATGTCCGTCAGGGCAGTGTGGTGAAAAAAGGTGAAGTTCTTGGTCATATTGATTCAAAAAATACCAAAAGTTCATACGAAATATCACAGGCAACACTCAGACAAGCTGAGGATGGCTACGAGAGGTTGAAGAAAGTTCACGCTACCGGTACAGTTGCGGACATCAAATTGGTTGAGATCGAGACAGCTGTGGCTAAAGCAAGAGCGATGGCTGCCGCTTCTGCAGAGTCATTGGAAGAGTGTAACATCAAAGCCCCTTTTGCAGGAACCATCAGCAATGTGTTTATCGAGAAAGGTGTTGATGTGAGCTTGGGAACACCTCTTTTCAGATTGGTGGATATCTCTACCATCGAGATTAAAATTTATGTACCGGAGTCCGAAATAGGTGACATCAAAGTGGGTAAAAAAGCGAGAGTGGAGATCCCTGCTTTGAATCTTTCAAATGTTGAGGCTCAAATGACATCAAAAGGTGTGGTTGCTACCACCTTGTCGCACACTTACGAGTGTGTGTTGAAAGTGACAACACCTGTTAAGGAGCTGATGCCAGGTATGGTTTGTAAAGTCTTTTTAATGGAAGAGGATGCAGCTCCATCAATTGTTGTTCCAGCTTCAGCTATTGAGACTGGCGCGAACGGAAGATATGTATGGGTTGTGAAAGATGGAGTGGTAGGCAAACAGAATGTGACTATCGGCGGATACAAAGGTAAAGGAGTAGTGATCTCATCAGGTCTTCAAGTTGGTGATGCTGTTATAGTAGAGGGTGCAGCTAAGGTGAGCACCGGTATGGAAGTAAAAGTTAATAACTCCAAATAATCATATAGATGAACAATAAAGGCAGTTTTGTAAAAGGGGTTATTAACGGAAGGAGTATTATATACTTCCTTATCGCCATTATCACCACTTTTGGTGTGTATAGCCTCTTTGAAATCAATAAAGATGAGCTCCCTACATTTGAGATCAAGGATGGCTTGGTAGTGGGTGTATATCCCGGTGCCACAGCTCAGGAGGTAGAGGAGCAGCTTACAAAACCTCTGGAAGAGATTCTGTTCAAATTCCAGGAGGTCAGCAGACAGACTTATTCATATACCCAGGATGGTATATGTTATATATATGTAAGGCTTCAGTGCCCATCGAGGGATAAAAACACTGTGTGGTCTAAGATCAAACTCAAACTATCTTCGTCGAGAATCTTCCTACCTCCAGGGGTTTTGACTGTACAGGTGCTTGATGAGTTTGCATCGGTATCTTCACTTTTGATAGCTATGGAGTCTTCGGACAAGGGCTATGCGGAGATGGAGAAATATACAGATGAACTTACCACAAGACTGTATGAAATCCCTGAATTGGCAAATGTGAAAGTTTATGGAACACAGAAAGAGGAGATTGCTGTCAAAATAGACAACGACAGACTCTCTTCATATGGTGTGAACTCGACTTTGATGACATTTGACTACCAGACAGCTGCGATGCAGACTATCAGCGGTAAATTCAAATCGGATTATGTCAGTGCCCCAATCCACATTGAGGGCAAATTGTCGACAGAAGCGGAGATCGGTGACAGAATCATATGGTCAGACCCTTCAGGACATACACTCCGTTTGAAGGATGTGGCTACAGTTGAGAGAAGATATAAAGCCCCAACCTCATTCGTTGAGTACAATGGAAGAACAGCTTTGATTGTATCGGTGGAGATGAGGAGCGGAAACAATATCGTATCATTCGGCAAATCGGTGGATAAGGTGTTGGCTTCCTTCCAGGAGGAGTTGCCTGACAGTGTGAACCTCTCCATCATCAGCAACCAGCCTAAAATCGTAGATAGCTCTGTATGGTCATTCATCAGAGACCTTGTTATCTCTATGATCGTGGTTATCCTTGTCATGTTGATGTTGTTCCCATTGAAATCGGCGTTGATAGCAAGTACCAGTGTCCCTATCTGTATTGCAGGAACCATTGCTACAATGTTCCTTTTGGGCATGAACCTCAATACTGTGACTTTGGCGGCTTTGATTGTGGTGCTGGGTATGATTGTGGACGACTCTGTGATTACTATGGACGGGTATATGGATAACCTTGGTAAAGGTCTTAAGAGGGTAGATGCGGCGAGCCAGAGTATGAAGGAGCTTATGATGCCTATGCTGCTCTCTACTGCATCCATAAGTGTGATGTTCTACCCTATGCTGGGTATTTTGTCAGACTACTTCGCAGACTTGGTAAGGATGTTCCCTTGGGTGATCACTATCGCTTTGGGTTGCTCTTTCTTGTTTGCTGTATGTGTGGTTCCATCTTTGGAGGTGCTGTTCATCAAGCCGGACAATGCTGATGAGAAGAAGAGCAAATTTGCCGAGATCCAGGGTAAATTCTTTGGGGTATTGCAGGAGGGTTATGAGAAACTGCAGAATGTATGTTTCAACAATCCATTCAAGACAATATTGGTAGGTGTGGCTTCTGTGGTTATCGGAGCATTCCTGTTTACCAAAATCAACATCCAGATGATGCCTATGGCCGTCAGGGATTGTTTTGCTGTTGAGGTGGAGTTGGAACCAAATGCGACACTCAAACATACCAAAGCTGTAACTGACTCCCTTCAGAAGATACTTTTGTCTGACAAGAGGGTCAAATCTGTGACAGCTTTTGTGGGTACAGGTGCACCTCGTTTCCATGCTACCTATGGTCCTAAGGTACCGGGTGAGGGTATGGCACAGATGATAGTCAATACCATTAATCCTAAAGCTACCGACGCTATCATCAAAGAGTATGAAAAAGCATACGAGTTCCATTTCCCTGAGGCACAAATCAGATTCAAACAGTTGGATTACCAAGCTGTAACTGCCCCTGTCATGGTTACTTTCAGAGGCGGATCGTCTGAGGAGATGGAGCCATTGGCTATGGAGCTCAAGAGATATATGATGACCGAAATGGAGAATACCTTGAAATGGGTTCACAGTGATTGTGACAGAAGTGTTGCGACTGTATCTGTTGACCTTGATCCTGAGGAGTCTTCAAGACTTGGTGTGAACAGAGCTCTTCTATCATTGTCTATCGCCAAAACACTTAACGGTCAGACTGTGGCTTCTATCTGGGAGGGTAAGAAGAGTATTCCAATCAACTTCTACAATAGTGCCATCAAACCAGATATGACCTATGAGGAGTTGGGCAACCAATTGGTATCGACACCTCTTCCTGGTGTCTCTGTACCATTGAGACAAGTGGCAGATATCTCTCCTATCTGGCAGCCTGAAGGTATTGCCCATACAGGTGGAAAGAACTCCATCACAGTGTATGCGGATATGAGAAGCGGATGCAGCCAGCCAAACTCAGTCAAGACTATCAAGAAATATGTGGATGAGAATATCAGACCTAATTTGCCTGAAGGTGTCGAGATCCAGTATGCCGGTCTGACAGCTACAAATGCAAAAGTGGTTCCTGAGGTGATGATGGTTCTTGTATGTGCCATTATAATCCTCTTCGGCTTCCTTCTATACCACTTCAAGAAGATATTATTGTCTCTACTTACCATTGTATTGAGCCTTCTATGTCTGTTTGGTGCCACATTCGGACTTTGGATTTTCAATCTTGACTTCAGTATTACTGCGGTGTTGGGTGTAGTCAGTCTTATCGGTATTGTGGTAAGGAACGGTATCCTGATGTTTGAGTATGCCGAGACCTTGAGATTTGAATTCGGATATGGTGTAAAAGAGGCTGCAGCAGAGGCTGGCAAGAGAAGGATGAGACCAATCTTCTTGACCTCTTGCACCACTGCATTGGGTGTGCTCCCTATGATCTTGAGTGGTGATATCCTGTGGATGCCAATGGGTGTTGTAATATGCTTCGGTACACTATTGTCGATCGTACTGATAGTGGAGATCATGCCTGTATGTTACTGGCTGATATTCCGCAATGAAAAAAAGGTGAAACTTATTGAGGACTAAGCAGATGAAAAAGGTATTATCTATATTTTTATTAAGTTTTGTTGCCCTTGGACTAAGTGGTCAGCAGGTAGGATTGACCCTTCAGCAATGTAAGGATATGGCTTTGGTCAATGACCCTTACGTGAAGAACTCCTTTTTGGATGTAATGGCTGCTGAGGCTCAAAAGAAAGAGGTTTTTGCAGAACATTTTCCAAGATTGAGCTTTTCAAGTTTCGGTTTTTATGCACAAAAGCCGATGATCAGTCTGACAGCTATCGATATATTTGGTGACAATGAATTCGGACAGTTAATTCACGAAATATTTACTGATTTTGCAGAGGAGAATGGAGGAAGTCCTGAGTTTACCGCCCTTAAATATGGATTCAATGCATCATTTACATTGATCCAGCCTATATATGCCGGTGGTAGAATTGCCAAAGGTAATGAGTTGGCAAGCTTGGGCATTAAGGCAGCCAATCTTAAAAAGGATCTTCAGGTGAGGACAAAAAAGGAGGATGTGGAAAAATCGTATTGGGAGATAGTGGCATTGGAGGAGAAAAGGAATACATTGAAACACCTCAATGAACTTCTGGATGTATTGCATAAGGATGTAACCAGTGGTATAGAAGCAGGTTTGATAACCGATACAGATCTTCTGTTGGTAAATATGAAGAAGAATGAGTTGAAAAGTGGTGAGATTCAGTTGGACGGCGGTATCAGACTCTTGAAAATGAGTCTGTTCAACGCCATTGGTCAGCCATACTCAGTATTTGAAAGTGTTGCCAATGAGGAGACTCCATATATTGACAACATCGTATTGGCGGACAGGCTTTCTGATTTCCGTTCACCAGAAGCATATTATGTTCCTGAGGAACAATTGGCAGAAAATGTACAGGAGACACAATTGCTTGGCATGATGGTTGAAGCAAAGAAACTTGAAAAGAGACTTGCATTGGGCGAGGTCCTTCCAACTGTAGCTATCGGAGGAACTTACGGATACGCTGAGTTGAACGGACGTCAGTTCAATGGCAATCTTTTTGCTATGATACAGGTTCCTATCTCAGATTGGGGAAAAGCATCGAAGAAGCTTGAGAGATTGGAGTATCAGGTTCAAAAAAGCCAGAATGAAAAGGATTATCTTACATCACAATTGTTGTTGCAGATAAGACAGTTCTGGTTGAACCTCAATGTCGCTTGGGAGAAGATGAATGTTGCAAAGGAGAATGTGGAGTTGGCCAATAAGACAGTAAAGAACCAGATGTCTGAATTTGAGGCAGGTATGATTCCTTTGTCAGATCTTCTGATGACCCAGACAAAATTGTATGAGGCGACTGAAGCTTATGTGAACAGTCAGATCGAATACAGTAAGGCATTGACAACCTATTTAGGAAGAAAAACCACAAATAATTAAAATTATGAGATCAATTAAGAATTTATTTATTGCGTTCCTTTTGGTTCTATTTGTGCTACCTGTTTCTGCACAGACAGAAAGAACCATTAAAAGGAAAGTTGCTATCGGCAGATTTTCCAATGAAACCCAATACGGAAAAGGGATGTTCTACGATAAAGAGAACGACCCTATGGGCAAGCAGGCTATGGACATTTTGTCTTCAAAACTTGCTGCAAGCGGAAAATTCATCCTACTAGAAAGGGGTGATATGGATTTGCTTGTTGCAGAGTCAGGTGACAAGATGGAAAAAATAGGGGCTGACTATATCATTGTAGGTTCTATTACCCAATTTGGCCGTAAGACTGAGGGTAAAGAGCAAGTCTTCTCATCTACAAAATCACAAGTGGTTGAAGCTGGTGTGAGTGTAAGATTGGTAGAGACAGCTACAGGTCTTATTGTATATTCAGACGAGGCTAAAGGTTATGCTGAGACTACCACCAAAACAACACTTGGTATAGGTGGTACAGCAGGATTTGATGCCTCCCTTAGTGACAAGGCTATCTCAGCTGCACTTTCACAGTTGGTTGACAATATCATTGACAAATGTATGGATACACCTTGGAGATCATTCCTTTTGGATGGTGAGGATGGTACATATATTATGTCAGGTGGTGCATCACAAGGTATCAGACCTTCAGACAAATTTGTCGTTTACAAAAGAGGCAAGACTGTCACTAACCCTCAGACAGGTATGAAAGTTGAGCTTCCAGGTACAGCGATAGGTGAGGTTACTGTGACTTCAACATTTGGTAACACCGTTGAAAACGAGATGTCATATTGTACTTATACAGGTCAGGAATTGGACAATGAGGACCTTTCAAAGTACTATATAATGGAAAAATAATCATCTAAACGGATTGAATATGAAGAAAATATTATTGTTATTGGTGTCGGTTCTGTTTTTCGCCAGTTGTGGTGTTGGAACCTATTCATACTCTTCAGGTGTAGCAGAAAAGGCTGGTATTGTGATTTTGACCGATACCCAAAAGTCTGCCAAGGTATATGTTGACGGAACCAAATATAAAGTGCAGACAGTTAAAGAGAGTGACTTCACCTCTAAGAGGGATATGAAGAAGAGTACAGAAAACACTATCGCAGTAGAGCCTGGACAGCACACTGTAGAGGTGGTGATCAGAGGAGAAAAAGTATATTCAAAGAAAGTATACGTATCCAATTCTGAAACTAAAGTCATCAAACTATGAGAAAACTTTTGATTTTGGCTTTCGGTATTCTTGCCTTGTCATCATGTGGTCCATCTTCTTTGTACTACTGGGGAGAGGATTTCAGCAATACACTCATTTATGACAGAATCACATACCGTAACTTCAAGGATCAGACACCGGAAAGTATCTGCTCTATGGTAGCTGGCTTTGAAGAGATTATCAATAATCCGGGTGGTGAGAGGGATGTTGTCCCTCCAGGAGTGTGTGCTGAGTATGGTTATCTCCTTGTGCAGCCTACGACAGCCGAATACTTTGCAAAGTATGCCACATCAGGACAGAAGAAACTCTTCTCTGTATAGGGCACAGAACGAAGCGTAAATGTGAGGTACCACTAAAAACGAGATAAAGCCTTTGTTTATCAATAGGTTAAGAGAGGAATCAGGAAAGGATGGCACAAAACGAAACGTTTACATGGGTTTAATTTCGGTTTACTTTTTGAGGTATAAGGGTAGGGGGTAAGTTTACTCCTGCTTTAATTATAAGGGCTGTAGATTTGCGTCTGCGGCCTTTTTTGTGTTATGGTGGTAAAACCCTTTGTATATGCGTTCTGAGGCTGTTTTAGGGGCTTATTTGGGCTTCTTTCTATACTTGTTTGAATGGTCTTTTAATTCCGTTTTAAGCCTGTTGTAATGGGATAGGGTGGGGGAGTACCTAAAAAGTCCATTTTGGGGTTTAGGGATACATTTAGGGTTACAGTTTAGGGTTACAATCTCAAAAGTTTAGGGTTACAAAAGTGGGTTTTTAGGGGGGGGCTTCATATAGGGGGAAAAATACCACATTTTTAAGATAGGTGGCAAAAATCAGGGTTATAGGTGTAGGAAAAAACTCGGATTTTTGCTTTTGGTTTTATTTGCTTTCTCTGAAAATCAAGCATTTACCACTCTTTGGATTGGTTTTTAAGGGGGTAACACACCTAAAATGGCCTGTTGGGAGGTACTTTAGGTGTGTTACGGAAGCCATTTGAAGGCTATTCTAATCTTATTACACCGAGGACTAAAGCAACGGCATTGATTGCTGAAAATGGCAGTTCAAACGGATCATATTTCTCGTTGTCGGAAACGAGGAGAACGTGATCCTTGTCGCTTCCCGGCCTAATACGCTTGATTAATGCACCTTGGTTTGTATCTATAACATATACTTTGTTCCATTGGAAGAATAAATCGGACATAGGGACACGTTGGCATGCTACAATGTCACCGGAACTATATTTAGGGTACATGCTTGATCCTTTCACTGGGATAAGAAAATCGGCTCCCTTAAATACAGGAACGACATAGCGTTCGCACTCGTATTCGAGCACGGTCATTTCTGATGTCAATGCCCCGGCCATTGCTTCAATCGGAATTAAAGGAATACCTTCTTTTGGATCATTTGTTAGCATGGCGGTTGGCTCTTTTTCTATTTCTTTTGATTTTTGTAGATCCTCATAATATTTAGGGTCTGAACTGAATCTTTTGGGTTCCCTGATGTTAAACATGTCCATTAACATCTCCCCCTCCCCTAACAATAACCACTCTGCGGATATATTCGCATTTGCGCATACTTTTTCTAATACATCAAAAGACGGTTTGCCTTTTCTTGCCCCAACTACATTCTCTACAACAGTTGGGCTAATACCTACACCTAATGCAAAAGCTCGTTTGTTTCCACCAAACAAGACTTGAATTATTGCCTCAAAACGTTCGTTTATAGTCATAATCTTAAAAAAATATACTCAAATGCGAATAATTTGTACGCAAATGCTTTGTATATTCGCAAATGCGTATTATCTTTGTGCCGTGTTCAAGAATGAACAAGCGGCCAAAGATACGAAAAAGAGCCGAGATTGAAGAATTTGTAAACCAATAAATAAGTGAGACATGGGAAATAAATCAATTCAAGAAGAAAACTTAGGTGTACTCGTGAAACGGGTAGATTATAATATCAAGAAGTTGGTGGAAGCCGCCGACAATTACACCAAGGAGATGAATGAAAACTACACCTACTTCTTTTGCTGGTATGCTGAAAGTATGTATAAGATGCAGTTTAAGTTGGCTGTGTATCGTGAATTGAGAGAGGTAATTAATACTGGTGTGTTTGAGGAGGTGGTAACTTATTTGACCAGTAAAGTGGAAGAGTTTACTGATGATTTGCTCAGTCGCAGTTTGCGTAGAAACAGTACCAGTGAAATGATGAATCTTGCCCATGTGGCAGAAGCCGAAGTGAAGCAGGAACTTCGTAGGGTGTTTTGCATGTTTGTTAAGGATTTGAAAATTAAATAAGTGAGATATGACACAGAAAGAATTTACAGAAAGAACCGGTTTGACAGTGACCGAAGAGGAGTACAAGAGTATTGAACAAATGTATATGGCAGTTCCGGACATGGATAAGGACGAGTTCTGTATGCTTTATAAGCGAGTTGGCGATAATGCCTTGACTATTGCCTTGGCTGGTCGTGTTCGTCTGTTGGAAGGAATGCTTGAGGAACGCAATAATGAAGCGGAAGATTGCCATGGTAAGTTGAACGACATTGCCGAGTTTCTTATCGGTAAGGCTTGTGCTCATGATGATACGGATCTATACACTCAAGCTATAGCAATCTTAGGACAAAGGGCCGTTGTCGTTTACAAGGTCCGTACGCGGCTTCCTCTTTGGAAAGAAGATAGAGACTATATTAAGAACAATCTTAAATAAGTGAGATATGAAAAAGTATATTCACGTAACAAAAGAAAATCGCTTGGGATTGGCCAAGATGTTTGATGTGACTGACCGTATGGTGTGGGCAGCGATAACCTTTGAAAAGGAAACTGACCTTGCCAAGCGTATCCGTAAGGCTGCCATTGAACGTGGGGGTATCATGATGAATGATTTGCCTGAATTGGAAACATTCCATGATCACGATAATTACATGCGTCAGGTTCTTCCTAATGGGGCTATGCTTGAGCTTAACAAAAGTGATGGTACCGGTGATGTGATTTTTAAGGGAAAGAGTGTGAGACATTACCCTTTGGTGATGGTTAGTGAAATCAGTAGTATCCAAGACTGGGCTATTCGCTTGAGATAAGGAGGAGGATATGGAATACTACGGTAACAGACTTTGCATTTCAGCACGTGAACTTGTGGACGGTGGTGTGATGACACAATCGAACTACAAGCAGATGGCCAATCGTGGACGGTTTGATGTGGTCCGTCCTGGTAAGGGACTTGGCTGTTATGCTCTCGTTGCCGTCGATAGCTTGCCTGAAAGTTACCGTGAAAAGGTGGAAGAGTTGTTCCCCGGTGGGGACAAGGTGCGGCTTTCCGGTTGGGTACGTTCCAATTACGAAGTGGACCCAATGGCCAATGCCTTTTTCTATTCTAAGGAGCAGGTCGGTTTTGAACTGCCCCCCGAAAAGATTAGGGAATATGTCACTAATGCTTCAGTCCTGAATTGTTGCATCCGTTTGTATGAACGTGCATCCACCTCCCAAAAACTGATGGGCGGTAAGTATAATTGGGAAATGATGGCTGCTGCCATTGAAAGCCTCCGAGACCAATTCGGCCATACATTACCAGCCTCTACGCTTCGCTTCCGTAAGAAGGTGGCTGAATACAAGCGTGAAGGGTATGCATGTTTGATTAGCGGTAAGTTCGGGAACCAGTCAGCCCGTAAGGTTGACCACAAGACAGAACGTCTTATTCTTGGCATTGCCATATTGCCGAACAAACCCTATAACAGCAGTGTGTGGGAAATGTATAACTCCTTCGTTTGTGGTGAACTTGAAGTATATGATCCGGAAACAGGGGAATTGTTCAACCCGGATGACTTTACCGACAAGAACGGGGAACCTTTGGTACTTAGTGAGGCTACTATCAGCAACTACTTGAACAAGCCGAAGAACCGAGTACTGATAGAACATGCCTTGATGTCGTTTACTACATTCATGCACGAGCAGATGCCGCATGTTCACCGCCATGCTCCGGAGTTCTCTTTCAGCAAGATTTCATTCGACGACCGCGATTTGCCGCGTAAACTCAAGGATACCAAAATACGCCCAAAGGTATATTACGCATACGATGTTACAAGCCAGTGTGTTGTTGGGTTCTCCTATAACCGCAACAAGAATGTGGATTTGGTTGTGGACTGCTTCCGTTCCATGTTCCGGTTGATAGAACGTAGAGGTTGGGGATGTCCTGCCCAGGTGGAAGTGGAAAATCACCTTATGAGCCAATGGAAGGACAGCTTCCTGAAGGCCGGGGTTTTGTTCCCGTTTGTCCGTTTCTGTGCCCCGATGAACTCGCAGGAAAAGTATGCTGAACCTTTGAACGGTGCCAAGAAGCGTAGCATTGAGCACAAGAACCACCTTGGTATAGGTCGTTTCTATGCGAAGAATCGTGCCTATCGTACCGAGTCCAAGAAGGTCTTTGATGCATTGAACGACACATACGAGGATAAGCAATATTACAGCTGGGATGAGCTTATTGCCGATGATATGCGTGACGTGTTGGAGTTCAACAACTCTCCACACCCAAACCAAAAGAAATATCCTGGCATGACCCGTTGGGAAGTGCTTGAGGCAAATATGAATCCTACCCTCCAGCCGATTGACAAGTCGGTGCTTGCACGCTTCATCGGGGAACATGTCAAAACCTCTATACGCCGTAACTCTTATTGCAGGGTGGCTTATACAGACTGGTGGCTGAGTGGTACCGAAGTCATAGAAAAACTTGCCCCGAATAATTGGGAAGTGGACGCCTATTACCTGACAACGGAAGAAGGAGAAATTACCGATGTCTATATTTATCAGAATGATATGTTGGTTGACAAGCTGCAGAACGTAGGCACATTCAATACGGCCGAGGCAGAGCAGACGGACGAAGATAGAGCCATATTCGTGGAACAGCAGAAGAAAATAGCCGGATTCAATGGATATATCCAAAATAACGCCATATCCGGCGTGGGTGTATCAAAGCCCCAGCCGATGATAGAAAAGGCCGTAGAGGCCGAAGAATTGCCCCCTGTTGACGATATGCCAGCCGATGATTATGTCGTGGCAGAGGACTATTCTCAAAAAGCAATCGAAAACTATTAAAACACTGTTAGATTATGATTACAACAGAAGTGAAGAAGAGTATTTTAGAGGCCATTTCGTTGAACCGGTCGAATTATCCGAGTGATGCGAAGCATGCCGCTTCTTTGGGTATTACTACCTCCGTATATAGTGCGGTCAAGAATGGTCAGACTGACAAAGTTCTAAGTGATGCCAACTGGATAAGCATTGCCCGGAAGTTGGGTGTAAGCCTTCGTGGTGAAATCGAATGGAAAGCAGCCAAAACCGCCACCTTCCAGTTCATTACAGCCCAATTGGAGTTCAGCCAACAAAGCAGCTTGAGTGGTATCTTATGTGATATCCCCAATATCGGGAAAACATTCACAGCCCGTTACTATGTGAAGAGCCACAAGAATGCAGTGTATGTGGATTGCTCTCAAGTGAAGACCAAACTGAAGCTGATCCGTAAAATCGCATCGGAATTTGGTGTGGATAGCAAAGGCCGTTATGCGGATGTATATGATGACCTGGTGTATTACTTGCGTGGAATTGAATGTCCCCTTATCATATTGGATGAAGCCGGTGATTTACAGTACGAGGCATTCCTTGAACTGAAAGCCCTTTGGAATGCGACTGAACGTTGTTGTGCCTGGTACATGATGGGTGCTGATGGGCTGAAGGAGAAAATCAACCGTTCCATTGAATGTAAGAAGGTGGGCTACACTGAAATGTTGAGCCGTTATGGTGACCGTTATAGCAAGGTTACTCCGGACGATGGCAAAGAACGCGACCAGTTTCTGAAGGAGCAAGCCCGTGTTGTTGCCAAGGTAAATGCTCCAGCAGATGCGGATATTGCTCAAATTGTGCGTAAGAGTGGCGGTGGTTTGCGTCGTGTATATACTGAAATTGAGAAACTGAAAAGAGCATAATCAATGGCAAAGCGAGCATACAGTCCGAAAGAGATAGCCGCCAAGACGTACAAGTGTTTGCCTTGGAATGACCGTTGGAGCCAACCGTTCGGTGCTCCAACGATGAACGAAACATGGTTCATCAGTGGTGCGAGTGCCAGCGGTAAGAGCTCGTTTGTGATGCAGCTTGCTAAGGAGTTGTGTAAATATGGTACCGCTTTGTATCTATCATTTGAGGAAGGTGTCAGTCAGTCGTTCAAGGAACGCATAGAACGCTACAAAATGGGCGAAGTACAGGGTAAGTTCAGAGTAGCCGTTGATGATACCTTGGGAGAGTTGACAGAACGCTTGAGCCGTCCGAAAAGCCCTCACTTTATCATTGTTGACAGTTTCCAATATGCAGGATGGACTTATGAGCAGACGAAGGAACTTGTAAACCGTTTCCCTCAAAAGAGCTTCATCTTCATATCCCAGGAATATAAAGGCCAACCTATGGGAAAAGCTGCAGTAAGGCTCCGTTATATGGCCGGGATGAAGGTTCGTGTGGTTGGGTTCAAGGCTTTCTGCCAAGGACGGTTCACGGGTGATCCGGGCAGTTTCTTTGTAGTTTGGGAGGAAGGTATATTAAGGACGAGCAATAATCTGTAATCCATGGATAAAAAGAAACGACGTGCCAACATCCTCTACCGTTTGAGGAAAAAGGGTGTCCGATGCAATACCAAGGAACGGGAGATTTATTTCCCCTACGGCAAAGAACCTATGAAGGTGGTACAGATAAGGCGGTTGTGTAATGAGTTTAATTTTAGAGTTCAATTTGAAATAGTGTAAGGAATGAAAAAGAAAGTGTACATCAGTGGTGCCATAGCGCACTATGATTTAGAAGAAAGACAAGCAGCTTTCCAAATGGCTGCTATGGAAATGGAAAGGCGAGGTTTTGAGGCCGTGAATCCTTTTGAAAATGGGGTTCCACAGGATGCCCATTGGATGGAGCACATGAAGGCTGATATTGCTTTGTTGGTAGGGTGTGATTATATCTACATGCTCAATGGTTGGGAATTGTCAAAAGGGGCAAAATTGGAGCTTGATGTAGCAAGCAGTTGTGGTATCAAGGTTATGTTCCAGAACCAGAATAGCGATGAACGGGAGTATGCTTGTTGTATCTGTGGTAAGACATTCACAGGCTATGGGCATAATCCTTATCCGATAAAGAAAGGTGGTGAGTGTTGCCCGGAATGTAACAAACAGGTAATAGCAACAAGAAAACAATTAGCGAAAGGAGAATAATTATGGCAGACAATCAGAAAGTGAAAATGGTCTTTGAATTTGACCGTAAAGATTACGACAATGTGTGTTTCTTGCTTGGAGTAGATTCTAAAGACCAGGAAGATATAGAAAAAACTTGGGAAGCAATGGCATCGGAAAATGTAGTGTTGAGAAGCGATTCGTTTTCTTCACTTGGCTTAAAGCCTCATGAAATGCTTGCGATGTTTGTGTCATTTGCAATTACTTCGGTGGAGGATAAGGTAAAGTCAAAATGAAGCCATGAATGACGAACTTTATCAGATAGGTTTACCCTTGGAACGCTTGAGTAACGTCCTGATGAATTGGACTTGTTACGAACCTCGAAAGAAGATTATAATCAGTCCGTCGATGAAGCAGGAAGATTATGTAGTGGTTGAGACCCGGCATACAGAACTGGCTTCGGAGATTATAAAGGATGTACCGGAAGCAAAAGTGAAGATACTGAAAGAACCCGTTAAAATAGTGAAGATATGAAACAGGAAGTAACCAACTTTGCACGCTTCTATGCCTCGTTCAATCAACTGCCATACAGTGGCGACCGTGAAGAGTTCAAGAAGCAGATAGTATGCCAGTACACATGGGACCGGACAGAAAGCCTTCGGGAAATGACGAAAGCGGAATACGCAGCTTGTTGCGAAGCTTTGGAGAAACTGACCGGTCGGAAAGATGAACTGAAGAAGAAACGGAGCCGATGCCTGAACTTGATGCAACAACTCGGTATCGATACGACCGACTGGGCAAGGATCAATAACTTCTGCCAACATCCCCGAATTGCAGGGAAACCCTTTGCCCGGATTACATTGGATGAACTGGAATCCCTGTCGGTAAAATTACGGAGCATCCAACGCAAAGGGGGACTTCAACAAAAGAAAGACATTCAACAACCAGGTGGAATAACCTACATTATACCTGTAGTAAATACCACCGCAACATGCTAAGAATATGGACCAGGAATTTGTGGAACTATTAAACCGCATCAAGATGCAGGTGCGTGAGGAGATGCCCAAAATGGACCGTCTCAATCGTGAACACTTCTTCAGTGACTTGAATGAATGGGCTTACGAGAAATACGAGGAAGCCTTGTTGGAAGAAGAATTGGAAATGCAGAATTATGATGAGTAATAACCAAAAAATCAAATTACAATGGAAGAAAACAAGATGAAGACCGTTGAAATGACGGTAGAGGAACAGGCTGAATATGCAGCCTTCAAAGCGGCGAAAGCCAAGAAAGAAGCCGAGGAGAGAGCCAAGGCTGAACGTGAACAGTACAAGACAATGGTAGATGAGGAAATTGAGAATTCCATTCCTGTACTGCAGTCAATCAGTGAACAAATCAAGGAGAGCAAGCAGAAGGTGCTGGATAACTTCAAGGCTATCCTTGAAATGAAGGGCGAATTGTTCAAGACCAAGGTTAAGGATGACCAGCGTTCGCATACCTTTACCAACTCAAAGGGC
>JAFYXO010000039.1 GCA_017546125.1 Bacteroidales bacterium
CCTGAGCCAGGATCAAACTCTTCATTGTATATTTTTTTATATAAATTTCTAGCTTGTCCTGACCGGTTAAAGAATTAACGAGATTATAAAATCTCTTACCTTTACACTCGTACAATGCTATCAATGAACTTTCTTTTTTAACCGTGTCATTTCCGAAACGGGCTGCAAATATACGGACATTTTTTTACCTACCAAATTTTTATGCACTTTTTTTTCAAAAAAATGTAAAAATTTTTTCTCCGCCTTTTTTCAAAAATCCCCAAAAATCAAATAAAACACTGATTTTCAGTAAATAAGAGAGGCGACCTTAAAAATGGCCGCCTCTCTAAAAATTTTTATCTTTTTTTCGATTATTCTACGAAAGCTACGATTTGGTTTTTCTCCACTTTGTCATTTTGTTTAACATCTACGTAAACAATCTTACCAGTTTTAGGAGCTTTTACCTCTTCTAGACCGTAATAAGTTTGAACATAGCAGATAGGTTTACCCTCTTCTACTTTGTCGCCGATAGCTGGAGCTGTGCTCTCTGCCACCACGTCGTATTGCCATACGATATTACCTTTAGCGGTAACTTGTACAGGCATTGCGTTTGGATATTGTGCAGCAACAGCCTCAACATCAAATTTAGGCATTTCAACCACTGGACGGGTAACAATGATAGGTGCACCAGCTTTAGCTTTAGCAGCCTCAAGATCTTTTTCGAAACGCTCTTTAGCAATACCGCTCTTATAGTCACGGTATTGTCTTTCGTGCATTGCCAACTCGAATAGTTCTTCATCATCCTGACCGCGATCCCAACCCTCTTCTTTCATCATTTGTTCAAACTTAGGAAGCTCGTTAGGGAATGCATCTTGTGGATTGCCTGTGTAGAACTCAAGACCTTTCTCTTTAACGATCTCGATAATCTCAGGAGCCAAAGGACCAGGAAGTGTACCGGTCTTGCCAAGAATCATATTCATGGTATCTTTGTCGATAGTCTTCCAGCGTGGCTCACCTTTAAGAGTATGCATCAAGTTCATAAGTGCAGTATTCTTCACATACTGGCTGAAAGGAGTTACTAGTGGTGGATAACCAAGACGAGGCCATACATATTCTACCTCTTGGAATAGCATCACTGCAAGTTCGTTTAGAGTAACCTCTTTCTTGCCTTGATTTCTTAGTGACATATTGATTGCTCCATGGAAGCCTTTCAAGTCAGCCATCATAGAACCCATCATACCACCAGGAAGACCACAACCTACAAGAAGTGATGAGCAATGGTAGTTGGTTGGCTCAATGAAGTAACCTAGATAGTCATCAATGAAGGTTTGGGTCAAACGACGAGCCTCCATGTATGCATCCATGTTGATATCTTTAACTTTGAAACCAGCATCTTTAAGCATAGCTTGGATGGTGATTACATCTGGGTGAATTTTACCCCAAGATAGTGGTTCCATAGCTACGTCGATATATTCAGCACCTGCGCGAGCTACCTCAAGCATAGAAGCTACAGAGAAGCCAGGACCTGAGTGGCCGTGGTATTGAACAACGATATGAGGATATTTTTTCTTGATTTCAGCTGTAAGTCTACCCAAGAATGCAGGACGACCGATACCAGCCATATCTTTTAGACAGATCTCATCACAACCATACTCTACCACTTTGTCTACAACACCCATGTAGTACTCAACAGTGTGAACAGGTGAATAGGTGATACTCAAAGCTACCTGAGAGATCATGCCACCTTTTTTAGCACCGATAACTGAACCTTTAAGATTACGGTGGTCGTTAAGACCGCAGAATGAACGTGCGATGTTGGTACCTTGTTTTGCTTTAACTTTGTACATCAACTCACGAACATCCTCTGGCACAGGATTCATTCTCAATGCATTCAAACCTCTTTCAAGCATGTGTGTCTGAATACCCACTTTGTTAAATGGAGCGGTCCATTCACGTACTGCTTTGTTAGGGTTCTCACCAAACAACAAGTTAACTTGCTCAAAAGCACCACCATTGGTCTCAACGCGGTCGAAGCAACCCATATCGATGATAACAGGAGCAATTTGTTTAAGCTGAGCTACTTTAGGTACATATTTACCTGAAGATTGCCACATGTCTCTGTACAAGAGAGAAAATTTAATTTCCTTTGCCATGATAAAAATTTATAGTTTATGTGTGTAATTTGCGTTATAAAAGCTTACAAATGTAACAAATTTATTTAGTTATTACAAAATCAATATCTTTTTGATACAAATTCATCAAAATGACCAAACTCCCTTTATCTGTAGGGAAAATGCATCTCACATCCTCCTGTTTCGCACTGTAAAGGGCTACCAGCTTCTCCAGCATATCTTCCTGAACACTGTCGCTGATGCATTTTTCCCCTCCATAAACACCTTTGTTCATCAATGCATAACACAGCTTGGCCAAGTCATCAAGTGTCGACACAAAATAATTCTTCTTAAACTCGGTATTTGTCATTCCAAGGGCTTTAGCCACTTTATTCATCTTGCTTTTCGAGGCAAGACTGCCCTCAATCCTGATTGGTGTATCCCTCAAAACTGCCGAGCCGTCATCAGCTACCACTGATTCACCATATATTTTTCCCGATTTCACCTGATAGTGGTCCGCAGAGGAGTGGGTAACCACCTCCAGCCTCAACTGGTCTCCCAATGAGTTGTCCGAGTATCCGCACGCGTAAAGGTTGGTAGCCACCGGGAGGACGCCTTGTGCCGGGATGCCGCCAAAAATCACCTGGGCAGCCGCCTTATTATTGATCTCTGTATTGTGGTATGCCACTACAAATGCTTTGAAATTGGTATGCCACTCAAGTTTGTTGAGTGCATATGGTGAGCCGAAATATACCCCTATAAGATCCTGCACTGCCGACCATTTGGCAATATATTCCGCGCATAGTGTATCAATGCCAAAATTCCTGTGAGGTCTGTGGTCGATAGAGTGGATACCGAGGATAACCTCATCGTACCCCTTTAGGGACTTTCTTATTGCATCAAGCTCCTGCACAGAGGCCCCCTTCTCGTGGTAGAAAGTATCAACATCCGCATAACGCTTCACCATTTCACCGAAGGCGCGTGCATTTTTATCAGCCTTGTATCCCAAATATGCGATCTTCTTCTTCGCCAGATTTTTAATTGGAAGAGCCCCCTCATCACATTTAACCAGAGTCATTGAGTTTTTGCAGAGCTGCTCAATTAGGGCAAAATGCTCCACATTATGGGCCTGCACGTCAAGATTGGTGGTATCCACTATAGGTGAATAACCCTCATCAAACATACCCGCCTGAGCTTTAAGTCTCAACATTTTCCTCACCTTTTCATCAAGCTCCTCCTCTGAACCTTCACCACTTCTGATATAATCCTCAATCATAGAGATGGAGTTGTGCACATCTTCGGGCATCAAAAGGATATCCACACCCGCCTTGTATGCCGCCAATGTCACCTCTTTAGGCTCCATAAGCTCAGAAACACCCTTCATACCAAGAGCATCGGTAATGACTATACCTTTATAACCCATCTCCTCTTTGAGCAATCCGGTCACAATTGGTTTTGAAATAGAGGCTGGGGTGCCGGTAGAATCAAGGGCTGGAATACTCAAGTGCCCCACCATCACCATAGCCACATCTTCTGCGATCAGCTCACGGAAAGGATAGAGTTCAAGATCCTCAAGTCTCTCCCTATTGAATGTAAGGATTGGCATACCGTGATGGGAATCCACATTTGTATCACCATGACCGGGGAAGTGCTTTGCAGAGGTATAGATACCCACATCCTGCATACCTTTCATATAGGCAGCACCAAAACGGGCCACCTTTACTTTATCCGCACCCAGAGAACGTGTATTGATTACAGGGTTATCGGGGTTATTGTTTACGTCGACTGTGGGGGCGAAGTTCATATATATATTAAGATCCTTGCACTCTTCTCCCACATAACGCCCCATCTGGTAGATAAGATCCTCTGAGGTCAATGCACCAAGCTGCATCTGGTAAGGATAGTCGGGATATTCATTATATCTCATAGCTACACCCCATTCACCATCAATAGATACTATAAGGGGAAGCGGAGATTTCGATTGCAGTTCATTGACACGGGCGATCGATTTGGTCAAATCGTCATCCATCACGATGAGACCGCCGAGATGTTCATAGGTTATCAAAGAGTCCTGAGTGAACTTTGTAGCAGGTCTGTTTTGTGAATTCATCGAAATAATGATGATCTGAGCAATTTTTTCTCTTAAAGAAAGAGACTTCAAAACTGCCTCAACTTTCTCATCAACTACCTTATTATCAACACTTTTAGTGTTCGCATAACTAACACTGGCCATAGCCAACAGAAATACAAAAAATATTTTTTTCTTCATAATGAGTGCAAATTTAGAAAAATGTTATATCTTTGCACTCCCTTTCGGGAAATAAATTACATGGTGGATGTAGCTCAGTTGGTTAGAGCACTAGTTTGTGGCACTAGGGGTCGTGGGTTCGAATCCCATCTTCCACCCAAAGATTAAATGGTGAGGGCATCGCAATGCGATGCTCTTTTTTTTGTGCCTGTGCGCCTCTGAGAGCGAGCTCTCAAGAGCGCATCGGCACAAAAAAAGGGATGGCAACAAAGTTGCCACCCTCACCATTTAATCTTTGTCAGTGCCCCGCGGCGAGCGGAATGGGAATGCGCAGCACGAAGTGCGAGCACAATCCCGACAGGGAATGCCGGAGGCACAATCCCTTGTCTGACCGTAGCAAGCTTGATTGCTTAAGGGAAGAGCGCTACTACAGCCCTTTTCTCCGCAATGCAGCCTCTCCTGCAAATCACCTTTCCGGATACCCCTCTCAGACGGCCTTCTGGAGTGATGTTGCGGAAAGGTTGGCCAATTTCGCCTCACCTTTCCGGCAATATGCATCAGAGAGATGCAGAACAGCCATTCCCGGAAAGGTGAATTGCACGAAGTGCGAGCACAATCCCGACAGGGAATGCCGGAGGCACAATCCCCACCAAAAAACAACCGGATAACGAAAATCATCCGGTTGTTTAGCATCTTATCACAATTTAAATACGATCGGGAAGGTGAATCTCACATTTACAGGTTCCCCATTCTGTATGCCCGGTTCCCATTGTGGCGACATTGACATTATTCTGACCGCCTCGTCATCAAGAATCTTACTGCCTGAACTTCTAGCGACAGTTATATCTTTTACATTTCCGTCTTTGGCTATTGTAAACTGAAGGATTACTCTCCCTTGAATCTGGTTCTTGACAGCCTCCTCAGGATATTTCAACTGACTGAAAACCCACTTGCCAAACTCCTGGCCCGAATTACAACCTTTGAATGTAGGTTTTTTCTCTACCTCAGAAAACGCAACAGTGGCACCTGCTGCCTCAGTTTTCTCACCTTCATGTTTAAAGACTACTGGGATTGTAAACATTACATCTACAGGTTTGCCCTCAACTTTACCGGGTGTCCAGGCAGGAGACATAGACACTACTCTCAAAGCCTCATTGTCTAAAAGCTCATTACCTGAACTTCGAGCCACCTTTACATCCTTCACATCCCCTTTTTTTGAAATGACAAACTGTAAAGTAACTCTTCCCTGTACCCCTTCTTTGTAAGCCTCTTCAGGATATTTGATCTGGCCGAAGACCCAAGTTGCAAACTTGCTAGCATCCCCTCCATTGAACATTGGTTTCTCCTCAACTGTAGAATAATTCTCAGGCTCCTTATCGGACTGTTTCTGTTTACAATTTGTCACACAGAACAACAGAACAGCAACAAACATTAGTGATCTTGTAAAATTTTTCATTTTCTAGTTTTTTATTAAGATTTTCAATTTATTATAGCTACCGCCGACACTTCCGGACTGTATCAGCTTGCTCCTTATTCTTGATTTGATTGCCCTCACAGAAGCATCTGATGTACTGATGAACAATGCAATTTCAGCAATTGAATACGCCTCTTCTGTAAGGATGAGTACCAGTTTTTCACGGGGTGTAAGAAAATCCATCTCTTGAATATACGGGTACATCTTTAAAAACATTTCATCATTCACCACATCAACCATACCGCTCTCGCTGTTTGTCCTTACCATTGAAATTGCACTCTGCAATTCATCATACAATTCTCCCGACAGCATGATATTTTTGCTTGATATCTTGTTTACCTTATCAGTAAATAGGGGCAAGTTCTCAGCCTGACGGGTAAGCAGCCTGTTGGCAAGTTTTTCGGTATTCAGTACCTTTTTATATCTTCTATGAATAAGACAACCTGCAACCGCAGCCAGCACCACAATACCACCCAGCACAAAATAAAGTACGGCATTCTGATGCTCCGCCCTCTCCAGTTCAAGCACCACCGCATCCAGGTCATACTTGTACACCATCAGCGCATTCAGTGAATCAATATATATCTGCTCCATAGTCTCTTTGGATTTCCAAAACAAATATACCACTTTACAGCGCCACAGCCAACAGGAACAGAGCTTTTGCGTCCGAAAAAGGATTATATTTCTGTGTATCATCCAATTGAGCACGCTACGTTTCACCCTTTTTTTAGCTATTTTACGCTAAAGTTCTGTTAAAAAAGGCAAAAAATCATATCTTCGCACAAAATATTTGAAGATAAGAAGAACTATGGCAAACACTAAACAACATACACTGAAAGACTGGATTATGGCCACAAGACCATGGTCCTTTCCCGCATCAGCAATGCCAGTACTTGTAACCCTTGGTTACCTGTTCTGGAGAGGATATGAACTCAATTGGGCTATAGGTGCATTTACAATCCTCAATGTAGTCCTCTTTCACGCCGCAGGAAACACTTGGAGCGATTATAAGGATTACAAAAATGGCGTAGACAGAGAGGACACCGTCGGAGGGCTCTCTATCGTAAGCGGACAGTTCAGAGCCGAAGAGATAAAGAGATTATCTTTTATATTGCTTATTACCGCCTCATGTATGGGCCTTGGGCTGGTTGCTTTTACAGGTCCTATCACCCTTGCATTTGGTTTGGCTGGCATGGTGCTGACTGTACTATACCCTTGGCTGAAATACAGGGCACTGGGTGATCTGGATATATTTGCCACATACTCCTTACTCCCAATATTGGGAACAACATTCGTCGCCACAGGTGCAATAGTACCAGAAGCGTTGATTCTTTCTGTTCCTGTCGGACTCATCACCGTGGGGATCCTTCACTCAAACAATACCAGAGATATAGAACAGGACAGCAGAGCCGGAATCAGAACTTTTGCCATGCGACTCGGGCCTAAAAGGTCAATTTGGGTTTACTGCTTCGAAGTATTGTTCCCATTTGCATGGGTTATAGCAAGCATCCTTCTCAAACTGCTCCCCTACTGGTCAGCATTGTCACTGTTGGCTTTGGCTATGGCACTGGGAAATGCCAGACAGACCACTAAGTACAGCCACGAGGGGATGAAAGCATTGGTGGGGATAGATGAAAAAACAGCACAACTGCAACTCATCTTCAGTGTTCTGATGTTCATCTCGTTTATAGTAGGTGGTATTGTATGAAGAGGCTCCTCTTTACCATAATACTTGCAGCTATTCTCTGGAGCATCATGTTCCTGCCAGTTACTGCACCTCACATCAACTTCTGGTGGATGATGACCGCCTCGGCGTGCACACTCAGCATCCTCTCCACATTTTTCAACCCAGGCTGGTGGAAGGTGTTGAAATTTGACCTATCCAACATCTTTTTGGGTATCGGTATCGCTCTAGCCCTTTGGGGAATCTTCTGGATGGGGGACAAAATATCACAGATAATTTTCAACTTTGCCAGACCACAAGTGGATCTTATCTACGGTATGAAAGAGGGGGAATCGCCTTGGCTTCTCACCATACTCATGCTCTTTCTTATCGGGCCTGCAGAGGAGATTTTCTGGAGGGGCTATGTCCAAAAAACACTTCAGAACAAATGGTCACCAAATATTGGTTTTTGTGTAACGACAGCCATTTATGCCCTGGTACACATCGGGTCATGCAATTTTATGCTGACAATGGCCGCCTTGGTCGCCGGACTTGCATGGGGTCTGCTTTACAGACTCTTTCCACAAAAATTCACAGCAATCATAATATCCCATGCACTTTGGGATGTGGCTGTTTTTGTATGGTTCCCTATATAATCAGCTTTTTAGTCTGGTGGTAAAGCTCTCCCCGTTCACAAACATTGATACTCTGGTGTAATACTCATAGGAGAGAAGTGTGGATGAATGTGATTCACCAAAAGCCCTTTTTCTGATAAGATACGCTTTGAAGTAGGTCTCCATAGCATTGCCATAATCCTCCAGGGCCTCATATGCCAAGCCCAGATTGGTATAGGTCAGTGCCAGATCCGCATGATTTTCACCCAAAAGCTCAAGCTGGATATCGACCACAAGGCTGCAATATGTGATCGCCCTCTCAAAATCCCCCAAATCGAGACAGACCGTCGCTATCTGAAGGTAATTGTGGGCAACAGAAGTGTGCATATCTCCGAAGACTGCCCTATTTATATTGAGGGCTGAATAATAGTACTCCATTGCCTTGTCAAAATCCTCCAGATTCTGACACACCACTCCTGTATTGCTGTATGAATTGGCCACCTCAGGATGCTCATCACCAAACAATGCTATCCTTATCTTAAGGGCCTTGTCATGATATTCCAATGCCTTCTCATACTCCTCAAAATCTGTGTAGGCATTGGCTATATTGTTATAGCTGGTAGCCACCTGGGGATGCTCATCACCAAAGACTTCCAGCTGGATATCAAGTGCCTTTCTATAATAGTCCAGCGCCAGTTCATACTCCTCCACCTCATGATAGAAGCACCCGAGGTTATTCAGCGTAAGAGAGACATCAGGATGTTTCGGGCCTAAAAGTCTGGTTCGTAGCTCAAGCGACTTCTTATAATATTCCAACGAAGAGGGGTAATCCCCAATATTGGAATAGAGTTCTCCCAGTTTGTTGTATGTAAGGGCAATATCGGGATTCTCCCCATCATATACCTCCCTCTGGATTTTAAGGGCCTTAAGCATATACCCCAAAGCCTGTGAATATTTGGCCACAGCGGAATAATAGGAAGAGATATTGCTGTAGAGACTCGCCACCTCCTCGTGCTTCTCCCCCTGCTTGCCCAACCTCAACTTCAAAGCCTTACGGTAATATTCTATTGCCTTTTTGAATTTGCCCAACATCAGATAATCTGTCCCGAGACAGGTATAACTCCATGCCAGCTCCAGACTCTCTTCTCCGTAGACCTCTCTCCTTAGTTCAAGACTATTCTTGTGACACTCGAACGCCTTGTCAAGTTCACCTGTATTGTTATAGAGGTCCCCGAGATTGCTGTAATTTACACAGGTGATATATCTGAAATTGCCTTTAAGCTTTGTATGCAGCTCCAAACTCTTTTTGTAGTACTCCTCAGCCCTCTCGTTATCCCCTTTATTGTGAAAATTGCATCCGAGATTATTGTATGTGATAGCGACAGCATCACTCTCCTCCCCCATCAGCTGAATCTGTCTCTCAAGTATATCAAAGAGCATCCCGATAGCGACATCATATTTCCCCTGGAGTTCGTAGAAAGATGATGCCAGATTAAGGTAACCTATAACATCCACATGGTCCTCACCAAACAACTCCTTTGTCAGTTTGATGGAGAGACGATAATTTTCAATCACCTCATCAAACTTTTTCTGCTCATAGAGGACTACAGATCTATAGTTGTTGCATATTATATATTGGTGACGTCTCTTGACATTACCGGTCAGATCGACACTGTCGGCCAAAGTGTGATACCTGCCGATAATCTCCATTGCCTGAGGGTATTTTTCAAAAACTACAAGTACCTCCGAAAAAGCCTTCAACAGGTCGAGACATATAAAGATATCGTTCTCCCCCTCTGCCACTGAGATGGCCCTTTGAAAGGTCTCAATAGAGCGCGACACCCTATCAGCGAGAGCGTTTGACACATCAAACAACTCCCGATATGCCTCAAATGCCAGATCTATCCCCTTCGAAGTAAGGGCAGAATGTCCGACATAGTAACTGAAATTGAGGTAATTGTATACCATGAAGTCGTAACGCTTCAAATTGGCGACATGGTCAGATCTCTTTTTCAGAAGTTCGCCATCTTCAGAATCCAATGGTATTTGTGCAATAAGCCCCTTCTGCTCCTTTATACAAGGGTGCTCAGCAAAAGAGGGGACGTTGGCAAAATTGACCAGATCCTCACTGTCAATTGAGAGTTTTGAATCCTTTATATCTGTAAAATCCTGGATATTATAGTCCAGAACAACTCCCAGCCCTATCAATATATCAAGCCCCAGAACATCAATATTGGTAAAGTTGCAGCCAATCATACAATGCTCCCTGTCGGCAAACAGAGTATCATGCCCACTTTCAGAGAAATTCAAATCGATAGTAAAGCCTTTGTACTTGTATATGGAATTGAGTTTCTCCACATACCCTTCAATCTTCCCCTGCTCCCCTCTGCTAACCGGCGAATCTGATATATATAACTTGACTGCTTGCATAAATTGACCTTCTGGAATCACCCGCAAAGATAATGTACATTTGCTTTTCATCAACTTTTAGACTAATTTGCAGCCATAAACCATCGGCTATGACACTACAACAAATGGAGTATATAGTGGCGCTGGACAATTATCGCCACTTCGTCAAGGCAGCAGAGGCCTGCGGAATTACACAGTCCACACTTTCTTCCATGATCCAGAAACTGGAACTGGAGCTCGGGGTTACCATCTTCGACCGTAAATCCCACCCTATCAAACCCACAGATGTGGGACAAGAGATTATCCGCCAGGCAAAACTTCTCCTTTTCAATGCCACCCAGATTCAGGAGCTGGTCAACACCAGAAAAGATCAGGCCACAGGTGAAATCAGATTGGGTATTGCGTCGACAATATCCCCTTATATCCTCCCCAAACTATTCAAGTATCTGACCCAAAACCATCCTGGTATACGTCTTATCGTAGAGGAATCGAGGGTACAGGAGCTTACCCAGAAACTGGAGAGGGCAGAGCTTGACATCGCCATAATGGCAAGCCCTGTAGCGGGAGAAGAGCTGCTTGAGATACCTATATATAAAGAGAAGTTCTTCGCATACGTTTCAGACAAGGAGTCATCTCTGTTCGATCAGGAGAAACTGGAGACCATGACGATGACATCAGAAAATGTATGGGTACTCAGAGAGAGTTATTGCCCCAGAAGCGGAGCTCTCCCATTCTGCCAATGCAACACATGCCGCAACGCCGTATATGAAGCGGGAAGTATAGACACTTTGCTCAAGGTAGTGGACGAAAACGGAGGATACAGCATTATCCCGGAACTGCACATCCCACTAATCTGCGAAGAGCAAAAGAGAAACATCCGGCCACTGATAAATCCGGAACCTGCCAGAATAGTTTCATTCATCATCCGTCAGGATTTCATCAGGGAGAGGATGATAAACATTCTGCTGGAAGCGATCAAAAGCATCATCCCGAAGGAGATGATTCACCCCCGACTACACAAATTCGACATCAAACTGTAATTCGAGTGAATTCAGGTATTGCTATTTTTTCTTGAACCACCCTTTTAGGGCTGCAAAACCTATCACCAATAGAGCTGCTGCCAGAACTATACCCAAGAAGTGGACACCATATCCATTTACAAAGGCAACAGGGGCAAATGTAATAAGGGCTATCTCTACAGGGGCGATAAACAGATACGCGAGGGCATAGTCATCAAGACATCTGCTCTTCATCTCGTGATCCACCACTCTGAGAAGGGCGATACCCATAGCCATAGTACCTGTGTACCATCCCCAAGTAAATACAGATTTTTCAAACCATCCATCACCCTTGAACATCCTGCGTCCCATGCCGAACACATAAGCCAATGTAAACAACAGACCCGATACCAAAAGTATAGATAGTGGAACGATGTAATCCATCACCACCGAGAGTTTGATGGATGAGATTCCGAATGCCACCAAAAAGTCTGTAAATGTACCGCTCAAGTGTCCCACTGTGGTCTTGCTCACATACTTGGTCACATCCACCTTATCCATAACGAACTTGACCAATATACCGATGATGAATGCACAGCTGAATACAGGGAGCTCAAATGTAGGGACCAACAATTTCACCCCTTTGCTCACCAAATAACCGCCAAATGCCACCAATACCACCACTGCAAGATTAAACGCCAGACCATCGATAGAGATGGACGAACAAGACGATTCACCCATGCTCTCCCTCTTGTCCTCAGGGAGAAGACCAGTCTTCAATTCTTCAGGAAGGTTGGAGAAATCTGAAAGATATGAAGTATGCCCCTTGCGGGTGGCCCATTTGATCATCACCATTCCGATAAGTACAGATGCGAGGATACCCACTGTAGCAGCTGTCATAGCCAAAGTGAGCATATCCTCATTTCCGAATCTCTCAAACGCGGTACCGATAGCTGCAGCTGTTCCATGACCTCCACAATATCCGCAAGGCATGGAGATACCGAACGACTGATCCAAAGATGGCCACAACTTACACAATAGCAACACACCCAGAAAACCACCGAAAGCCCATTGCAAAAGCATGCCACCCTGCGAATAAGCCCACATTTTACCGATGCCACCTCTCTGCTCCTTTGTGACCTTAGCAGATGTAAATGGAAGGCAAGCAAATACAAGTGCGATCAGGATACCTGAGTATGTCCCCAGCTGACTTGAGAAAGGTAGGACATTAAGACCCTCCGGACCAAGCAACAATCCCAGGAAACCTGCAATAAGGCTGGGTGGGATGAACATCTTCTGCACAGCTTTGACCTTTACTCTGATAAGTTTACCTACCAGAAGAAGTGCTGCTACAATTCCTAAATCCACAAATAAAGTCCAAGGGGTAAAAGCGCTCATACTATAAAATTTAAGTTGGTGTGGGACAAAATTAGATAAATTTACTTAAAAAAAGTACATTTGTAACACTAAAATATTGGAATATGACACTAAATCCCTTCTCCTCGAGAAACAGTTCGATAGATATTCTTCGGGCACTCACCATGACACTGATGGTATTTGTAAACGACCTCTGGAATGTTGCCTACCCCAAATGGATGGGTCACGCAGGGATGACAGAGGACTACTTCGGTCTCTCCGATGTGGTATTCCCCTGCTTCCTGTTTGTAGTCGGAATGTCGATACCATATGCATTGGAAAACTCTTTTGCGAAGGGTAAAAGTGGCCAACAGGTGGCGGGACACATCCTCAGCAGAACCCTCGCCCTATTGGTGATGGGTGTATTTCTGGTAAACACAGAGGGTGGAATTTCACCTGAAGTGGGGATAAGTGCCCCCATTTACAAATTGTTGCTGGTAGCATCATTCATACTCATTTGGAACACATACCCAAAAACTGAGAACAAAAAGAGGGAGTACCTCCACAAAGGGCTCAAATGGCTGGGAATAGCGCTCCTTATTTTCCTCGGAATCATCTTCCTCGACAAAGGTGGCAATATGCTCCGCCCAAAATGGTGGGGAATCCTCGGACTTATCGGCTGGACATACCTTGTCTGCGCATTCATATACTATTTCGTGAGGGACAGGCTCAATATCCTTATCCCTATCTGGGGATTTTTCGTCCTCTGGTGCATGCTCAGATGCAACTTTATCCCTAGCGGCAAACCTATCCTCAACTTACCTGCAAACCACGCACTTTACGCATTTGCCGGAGCAATACATATCGATACAGGAGCCCATTGCGCCCTGACTATGGGTGGTGTGATCCTCTCGGTAGCAGATGTCAAAAGCAGAGGCTGGAGCGGCCGCAAGAGGGGACTCACAGCAGCAGGGGTCACCATTGGACTTATCCTTCTCGGACTGGCATCAAACCAGTTCTGGATCGTAAACAAAATCCAGGCGACTATCCCTTGGGTATTCTACTCAAGTGCGGCAGCAGTGGGAACTTACGCCCTTATATCATGGGCTGTGCAATACAATAAAGAGAAGTGGTTCAATATCATCAAGGCAGCGGGAACCGCAACCCTCACCTGCTATCTTGTACCCAATATCTGGTATTGCCTTCTATCCGTTTTGGAGATTGGAACCAAGCGTCCGGAGTGGTGCAACAGCGGAATCCTCGGGATTCTCACTTGCGTGGCATTCTCCCTCCTTTGCGTCTGGACCACCCACCTTCTCGGCAAGGTCAATATCAAACTCAAGGTATAGATTTATCTCCCTTTAGGAGCAATTAAAATTTTGGGGTAATACCGAGAAATACCTCGAAGTTGATTCCCGGCATCGGGCGGGAAAGGACTGAAAGGTACTCTTCATCGAAAAGATTGTTCACCACAGCTTTTACTGAGATATCTGCCCATTTGAAGGAGAACCCTTTTTCAAGGGTAATATTGCTCATAAAATATGACGGAAGTTTACCTGTGAGGGTAATATCATTGCTCGACATGGTGAATCTTTCGCTATAGTGGCACCATTTGTACAGGAATGTCCAGTCCCTCCAGGAGAGGGTCCCGGTAACCGATGATGAGAGCTCCGGAACATAGGGCAATTGCTTCCCTACAGACTGGTCAGCAGGGGTTCTCGGCTCACCCACATTTATCGACGGAGTCCACGAAAAAGTCCCGTTCAATACAAGATTCCACTCTTTTGACAATGCCACAGAGAGATCCCCGGTAAGCTCTACACCGTAAGCGTGAACATCCTTTATATTGTCTGGAGAGAAAAACCCTTTGGTGGTTGGGAGCCATATAATCCAATCTTTGATATAGGAGTCAAACCAATTGGCGGAGCCTGATAGGGAGTACTTACCCTCCTCCCCTACGGCAAAAGAGATACCGGCATCATATGTCCAGCCACTCTCACTCTTCAAATCGGGATTGCCCCCAGGCAAGAAATATAGGTCATTGAGGGTAGGGAAACGGTAGTTTCGGGAGATTGAGGCCTTCGCCACCACATTCCCCTTTTTGGAAATTACCCCATCCACAAAGAGTGCGGGTATTATCGGAGTGAGGGTATTGCCGAAGAGTTCCTCCCTGATTACAGCAGAGAGTCCGAACCTGTCGGTAGGTCTCCACTTGGCAGAGATTGAGCCGGAGAGCTCGATTCGGGCCATCTCATAACCCACTACCGCCTTATTGCCATCCTGACGGATGATATTTTTGTCCCTACTCTCCACGAAGTGCTGGTGAGCAGAGAGTGAAGCGGTAAAAAGCCACTCCTTACCTATATAGTATTCACCATCTCCCTGACCATAGATGGTGTTGATCTCTGAGCGCGACTGCGTCATATGGGCCATATTTCCATTGCCAACGTCCCTTTTATAGTCATAAGCCATCCAGGTATAGATATAACCACCCTTGGCCCCCACTTTCCACCCATTGTCCAAATGGTCCCAGGAGAGCACCCCTCTGAACGTCTGCTCCCGCTGACGGTTGTCAAAATCGGTAGCCTCCCCATGATCCACAGTGAGCATAGGGAGCTCTCTATTAGAGTTAATATACCAGGCATTCAAACCAAAACGGTCCCCTTTTCCTGTATTGTAGTACACCTCCTGAAGCAGGTGAAAATCCTTATATGCACCACTCTTGTTTTTCTCTATGGGGTAGTACTGCTCGATGATGTTCATATCCTCGTCATAGACATTCACCTTCTTGTCGTGGTTGCGGTACTCAAATTCATTGGGGGATGTGGAGAGGACAGCCCTGGTAGAGGTCTGCCAATGCTCATTGCCGTAGGTAAGGCGGAGAAATTCATCAAATGTCTTGAAAGAACCCACCCCCTGGATGTATTGGAGACCGAAACCGTCATTCTGAGCAGGTCTGGTGGAGAGCTTCACAGCTCCACCCAAGCCACCGCCGGTCTCATTGACCGAGGAGGTTCCGTGGAGAAGCGATGCATCGTCGATGAAATAGGATGGAATCATCGAGAAGTCGGTCATACCGAGCATAGGATTATTGATCTTCATCCCATTCCAGGAGACCTGGGTGTGTGAAGGGGAGGTCCCTCTGAAGGCTACGGTAGAGAGTGTTGCCCTCCCGTAGTTCTTGACAAAAATTGCAGAGTTGAATGTAAGGACATCAGCCATCGAGAGGGATATATTCTCCTTCAATTGGATGGAATCCAGCTTTGTCTGCTGAACCCCTATCTCTTTCATAGGTCGGTCGCCATAGACTACCGCCGGTATGATATGGTTTACTTTCCCCTGACCTGCAGCGACAGCAGGGAGGAGAGCCAAAAGTGCTATAATTTTAAACAATCTTCTCATAATCACCCTATTTCCAACAAAAAGCCCCAGGAATTATCCCCACATAAAATTCATCAAGAAGTTCCCTGTTCTGGGAGTATCGGTAGACTTTGCCCTGCTGCACATAATCTATGGCATCTGCGATATAGACATCTCCGGTATGGGGATCGACCGTCAGACCATAATATAGAGTGCCGTTGTATGGCAAGAATGGACGCACAGGGACTCTGTCTGCTGTCACATCCATCTCCCACACATCATCATTAAGCCAATAAATCTTATCTTTTGTACCGTTCAGCTGCACCTCTGAAGGCCAGTCCCCAAAGTCAAATTTGAACTGCTTCTCAATCGTGAATGTGGCGGCATCTATCTTGTATAGAGATGGGGCCTCGTGACCATAAGGGGATCCTTCGTACCCACCGTCAGTGACTGTCCAAAGTTTGTCGTTGCAGTCCATTACCAGTGATGTGGGCTGGATACCCACCACAAGTTCATCTACCACCTGGTCTGTCTCAGTGTCGATTTTGAGGATTCTGTTCTGATAAGACCAGCAGTTCACAAACACATATTTGCCATACTGCACCATCTGCTCAGTAGATCCCGATTCCATAGTCATATTGTGGATGTCGATATATCCGGTAATCTCATACCGTTTTGGATTCACGATAAAGATACGGTTGTCCCAGATCTGGGTAATGTAAGCCTTCTCGTCTGAGAGGAAGTGGATATAGCGTGGAGAGGTAAGATTGGTGATACGACCCACCTCCTTAAATGTATTGATATCGATAGCGAATACGACGTGTGAATTATTGACCACGACCCATCCCACACCATCGCGTATTATCATCGACTGTGCCACATCCCCGAGTTTCATAGCATTGGCACGATAGAAAATCTCATTCTCCACCTTCCGGGTTTTGGGGTCGTAATACGACAGGGTCGCATTCCCGTACTGGAAATTCCCCTCATTGGTAATAAACAACCCTTCACCCGAAGCGGAGAGGTCAAAATCCTCCTCCAGACCGTATTCCCACTTCATGCAGGACACGGCCAAAAGGAGTTGGGTACAAAAAACTAACCTAATAAAGAGTTTATGCATTTCTGACTATTTCTTCATGTTGTAATCGTAGAAACCAAACACCTCTGTCGAGACCTCTCCCAACCATCCGCTCTTGGTATTTACACCTACTTGTACTTTGACAAAGTCTATATACTTCAAGTCTATAGGCTTACATTCGAAGTCGATGGCATTTGAGATTTTGAAGTGGTTGGCATTGGCGGCGGCTCCTGCATTGGATTCATTGGTAAGACGGTCTATCGGGCTGAAATTATCGGCATAACCCCAGTCATACTCCACATTGACCCAATAGGAACCTTTGCCTGATGCATCGTAATTGCGGGCTTTAAGACAAGTGCCTGTGAGAGTATAACTGTCCTCTTCAACCCAAAGTGGATAATAATAATCCTGATTGTGATACACTTTCAAATAATCAATTTCACCTCTCTTACCCATATTATCTGCCCACTGCACAGGCATACCCGGGCCACTCGGACGATAGTAAGTCACAGCATAGTTCTGAATAGTTTCAGATTTACCAGTTTCCGAACCGGCAAGTTCGAACCATGTATCATCCGGAAGACCATTGCCGTTCTCATCCTGCATCACCCATACTATACCAGGTTCAGAAGAGCCATTAAAGGAGTTCCCAAGAATCCCCAAATCGTAATCACCGGAGTTGTCAATACTATGGTCAAACCCAACAATAATGTATCCACCGAAGCCACCAAGCGAAACCCAGTTAGGGCTTGGTCTACCATTCTTATCCAATGCACTCATCCTCGCCTCTGCATATGCTATAGCAGTCTCTTGTGTTGTCTGTGACCCGTCAAAACCACCGGTTTTAAGTTCGTTAATAAACTGTCCTGGTGCCGGAGTGTATTCGTATACTTTATTCCAATCAGGGGATGAACCGGCTGTTCCAGCTCTGTAGAAAGCACCTTCTGCAAAAACTGTCACTATAAATTCACGGCGTAGTGTTATCTTTTGCTCACCTTTATATAGAGATGCATTACCTACAACTTTATATTCCCCCTCATCGGAAGCCTGGAAGACAAAGGATTGGGTACCGGACTGCTCCTGGGCACTATCTCCTACTGTCCAGACGAAGTCGACACCTGTCGTATCTCCCACTTTGACAGGTGAGATCAGAAGGCGTCTCTGCGATACAGTGTGAAACTCCGATGAAGCAAATTCCCACTCAAAAGGGATATCAGCAGGATCCACCACTTTGACCAGTACCTGATCAGAAGAGGAGCCATCCTCATTGGTCGCAGCAGCTATAATAGTATAATCACCGCACTCTTGTGCAGTGAATTTATAGGTACTATCGGTGGAAACCTCCGCACCATTACAGCTCCATACAAGAGTAGTTTCCAAAGAGTTTTCCTTTATTGTAGCAACAAAATCAACCTCTGCCCCTTGGGTTATAAGGAGAGATTTGCTTCCGGCAATGGAAACAAAAGGGATCTCCAAATCTATCACATCTACACGAATCTCCTCCAAATCCTGACCCACCTCATTCGTTACAGTGAGGGTAATGAAGTATTGACCCACCTCTTCCCTCATAAAATGGAGAGAGGGAGATGACCCTATCACCTCCCCCGAAAGGGTCCATTTATATTCCGCCTCTTCTGCCGATTCATACTCCGGCGCGATAACCAGATCCCTTCCTGTTTTTATGGTATAGATACCCGTCTCACTATCCAAAATAATGTTTGGAGCAGTGATTACCCCACTCCTGTTGCAGGAGGGGGCAAACACTACGACCACACTCATTAATAATAAAAGCCTTAAAATTTTATCTGTTTTCATAAAAAGAGATTATTTATTTGCAGGAAAACGGACCGCTACATCATCGTAGGCAAAGTATGCAGGGATCACATTTCCATATATGCCATACCCGTTATCACAGGCAACAAGATTAAACTCAACTCTAACCACCTCACCCAACACAGACAAATCCCATTTCGTCCAATCTGTAATCATCCTTTTACCTGTATTCAAAAGGTAAAACTCTGTTGATGTTGGCTCTGTATCTTCAAATGAATCATACCCATAAGCAACTATCTTAAAAGTGCTCTCATCGGTATATTGATACGACCCACCAAAATCACATTCTCCACTAATCAGCACAGCATATGCATAAGTGGTATTGGTAACATACATATGGTCTATAACCCTAGGCTGCTCATCATAGAACTGAATTCCAGGAAGCACACCTTCTGGAGAGTACATAGTAGCATATTCGTCGGGGTCCAAATAACCATATTGGGTACAGAAATTCTTGGAACCATTTGCTCCTCCAGTGACATTGAAAGCTTCCAAATCACGCATAAATAAATTTGAGGGTTCATCACCTTCAGCTTTGATATCATTACCTACATAGTTTGAAATACCGGCATGACCTGAGATGCCCCACCAAGATGGTATTGTAGGTTTTACAAAGGCAAGTTCGGTGTTATTTTCATCGTACCACTCATAAGAACCGTGACCGCTACCATATCGAGTATCAGTTGGAATATAGTCAGACCATTTCTCAACAAACTTGGTCTCCTCATAAAAGCCCATAGCATAATTGAATGTACACTCATAAGATTCAAACTTCGCATCGGCATCCTCGAATGTAAGGGTTCTCAATGTATACAAGTCTTCAGCCTTAATCTCCTGTGAAATACGATAAGTACATCCGGCCTCAAGTGTTTTGGACGGATAAGTGTATGATGCACGACCTACCTCCACACCGTTTCCATCTTCAAATACATATGTAATATTAAGTGCGCCTGTGGTGACTGGGTAAGTGACAGCAACAGCCCAGATCTCCTCATCTGATGATTCAGTCAGATAAACTGGAGTTGGTGATGACTCATACTCCTCAGAGCTGCTATTATACACTTGGAAGAGTTCTATAGTATTGGCACTTGACAATTCAGGTACATCCTCCAATACTGAATAATTTGAGAATGTCTTATTTGCAGAGTTGAAATCAGCCATACCTACGATATCATTTTCTGCTGATATAATTACTTTTGAAACCAAAAGATTTTCAATTGAACTATATGTATTGAGCCAAATGTATGAAGACAAGTGTTCGAGTGTGAAGGTACCATTCTCCTCAACTTCTCCATAACCAAGTTCACAGTTGACACCCAACTCACTCGCCAAGCCACTTTGAAGAGATGGGATTATTGCATCCTCTGCAGTCAAACCTCCATAATAAACTTTCGCGTCTGAAGTAAGAGTCCCTGAAGTGAAAGCGAACTCAGCGGTATTACCACCAGCTTGTGCTGCTGTTAGGGGTTCACTATAATTGCCGCCAACACATATCACATCCCCCTCACTCCATAGGAAAGGGATAGTGTTTGCATCAGGTGTCCCAAAAGCGGTTTTTGTCTGGGCATCGCTGTGGCCCACCAGGGTGAAGCCGTCACCAAGATCTGCAGGAGAGTCGATTTCGTGTTGCTGACAAGCTGTCAAAAGGAACATTGCGCTGACAAGCGCGAAAAAGATATTTTTTTTCATTGTTTTAATCGTGTTTGAAGGTTTGTAATTCCGTTATCTGTTACCACTCTGACCAGCCTGATGAGCCGGCACCTGAGCCATCTGCAGGATCGCCCGACGATGCAAAACCAGATTCCACGATTAGTTCCGAGACCTCAATTAGAGGTGATTGATAGATTTCCTTTTCCATCTCTTCAATTATTTTTAAGTTAGTATTAGTGATTCGTCCGCCACCGACTAACACCGACAGGAGATTGGAAAAATTAGATTTGACTTGAATATACGACAGCACTTATACGCACGTGTGACAACAATAGCAGATGCTACTTTGCAACTATTACACTTAAGATGGCTGAACGCTTCAGTAAATCATCATAAGACCCGACTCCCGCAGGTTTTGTCTATAACTGCAACGGCAGGTCTTCTGACTTATTCCATTTTGGCGCCTTCCCAATCCGAAGATCAGTGGCAAAGAGTGCCAAAACATAATTGGAACTTACAGCAGCGGGAACTGTCCAGGATTCTCACCTGATTCCCTTTTAATCCGTCCCAGTGGGTACCGGGTCAGGAACCAATTGCTGAAGCAAAGGTAGAGAGATTTTTTATAGCTCCAAATTTTTTCGTACCTTGGCGAGGAAATTGCATTTGATTTATCCGAAATTTAACAATTGAAATATGAACTCATACCTACATTTTTTTGACCGTTCTTACGGATATTCGAGGGCGATTGTCGCTGCTCTTGTGGGACTTGTACTTGTGATATGGCCCGACACTGCTGTTAAGTCCATTGTGATTGTCATCGGGTCAGTCCTCCTGCTGCTGGGTGCTGTAACAATGATATTCTCAAAAAGGCCGGAGGAGGACCGCAACCGCTCCATCCTCTCAATCAATGGCGCCATAACCCTTATCTTCGGTTTGGTTCTTGTCGTGTTCCCCGCTTTCTTCGTCGGGATCATCATGTTCCTTTTCGGAGCAATACTTCTGATTGTCGGGATCAGCGAAGTGGCTGCACTCCTCTCAGCGCGCAATGAAACAAACGCCCCTTTATCGCTTGTGGCTGGTCCAATAATCACCACTTTGTGCGGTGTTGTAATCTTTTTCAACCCTTTCAGCACGATGGAGTGGCTTTTTGTTTTCTTCGGAATATCTTTGCTTGTCTACTCTTTGACCGAGTTCATTTCCACTAATAAGCTTCGCAAGATCTACAAGGATATGGCGGACACCAAAGCGAGTACCGGCAATTTGATCCAGGACGTGGAATACGAAGAGGTAGAAGAGGAAAAATAAGTACGCCCGTGGGGAATCGAACCCCAACCTAAAGAACCGGAATCTTCAATTCTATCCATTAAACTACGGGCGCAGAATCAGATTTGAGAATGCAAATATAATTGTTTTTATAATGACTGCATATGTTTTCCCGGGACAAGGGTCCCAATTCACAGGGATGGGCAAAGAGCTTTACGACTCTAACCCAAAAGTGAAAGAGCTGTTTGAAAAAGCGAATGAGATCCTAGGATTTCGAATTACAGATATTATGTTTGAAGGGTCAGCAGAAGATTTGAAGCAGACCAAAGTGACCCAACCTGCAGTGTTTCTCCACTCTGTGGCAGAGGCATTGACACTCGAAGAGTTCAAACCCGACATGGTGGCGGGGCACTCCCTTGGAGAGTTCTCTGCACTTGTGGCAGCGGGTGCCATTGCATTTGAAGATGGACTCAAACTTGTCTATGCCCGCGCAATGGCAATGCAAAAGGCTTGTGAACTCACCCCTTCGACAATGGCAGCGGTACTCGGACTGGATGATGCTAAGGTAGAGGGGGTTTGCGAGAATTTTGAGGGCGTGGTCCCTGCAAATTACAATTGCCCCGGGCAATTGGTTATCTCCGGTCCTATCGACACCATCAAGGATGCCTGCAAGGCAATGAAAGAGGCTGGTGCAAAAAGAGCTCTCCCACTCCCTGTCGGAGGTGCATTCCACTCCCCTCTAATGGAGCCTGCCCGTCAGGAGCTCGCTGAGGCTATCGAAAAAACAGAATTCCGCACCCCAATCTGCCCAATCTACCAGAACGTAGATGCCCTCCCACACACATCTCCACAAGAAATCAAGGATAATCTGCTCAAGCAGCTGACCTCCCCTGTCAGATGGACACAAACCGTTTTGAATATGACCCAAGATGGCGCCAAAAAGTTCGCAGAATTGGGCCCAGGAAGCGTTTTGGAAGGGTTAATAAAAAAATGTAACCCAGAAGCACTTTTTTAACTCTTTTTTATGTACCTTTGCCCGATATTGTACACGAATCATTCAAAAATTAATTTATAATACGAAAATATAATGGCTAAAGAGAAGACATTTATTACCTGCGATGGTAACTATGCAGCTGCATATGCTGCATATTTGTTCAGTGAACATGCTGCCATCTACCCTATCACCCCTTCTTCAACTATGGCTGAGCTTGTTGACGAATGGGCTGCTTTCGGAAAGAAAAACATCTTCGGTCAAACTGTAAAAGTTACCGAGATGCAAAGTGAAGGTGGTGCAGCCGGCGCTGTTCACGGTTCACTTCAGGCTGGTGCCCTTACCACCACATTCACAGCATCACAAGGTTTGCTCCTTATGATCCCGAATATGTACAAAATCGCAGGAGAAATGCTTCCTACGGTATTCCACGTATCAGCTCGTGCACTTGCTGCACAAGCTCTTTCTATTTTTGGTGACCACCAGGACGTAATGGCTTGCCGTCAGACCGGTTTTGCTATGCTTGCTTCTTCAAGCGTACAAGAGGCTATGGACCTAGGTGCTGTAGCTCACCTTTCTACCATCAAATCAAGCATTCCATTCGTTCACTTCTTCGATGGTTTCCGTACATCACATGAGATCCAGAAGATCGAACTTCTTGATCCAGAAGATTTGAAGAAAATGGTTAGTGAGAAATCACTTGCAAAATTCCGTGAAAGAGCTCTTAACCCTAACAAACCTGTAACTCGTGGTACAGCTCAAAACCCTGACGTATACTTCCAGGCACGTGAGGCTTCTAACCCTTACTACACATCAGTTCCTGATATCGTAGCTCGTTATATGGGTGAGATCTCTGAGCTAACCGGCCGTCACTATCTACCTTTCGACTACTATGGTGATCCAAACGCAAGAAACATCATCATCGCTATGGGTTCAGTAACTGAAACCATCAAAGAGGTAGTTGACAAACTTATGTCACAAGGTGAGAAAGTGGGTGTTATCAACGTACGCCTATACAGACCTTTCTCTGCTAAATATTTCCTAAGAGTTCTTCCTAAGAGCGTTAAGAGAATCGCTGTTCTTGACCGCACCAAAGAGCCAGGTTCAGTTGGTGAGCCTCTATATTTGGATATCAAATCTGTACTTGCAGAAAAAGGTGGCGACATGCCTCTTATCGTAGGTGGCCGCTATGGTCTTTCATCTAAAGACACCACCCCTGCACAAATCCTTTCAGTATTTGAGAACCTTAAAGCAAAACAACCTAAGACCGACTTCACTATCGGTATCGTAGATGACGTAACCTTCAAGTCCCTACCTGCTAAAGAGGAGATCTCATTGGCTAAGAAAGGCACATATGAACTTAAATTCTACGGTCTTGGTTCAGACGGTACAGTAGGTGCCAACAAGAACACCATCAAGATTATCGGTGACAACACCAGCAAATATTGCCAGGCATACTTTGACTACGACTCTAAGAAATCAGGTGGATACACTTGCTCACACTTGAGATTCGGCGACGAGCCTATCACTTCACCTTATTTGGTTTCTACCCCTGACTTCGTTGCTTGCCACGTATATTCATACCTACGCAAATACGACGTACTAAAAGGTATCAAGAGAGGTGGTACATTCCTATTGAACTCACTCTGGAATGCAAAAGAGACAGCTGAAAGACTTCCTGACCATATCAAACAAGTGGTAGCTCAAAACGACATCAAGATGTACGTTATCAACGCTACTAAGATCGCAGAAGAGATCGGTCTAGGTAACAGAACCAACACTATCCTTCAGTCTGCATTCTTCAAAATCACCGGCATCATCCCTTACGAGCAAGCTGTAGCTTTGATGAAAAAAGCTATTGACAAATCTTATGGTAAGAAAGGTGAGAAGATCATTAACATGAACTACGCAGCTGTAGACAGAGGTGCTGAGTACGAACTTGTAGAGGCTCCAGTAGAGTGGAAAAACCTACACTCTAAATTTACCCCTTCAAGCTTCGACCGTCTTGCTCCAGAATGGGTACGCAACGTAGCAGACGTAGTTAACGCTCAAAACGGTTATGATATCCCTGTAAGCGCATTCACCGGTGAATTTACAGATGGTACTATCCCTGCAGGTACAGCTGCTTACGAAAAACGTGGTGCTGCTTCACACGTACCTACTTGGATGTCTGAAAACTGTATCCAATGTAACCAATGTGCTTTTGTTTGTCCTCACGCAGCTATCCGTCCATTCCTAACTACTGACGAAGAACTTGCAAAAGTTCCTGCAGGTGTTAAGAGCAAGAAAGGTAACGCTGTATTCAAAGAGTACAACTTCACAATGCAGGTATCTGTAATGGACTGTACCGGTTGCGGCAACTGTGCTGACGTATGTCCTGCTAAAGAGAAAGCTCTTGTGATGACTTCACTTGAAAGCCAGCTTGACCAACAACCTATCTTTGATTACCTACACTCACAAGTAGGCTACAAAGACAACGTGGCTCCTAAAGCACAAAACGTTAAGAACTCTCAATTCGCACAACCTCTATTCGAGTACTCAGGTGCATGTGCAGGTTGCGGTGAGACTCCATATATCAAAGCTATTTCACAACTTTATGGTGACAGAATGATGGTAGCTAACGCTACAGGATGTTCTTCTATCTATAGTGGTTCATTCCCTTCTTCACCTTACTGTGTTGACAAAAACGGTAGAGGTCCGGCTTGGGCTAACTCACTATTCGAAGACAACGCTGAGTTCGGTCTTGGTATGAAAGTGGGTACTGAAACTATCCGTAACACTGTTGCAAAACTTATGATGGAAGGCCTTGAGTGCCCTCAATGCTCATCTGAGATGAAAGCTCTATTCTCTAAATGGCTAGAGAATAGATCAGATGCTGCTGCTACCCGCGAAGTGGCTGATGCTCTTGTACCTATGATGGAAGCTTGCGGTTGCGACACTTGCAAAGCTCTTCTTGAGGTTAAAGACTACATCGCTGCACGCAGCCAATGGATCATCGGTGGTGACGGTTGGTCATACGATATCGGATACGGCGGACTTGACCACGTACTTGCTTCAGGTGAAAATGTAAACGTACTTGTTCTTGATACAGAGGTTTACTCTAACACCGGTGGACAGTCTTCTAAATCTACCCCTGCAGGAGCTGTTGCCAAATTTGCTACCTCAGGTAAGAAAGTACGTAAGAAAGACCTTGGTATGATGGCAATGAGCTACGGTTATGTATATGTAGCACAAGTAGCTATGGGTTCTAACCAGGCTCAATTCCTTAACGCACTTAAAGAGGCTGAAGCTTACGACGGACCATCCCTAATCATTGCTTACGCACCATGTATCAACCACGGTCTAAGAAATGGTATGGGTAAGAGCCAATACGAAGAGAAACTTGCTGTAGAATGCGGCTACTGGCATCTATACAGATTCAATCCTACTCTTGCTGAAGAGGGTAAGAATCCATTCACTCTAGACAGCAAAGAGCCAGATTGGACCAAGTTCCAAGAGTTCATCAAAGGTGAGGTTCGTTACAGCTCTCTATCTAAGATGTTCCCTGCTGAGGCTGAAGAGCTATTCGCTAAGACTGAAGAGTACGCAAAACTTCGCTACAACTCTTACAAGAAACTAGCTTTATAACATAGATATCCACTTAATAATTGATATCAAAACTGAAGGAGATGGCTAAAAAGTCATCTCCTTTTTGTTTTTTCCATTGTCAAAAAGAAACTTTTTTTACTTTTTGCTTTCTTTTTGAATTTATTATTCTTATTTTTGTTAAAATCTTTCTTTGTGTAAAGAGGGATTACACTGAAACTAAAACCAATTTTTAAATATTATTAACCACAATCAAAATCTATCTATGAAGAAATTGATTCTAGTTGCTATCGCTGCATTACTATCACTTGCTGCCATAGCACAAAATGTCCAGGTATCTGGTGTTATTACAGATGCCACTGACGGATCTCCACTTATCGGAGCTTCTGTCGTAGTTAAAGGGACTCAAACAGGTACCTCTACCGACGTTGATGGTAGATACGCTTTCCAAGTACCTGCTGACGCAGTCCTTCAATTTGTTTACATAGGATACTATCCTATCGAAATCGCCGTTAATGGTAGACAAACCATCGACGTAGCCCTTACTCCTGAGGCTGAGTCATTGGAAGAAACTATCGTGGTAGCTTACGGTACAGCTAAGAAAGGTACTTTCACCGGTGCCGCTTCTGTAGTTAAACAAGACGCTATCAAAGATGTTCCTACTCTATCATTTGAGCAAGCTATGAACGGTAAGATCGCAGGTATGCAAATCACCACCACTTCTGGTCAGGCTGGTTCTGCTTCTTCTATCCGTATTCGTGGTATTGGTTCTATGAACGCATCAAACGAGCCTCTTTACGTTGTGGACGGTGTTCCTGCAATGTCTGGTGGTTCTGGTCAGATGAGTGACTACATCTACTCTTCTACCAACGTGATGACCTCAATTAACCCTAACGACATCGAGTCTATCACTGTATTGAAAGATGCTGCTGCTTCTGCTCTTTACGGTTCTCGTGCTGCTAACGGTGTTATCCTTATCACTACTAAGAAAGGTAAATCAGGTAAACCAAAAGTTACCCTTAGAGCATCTGTAGGTTTCAGCCCTGATTGGGCAACTGACAACTACGAAGTTGCTTCTGTTCAAGAGAACATCAACACTTTGTACTCTATCCTTTATGATGCTGACCTTCCATCTGATCCATCTAAGATCGATGCAGCTGCTAAAGAGAGCGCAAACAAATACTCACTAAGACAGTTGAACAACAAATTCAACAAACACGGTTACAAATTCACTACAGCTGGTCACGAATATTATGAGAATATCCAAATCTCATCTTATGACGAAAAAGCTGCAGCTGCTGGCCGTACAGAGGGTAACTACTTTGATTGGGATAAAGCTTATTTCCGTACAGGTATTTACCAAACATACGACATCTCATTGTCAGGTGGTAACGAGAAAACTTCTTACTATACTTCTCTTGCTTACACTAAAGACCAAGGTCGTATCTACATCAACTCATTCGATCGTATCACAGGTCGTGTTAACGTAACCCAAACAGTTAACAACTGGTTGGACTTCTCTACCAACATCAACATTGCAAACTCTAACAGAAAAGGTTTCAACGATACTCGTTCTACCGGTTCTAACTACTTCATGCAAACCAGAAACTTGATGTGGGGCTTCTACTGGCCAACTGACTACAGAACAGGTGAGCCTTGGACAAGCCGTTATGGTAGCTACGCTTACAACGGTCTATTCCACGATGAGCACTGGGACAACAACGCTAGATCACTTAAACTATCTCTAAGCGAGACTGCAAACATCAAATTCACTGACTGGTTGAACCTAAGATCAGTATTCTCATATGATGACACTCGCATGAGAGATATGATTTACTACGATTCTCAACACTTCAACGGTTCAGGTTCAAATGGTTCAGTATCTGAAATGAGCACTATCTACTCTAAGATCGTATCATCTACAACTTTGAACTTCAACAAAACTTTCAACGAGAAACACAATGTTGGTGCTCTTGTAGGTTTCGAGGTTGAGGACAACAACACTGACTTCGTACGTGCAACTGGTGAAAACCTTCCTGTAGGTTCACTTAAGACTGTAGCAACTGCCGGTACTCTTGATGCAAATGCATATAGCTGGGGTTACTCAATCATGTCTATCCTTTCACGTGCTGAGTACAACTATGACAACAAATACTACCTATCAGCTTCTTACCGTCGTGACGGTTCTTCAAGACTAGGTCCTGACAGCCGTTGGGGTAACTTCTGGTCAGTAGCAGGTAGCTGGAGAATTGACCACGAAGAGTTCATGAAATCTCAAGACGTTATTAGCGCATTGAGACTAAGAGCTTCTTATGGTGTTAACGGTACCCTACCTTCATCTAACTACGGATGGCGTTCTCTTGCTGGTTACTCATACCAATACCAAGCAGAACCAGGTGGTGGACTTATCAATGCAGCTGATGCTACCCTATCATGGGAAACTTCATACACCACTAACGTTGGTCTTGAGTTCGGTTTCTTCGATGACAGACTACGTGGTAGCGTTGAATGGTTCAGCAGAGATTCTAAAGACCTTCTACAAGACGTTCCAATCTCTTACATCACTGGTTTCAGCTCAACTCTACAAAACGTAGGTGAGATCAACAACAAAGGTATCGAGTTCGAAATCTCTGGTGACATCATCAAAAATACCGACTTCAGATGGAGCCTTGGTATCAATGGTTCACACATTGATTCTAAAGTAACCAAACTTTACGGTGGTCAAGATATCATCTGGACTGACCCTACAGGTGGTGACTCAAGAGCTTACTACATCTATCGTGAAGGTGAATCAACCCTTTCATTCTGGGGTTACGAATGGGCAGGTGTAAATCCTGACAATGGTAAAAACATCTGGTTCTCTAACAACGAAAACTCTGACTATGTAGATGCAAATGGTAGAAATATCGTTTACGACTACTCAGACGCTGACGAAGTAATCATTGGTAACGTTCACCCTGCACTTTATGGTGGTTTCAATACCGATATCGAATGGAAAGGCTTGACATTTGGTCTTAACTTCACTTACAAAATCGGTGGTAAACTTCAAGACGGTGCTGAAAGAGACGTTGCAGATGACGGTTACTATTGGGAGCGTATCAGAAGTGCTGACTACTGCTACAACCAATGGAAAACTCCTGGTCAGATTACTCACCAGCCACAAGTTAGAGGTATTGACTTGACAGACGCTATGGAAAGATCAAGCCGTCACGTTTACGATGCATCTTACCTAAGACTAAGCACTGTAAACCTAGGTTATACTATTCCTAAGAATGCTGTTAAGAAAGTTGGTCTATCTAACGTAAGAGTATACTTCACCGGTGGCAACCTACTTACTTTTGCTAAGTACAAACTTGCTGACCCAGTTGTTAACGAATATGGTACAAGAGGTTGGGAAACTCCTGTTAGCAAATCCTACACCTTTGGTATTGAACTAAGCTTCTAATTTTAATAATGATTACTACGATGAGAAAAATAAATATTTTACTCGCAGCAATTTGCGTGGTACTTATCTCTTCTTGCTCAGGACTTTTGGACAAGAAGCCTACCAACCAAGCAGACTCTAGTACTACCATTATGAATACCACTGATGCTCAAGTTATGATCAATGGTGTAATGAGTAAGATGCTAAGCTCTAGCTACTACGGAAGAAACTTCCTACTATGGGGTGACGGTAGATCAGGTGACGTAACTACAGTATCAGCTGGTAACGGCGGTGACGGTTACTACTACTACAATCACGAGGTAAACAGCAACTCTTACGAGGGTTTCTGGTCAACTATGTACAATGACCTTCTACAGGTTAACAACATTATCACTAACCTTGTTAAACTAAAAGCAGAATCTGAAAACGGTACTACTGAGTATGATGACTTCCTAGGTCAAGCTTATACTCTTCGCGCTATGATTCACTTTGACTTGGTTCGTCTATATGGTAAACCTTACAATATGGATAAAGGTGCAGGCCTTGGTGTTCCAGTGGTTACTGAAATCGTTAACGCAAGTGAGCAACGTACAAGAAACACTGTTGCTGAGGTTTATACCCAAATAGTTAAAGACCTTATTGCTGGTTCAGAGCTTATCAGCAAAGATAAAAGCAATGGTTATATCAACTACTATGGTAACCAAGCTCTTCTAGCTAAAGTATACCTTTATATGGAGAACTGGTCAGGTGCTCAAACTGCAGCTGAAAACGTTATCAACAGTGGTGTTTACGAGCTTTATACCCCTGCTAAATGGGTAGATTCATGGAAAGGCCAATTCGGCACTGAGTCTATCTTCGAGCTTGCTGTTCTTGAGACTGAGAATGACCTTGGCAACTCAAGCCCTGGTGCATACTACAGACGTCAAAAACACGGTTCTTCAAGCATCGTTGGTGTATTCGTAATGAGTAAATACTGGATCGACCTTATGGACGACGATGACGTTCGTCTAGGTGTTCACAGCCACGATATCATGGTTGAAGAAGAAGCTGCCAATTACGGTTGGAGAGGTGAAAAAGGTTGCTGCTACAAATATAGCGGTGGTACTAACCTTCAAGGTGATGGCAAATCAACTGCTTCATCAGTTAATATCAAAGTTATCCGTCTTTCTGAGGTAGTTCTTAATGCTGCTGAGGCTGCATTGAACAACGGTCAAGCTGCTAAAGCTGCTGATTACCTTAACATGATCGCTCAACGTAACCCTAACTACACTCCTTGGACTGCAGCTACTGTTACTTCAGCTGAAATCATGAAAGAGAGAAGAAGAGAGCTAGTAACTGAAGGTATTGTATTCTTCGAAAGAATGCGTTTGAACGAAACTATCTATTTTGATGACAATGCATTCAACAAAGGTACTAACCCTCCTCAAAGTGGTCGTGGATCTCTTCCTAACAAAGCTGTGACTCGTGACTTCAATAAGATTATCCTTCCTATTGGCCAACACGAAATCAACGCTAACCCTGAGATCGCTAAACAACAAAACCCTGGTTATTAATAGATAATCATATAACAGAAGAGGTGGCCCATTTGGACCACCTCTTTTTATTTGTATTAGGTAAAAAATTACATCATCCCACCATCGACTGTTATAACTTCTCCGGTCACATAACCTGCCAGATCAGAGGCAAGAAAGAGAACTACATTTGCGATATCCTCACCTTGTCCGAGACGGCGTAGTGAGATACGTTTTGCATAGTCATCCTTCACCTCTTGAGGAAGAGCGTCTGTCATCTCTGTAGCAATAAATCCTGGTGCGATGGCATTGACCCTTATATTTCTGGCACCCATCTCTTTGGCTACAGACTTGGTCAAGCCGATAATACCTGCTTTAGATGCTGCATAATTGGCCTGTCCGGGATTTCCATTAAGTCCCACAATCGATGAGATATTTACTATCGAACCCACCCTTTGTCTGGCCATAATGGGGACCACCGCTTTTGTAAAATTGAAAGTAGACTTGAGATTGACATTGATGACATCATCCCACTGTTCCTCAGACATCCTCATAAGAAGTGTATCTTTTGTAATACCTGCATTATTGACCAATATGTCTATTTTTCCGAACTCCTTATGAACTTCAGAGACCAGTTCCTGGGTTAGGGTATAATCTGAGGCGTTTGAGATATAAGCCTTGCATTTGACACCCATTTTTGCCACCTCTGATTCTGTCTGACGGAGAGCCTCACTCTCCCTCTGTCCTGTAAATGCAATTGAAGCACCCGCTGACGCAAGTTTTAAAACTATTGCACGTCCGATGCCGCGAGTTCCACCTGTGACCAAAGCCACTTTACCTTCTAGTATCTTCATATTATTTTATTTTTTGTCTATCAAAGCTACAGAAAGAACTCCACTTACGCAAAGTTTTCCATCTACAAAACCTTTGGCATCTATAAAAAACATATTGGACCTTCTATTCATAAGGGTAGCCTCCACTTCGACCTTATCTCCGGGGCGGACTGCATTTTTAAAACGGACCTTATCAAGTCCGGTATAAAGGGTTATCTTACCTCCCATCAACTCCTCAAGGAGCAACATAGATGAGCATTGTCCAAGAATCTCACACAAGATGACACCAGGTACGATGGGCTTTCCAGGGAAATGGCCTTGGAGAAAGTACTCGTCTCCGCGGACACTATATTCTCCGTGCACAACCCCATTTTCATCCTTTTCCATTCTGTCCACCAGGAGCATCGGCTCCCTGTGCGGCAAATATTGTTTTATCTCTTCTCTTTCCATATTAAACTTTTCTAATAGCTACTACGGCATTGTGTCCGCCAAATCCCAAAGACGATGATAGGGCCAATGTAATATCGAGTTCTTTAGCCTTTAATGGTGTATAGTCAAGATCACACTCCGGATCAGTCTCATCCAAACCTATTGTAGGGGGTACTATTCCATTCTTTACAGCCAATGCTGTCGCCACCAGCTCCACGCCACCTGCCGCACCAAGCATATGCCCTGTCATAGATTTTGTAGAGCATATTGCGGCCTTACGTGCCCCCTCTTCACCCATGGCCAGCTTTATCGCCAATGTCTCTGTCTTGTCGTTCATCGGAGTCCCTGTACCATGGGCATTTATATGCACTGTATCTTGTGGCTGGTATCCAGCTTCGTCCAAAGCCGCCTTAAAAGCATTTGCCGCAGTGGATGCATCAGGACGGGGAGCTGTATAGTGGTAAGCATCACAAGTGTTCCCGTAACCACACACCTCTGCATATATTTTTGCACCTCTTTTAAGGGCATTCTCATACTCTTCCAGCACCACGATGCCTGCACCTTCCGCTATCACAAATCCCTGCCTTTGGGGATGAAACGGAAGAGATGCCTTAAGAGGATCCTCCGATTTGGAGAGGGCTTTACTGTTTGCAAAGCCTCCAATGGATAGGGGCTCATGCGCAGCCTCTGCTCCACCCGCTATAATTGCATCTGCATAGCCATGTTTTATCGCGTGGAAGGCCTCACCGATGGAATGGGTACCAGTGGCACAAGCGGTGACAATTGGGAGGCAAATTCCCCTTGCATTGTGCGCAATTGCGACATTGCCCGAAGCAATATTACTGATCATGTTTGGAATGAAGAGAGGGGACACCCATTGTGCACCATTCTCATTGAGATTCTCCACCTCTTTGATAAATGTACGCATTCCACCTATACCCGAACCTATATATACGCCGAGTCTCTCCGGTGCAATCCCCAAGTCTCCCGCATATGACATAGCCTGATTTGCTGCTGCCATAGCATATAGGGTAAATTTGTCCCCTTTTCTCGAAATGGAAGCAGGGATACCGTAATCTGCAGGGTTGAAATCCTTGATTTCGCCTGCCACTTTTACCGGAAGGTCTTCTGCAGGGAATTTCTTGATGTAGTCTATTCCACACACCCCCTCTGTAAGATTCTTCCAGAAGGTTGAGACATCATTTCCCACCGGGCTGATAACCCCAAGACCTGTTATAACTACTCTTCTACCCATGCTGCCCCCCCTTTCAGTCTGGCCACTGCGTCAGTTACCATTTCTGATATGATTTCCGCAGCCGGCTTGATCTCCCTTACCATTCCAACACTCTGTCCGGCCATAAAACTTCCATATACTTCATCACCATTCTGCACCGCCTTGCGAAGTGATCCCGATCCGTACTCAAGTATCTGCTCCGGCGTAACTGAAGGATCTTTCTCCATAGCTGCAAATTTCTTGGTAAACGGACTCTTCAGTGCCCTCACAGGGTGCCCAAGAGTCTTACCTGTAACCACTGTATCGGTCTCAGCTGCAGCAATGATCTTATCCTTGTATGTCTGATGGATAATACACTCGGTAGCGCCCAAAAAACGTGTACCACACTGCACACCCTCTGCCCCAAGCATAAATGCAGCTGCCATCCCCCTGCCATCAGCTATACCACCTGCTGCTATGACAGGTACCGATACAGCATCTGTCACATTTGGGATGAGGGCCATGGTATTCATCTCACCAATATGTCCTCCGGACTCACCACCTTCAGCGATAATAGCCACAGCACCAAGTCTATCCATCCTTACAGCCAAAGATGCAGCAGCAACTACAGGAATAACTTTGATCCCGGCCGCAAGCCAAGCATCCATATATTTAGCAGGGGAACCGGCCCCTGTAGTAACAACTGGAACCTTTTCGTCTATCACCAGCTGAGCAATCTCAGCATCATTAGGAGCCTGCAACATAATATTTACCGCAAATGGCTTGTCGGTCATCTCCTTACATTTGCGGATCTCCTCTCTAATCACCTCTGTACCTGCATTCACGCACGAGATGATACCCAAGCCACCTGCATTTGATACAGCACTTGCAAGTCCCGATTCAGATATCCAGGCCATTCCTCCCTGGAAAATGGGGTATTTGATCCCCAATAAGTCACATATTCTACTCTTAATCATAATCTCATTCTTAATTGTTACCAATACAACAGACATGCTCCAGTGGTAAAACCAGCTCCAAAGGCACTCAAGACTATTTTATCACCTCTCCTGAGTTCGTTACGGCTATTTAGTTCATCCAGCAGAATAGGTATGCTCGCTGAAGATGTGTTGCCGTATTTGTCAATATTGTTAGGGAACTTATCCTTATCCTGGTTTAGGGATTGTCGTATCGTATCTATTATCCTTATATTTGCCTGATGCAGCAAAAAATGGTCCACATCATTCTCTGTCAGATGACTGTCAGAGATAACACCTTTAATGTCTCTCAAAGATGATGAGACGGCAAGCTTGAACACCTCCTGTCCATTCATTACGAGTGGTCCATGAGCCTCATCCTTGGTTATAAATGGTGTATCCTGAAGTTTTCTCTGCTGATAGAGAGATTCCTGTTTGCTGGTAGTGGAGAGTCTGATAGATTTGACATTGTCACCTTTACCCACTACAACAGCACCTGCGCCGTCACCAAAAAGGACACATGTACCTCTGTCGGCCCAGTCCACCATCCTGGTAGGCTCCTCTGCACATACAATAAGTATATTGTTTATATCACTTTTTGATGAAAGATAAGACTCTGCTATATCGAGAGAGTATATAAATCCTGCACATGCACCATTAAGATCGATACATGGGCACTCCGCCCCCAGTTTTCCTTGAATTATACAGCTTAACGCAGGGGTTATATATTCATTTACCACATTTGAGCAAATGATAAAGTCAAGATCCTTAGGGGATATTCCTGCCCTGTCCAATGCTTTCTGTGCTGCACTTACAGCTATATCCTCGAGCTTTTCATCGGTAATCAGCTGCCTCTGTCTTATACCTGTACGGGTTCTTATCCACTCGTCACTGGTATCAAGAAAGTGCTCAAGCATATCATTTGTAACAGTCTTTGATGGATGGGCACTTCCTGTTCCTAATATTTTCATTTTGTCACATGTATAAAAATTAACAGCGGCAAAACTGAAGAAACTATACTAAAGAAACAAACCGTTATGACAAAAAGTAACCAATAGATAACAAAAAAGCATAACAAACCGTCGGTTTATTATGCTTTTGTAACATTTCAGACAAATCAGATGACCTATTCCGCTATCTTTTTGTCTACGACAGCAAGAATCACTTGCTCCCTTTGTTGAGCCTTGTCCGCTATCTCGGATGCTTGCTTGATAAGAGATTCAGCCACAGCACGATCCTTCAAACCTGCTGCATTGATTTTCACATTAAGGAAAGCGCCCAACACTGCAGAACGTGCAGCCAATGCACCTACACCGGCATCAGATACTGAGTTGGGGTTACCCTCCTGAGCCATTGCCTCCACAAGGTCAAATACCTTATATGACACCTCCATTGTCTTCAATGGAACCTGAGTCGCATACAATGTGGCAGCCTGAAGAGAAGCAGCTCTGGCAGCCTTCTCCGCATCATTGCCTTTAGGCATACCGAGGGCATCCATTATCTTATTGAAGGCATTGGTATCCTCATCCACAAGGTGCAGAAGTTCATACATAAGGGCCTCACCTTTCTCTGCCCACTCTGAGAAATAAGGACACCTTGAGTCCCATCCCGGCTTATGGGATGAAAGGTTTGCCACCATAGAACCAAGGGCTGCGCCCAATGAACCCATGTATGCAGAGATGGATCCACCGCCCGGTGCAGGCGATTCGCGTGAAGTCTCCTCAGCAAATCCCTTGCAGGTCAAATCAACAAGTTTGGCACTCTTGTCCATATCTTCAAGGATATACTCAACCACCTTTTCTCTAGGGTTAAATGGCTTCAAATCATCCAATCCCATAGATTTTACAGCAATTTGGATAATATCTCCCTCAGGGATACCACACGAGCGTCCCTGCTTAGCAAGATAGTGTTTGCCGGCATCTATCAATACCCTCTTAGGGATAAGACCTACAATCTCAGAACCTGTCACTCTGATACCTCGTGCATACGCTTTGTCGCACACCTCATCGAAGGCTACATGAACAGGGGTCTGAGTAATATCTGTCACATTCATAGATACCTGAGCGATTCCATATTCATCTATATACCAGCCGATCGCTTTACAACCTTTAAGGGTACCAGGGATCCACACAGGTTCACCATTCTCGTCTTTAACCACTTTACCTACGATAGGATCACCTTCCCTCTTCTTACGACCCTTCTCACGAACGTCAAATGCGATAGAGTTGGCCCTTCTTGTAGAGGTAGTATTCAGATTATAGTTAATGGCCACAAGGAAGTCGCGGGCACCTACTGCAGTGGCTCCTGAAAGTGCCACCCTCTTGTTGAAGGTAGCAGGACCATAGTCTGGAACACATCCACCTTCTGTAAGTCTCTTCTGTAGCCCCTCATACTCACCCGCACGACATACTGCCAGATTTTTTCTCTCAGCACATTTTGCAGCACTCTCATAGCAGAATACAGGGATTCCAAGCTCCTCCCCTATCCTTTGACCGAGTTTGTGCGCATACTCCACACACTCCTCCATGGTAATTCCTGATACAGGTACCAAAGGACACACATCGGTAGCGCCCATACGTGGGTGTTCACCATGATGATTCCTCATATCTATTACTTCCGAAGCCTTTTTGACAGCAAGGAAAGCAGCTTCTACCACATTCTCAGGCTCACCCACGAACGTCACTACCGTCCTGTTTGTTGCTGCACTCGGATCGACATCCAGAAGTTTAACACCTTCTACACTCTCAATAACCGATGTAATCTGATTGATGACATCCATATCGCGTCCCTCACTGAAATTAGGGACACATTCTATCAATTTACGCATATGTTTAAGCTTTATTAGGGTCAATGAATATGATATCTTTATCAAGTCTTGCTGACAATGCAGGATAATCTATCTCGAAATAGTGGATAGGGTACAGCACTGCAGGTTTGAGCTGGTTTGCCAGCCCCACAAATTCATCATCTGTCATGGTGTAAGGGAGATTTTTGGGCAGGAAGGCGATATCGAGCTTTGGCAGCTCCTTCATCTCCTCTATAGGCTCAGTATCTCCTGCCACATATACTTTGTAACCTCCGAAGTCGAAAAGATAGCCGTTTCCGAACCCTTTTGGATGAAAATGGTTGCCATCCTCATTGCGGCGCTCAATATTATAAGCAGGAACTGCATATATCTTGATTCCATCCCATTCGCAAGAATCACCATTTGCAAGGGGGATATACCTATGATCCACTTTGCCTATACTTTCACTCACGATAAAGGCTGTATCGGTAGCCAATATCTCATTAAATGCCTTAGGGTCATAGTGGTCATAATGATCGTGAGTCGAGAGGATAAGGTCTGCCTCATCCATTCCTGTATAATCTGTCACCTCACTATATGGATCTACATAGATATTCTTTCCATTAATCTGAAAAAGTAAAGATGCGTGCCCAAAAACTTTCACTTTAAGCTCGCCAAGTGGGGTTTTATAACTGTTCATAATTCTTATATTTTTTCAAATTTAATAAAATTATCCGACAATCTTTCCATTCAGGATAACAGTATCCACCAATGGAGTCGAGAATGAATATGGGAGAAACTCATACGACGGCACCTCCTTGGTAATAAAGACATTCGCCACCTTTCCCGCAGTTATGGATCCCAGACTCTTGTCCACATCCATCGCAAAGGCGCCATTTATAGTGGCAGCATTTATCACCTCCTCCGGGAACATCTTCATCTTCAAACACCCGAGTGCCATCATGAACTTCATATCGCCACAAGGGCAGGAACCCGGGTTATAGTTTGATGCTATCGCAATTGGGAGGCCGTAGTTTATCATTGCCCTAGCTGGGGCAAAATCCATCTCAAGGAAGAAAGTCGCACCCGGCAACAGGGTGGCAATGGTATCCGAATGGCGGAGTGCTTCAAACTCATCCACACCGGTAAATTCAAGGTGATCCACACTTCTGGCATTGTATTTTACACCCACCTGCACACCTCCGGAAAAACTCATCTGGTTTGCGTGCACTTTAGGCCTCATCCCATACTTTATACCTGCCTCGAAAATCCTGCACGAGTCCTCAACTGTAAAAAATCCCTCCTCGCAGAATATATCGACATACTCGGCAAGCCCCTCGGCCGCCACCGCAGGTATCATCTCCCTGACAATTTCATCCACATACTCCCCCCTCCTGCCGGCATATCTGGCTGGAACGGCGTGCGCTCCCAAGAAAGTCCTCTTCACCGTAAGTGGGGTCTCCTCCTCCACCCTTTTGGCTACTCTCAGCATCTTGATCTCATCCTCAAGGGTAAGTCCATAGCCGCTTTTGATCTCCACGGCACCTGTACCAAAGGCAATGATCTCCTGTGCCCTCACCTTCGCCTGGGCAAAAAGATCAGACTCCGATGTATTGTGAAGAAGCTCTACCGAATTCAATATTCCCCCACCCCTACGGGCTATCTCCTGATATGAAAGCCCTCTGATCTTGTCCATAAACTCTATCTCGCGGCTCCCGGCATACACCAGATGGGTATGCGAATCGCAATAAGAGGGGAACACCATCTTCCCTTTTGCATCTATCACCTTGTCCGATTGCCCTTCAAGCTCCGAGATATTGGCTGAAGAACAAACTCCGTAGGCAGATATTACCCCATCCTCAATTACAAGATAGGCATCATCCAAGGTAGGAAGAATCCCCAGCTCACCTCCATTCAAGGGACGAAGGGGCGACTCATCACGAACGTTGATGAGTTTTTTGATATTTTTAATCAAGAGCTTCATACTCTAGAATTTATAATTTCTGATAAAGTCTACCGAATTGGCAATATGGGTATACATAACCTCGTCCTCATCTATAAATGGGACTACCTGACGATACTCTGCCACAAATTTCTCCAGTATATCGGAAGATTTTAGCGGTCTGCGGAAATCAAGGGCCTGTGCACCATTAAAGAGCTCTATAGCCAATATCTTCTCAACATTGATTACCACATTCACACATTTGGTAGCTGCGTTTGCACCCATACTTACATGGTCCTCCTGTCCTTGTGATGAATCCAATGTATCGACACAGCAAGGTGTACAGAACTGTTTGTTCTGGCTCACTACTGATGCCTGTGCATATTGTGGAATCATGAAACCGGAATTGAGGCCTGAATGGGCTACAAGGAATGAAGGGAGGCCACGCTTGCCCGAAATAAGCTGGTATGTCCTGCGCTCAGAGATAGAACCAAGCTCAGCCATCGCTATAGCCAGAAAATCGAGAGCCAAAGCCAATGGCTGGCCATGGAAATTGCCGGCAGAGACCACAAGATCCTCATCGGGAAGGATGGTAGGGTTATCGGTGGCACTATTCAACTCTGTCACAAACACCTTCTCTGCATAGTCGATAGCATCTTTGGATGCTCCATGTACCTGAGGAATACATCTGAAAGAGTATGGATCCTGAACGTGCTCCTTGCGACGGGCTATAATCTCACTCCCTGCAAGAAGCTCCCTCATATGTCTTGCAGTATCCAACTGACCCTTGTGTGGTCTTACCTGATGAACACCATCTGTAAACGGCTCTATCCTGCCATCAAATGCCTCAAGTGAGACAGCACCTATCTGATCTGCCAGAAGGGAGAGTTTCTTGGCATGGTGCAGTGACCATAGTGCATGGGCCAGCATAAACTGGGTACCGTTCAACAGAGCCAAACCCTCTTTGGATGCCAGTGTAAGGGGCTCCCAGCCGAAGATCGCATTCACCTCTTGTGCAGACATCCTCTTTCCTTGATAATTGACCTCACCCAAGCCCAATAGAGGAAGACACATATTGGCCAGCGGAGCCAAATCACCGGATGCTCCCAAAGAGCCTTGTTTATATACAATAGGGTATACACCCTCGTTGAAGAAATCCACCAATCTCTGTACTGTCTCCACCTGTGCTCCTGAGAAACCATAAGACAACGATTTGACCTTTAGGGCAAGCATCAGTCTCACAATCTCCTCCGACACCTCTTCACCCAATCCACAAGCGTGTGACATCACAAGATTTTTCTGCAATTTTGAAAGATTCTCCTTATCGACAGAGACATTGCATAAAGAGCCGAAACCGGTAGTCACACCATATATGGGCTCTACCTGACTCTCCATCCTTTTATCCAAATATTCACGGCACTTATGGATTCTCTCTATAGCCTCTTGTCCAAGAACCAATTTACAATCCTTCTTGAAAAGGAGTTCAACATCCTCCATTGAGTGTTGTTTTACATCGATATTAAAAACTTTCATATTGTGTATTGTTATCTTATAGATGACTTCCAAATCCAAACCTCACGGCCCCTTATCTCCTCCATTATACCTTCAATATATCCGGGGAAATACTTGGCTGTACGATCAAAAAGAGGATAGTAGGGACTTTCCAGTGTATATTGCCTTCTGGACGGTCTGATAGAGACTTGAGTAAGATCAAATCTGTCTACAGGTCTCTCATCTCCCCTCCAGTTGAAACCTTTCAATCTATGATCCTCCTGTGTCATATCCTCTACAGGATACATATTGCTCTTTACAGACTCGAAGTAGTAGTTTTTCTGCACATTTCCATCTTTCATTATAGAAGATATGATTTTGCAATCCTTCATATTTGCATACGCAATCACCGTACTGTCAGGAATATAGATAAGCATTTGCGCCCCACCCAAAGCATCAAAACGGGAAATCTCACCATCCTCAAAGAAACCGGCCATCTCCGGTGCCTTAATCTGGTTATAGAAATCCTCGGAGTCATAGGATGCGAGGAAACCATTGCCAAGCAAAAGACCTTTTTTCATCTCACCATCCTTGATTACTATCTGCATACTGTCTGCAGTGAGCTGGTTTTTAATCTCGTTCCAGATAACAGGATCCTTGAAGAGTCTTGCCATAGAGTCAAGATCACTATAAAGAAGTGAATCACATTTGATCTGATTATTGCTCTTGAAGATCAGCACATGGTGGTATGCCTCCATAAACTTTATTTCGGTGGTATCCAGAGGCTCCACTTTAAGTGAATCGATAGCGATGGAGTCGCTTATCATGAGAGAGTCTGCTACCATAACAGAATCCCGGACCAAAGCAGATGTCCGAACCAAAGCAGATTCATTCACATTGACAGAGTCACTAACCGTCAGAGACCCGGAATCGATAGGAGCCCTTTTGGGTGGAGTCTTGCCACCTCCTAAATTAGGGGTATTTTTGGCATCCTCAGCCGCCTTTTGCTCTGCTTTCTGCTTACGGATATTGGCTACAGGGTCCACCATTGCCAACTCTTTTCGTTCTTGGGCAGATGCCTTAAGGAGGCTGTCAACTTCATACATCCTCTGTGTATAATAGTGTAGGGTATCTGCAGCGACAAATACGCTGTCCACCACATTATCCTCTTCAACCAAAAGGACCATTATCGGACTTTGGGTCACCTTGACACTGCGGGGTTCATTGAAGGATTCAAGATGATTGCCAAAGATAAATGCACCATCCACAGTATCTGTAATCTGAATATTACCCTTCAAAATGGTGTGGTTTGCCATTCTGTCAAAGAAAAGATCCTCACACCACAACTCATACTCTTTGGTCTGGCCATAAACCTCCTTGTCAAAATAGAGAGTCTCATTGGATCTGTTATACCACCCTCCATTGGCAGAGAAATAGTTCTGCTTTTTCCACCCCATGGTGTTCTCACTGAAATACGCTGTCTCAAGATCTGTACGGTATCTTATTACATCTGAGACGAAAAAGAGTGAATCTGAAAACATCTGCACCTCATCCACAAAAGTGAAGAGATTTTTCTTCGATTCGTATGTACCATCCACACTCTCTATCACATTTCCTGTAGAGTCCCTCATGCTTGCCCCGTGATAGAAAAATGCTATACTGTCTTTGGTATTGTAATCCAGATACTCAGTTCTAAGGGCATTCCCCTTGTCATCCTTAAGTTCCACAAGAGAGCCCCTGAACTGTGCCAGATCCTGGTTTATAATGTAATGGAGCCTGTCCCCTGTGAGGAGTGTATTCTCCTGAATTATCTGGACATGACCGATAGCATCCACGAAATCCTTATCGACATTCCAGAATGCTGTATCGCATATAAGATAGGTGTTGTTATGAAGAAATCTTGCAGGTCCCTCAACCTTTCTGCACGCCTCACCATTTATATCCACCAATTGGATTTTCTTGGCACTTAACAGGCGGATAAGGCTATCCGACTCCTCCTTGCCCTGAGAAAATGCTAATGTGGAGAAGAGGCTTATTAAGATTAGTATGAGAGTTGCCCTCTTCATTATTTGATCCAACCCTCTCTTTCAAAATCACAGTTATGGAACAATGGGTCTACAACAATATATGTTGTTTTGATCTTTTCTTTGAGGAATTTGTCTATAGCTTTTTGTGCCTGAGCACTGTTTGCAACATTCTGTAGAATACTGAAATCATCATCAAATGTTGCCACGTGCGAAGGGATTATCTTCTCAAGCTTGATAATTTTATATATGGTATTACCGCTACGACCCTCATTGTCCAAAGATTCGAATGGGTTTGAGATGTCTCCCACTTTCATATCTTTAAGCACTGCATAGTCGGCAGGTTTAAGCTGGTCTTTCTCAAAAAGTGTAGAACCTGTATTCTGATCCGCCATCAAACCTCCGTTTGTACGTGAGTACTGATCTTGAGAGTGTATCCTGGCAGCAAGGAAGAATGAAATACTGTCATTCACGATAGCTGTTTTGATGCTGTCAAGGGTCTTGAATGCCTTGGTTCTGTCATCTGCTGTATATTTTGGCTTGATGAGGATGTGGCGGGCATTGAACATATCCCCCTCCTTCTTAATCATCTGAATGATATGGAAACCGTCAGGGGTCTCTACGATAGGTGACACCTGGCCATCTTTAAGTGCCATGGCCGCATCAGAGAATGCCGGCCAGAAAATGGTTTTTGATGCCATACCAAGTTCACCACCTTTAGTGGCACTTCCAGGGTCCTCAGAATAGAATGTTGCCAACATACTGAAGCTCTCACCTTTAAGAATTCTCTCCCTGAACTCCAAAAGCTGCTCTTTAACTTGAACCTTAGCCCTCTCTGTATCGGGATATTTCACAATCTGACTGAGCTGATACTGGGTAGATATGACAGGAAGGCTGTCTTTAGATGTCTTCTCATAGAACTCTTTGATCTGCTGAGGAGTCAGCTCAACAGCTGTAGCGTGTACTTTGGACTGCATATCCTGAGTCAATGATTGCTCAGTGATAATCTCTCTCCAGTCCTCCCTCAACTCATATAGAGTCTTGCCAAAGTACTCTTCAGCTTTTTTCTCACCTCCGAGCTGAGTCAAAACAGTGTTCATTCTATTATCGAGGTTTGCCTCAATCATACTGGTGTTAGCCACCAGACTGTCTATTCTGGCTTGTGCCAGGAATAGTTTGGACATCATCATCTGCTCTAAGACCTGACATCTGAGGTTTCTGTCAGAATAGTGACCTTGAAATTGGAGCATTTCTACTTCCTGCTCGATTTGAGACAAAAGGATCATCTCATTTCCCACCACCGCTACTGTCTTATCGATTAGACCATTTTCATATTTCTGGCCATAAGCAGAAAATGTGGCGAAACATAAAACAGTGGCTAGTACCCAAAAAATCTTTTTAGTCATTATCATTGGAATAGATTACAAGTTTATTATTGTTCAAGGCATCCTCTAGCAGATTTCGTTCCAAATTTGCTATCAACTCCTGTTTTCTTTTACTAAGTATTGACTCTTTAATTATATTGATATTATAATCGTATGGGGTGATTTCTCCCCCTTTTACCCTTTCATAAACACGGACCAGATATAGAAAATTCCCCTTCTCAAGTTCGATATAGTGGTGCTTGTCCAGAATCTGTTCACATTGCGAAAGTTCCTCCCCTATCTCCTTGGCCACATGGCTGAGCGGAACCCAATCCATATTGAAGTCTGTGTATTTGTCTGCCGAATTGCCCGAAAGCTCTGCTACCTTATCCAAATCCTCCACTTTCATCGATTTGTAGAGTTTTTTCACCAGCTGGGCATTTGGTGAAGCGGCATTGATCTTTATGTAGCGGGCCTTTACTATCGAGCAATGGCTGGTGTATGAAGCCTTATGCAGTTCATAATAATCACGGCACTCATCCTCAGTTATCAGAGTGTCCAAATTCTTGTCCACATACAGCTTCTCATAGCGGTATACCAAAAGAGAGGTCTTGTAGTCATTCAAGGCCTGCTCGATATCCTTGTCCTCTCTTGAAAGGCGTTCTTCCGCATTTGAGAGGAGTATCTTCTTGGTAGCCCAACTATTCACATATTGCATCACTATAGCGGCACTATCTTCGGGAGAGACCCCTTTAGGGACCAGTCCCTCGATATCTTTCTGGTAGAGGACATTGGTTCCTACCCTTGCTACCACATCACCATTGAGCACACTGTCTATAAAAGTACAGGAGCCCAATAGCGATAGCAATAGTATAGGTAGGATCAATCTCTTCATAAATTACCTGCTATAGTTAGGTGCTTCTCTGGTGATTGTCACATCGTGAGGGTGATTCTCAGCAAATCCTGCAGCAGTTACCCTTACGAATTTTGCAGTGCGAAGCTCATCAAGATTGTAGGCACCTACATAACCCATACCGGCTCTAAGTCCACCAACAAGCTGATAAACCACCTCTTTGAGGGTACCCTTATAAGGAACTTGTGCCACGATTCCTTCTGGAACAAGCTTCTTGATATCCTCTTCCATATCCTGGAAGTATCTGTCTTTCGAACCTTTCTGCATAGCTTCGAGAGAACCCATACCTCTATATGATTTGAATTTTCTACCATTAAGGATGATAGTCTCACCTGGAGACTCCTCAACACCGGCAAATAGAGAACCTGCCATAACGGTACTTGCACCACCTGCCAATGCTTTAACGATATCACCTGAATATCTGATACCACCATCTGCAATGATAGGAATACCGGTACCTTTAAGTGCATCTGCCGCCAACATGATAGCTGAAAGCTGAGGCATACCCACACCAGCCACTACACGGGTAGTACAGATAGAACCAGGGCCGATACCCACTTTAACAGCATCCACACCACACTCATACAAAGCTCTTGCAGCCTCGCCTGTAGCAATATTACCTGCTACGATCTGAAGATTAGGGAATGCGGCACGTACTTTTCTGATGGTCTGAAGAACAAACTCAGAGTGACCGTGAGCTGTATCCAAAACGATAGCATCTGCCTCAACTGATACGATCTGCTCAACTTTCTCAAGTGTATCTGAGTTGATACCCATAGCTGCTGCGACCAAAAGACGACCTTTTGAATCTTTACTTGCAGTAGGATTGTCTTTAATCTTCATGATATCCTTGTATGTGATAAGACCGGCAAGCTTGCCATTGTTATCAACAACAAGAAGTTTCTCAATTTTGTTTCTCCTTAGAAGTTCTGTAGCTTCAGCCAAATCATAACCCTTAGTGGTGGTAACAAGGTTCTCCTTGGTCATCACCTCATAAATAGGTGTTCTCATGTTGTCCTGGAAGCGAAGGTCCCTGTTGGTCACGATACCACACAATGTACCTTTCTCGTCCACTACAGGGATACCACCGATATGGTTCTCCTTCATAAGACGGAGAGCATCACCAACATTGGCATTCTCCCTGATGGTGATAGGATCATAGATCATACCGTTTTCAGCCCTCTTTACCTTTCTCACCTGCTCCATCTGTGCCTCAATAGGCATATTCTTATGGATAACACCGATACCACCCTCTCTTGCTATTGCGATAGCCATACCAGCTTCAGTCACTGTATCCATAGCTGCAGATACAAGTGGTGTGTGAAGCTTGATTTCTCTTGTAAAGTTAGTATTGAAATCTACAGTCCTGGGAAGTACCTCTGAGTGAGCAGGAATCAGCAACACATCATCAAAGGTCAAACCTTCTATAATAGGCTCTCTTGTATATGTTTGCATATATATATTTTCTTTACCAAAGGGTGACCGGATACAATCCGACCACCCTAACTATAATAAATAATGTTTTTGTGATTACTTAATAGCCTCACCAAGCTTTTCACATAGAGCATCCAAAGATTTTAGGAAATCCTCAGTAGTCTTACGGTAGTAAGCTTTAAGATTGCCCTCCTCAGGATGATTGATCTTGGCGTATGTCTCATCACGAAGATCGATAGCTTCATTGATAATACCCAAAATGTTCTCTCTCTTAGACTCTTCTCTGGCAAAACCCATGCTGATAAGTGCATCAGATAGGAAATCTTCAGTTAGGAAATCTACGTCCTTCTTAAATACTCTTAGATTCATAATATATAATTGTTTTGAAAATTATAGCTTAATAATACCTGGCTTTGGAGTAAGACCAAGACCTGGTTTGTCCTCAAGGGTGATTTTACCGTCTACAAGCTTCATACCGTCGAAGCAGTCGTTGCCAAGTAGATAGTTACCATCCAAATCAGCCCATTCCATTTCAGGAGACAGTTGTGCTGCAGCAGAGATAGCGATAGATGTCTCAGTCATACAGCCGATCATAAGTTTCATATGAAGAGCCTTAGCTAGAGATACCATTTCGCGAGCCTCACGCATACCGGTACATTTCATAAGTTTGATATTGATACCGTGATAAGCGCCGTGTAGAGTTCTGATATCTGTCAATCTCTGGCAAGATTCGTCAGCGATGATAGGTAGTGGAGATCTCTCAGTGATCCAAGCGATATCGTCAAGATAATATTTTGACATTGGCTGCTCAATCATAGATATACCCTGCTCTTTAAGCCAGTGGATCATATCCAAAGCGTAGTATTTGTCTTTCCAGCCCTGGTTTGCGTCGATGATGATAGGACGGCTGTCACGAGCACGGATAAGGTTGATCATTCTCTTGTCTTCAGCCTCAGTCATACCAAGTTTAACCTTGATAATTTTGTTCCAGTTAGCCTCATCAAGTTTTGTATTGATCATCTCATCGCTTGCATCATAACCGATAGTGTAGCTGGTGTAAGGTGCTTTTGAAGAATCAAAGCCCCAGATTTTCCACCAAGGCTGACCCATAACATTACCTACAAGGTCGTGTAGTGCAATATCCACAGAAGCTTTGGCTGCAGTATTATTGGTAGAAAGTTTGTCTACCGCCAACATAATATCTTGAATGCAGAATGGATTGTCAAATTTAGGCAGAACATTCTCTACCACTTTTTTCAAGAAGTCGTTTACAGACGCCTGTGTCTCACCAAGATAAGGTGGCATTGCTGCCTCACCATAACCTGAGTAGCCATTCCAGCTCAAACGGGTGATAACGATAGGAGTACCTTTACGAGAAGAGCCGGATACAGTGAAAGTAAATTTCATTATACCATCGAAGTTCTCCCAGTCAAGTTGAAGTTTTTTGCTGGTGCTGATCTTCTTAGGATTATTCTTCTGTGCGAAGATATCTGATGGTTTCATAAATGCAGTAGCTGCAGTTAGAACACCGGCTGTTTTAAGGAAATCTCTTCTTGTTGTCATAATCGTATATTTTTAAATTATTTGTTTTCAACATTAAAATACCAAGGGTGTTTAGCGATAGACCACATACCATAGATAGTGTCTTGCATACCGTTGATACGTCTTGCACATACCATAGTGCCGTCATAGTAATTGTCAGTACCAGGAACCAGGCTATTGATCTTCACGAATGTAGCTGAGTGGATAAACATACCGTCACCCAAATACATTCCTACGTGTGTTACCCTTGCAGGTCTGTCTGCGGTAGCTTTGCGACCGAAGAATAGGATATCACCTTTCTTAAGGTTCTCGATGCCATTTGTAATATCGATCTCTTCACCAACTTTTGCCTGTTGTGAAGCATCTCTTCTAAGGATAATACCGTTTAGGAAGTGTGAAGTCTTCACGAAACCGCTACAGTCAAGACCTTTGATAGAGGTACCTGCCCATAGATAAGGGAAACCAAGGAACTGTTTACCGGTATTAAGGATATTGTCAGTGGTAGGATTTCTGCTGTCAAGCCATTTTTTAAGGCATTTTACATCAGAAGCAGGAACATAAGCTGTCTTGCCGTTAGGAAGTTTAACCTCCTGATAACCGTTAACCACTTTTTTAGATGACACTTGAGCGATATCACCCCATACACCATCACTGACGATCGCGCCGTTTTTGCTTGGCTTGTCACGGAACAAAGTGTAGTGAACATCTACGATAACTCTTTCAGAGCCTCTCCATGCTGTAAGCTCCTCTTCGTTCATAGTCTTCACACTACCTACAGTTACCCAAGCGATATAACCCTCTGGGGTAACGACTCTATACCAGTAGCTCTTCTTCTCCAACACTTTAAGAGGGGTACCCATCAACACCTGAGTAGCCATCTCAGAAGAGTAATCAGCCTCATATCTCAAGTTAGCCACAGAGTGAGATACCACTGCATAGATTTTGCCTTCATTTACAAGAGCTGCATCAGGAAGAACCTTCATGCTGTCAAGAACATCAATTTTCTTAGCTGCCAACTTCTCCAATAGAGCAGCTTTTGCTTCAGCTTCAGTAGTTGAGCCGTAAAGAACCCATTTACCGTCAACTTCTTTAAGTTTGGTTTCAAATGTTTTATCCCTTCTGTCAGGGGCAAATTCAGATTTGACTTCTTTTGAAATAGAGTTGAATACTTCTTGTTTGTCTTCGCCACAAGATGTGAAGATTAGCAGAAGTGCTGCAGATAAGAGTATTAGTTTGCGCATAAAATGAAATTTTAAATATAGTACTATTCTTATCCTACAAAAATATCTATTTTTTAATAAAATGCCTACTTTTGTGAAGCAAAAAGAGCAAAAAATTATGATTATAGATTCAATTAAAAGTTTTGAGAGATACAAAGAGTTCCAAACCGGCTTTGACAAGGTATACGATTTCCTAAGGAAACACGACCTCAACACCCTTGAATTGGGCAATCACCCCATCGTAGAAAACGATGTGTGGTGCACAATATCAGAGTCTGACGCAAGAGATATCGCTGATCTTCCCAAGATGGAAGTTCACGATTCATTCGTGGATGTTCACATTCTTCTCGAAGGTGACGAGACTATCGGATGGAAAGACAGAGCCAAATGTGAAAACCTCCAGATGGCCGAATACAATGAAGCACAGGACGTAGCTCTATTCGACGAGATGCCGGAGGTATTCATCAGCTGCAGCACCGGCAACTTCGTAATGTGTTTCCCATCTGATGCCCACACCCCACTTTTGGGCAGTGGCACCATCAAGAAAGCTGTCTTCAAAATCAGAGTTTTGAATGAACCGGCAGACAAATAGCAGATACAACTCTTTTGTCGGATACTTCAAGAGAACCTACGGACAACGATTGCAGAAAATAGTGATCGATGCAGGGTTCACTTGTCCCAATAGGGATGGTTCAATCTCTCGCGGAGGGTGTACCTACTGCGACAACTTGGCTTTTCACCCCAACTACAGCACCAGCGACAGATCGATCGCCTGGCAGATAGAAGAGGGTATAACATTCCATAAAAACCGCTATCGCAAGACAGAGAAATATCTTGCATACTTTCAGCCGTATTCAAACACATACGCACCACTGCCACGCCTGAAGGAGCTCTATGAAGAGGCTCTGGCACACCCGGCAGTAGAGGGCATCGTCATAGGCACCCGCCCGGACTGCGTGGATGACGAAAAACTTGACTATCTGGCAGAACTGGCCAAGAAGCATATAGTCATAGTGGAGTACGGAATCGAATCGTGTTACGACAAAACCCTGCAGAGGATCAATCGTGGACACACATTCGCCCAAGCACAAGAGGCGGTAAGGAAGAGTGCAGAGAGGGGGCTGCACCTCGGAGCACATTTCATACTGGGTCTCCCGGGAGAGTCCAGAGAAGAGATGCTGGCAATGGCTCCACTCATCAACGACCTCCCCATCAATTCGGTCAAATTCCACCAGCTTCAAATAGTAAAGGGGACCAAAATGGAGAAAGAGTTCGCTGAACACCCGGAAGATTTCGCGATGTTCGGATTGGATGAATATATAGATTTCTTCATCGATTTGCTTGAGAGACTCCGCCCCGATCTGTACATAGAGCGCTTCGTCGGGGAGGTGCCACCACGCTTCGTAAACTCCACCCCGTGGGGTCTCGTCCGCAATGTCGAACTCCTCCGAATGCTTGAATCGCGCCTCGAAGAGCGCAACACTTATCAAGGAAGATTGTTATAAAAAAGGGCGACTATCAAAAGTCGCCCTTTTCTGTTATAATTTCGCTGTTGGTTACTCGTGATTTTCAGGTTTTCTTCTTGGACCACCCTCTCTGCGGTGACCACGGTCACCATCTTTGCGAGGACCTCTGTCGCCTGAAGGTCTTGGTTTGCGCTCACGCTCAACCCAACCCTCTGGTGCAGGTATAAGTGCTCTGCGAGAAAGTCTCATCTTACCAGATTTTGAATCAATCTCAAGAAGTTTCACATCAAGCTCATCACCTACATTCACAACATCCTCAACTTTCTCAACTTTCTTGTAGTCAAGCTCAGAGATGTGAAGCAGACCCTCTTTACCAGGAAGGATCTCTACGAATGCACCGAACTCAAGGATAGAAACCACTTTACCATGATAGGTCTCACCCACCTCAGGAACAGTAGTGATAGCTTTGATACGAGCCAAAGCTGCATCCATACACTCTTTGTTCTCACCGAAGATATCGATTACACCTTGACCATCCACCTCAGTGATAGTGATGGTAGTGTTGGTGCTCTTCTGCATCTCCTGAATAACTTTACCACCTGTACCGATAACAGCACCGATGAACTCACCAGGGATAGTGATTTGTACCAAGCGAGGTACATTTGGTTTGAAGTCCTCACGAGGCTCAGAGATAGTTTTCATCATCTCACCCATAATGTGCTCGCGACCCTCTTTAGCTTGCGCCAAAGCTTGCTCAAGAACTTCATATGGAAGGCCGTCCACTTTAATATCCATCTGAGTAGCTGTGATACCATCTTTAGTACCAGTCACTTTGAAGTCCATATCACCTAGGTGGTCTTCATCACCCAAGATATCTGAAAGGACGATAAATTTACCTGTTTTCTTATCTGAGATAAGACCCATAGCGATACCTGCCACAGGTTTTTTCATCTTAAGACCTGAATCCATAAGGGCCATAGTACCGGCACATACAGTAGCCATAGATGAAGAACCGTTTGACTCAAGGATATCTGATACCACACGTACAGCATATGGGTTCTCCTCACCTACTGGAACCATAGGTTTAAGAGCTCTCCAAGCCAAGTTACCGTGACCGATCTCACGACGGCCGATACCTCTTTGAGGTTTGGCCTCACCTGTAGAGAATGGAGGGAAGTTATAGTGAAGAACGAATTGTTGGGTCTCGTGAACCAATACTTCGTCAAGCTCTTTCATATCAAGTTTGGTACCCAAAGTCACTGTAGCAAGTGCTTGAGTCTCACCACGGGTAAAGATTGCAGAACCGTGTGCACCTGGAAGATAGTTGGTCTCACACCAGATAGGGCGGATCTGACGGGTATTACGGCCATCAAGACGTACACCTTCGTCTACGATCATACGACGCATACACTCTTTCTCCACTTGACCATAATATCTGTTGATCATCACCATCTTGTCATCTCTCTCCTCTTCAGGAATAGTCTCAATGAACTCATCCTTAAGGGCAGAGAAAGCATCTTCTCTCTCATGTTTGCCAAGTTGTGATTTTGCGATAGCATAGCATCTGTCGTAGCAGAAGCTTACAAGTGCATTGCGAAGATCCTCATCATCCTCTTCGTGGCAATACTCTCTCTTGTTCACTTTGCCCACCTCTTCCATAAGCTCTTTCTGAGCTACGCAGTGTTTCTTGATCTCTTCGTGAGCAAATTTGATAGCATCAAGCATATCCTTCTCGGTAACCTCTTTCATCTCACCCTCTACCATCATGATGTTCTCATAGGTAGCAGCCACCATAATGTCAAGGTCAGCGCTCTCAAGAGCTTTGAAAGTAGGGTTGATAACGAATTGGCCATCAATTCTTGCCACTCTCACCTCTGAGATAGGGCCGTTGAATGGAATATCACTCACTGCCAATGCAGCCGATGCTGCAAGACCTGCAAATGCATCAGGCATAGTCTCTTTATCAGCAGAGATAAGGTTTACATTCACGAATACCTCTGCGTGGAAATTATCAGGGAAAAGAGGACGCAAAGCCCTGTCAATCAAGCGAGCCACCAGGATCTCTGAATCAGAAGCCTTACCTTCTCTCTTCATGAAACCGCCAGGGAAACGGCCGGCAGCCGCAAATTTCTCTTTGTATTCTACTGAAAGAGGCATAAAGTCCACATCTTCTTTAGCATCTTTCGCACATGTTACTGTCGCAAGCAACATGGTATCTCCGACTTTAAGAACGACACTACCGGCAGCCTGTTTTGCAAGTCTTCCGGTCTCGATCTCTACAATTCTTCCATCACCCAATGTGATGGTCTTTTTTACTACATTCATCTTATTATTTATTTTTTCCGCTAATATATGTCGATAGATAGAAAAAGAGGCTGTCGTATCGAATTGACAGCCTCGTCTTATTATTTACGAAGGTTAAGTGCCTTCACAATTGCTCTGTATCTCTCGATGTCGGTGGTCTTCAAGTAATCTAGAAGACGACGTCTTTTACCAACAAGTCTAAGCAAAGCCCTTTGTGTGCCATAGTCTTTTTTATTGCTACGAAGGTGCTCTGTTAGGTGAGCGATACGGTAGGAAAATAGAGCGATTTGACTCTCAGCTGAGCCGGTGTCTTTATTAGACTTCCCGTATTGTCCGAAAATCTCCTGCTTCTTCTCTGCTGCAAGATATTCTGCCATAACTTTAAGCGTTTGATTTTAAATTGTTTTGTCCCAAAATTGGGAGTGCAAAGATAGACAAATAAACTCATTCTCCAAAAAAGATTCACTGATTATCACTATTTTTGCCCCATGAAAGAGAAGATAATCCATCACCCGGAGCTCGGGGAGATACACTTGGTAAGGAAACGGGGGATCCGTCGCCTCTCTATTAAGGTGGGGGCAGAGAACTCCATCCGCGTCACCATTCCATGGTTATTTCCATTTGCTGCAGGGGAACTCTTTCTAAAGCAGTCTGAGGGTAAAATCAACACCATACTTCGCAGAATGGAGAAAAAAGCTGCCGAACGGACCCCAATCCTCCTTCCATCTGACCCCATTGCCCTCAGGGCAATAAAAAAAGATGCCCGCAAGGCTCTCGCGACCCGCACCATGGAGCTTGCCGCCCTGCACGGCTTCGTAAAAAGCGACGGGACACCACTCATAGGAAGGATTGCCCTTAAAGACAACAAGTCCAATTGGGGTTCATGCTCCGCAAAGGGGAATATAAATCTCAACATCCGCCTCCATCTCCTTCCTCCACATCTTCGGGACTACGTCATACTGCACGAACTCTGCCACCTGCACCACTTGAACCATGGCCCCGAATTCCACCGGCTGCTGGAGAGTGTCTGCCCGATGCACCTGACACTCAAGAAAGAACTCAACAGATTCTCAATCAAATAAAAAAGAAAAAGCCCTCAGCTACGCTGAAGGCTTTAACTTGATCATCTACAAGAATTAAAATCTGAATCCTAACTTCAATCGAGGTTGGGAGAAGATTTTGATATGATGGTTATCTGTCTGGAAAGCCTGATATCCTATATGGTGGATATCTATGACAGAGTAGTGATACGATGCCGGTGCCACCTCCAGGCCGATAATAAGTCCGGGGGCCACAGCATAATCCACACCCGCCATAATACCACTTCTAATGGAATAGGCCTGGCCGGCACGATAACTGTTTCTCACCAATTCTATTGGATCTCCTTCGCTAGACAACTCTCCGGTGTAAGGATACATAGCCTCAACTCTGGCCATCTGATAACCACAGAATGCACCAATGTAAGGGCTGATCCTCTCATTGCCGGTTATGAAGCGATAATTCAATCCTACTTCTACATTAAACAGGTGGTTAGTCTCTCCAAGAACATACTGATAACTTGGTATAGGCATATCCGGAACAATATATTCACCCTCTATAAAATCCTTTTTAGGGGTATAGTTGATATTCATTCCGAACATAGCTGTAAACTCAAGCTGGTCTAAGGCAAACCAAGAGAAGTTTACACCTATCATATTTGTCACAGTATTCGAGTTGAGAGAACCCAAATTGAAGTATGTCCTCATCTGATCCCCTGTAACACCCACTTCACTGATAACACCATTCTCATCTGTTTGCGGCAACAGATAATAATTGTGGTCTCCAAGGAAATAGGTGGAAGGACCTATAAGTACTCCAACTTGCACATCACCTTTTTTGGGGGCATAATTGACATAGGTGTCTGCCGACTGCCCCAAAGCTGGGAGAGTCATAAGCATCACCAGTGCCATTATGATAAATTTCCTCAACATACCGATAATGTTTTTGTTGGTTCTACAATTGTGGGTTGGTTAGGCATTCTCATCATCTGCACCTGCAAAAACCTCAAGAGTATTCTTCAAAAGATCTTCGTATTTCTCAATTTCAGCAATACGTGCATCGATTTGTTCTTCAATCTCTTTAACCTTATCTGTGCATCTCTCAAGAGTCTTTTCATACAGTACAGAATCATTATCTGTTCCGTTCCTCAACTCTAGAAGAGCCTTCTTGGCATCATTCAAATCTTCAGACAATTCAATGATCTCTTCGTTATACTCTGCGATAATATCCTGTATCTCAGCATTCAACTCTTCCAAAGACTCAGGAGAGTTCAGATCCTCAGAGAATAACATATAGTACGCATCGATCATTGTCATATAATGCTCATGAAGTTCTTGTGTAGCCTCTACTTCAGCACTGTACTTAGCCACCAACATCTGCATTTGAAGCATCTCATCTGCCAAAGCGACCTTGCGTTCAAGTATAGGAGCCTGATTCTCTTTTACATATGCATTATACTCTTCCACTATAGCTTCGATCTTCTCTTCTATAGCTTTGTCTGCCAATAGATACTCCTCGATATCCTCTTCAATGCCTGCAAATTCTGCTTCAAAATCGGCGATCACTTTATCTAATTGTGCAAGAAGGTCATTTACAACATCCTGATTGTAATACAAAATAGAATTATTATTATACAAACTGTGATTCGAAGTGTTAACCTCCCATAGACCATAATCAGAAGTATTATCAAAAATCAGATAAAAATATTGGTCAGTTTCGTAGTCTCCTACATTATACTCATTTATTACGACATCAATATCAGATGGGAAGCGGATCTGATAGCCTAATTCTACCAATTTTTCAGCTACATCACCCACATTATAGTATCCATATGAAGAGAACGTATTACCTCCTATCTGAATGTATCGTCTTGTGAATGCAAACTCAAAATCATCACCCAAATAAGTGTCTGTAGCTACTCTTTGGTACTCTTTACCCCAAAGTTCTTTTGACAAATACTCCCATCTTGGGAAGAGACCATTCTTATCGAAATTATCTTCCAAATAGAGTTCTGAACCAGAAAGTTTGTCATATCCTAGAGAAAGAGTCAATTTGTTCTCCTCTCTAATTGGTTGAAGTACTGCTTCGGTGATAATAGTACCCCAATTAGCAACTTTCAGATAATCCACAATATTTTTCTCTTCACCTGAGACCATAATGGTTCTGGCTTTTCCATCAAGAGGTTGACGAAGAGTGATATATTTTGTATATGCGTCCAGATATGCTTGAATCTGAGCATCGGTTGGAGTTGCAATCTCATCGAAATCAAGCCAAGCATTATAAAGAGTATTCTGAGCATCATAATCAGAACCAATCTTATACGCAGCGATAGCCTCGGTGACAGCATTAGCTACAGCATCCCATTTAGCTCTTGCCTTATTATATCTGATCTGGACCTGTTCAAGTGTAGGGTTATTTTTGTGATACCAAGCCTGGAAATCCAATCCTTCCACTTCTGTTCTACTATAAGTATCAATCCAAGTTCGCAGCTGTTTTGCACGTCCTATCATATCATAATTATCTGCCAATACTTCTGGAACAGATGCATCATATTGATATAATGGGAATTCAACCTTAGCGATATTTGACTCAAGACTATATTTCATAGTATTTGGATCAAGCAATATATCCTGTTCCATAGGCAAAATCCAGTTAATTTCTGAAATCATCCACTCTCTGAGACCGGCTACCTCTGTGACTTTAAGATCAAATGATCTGTCAATTTCAGAATCTGCTGTCATAGCCTCATCAAGAGAGTCTTTAAGCGCTATTCTGCTCTGCTCAGCCACATATTTTTTGGACTCTACGACAACTGGAACGCTTGTAGCATCCGGAGCATCATCAGCAACACCGATATATGGATTATTGGCAATATAGCCTGCCTCTATGTCTATTTGGTCAAGCTGAACATCCAAACCCTCAAGCTCAGCAGTCATCTCATTTATCTGATCGAACAATACATGTCCAGAATCAAGAACCTCTCTGATAGTCACCTCAATCTCTGCAGCTGCTGCTTCCCACTTCTTGATATCAGGATCCTCACCGAAAGCGATGAAATCTTCAAGAGCCTTAATGGTTTGATCCAACGCCTCCTTGGCAGCTGCACTGTCCAACACAGCGTATGCTATCCTCTCGTTGTGGTTCCAATTGTACTCAGCATTCTTAAGATTTGCATTAGCTTCGATAAGTTCCTGTCTGAGGTCTGAAAGGGACTCCGAAACAGTAACACGAACACCTGCGATATTTACATAAGTGCCGCCATACCTTAGAGCAGTAAGTGCAGCAACATAATTGTCAACAATCGCTTGTTGATCCTCTGTCAAGTGGAGCTTTGAAGCCTCCATAAGCTTAAGGGCATTCTCATAATCAAGCTCAGCTTGAGCCACTTGTTGAAGAAGATCATACATATCCCTTTCATGCTGTTTCAACATTTTCTCTCTTTCATGCTGATTTGAAAGGAGTTCATTCTCGTATTGAGTCTTCAATGCTTCGTATCTTGCTATTTCGGCAGCATTTTCGGCCTGTCTCAATTCAAGCTCCAATGCATCTATCTCATTTTGGATAGCTTGGGCCTCATTTAGCAAGGATTGCATCTCATTCAATAGAACCTGCTCTGCAGTCAGAGCATTCTGAAATTCCACTTCAGCTTGCTTGAGGGCAGCCTCTGCGGTTTTGTATGCTGCCTGCGCAGTAATCAGGGCAGCCTTAGCCTGACGCAACTCAATCAGAGAGGTAGGCTCTTGATTTTCAAGACATGATGTAAATAGCATCACAGCCATTGCCATCAAACATAAGATTTTTTTCATAAAGCAATTTTGTTTAGAAATGTGTTGGTAATTAAAGCTGTTTATTCTTAAGTTCTCAACAATAGAGAGGTTACTTAATTTGTGACAGTCTTTTATTCAAAAAACTCCACAATACAATACCGGCCGAGACAGAGACATTTAGTGAGTGCTTTGTTCCCCACTGGGGGATCTCCACACACTGGTCACATAAGTCTATCACATCTTGTGAAACACCTTTGACCTCATTTCCAAAAACAAGTGCATATTTTTTTGATGGCTCCATCTCGAAGTGCTCGATAGAAGTGGAATTGTGAGTCTGTTCCACCCCTATCAAGGAGTAACCTAATGATTTGAGTTCCTTTACTGCATCAACGGAGCTAGAGACATAAGTCCATTCTACTGTGAACTCTGCCCCTAACGCAGATTTGTGAATCTCAGGACTGGGAGGTGTAGCGCAAATACCGCATAGAATAATTTTTTCGACAAGAAAAGCATCAGATGTCCTAAAGAAAGAACCGATATTGTGCTGACTGCGCACATTATCAAGAACCACAACTACAGGAAGTTTCCCCATTTTCTGGTACTCCTCCCCGGTAGGTCTGTTAAGTTCTATATTTGTTAATTTAGTAAACATCCTCTTTAGCTTAACATTTTTTGCCAAATGGCGGTTTTTAATTAACTTTGTTCACCAAAAGTAAACATTTTCCATCGAACAACAAAATAAAATCTAAATATTATGAAAAAGGATATTCAAATTTCTGAGCTTATCAAGCAAGAAGAGAACCGTCAGTCTCACGGTATAGAACTTATCGCTTCTGAGAACTTTGTAAGTAACGGCGTTCTTGAGGCATTGGGCTCCTGCTTAACAAACAAATATGCAGAAGGCTACCCTAAAGCACGTTACTATGGTGGTTGCGAAGTGGTAGACCAAGTGGAGCAACTTGCCATCGACCGCATTTGCGAACTTTTCGGTGCAGAGTACGCTAACGTCCAACCTCACTCAGGTGCACAGGCAAATATGGCAGTTTTCTTTGCTTGCTTGAAACCTGGCGACACATTCATGGGTCTTGACCTTTCACACGGTGGACACTTGACTCACGGCTCACCTGTAAATATGTCCGGTGTAAACTACAAAGCTGTAGCTTACGGACTAAACGAAGAGACAGGTCTCGTAGACTATGAAGATATGGAGAGAAAAGCTCTTGAATACAGGCCAAAACTTATCGTAGGTGGCGCATCAGCTTACTCACGCGAATGGGATTGGGAGAGAATGAGAGCTATCGCTGACAAGATCGGAGCGATTTTCATGGTGGATATGGCTCACCCTGCAGGTCTTATCGCAGCAGGCCTTCTTAACAACCCTGTAAAATATGCACACATCGTAACCTCTACTACCCACAAAACACTTAGAGGCCCTCGCGGTGGTATCATCCTTATCGGCAAAGATTTCGAGAACCCTTGGGGTCTTAAAACTCCTAAAGGTGAAGTTAAGAAGATGTCTCAGCTGATCAACTCAGCTGTGTTCCCAGGAATCCAGGGCGGTCCACTTGAGCACTGCATCGCAGCTAAAGCTGTGGCATTCTATGAGGCACTTCAGCCAGAATTCAAAGAGTACCAGATCCAAGTACAAAAGAATGCTAAAGCAATGGGTGAGGCATTCATGAAGAGAGGTTACAAAGTAGTATCAGGAGGCACTGACAACCACCTTCTACTTATCGACCTACGCACCAAATTCCCTGAGCTAACAGGTAAAGTGGCAGAGAAGACCCTTGTACTTGCAGATATCACTGTAAACAAGAACATGGTTCCATTTGACAGCCGCACACCATTCACCACTTCAGGTATCAGAGTTGGTACTCCAGCTATCACATCAAGAGGTCTTGTTGAGAAAGATATGGATGGCATCGTAGAACTTATCGACCAGGTTCTAAGCAATGTTGACAATCCAGAGGTTATCGAAAAAGTTAAAGGTGAGGTTCGTGCCAAAATGCACGGTCTTCCACTTAACGCATGGTAGCGAGCGACTGACAGGAGAGTCCTGACAACCAAAATGGGCACTGAAACAATCGTTTCTCTGCCCATTTTTCATTCCCGATGACCACAATCTCAGAACAACACTAACCAGCACAACACCCACGGCACGACTACCACTAAACGACACTGACTGCACAACACCCACGGCACGACACCGACGGCACGACTCACACGACACTGACGACACGACACTGACCAGTAAAATCCGCCTAACGAGATCGATAAGGCCCGGAAGGGGCGCGAGAGGGGACTCTCGCCGGCCCTGTGGTCCTTAACCCCTCGCACAAGCGCAGGGTTAAGGACCAAGATGTGCCCTGCAGCCTCAGCAGGGCACATCCAGGGTCCCACCGATTTCACCCCCCCACTAATCTTTAATCACACAAACCCCTTAAGTATATTCACATCGACATTGAGCATTCTGGATATCTGTTTATGGGTAGCCCCATATTCATAACGTAGCTTTTTGGCCATCTGAATTCGCTGCGACATATTGAGCAGCCCCTTCTTCTCCAACCCAAACATCTCTCGGGTAAGACTATCTGTGATAGACCTCATTTCCTTATCGGGAATAAATGAACTGACACCTTGAGAGAGTTTCATATCTATCTTTCCTTCCAGCTTCTTGGCGAGAAAATACAGATACCTGTTAGGTGAACGATATATAGACTCCACTATTCTATAATCCACAAAACATCTCGGATTGATCATCCCAGACTTATCTATCTCCCAATCTCTAGGAATATCCACTCGTGTCGACAATTGTTTTTTCAGAATTTTAAGACTCCTCTCCCCTATCTTTTCAAATCCAGCAAGCAAAGCGTTCATTGAAAGGGTATCCTTAAAGAAATACCGAGACATTCCCCACCTGTACTCTGTAGGCATACATCGGTAACCGGCCATAATACTGTTTCTGTCCACATAAGCTATCTCTTCCATCAAAGCTTCCTCTGAGCCAACAGGGACTATAGTAGTGGCTACTTTGGAAAGATGGTTAGCTATATTGTGTCTATGGGATACCCACTTTCCGGTCATCTGCTTATATTTATTTATAAATTCCTTACATATAGGGAGACTCCCATTCAAGATAAAATGTACGTGTGTGTCCATTAATATAAAATCAACTACCGTAACATTTACACTCAACACACAAAAGCCGATCCGATTGATTCCTGCGATAAAATCAAATTCATCCCTAAACATCCATGGAAGATCTTCTCCCTTAGTACACACGTGGTAATATGTGGTCGCCACCATACAGATATCTTTAGAGGCCTACTAACTACACTGCCCAACACCACCCAGGCCATTTTGGTGGACTACTTGAGTTCGTTGACAAATATCACCATTAAAATCGTAATTTCAAAACACTTAAAGAGAACTTTTAAAAGTCGGCACGAGATCGATAAGGCCCGGAAGGGGCGCGAGAGGGGACTCTCGCCTGCCCTGTGGTCCTTAACCCCTCGCACAAGCGCAGGGTTAAGGACCAAGATGTGCCCTGCAGCCCTCTGCAGGGCACATCCCGGGTCCCACCGATTTCACCCCCCACATTCATTCTAGTCCGCCTGACATTCCTGACACAAAAAGAGCTGACCTTTTGGCCAGCTCCTTCAGTTTAATTTTTGTGTTTATAACGATTATGGATTCATCAGGTCAGTATTTACAAAACGGATAATATCATAAATCGACTCTATCGCCGCATCTGCAGGTCCGTCGGGTTCAATCATCTTAGCCTTTCCATAGGCATTGATAGCTTCTCCCCACATCTGCTGCCTGCGGTAGATACCGCCCAAAAGGTACCATCCCTTTGCATTGTTTGGCTCAGACTTCAGGAAATCCTGAAGAGCTGTAAAAGCAGCTTCAATCTTCCCTTCCGCCAAAGTCTTCTCTATATTGACCAATGTATCCATACAATTTCAGATTATACAAGTCCGCTGAATCCCATAAATGCCATTGCCATGATACCGGCAGTGATTAGAGCGATAGGAACACCTCTGAACGCCTTAGGGACGTTATTGAGATCCAACTGCTCTCTGATACCTGCGAAAAGCACCATTGCCAAGCTATAGCCAAGGGCAGTAGCGATAGCGAATACTACTGACTGACCAAGGTTCATCATGGCAGGATTTGCAGCACCTACATTGTTAATAAAATCAAACTCCTTAGAAACCACCTGGATAGCCACACCCAAAACCACACAGTTAGTAGTGATCAAAGGGAGGAAGATACCAAGTGCCTGATAAAGTGAAGGAGAGATTTTCTTGAGGATAATCTCCACCATCTGCACAAGAGCAGCGATTACAAGGATGAATGCCACAGTCTGCATAAACTCGATGCCGAATGCCTCAAGTACATATTTCTGGAGCAAATAGGTAACCAAAGTTGCCAATGCCATTACAAAAGTAACAGCAGCAGACATACCAGCAGCGGTACTAACTTTCTTAGAGACACCTAAGAATGGGCAAATACCCAAAAACTGAGCAAGTACTACGTTATTTACGAATACCGCTGAAATGATAATGATAAAATATTCCATATCTATGCCTCTTTACTAGTTAGTTTTTTAAACAATACCATCAGATATCCCAATACAAGGAATGCACCAGGTGCAAGGACGAATGCAAGCATTCCGTCACCATCCATAAGTTTGAGACCAAAAGCAGAACCGCTGCCAAGGAGCTCTCTCACTAGACCGATAACGGTCAATGCGATAGTAAATCCAAGACCAACACCTACTCCATCAAGAGCTGAATCCAATACACCGTTCTTGTTGGCAAAAGCCTCTGCACGGCCAAGAACGATACAGTTCACCACGATAAGAGGGATGAAAAGACCCAATGTCTCATAAAGAGAAGGCACATATGCTTGAAGAATAAGCTGAAGAATAGTTACAAACGCAGCGATGATTACGATGTAAGAAGGGATACGAACCTTATCAGGGATAATTTTAGCCACAGCAGAAATTACCATATTTGACAAGATAAGTACGAACATGGTAGCCACACCCATACCAAGACCATTGATAGCAGAGGTGGTAGTACCAAGAGTAGGACACATACCCAACACTAAAACAAATGTAGGGTTGTTTTTGATGATACCATCAGTAATTAGTTTCAATTTTCCCATAACATTCATTATTTAGATTGGATTTTCTGAAATACTGCATATGCAGACTCAACACCTTTCAAGAAACCTCTTGAAGTGATGGTTGACGCTGTAATAGCATCGATTGAGCCGCCATCATTCTTAACGACAAGCTTTGTCTCAGCAGGATTAAGACCTTTCATCTGAATTCTGGTAGGGATATTCTCATCAAGAATTTTAGCACCAAGACCAGGAGTCTCACCTGAAGCAGCCACCACTGAAGTGTTGTAGATAACACCATCAGGGGTAAAGCCCACCATAATCTGGATAGGACCACCGAATCCGCCTGATTTGACCTCAATGGCATAACCTACGATTTGGTCACCTTTTTTAGCTGGATAGACCTTGCTTACTTTTGCACCATCCTCAATCTCGAATACCTCATCTGAAGGGACATTGTCAAATTTAGGAACTACAGCTGAGATAGCGGCATTAACTTTTGCAACCTCTGCCTTTGCAATAGGATCTTTTGTCATATTGAACACTACAGCCAAAAGTGCAGAAGCGATAAGACAGATAGCGGTAAGTACCACTACCATATTTGTAAATGATGATTTACTTGCCATTTTTCACCTCCTTCCCGAATCTTGCGGGTTTACAATATTTGTTAAGCAATGGAACTACCATATTCATGATAAGGATAGCAAATGATACACCCTCTGGATATGCACCGAAATATCTGATCAACACTGTAAGAAGACCGATACCGACACCGAAGATGATCTGGCCGGTTGTGCTCATAGGCGAAGTCACATAGTCAGTAGCCATGAAGATAGCACCTAGAAGAACACCACCTGTAAGGATATTGAAGATAGGATCGGTAAACTGTGCTGGGTTAGCCAACCAGAAAATACCTGATACCACAAAGATGGTTCCAATGATAGATAGTGGAATGGTAGGTTTGATAACCCTTCTCACTAGAAGGTATACAAAACCAAGGATCAAAGCCAAAGCAGAAACCTCACCCACAGATCCACCGATCTTAGTGAACAACATGTGTACATAAGAGATCTCAGGGTTAGCAGCCATGATTTGCTCGATAGTAAGACCATTTGAAAGGCCCTCTTTGATCAATGCAAGAGGGGTAGCACCTGTTGCTGCATCTACGCCCTCTCTAAACCATGAAGCAGGAACACTCCAGTCAGTCATAAGGACAGGGAAAGATACCAATAGGAATACACGACCCACAAGTGCAGGGTTAAAGATGTTTTGGCCCAAACCACCGAAAGTCATTTTAGCCACACCGATAGCCACGATAGAGCCGATAAGGATCATCCAGCCTGGTGAGCTTGGTGGCAAGTTAAGAGCTAACAACAGACCAGTCAATGCTGCAGTATAGTCATTGATGGTAACTTGAGTCTTCAGAATATATTTCTGAATTACATACTCCACTGCAACGCAAGAAGCAACACCCACAAGTGCAAGTTTGATAGCAGAGAAACCGAAGAAATAGATAGAGACCAATAGAGATGGACACAATGCGATAATCACATCTCTCATGATTCTCTGGGTATTCTCTACGCTATGGATGTGTGGAGAAGGTGAGACAATTAGTTTTCTCATATTTTAAATTATTTTTTGTTCACTATTTTTTTGGACGGCTACGCATAATTTTCATAACCTCAGCTTTAGAAGCTCTGATGTGGTCAAGTAGTGGAATGTATGCAGGACAAGAGAACAGACAGCAACCACATTCGATACAGTCGTAGATCTTGTTCTCCTCAAGTTCATCATACATGCCGTTTCTTGAGTATCTCACCAATAGATAAGGCTCAAGACCCATAGGGCAAGCGTCAATACATTTGCCACATCTGATACAGTTGGACTCAGGTTTTCTCTTAGTCTCCTCTTCTGTCAACATAAGGATGGCAGAGCTGCTCTTCACAGTGGCAGCAAGAAGATTTGAGACAGCTTTACCCATCATAGGACCACCGCTGATAACCTTGGCAGCATCCTTAGGGATACGACCAATAGCGTCAAGTAGGTTGATGATAGGGGTACCTGCTCTCAGACGGAAGTTTCTCTGCTGCTCAGAGCAGTTACCTGTAACAGTAACGATGCCTTCAAATAGAGGTTTGTTCTTCTGAACTGCCTCATATACAGCAAGTGCAGTACCACAGTTCTGAACCACAGCACCTGCATCGATAGGAAGACCCATAGAAGGTACTCTTCTGCCGGTCAACGCTTCGATAAGCTGTTTCTCACCACCTTGTGGATATTTCTTTTTCAAAGGTACGATTTCAATCTCAGGATATTGGGCAGCGTAAGTTTTCAACTTGGCTATTGCCTCTGGCTTGTTCTCCTCAACACCGAAACGGCATTTGGTAACATCCAATGCCTTCATCATAATTTTGGCACCGATAAGAACTTGTTCCGGCTGCTCAAGCATCAAACGATAGTCAGAGGTCAAGAAAGGTTCACACTCTGCACCGTTGATTAGAAGGTATTCTGCCACTTTGCCTGGAGGAGGGGTAAGTTTGATATGGGTAGGGAATGATGCTCCACCAAGACCCACAATACCACACTCTTGAATTTTCTTGATAATCTCCTCTTTAGAGAGTTTGATCTCCCTTACGATATCTGGAGTTCTGTCGATGCTCTCTTCCCACTCGTCTCCTTCAACATCGATGATAACGTGCATTACAGGGTTGCCTGCAAGATCTGCATATGGTTCCACTGCTGCCACTGTACCAGATACAGATGAGTGAATATTGGCAGAAACGAAACCTGAAGGTTTTGCAATCAATTGTCCAACTTTCACCTTATCCCCTTTCTGAACGATAGGCTCTGCTGGAGCACCGAGGTGTTGGGCCATCGAAAGGTAAGCTTTCTCCAATACTGGGAAATCCTCAATAGCGCAATCTTTCGATATTTTAGAATCGTTGGGGTGTACACCGCCGATTTTAAATGTTTTCATATCTCACTATTCGTTTTTAGGGGTTTCTACTGGTTTAACTTCTGGGGCAGGAGCTGGTGCTGCAGGGGCTGCTGGTGCTGCTGCAGGTTTTGGCTCTGCTTTAGGAACTCTTACAGGGAAGTTTACATCCCATATAGCTTTGGTAGGACAAGCCTCAGCACATTTGCGGCACAAACGGCATTTGGTATAGTCGATATAAGCGAGATTATTCTCTACTGTGATAGCTTCAAATGGACATACAGTCTTACATTTGCCACAGCCGATACAAGCCACCTTACAAGCTTTACGAGCCACTGCACCTTTGTCTTTGTTTACACATTTGACAAATACGCGCATAGACTTCTTGCCTTTGTTTCTAAGTTCGATAACACCTTTTGGACAAGCTTTCACACAAGCACCACAGGCAGTACATTTGTTGTCATCCACCTCTGGAATGCCTGTTTTTGGATTCATAGAGATCGCTCCAAATTTACAAACCTGAACACAGTCTCCACAACCAAGACAGCCATACTTACATCCGGTATCACCCGAATAAAGGTTAGCTTTCACTCTACAAGAAGTACATCCATCATAGATGTTTGTAGTCTCCCTGTTATCACAAGTACCGTGACATCTGACTACAGCCACCATTGGTTCTTTCTCCTCCACTTGGAGACCAAGGGTATCAGCAACCTTTTGCATCACGGCATTTCCGCCCACCGGGCAGAAGAAGCCATCGAGAGATCCTGCTTTGACGCAGTTCTCAGCAAATGCGCGGCAACCTGCAAAACCGCAACCACCGCAGTTTGCTCCCGGCATTACAGCCTCAACCTCGTCTATACGGGGATCTTCTTCGACTTTGAATTTTTGTGCTACAAGATAAAGCACAATTGCCAGCACAAGTCCCAAGACACTGAGGCTGACAACAGTAGGAATAATAATTGCACCCATATTTTTGATTTAAAGTTTTTCTATAGTAAACGAGAATTTATTCTCGAGTCTCCCTCTAAGGAGCCATATAAAAAAGTAGTAGACCGCCACACCTGCAATACTCCCAAGCCCGGCTACCAGTTCATTATTGTATCTATCTTGCAAATATAATAATAAAATAGTTAGAATAACCAAAGGAATCAAATAAGATAGCACTACAGCTTTATACCCCATTGTCTTGGTCAGGGATACATTCACCTCTTCTCCTACGGTATAATCATCATAGAAACGTCTCCTGATTTCGATGTTCTTGACCTTCATATCTGAGGCAGTACACATCATTTTCGCATGACACTCGCTACATGCGGACATGCTTATAATCTCCACATTTATAACCTTATCAGTTATAGAGCGGACAACACCTTTGTGTGAAACTCTCTTATTTTTCATAAGATTTTAGAACTCTGGATTGTCTTCAAATTCCGAACCGTTCATCCTCGATTCCACCCCCATATAATCATCACCGGCAGGCGATGAGAATATGTCAAGATCATTTGCATCCACAAATCTCGCTTCTGACTGTCTGAACTTCATCTTCACGTCACCCACCTCACCGTTACGGTGCTTGGCAATGATAATCTCTGCAAGACCTTGCTGGGTAGGATCCTCCTGCATCCCGTAATAATCGGGACGGTGGATAAACATTACAATATCGGCATCCTGCTCGATAGCACCCGACTCACGAAGGTCACTCAGCTGAGGTCTCTTGTTTCCGCCACGGGTCTCCACCGCACGGCTCAACTGTGACAGCGCTATAATAGGGATATTCAGCTCCTTCGCAATAGATTTGAGGGCTCTGGAAATAGCAGAAACCTCCTGCTCCCTCATACCTTTCAACTCCGGAGGACCGGACATAAGCTGCAAATAGTCCACAATGATTATCTTGACTCCGGAACTCCTCACAAGTTTTCTCGCTTTTGAGCGGAACTCGTAAATAGAGAGCGATGGGGTATCATCAATATAGAGAGGGGCCTTGGCAAGATCCTTAATCTTCTCATTGAGCTGCACAAGTTCATGACTTGCGAGCTTCTGACCACCTTTGATTTTGTCTGCCGACAGGCCGGACTCCGGAATAAGAAGCCTCTTCACCAACTGCAGTGATGACATCTCCAGAGAGAAAAGGGCTACCGGGATATTGTGCTCTACAGCCATGTTTCTGGCCATGGTAAGGACGAATGCGGTCTTACCCATAGCAGGACGGGCAGCGATAATCACCAAGTCAGATGGCTGCCACCCCAGGGTCATCTTGTCTATCCCAATAAATCCGGATGTAACACCGCTCAAGCCATCCTCCCTGTTCTGATTTCTCTCGATCTCATCAAGTGCCTCCCTGATAACAGCCTGGATAGGTAGAGTATCCCTCTTCATGTTCCTCTCGGCGAGTCTGAACATATCATCCTGCGCCTGGTCAAGAAGATCATCTACGGGAATAGTGTCATCAAAACTATCCTTCTGGACCTGATATGTGATAGATATAAGCTCCCTTTGAATATACTTTTGGACAAGAAGCTTGACATGGTAATCAATATGGGCAGCTGCACCAATTTTAGAACTCAATTGGCTAAGATAAAAAGGGCCACCCACCTCTTCCAACACTTTCCCTTTTCTAAGCTCCTCAGTGACGGTAAAGATATCTACCGGGTCGTGTTTTGAGGAGAGGGAACTTATGGCCATAAAAATCTTCCTGTTTGCCTCCTTGTAGAAACACTCAGGTGAGAGGGTATCCAAAACATCAGGAACGACGTTTGGCTCCAACAATAACGCACCGAGAACCGCCTCCTCTACCTCAATGGCTTGAGGTGGCACTTTGCCCATATCGATACTGATCGCATCTATTTTTTTATCCTGGGCCTTGGGTTTGAAGTTTGTTTTGGCCATATAAATTTCAAAAAAGGCACCACCCCTAAAGATGGTGCCAGAAAAAACGTTACACAGGTTTTTAAAAACTATTCATTCTCAAACTCTGAGCTAACAATGATACGTCCGCAATACTCACAAACGATCAATTTCTTGCTTAGAGCGATATCTAGTTTTCTCTGAGGAGGTATTTTGTTGAAACATCCGCCACAAGCATCCCTCTGAACAGTTACCACAGCCAGGTGATTGCGGGCATTCTGACGCATTCTGTTGTATGCCGCCATAGTTCTTTCATCCACACCTGCAACCAACTCCTCTTTCTGTTTTAGAAGAACCTCCTCCTCTTTAGAGGTCTCTGCGATAATCTCTACCAACTCAGCATTCTTATTCTCAAGATCAACTTCTCTTCCAGCCAAATCAGCAGTAGCTTTCTCAAGTTCAGCTTTTTTATCTGCCAATGCTGCTGTATTCTCTCTGATTCTCTTTTCAGCCAACTCTTTTTCCAAACCCTGATATTCGATCTCTTTTGAAAGGGAATCATATTCACGGTTGTTCTTGACGTTGCTTCTCTGATCTTCGTATTTAGCGATAGCTGCTTTACAGTTTTCGATATCCAACTTCTTCTGAGCAATAAGTTTCTCAACATCCACGATATCGTTTTTAATGTTGGATATTCTGGTTTTCAACCCTTCAATAGCATCTTCCAGATCTCTTACCTCCTCTGGCAATTCACCTCTAAGTAGGTGGATCTGATCTATTTTGATATCTGTCTGCTGGATACGGTATAGAGTACGCAACTTGGTCTCCATGCTCGAATCCGAGTCATTCAGATTTTTAGACAACGAGGTAAAGGTCTCTCTATTATCAATAGGGGTCTCTACATGATTCTTTTTCTGTCTGCTTGTAGCCATATTATATATAATACACTAAATTGTTATTGTCTCTGTATATGCGAACCGCAAAGTTAGAAATTTTTTCTTTAAGTATATCACTTATTCGTTCAACAATATCAATTTCACCCTCATAATGACCGATATCTGCCAAGAAGAAACCATTTTCGGTCATAAACTCATGATAACTTATATCTCCTGTTATATATGCATCTGCACCTGATGCCACCGCTGTGCGGATAAGGGATTTCCCGCTCCCACCACAGAGGGCTACCTTGCGAATCTCTCTGCCACAAGGGACAGAACAGCGGAGCTGCCCAAGTGAAAATTTCTCTTTTACAAATTTGGCAAATACCTCATCTTCCATAGGTTCCGGAAGAGTGCCGATTACACCAAGCCCCTCGCCCATCTCACCTTTTTCAAGTATCTCCACACCTTGCAGGCCGAGTCTTCTGGCCATAAGACCACTGACGCCCTCCAGCACTTTGTCCATATTTGTATGGGAACTGTAGATTACGATATTGTGCTGTATCGCCTGATATATCATATAACCCAAATTGGTATCAGGGGATATCTTGTTCACACCTGAGAATATCATCGGGTGATGGGTTATAATCATATCTGCCCCTGATGCCACCGCCTCATCTATAAGACGTGGAGTACAGTCCAACCCCAAGATAACTGAGTGAACCTCCTGTTCTGGAGAGCCAATGCAATATCCTGAATTGTCCCATTTCTCCTGAAAAGAGAGTGGTGCAAACTCTTCGATTACTGATGTTATATCTTTAGCTTTCATCCTCTACACTGAGACCTTTATGGATTTCGAGGAGTTCCTGCTTGATGGCTGTCAGACGGGTAACCACCTCTGCCCTATTGTCTGAACCCTCTTTATTGTTTTTAAGTCTGGCCTGTGCCCCCTCGAGGGTCATACCCCTCTCTTTTACCAGATAGTGTATGGTCTTGAGTGTCTTGACGTCCTCTGCAGAATATTTTCTATTCCCTTTTTTATTCCTTTCCGGCTTGATATATGAAGAAAATTTGTCTGACCAGAAACGGACCAGCGATGTATTCTCCCCCAACAAATCTGCCACTTCACCAATAGTGTAGTAGAGCTTTTCTATTTTGAATTCTTTGTAAGGCATAGGTGTTTATTTTGATTTAATCCAACGATTGCCCTGTATTTACGGCGATCATCATCATCTCCCGATACTCAAGAGGATTCAAATCTACGAAAAAATAATCAATTGGATTCATAAATTCATCATTAAAAATCACCTCATAATGGAGATGTGGAGCAAAAACTGTCCCGGATGTACCCACCCTTCCAACGGTCGTCCCCTGTTTCACTTTCTGACCCTTCTTCACCACAATATTGGTCAGGTGCGAATAGGTAGTCACATAGCCATTGCCATGATCTATAAACACCTGATTCCCTTTACCCTTGAGAGATTTGACCACCGATGAGACCACTCCATCAGCCGTAGCCATAACCTTGGTCCCTGTGGAAGTTACCAGATCAAGACCTGTATGCTGGGTAATGGTCTTGTAGAACGGGTGCATCTTTTTTCCCACAGTGGCACCTGTCTTGGGAAGTGTAAAATCTTCAATCGGTATAATGGATGGAATACTTCTAAGATGCGACAAACTGTCGGCAGTAATTTGGAGAACATCGGTCAAAAGTTTGTCAAAGGCCTCAACTCTGCTCTCCAGTGATGAGATTTTTCTCGATGTAAGCTTTGCTAAAGAGGAGAGAACAAGTGTATCACTCTCATTCATAAACTCTGTATAATCGACACTCCCCAAATTGAAGTATGGGGGATCCGAATGGAACAGATTCTGATATATCTCCTTATCCTTCACTTGCAGATTATCTATTACACCCTCCAGAATCTCCATCTGCTTCTCCATGTACTCAAGATTCTCCTCTATGGCACGACTCTCCCTGATGAGCTTTTTTTCCTGCTCATTTGAGAACACGAGAGAAAAGACGATATAATAGAGAAGGGCCAGAAAAGAGCAGCCGAAAAACCACCTGAGTCCCTTTTTCAGATAGTCAGAAAACTTGGACCTATTCTCCTCAAAATCGAGATTGTCCCTGTCAAAACCTACACCCTTGGCCATATTATTTCTTGGATTTTACAGGTTTGACCATCTCAGCATACTCCTCCGGAGAAATCTCCAGATTGAAATAGTTCAATGGATTGACTGTCTTGTTCTTATAGAAGACCTCATAGTGAAGGTGAGGACCTTTTGACCTGCCTGTATTTCCCAATTCTGCTATATGGTCACCTTTTTTCACCCTCTGACCTTCAGAGACAAGGGCAGCCCTCAAATGGGCATATCTGGTCTTGTAACCGAAACCGTGATCCACAATGATATAGTTTCCATACCCCATGAAATCGTGTGCCACTCTGACAACCTCTCCATCTCCGGTAGCATAGATAGGAAGGCCCTGTTTAGGACTTGAAAGATCGACCCCATGGTGGAATTTTGGTTTCTTGGTAAATGGGTCTGTCCTCATCCCAAAGCGGGACACCAGCCTGATCTTGTTCTTGTCGGTGGTAACAGGGGGAATCGATGGAATACACTGCGCCATCTCCTCAGAACGTTTGGCCAGGACAGAGACCTCATCAAGTGATTTGACCTGAATGTAAGCTTTTTTGGAGAGGATGTCGAGCTTTGCGCTCAATGATGCCAACTCCCCTGATGCATCGTACAATTCGAGATATGAATATCTGTCAACGCCACCAAATCCGGCCTCTCTGATATCTGTCGATAGGGAGTCCATACCGAAGATGGGACGGTACACTGTATTGTCCCTCATCTGCAACTCCTTGAGGATATAATTTTTCTTTTCATACCTGTCCGAAAGGAGCTCAAGTTGTGAATGTAAACCCGCATTTTGTCTCTTCAGGATGGTGGTCTTGGGGGCCTCAAATCCCCACACTTCGACAAAAAGATATGAATAGAGGACAAAGAGTCCGAAGCCTATACCGGCAGCCAAAAGAGCTCTCAAGAACCTGCTGGAGACAGGGGTTCTGACCTCTTCATACTGGAGAGTTTCCCTATTGAATCTGTACTTTCTTTTCTTTGACATCGGTATATTCCTAAAATAAAGACGCCGCAAATTTAAATATTTTTAATAAAAAAACTATTTTTGTACCTTATTTATATTAGGAATACAAGATACTATCGTATGATGACATCTAAAGAGATAAGAAACAAGTTCTTAGAGTTCTTCGAGTCGAAGAATCACACCATCGTCCCTTCAGCACCAATGGTGGTTAAAGGGGACCCTACACTAATGTTTACAAATGCGGGTATGAACCAGTTCAAGGATTGGTTTTTGGGTAATACCCCTATCAAATATCCAAGGGTGGCAGACACCCAAAAATGTCTCCGAGTAAGTGGAAAACATAACGACTTGGAGGAGGTAGGACACGACACCTATCACCACACTATGTTCGAGATGCTCGGCAACTGGAGTTTTGGAGATTATTTCAAGAAAGAGGCTATCGCCTGGGCTTGGGAACTCCTTACAGAGGTTTACAAACTTGACAAGGACAGACTGTATGTAACCATCTTCGAGGGTAACCCTGAGGAGGGTGTGGACCTTGACCGCGAGGCAGAACAATGCTGGCTCGAGCATGTATCTGCAGACCGCATCATCCTCGGAAACAAGAAAGACAATTTCTGGGAGATGGGTGAGACAGGACCTTGTGGCCCTTGCAGCGAGATTCACATCGACCTTCGCGATGAAGAGGAGAGAAAACAGATCTCCGGCAAAGAGCTTGTAAACAAAGGACACCACCTAGTTATTGAGATCTGGAACCTGGTGTTCATCCAATACAACAGGAAGGCCAACGGCCAGCTCGAACTTCTTCCCAACAAACACGTGGATACCGGTATGGGCTTTGAGAGATTGGTTATGGCTGTCAATGGCAATAAGAGCAACTACGAAGGTGACATTTTCCAGACACTTATCGGCAAGATATCTGAGATTTCAGGGGTGAAGTATGGGGTATCGGAGCAGGTGAACATCGCTATGAGGGTTATCTCTGACCACATCCGCGCCATCAGCTTCTCCATCGCAGACGGCCAGCTCCCTTCAAATGTGAAAGCGGGCTATGTAATCCGTCGTATCCTTCGCCGTGCTGTCCGCTACGGCTACACATTCCTGGGTCTTAACACCCCATTCCTATGCAGACTAGTACCTACCCTTGTAGAGGTGATGGGTTACGCATATCCTGAGCTTGAAAAACAGCAGACACTCATCGAAAAGGTGATCAAAGAGGAGGAAGAGGCATTCCTAAGAACTTTGGAGAAGGGTATCAAACTTCTGGAATCTGTAATGCAAAAATCAAAAGATACCAAAGTCATCTCAGGTAAAGATGCATTCGTTCTTTATGATACATACGGATTCCCTATCGACTTGAGTGAACTTATCGCCAAAGAGAATGGCTACACTATCGATATCGACAAATTTGAAGAGGAACTTGGCAAACAGAAAGAGAGGGCAAGGAATGCTGCAGCAGTAGAGGAGGGTGACTGGATCGAGGTATCACCTTTCACCTCTTGTGAGTTTGTGGGTTATGACACACTTGAGTGCGATGTCAAGCTTATGAAATACCGCACAGTGAAGACAAAGGGCAAAGAGCTCTATCAGCTAGTGTTCGACAAGAGTCCATTCTATGCAGAGAGTGGCGGACAGGCTGGTGACAGCGGTATCATCAAAGCTGAGACAGGCGAAGTGATTAACATCCTCAACACCATCAAAGAGAACAATCTTAATATCCATATGGCAGACCGCATCCCTGTAGACAAGGATGTTCTGTTTCATGCATCAGTAGACTCACAAAAGAGGGAAGAGACAGCAGCCAACCACACTGCTACCCACCTTCTTCACTACGCTCTAAGAAGCGTATTGGGTACACACATCGAGCAGAAAGGCTCATCAGTGGGTCCAAACAGCTTCAGATTTGACTTTTCACACTTCGAAAAGATCTCTGAGGAGCACCTTAGAGAGGTTGAGAAACTTGTAAACAAACTCATCCGCCAGGATGTTCACAGGGAAGAGTACAGAGACCTCCCTATCGACCAGGCAAGGGAGATGGGTGCAATGGCACTTTTCGGTGAAAAATATGGCGACAAGGTGCGTGTTATCAAATATGGCGACTCTGTAGAGCTTTGCGGTGGTACTCATGCTACATCTACAGGTAGAATCGGTGCCTTCAAGATCGTATCAGAATCTGCAGTGGCTGCAGGTGTAAGGAGAATAGAGGCCATCACAGGCAGACACGTGGAATCGGCGGTATACTTCCTTGAAGACCAGCTTAAGAGCATCAGACAACTCTTGGGCAATGCACCTGATGCCATTAAGGGTCTTATGAAAGTACTTACCGAAAATGAAACCCAGAAGAAAGCCCTTCAGGAAGTTGCTTTGGAGAGGGTTCAAAGCCTCAAGAAGACACTTATCGAAGAGAGCCAGGAGATTAACGGAATCCGTCTCTTCTCAGTAAGGGGTGCGTTCGTACCTGATATCATCAAGAATGTGGCATTCGAACTTCACAAGGAGTTTGAAAATGCTGCACTTGTAGGAGCTATCCTGAATGGCGACAAACCAAGCCTTGTCCTTATGTATACTGATGACTTGGTTAAAGGTGGTGCAGATGCTTCCAAAGATATCAAAGAGGCTTGCAAACTCATCCAGGGTGGTGGCGGCGGACAGAAATTCCTCGCTACTGCAGGGGGTAAAAACGGAGAAGCTATCAACGAAGCATACAATTTGCTGATCGATAAAGTAACAAAACAATAGGGATCCCGTTTTGAAGAAGCTGGACAGATTCATACTCACCTCCTTTTTGGGGCCATTCATAATGGTCTTCCTCATCGTCGTATTCATCCTCGTAATGCAATTCCTGTGGCTGTATATCGACGAGCTGGTAGGTAAAGGTCTGAGTTTATGGGTCATCCTGGAGTTCCTCATGTGGGGATCATGCACTATTTTGCCATTGGCAATGCCACTTGCCACCCTTATTGCCTCAATTATGACATTGGGCAATATGGGTGAGCACAATGAGCTGCTGGCCATAAATGCTGCAGGTATCTCCCTCAAACGGATTCTGGTACCACTGATTGTGGTCTCAGTCGGCATCAGTATCTCTGCCTTCTTTGTCTCAAACAACCTAATCCCCGTAGCCTACAACAAGATCTACACCCTCCAATACGACATCAACAAGACCAAGGAGGAGATCAAGATCCCTACCGGCACATTTTACAACGGTATCGACGGCTACACATTGAGGATCAGCGACAGAAACAAGGAGACAGATATGATGTACGATGTAATGGTATACAACCATACCAAAAACAAAGGTAACATCAGTGTGGCTGTAGCCGATTCGGGTCTCATCAAGTCCACCCCGGACAAATCAGCCCTTGTCTTTACCCTTTTCAACGGGGTATCGTATGAGGAGGACAACACGATGAAGTATCGTGACACTACACTGAACCTGAGCAAGATCGAGTTCGACAGGCAGGAGATAGTGATTCCACTTAAAAACTACGCTTTCCAGAAATCTGAAGACGACAAATACGGCAATGAGATTATGGCCAAAAACCTAAAAAGTCTTCAGAAGGACAGGGATTCCATCGGCATCACATATGACAAGACATACACCAAACATCGTAACAAAATGATGTATGGAATGGGGCTCAAATATCCAAGCCAGTTGGATACAGCCAAAAACAGAGGGTATCTTGACACATTTGATGCAGACTCACTCTTTACCAAGTGGAGTGCAGAGGAGGAGTTGGCAAGCATCGATGAATCAATCGACCATACCAGAAACTCCCAGAGCATGACAGAGTCATTTGAAAGGGAGATAGCCCAGAACAGCTATTTCCTCAGAAAAATCGACTTGGAGTCATTCAGGAAATTCACATTATCATTTGCTTGTCTGGTATTCTTCTTCATCGGAGCGCCATTGGGAGCCATTATCAGGAAAGGTGGCCTTGGGACACCGGTGATCATCTCTGCGATGTTCTTCGTATTGTACTGGGTTGTAGATATCAGCGGCAAGAAGCTGGCAACAGATGGTGCTATCACCCCTCTTATTGGGGCATTCATATCGACTCTGGTTCTCCTCCCTATTGGAATATTCCTAACTTGGAAGGCTACCACTGAGTCGTCACCGTTCAATTTTGATTCATTCAAACAGGATGCTATAAGGGCATTCAAGAGATTTAAAAAGAAATATTTATGGAGCAAGCGGGCAAAAGCGTCAAAATAGTATTCATGGGGACACCGGAATTTGCGGTGGGCTCCCTTAAGGCTCTGGTAGAGGGTGGATATAATGTTGTAGGGGTCGTTACCGTTCCGGACAAACCGAGCGGCAGAGGGCTTAAGATGAATATGAGTGCAGTAAAAGAGTATGCACTGGAGCTCAATGTACCCATAATGCAACCGGTATCACTAAAAGACCCTGCATTTTTGGAGGAGCTCTCTGCACTGGAGGCAGACTGCTTCGTGGTGGTAGCATTCAGGATGTTGCCTCAGGTGGTATGGTCAATGCCGAGACTGGGGACATTCAATCTCCACGCCTCACTCCTCCCACAATACAGAGGTGCTGCCCCTATCAACTGGGCAATCATAAATGGTGAGACCAAAACAGGTATAACCACCTTCCTGCTTGACAAACAGATCGACACAGGAAACATCCTTTTCCAGGAGGAGTGCGAAATACTGCCTCAGGACAATATCGGCACTCTCTATGACAAACTTATGGAGATGGGCTCACACTTGGTTCCAAAGACCGTGGATGCACTGGCAGAGGGGAATGTTACCCCAAGGCCTCAGATGGAGTCTGAGTCACTGCACCCTGCACCAAAAATCACCCGTGAGACCTGCAAGATAGATTGGAACTGTTCTGCCGTCGATATAATGAACCGCGTCAGAGGACTCAGCCCCTACCCTGCAGCATACGCTGTTATGGCAGCAGGCGATAAGAAGAGTGATGTGAAAATTTTCTGTGGCGAGGCTCTGGAGATGGAGAAAAGGCATTGCGACGTAGGAGCTATTGTCTCTGATGGAAAAACCAGACTGTGCGTAAAATGCGCAGAGGGACTTTTTGAGATTACCGAGCTCCAAATGGCAGGAAAGAAGAGATTGAAAGCGAGAGAATTTCTCGTAGGTGTACACAATATTGAAAACTACCGTTTCGAGTAATGAAGTATATAATCGTAGCCGCCGGAGAATTCCCCCAAAGGGGTGAGACCCTCGATCTGTTGCTTGAGGGTGATGTAGTGGTGTGCTGCGATGGAGCGGTAGAGGAGTTGATAAAATTCCGCATACCCGACTACATCGTGGGTGATATGGACTCCATTTCGGAGGAGAACCTGACAAGATTCAAGGATATCGCATTCTCCGAAAGCGAACAGGAGTACAACGATCTCACAAAAGCGGTCCGCTTCACATTGCGCCATGCGCAAAATACAGAAGGGGAGTTCAGCATCACTATCCTCGGTGCCACAGGCAAGAGGGAGGACCATACTCTCGGGAACATATCGCTGCTTATGATGTATGCAGACATGATTCCGGAAGGTGCGCAGATAGAGATGGTGACCGACAGGGGGAGGTTTGTCCCCATACACGGAGAAAAGGAGCTGTATGTGGGGAGAGGGAGAGAGATCTCAATCTTTGCCACAGATCCTACCCTTAAAATAACCACACTCGGGGTTGAATACCCTACTGACGAGGTGGTCTTTGACCAGTGGTCCTGGTGGAAAGCTACCCTCAATGTGGCAACAGAAGATACAATAACATTTAAAATGAATCACCCTGCAAAGATATTGTTATATATCGGGGGGTATAAGATAATATGAAATTTGAATTACTACATACGGACCCTCAGAGCTGTGCACGCAGGGGGAGAATCCACACCGACCATGGTGTGATAGAGACACCTATTTTTATGCCAGTGGGTACACTGGGCTCTGTGAAAGGTGTATACCATAGGGATCTGGCAGATGACATCAAAGCTGAAATATGCTTGGGCAACACATACCATCTCTACCTGAGACCGGGACTAGACACCCTCTACAAGGCAGGGGGACTCCATAAGTTCATCAGCTGGGACAAACCTATCCTTACAGATAGCGGAGGATTCCAGGTATTCTCATTGGCAGAGAACAGGAAACTTACACCAGAAGGGTGCACATTCCGCTCACACATCGACGGATCCAAGCACATCTTCACACCTGAAAACAATGTGGACACCCAAAGAAAAATCGGTGCCGACATCATTATGGCTTTGGATGAGTGCACACCTGGAGATGCCGATTACCAATATGCAGCCAAGTCTCTGAAACTTACACAAGCATGGCTGGAGAGGGGTATCAGACATTTTGATGAGACAGAACCCCTTTACGGATACCATCAGGCATATTTTCCTATCGTTCAGGGATGCGTATATCCGGACCTCAGACGTCAGGCAGCCGAACATGCTGTCTCTCTTGACAGGGAGGGTTACGCTATCGGTGGTCTTGCTGTAGGTGAGCCAACTGAGAAGATGTACGAGATGATCGAGGTGGTACACCCTATCCTTCCCGTCAACAAGCCAAGATATCTTATGGGTGTGGGGACACCTGCCAACATTCTGGAGGCAATCGCAAGAGGCGTGGATATGTTTGACTGCGTTATGCCAAGCAGAAACGGTCGCAACGGCATGCTCTTCACATGGGAAGGGACTATCAATATCAGGAACAAGAAGTGGGCAAACGATTTCTCGCCCCTCGATCCTCAAGGAAAATCTTTTGTTGACAAAACATATACAAAAGCGTATCTTCGCCACATGTTTATCGCAGGGGAGATGCTCGCGGCACAGATTGCAAGTGAACACAACCTCGCTTTCTACCTGGACGTAGTAACACAGGCAAGGGCACATATAGAGGCTGGAGACTTCAACTCATGGAAGAATAGTGTAGTAAAAAAACTGGAAACAAGGATATAATATGAGACTGCCAAGACTGACAATACTCGACAGATATATCATGAAGAAGTTCATCGGAACATTCTTCGTGGCATTGGCGTTGATTATTGTCATCGTCATCATATTCGACATCAGTGAGAAAATCGATGATTTTGTAGACAACGAGGTAACGCTTCGTGAGATAGCATTTACCTACTACGCAAACTTCATCCCCTACTTTATGAATATGTTCAGCGCGATATTCGTATTCATAACGGTAATTTTCTTCACATCCAAACTGGCCGGTGACAGTGAGATAATAGCAATGCTCTCCGGCGGTATCAGTTTCAAGAGACTGATGGTCCCATACCTCATATCCGCCCTGATTATCGCCATATTCAGCCTGTGCCTCAACCTTTTTATCATCCCTCCGGCCAACAAGACACGTCTGGAATTTGAGGGAAAATACATAAAGGGGGCCAAGTTCTACAACAACAAACGGCACATCCACTACCAGATAGCCCCTGGTGAATTTGCTTACGTAGAGTCGTTCAGCACATGGAACAACACCGCATACAGATTCACCCTGGAGAGCATTAAAGATAATGAGATGATCTCCAAGATCAGTGCAGAGACTGCTGCATGGGACTCTACAAAGCAGGCCTGGACCCTTCGAAAATATTTCAAAAGGGACTTTGTCAACGGGAAAGAGAAGATATCCTTCGGCGCTGAACTGGACACAGTGATTAACCTGACCATTGATGACTTCTACCGCAGGGAGAACACAGTAGAGTCTCTTGACTATTTCCAGCTCAATGAACTCATAGAGACCCAGAAGATGAGGGGAGACACCATGGTCAAATACTCCCTGATCGAAAAAAACAACAGATATGCCATGCCGTTCTCGGCATTCATCCTTACTATAATAGGTGTATCCCTCTCCTCAAAGAAACGTCGTGGGGGTATAGGTATAAACTTGGGTGTAGGTATTGCTTTAAGCTTCTCCTATATTCTGTTTATGAGATTCAGCCAGATGTTCGTATTTACAGACACTCTGCCACCAGTCATTGCGATCTGGCTGCCTAACGTACTATACGCAATTATAGGAGCCATCCTATACAGAATGGCTCCCAAATAGCAATAACTGAGGAATTACCCTTTATTATAATTTCTTGGAGATTTTGTCGAGCATATCATCCACCATCGCATCAATATCCCATTGAGGATTCCATCCCCACTCTTCGCGGGCACAGGTATCATCAAGTTTGTTGGGCCATGATGCAGAGATTTGTGCCTTCACAGGATCGACGTCGTAGTCAAATACTGCATCCGGGATACGTTGTTTGATCTTCTCAAACAGCTGCGTAGGGGTAAAGCTCATACAGGTGATATTGAAACTGTTCCTGTGTACAAGTTTGGTCGGATCTGCCTCCATAAGCTGAGTAATCGCATTCAGCGCATCTGGCATATAAAGCATATCCATATATGTATCCGGAGGGATAGGACAAGTATAATGCTTGTGTTTGAGTACCTCATAGAACACCTCTACAGCGTAGTCTGTAGTACCACCACCAGGAAGGGCTCCGTTAGAGATGATACCTGGGAAACGGACACTGCGGGTATCAACACCAAATCTGGTAAAATAGTAATCCGATAGCAACTCTCCTGAAACCTTGCATACACCATAAATGGTATTTGGTCTCATTACTGTATCTTGTGGGGTATCATCGTGTGGAGTATTCTCTCCGAAAGCACCGATAGAACTTGGGGTAAACAGTGCTGTTTTATACTCTTTAGCCAGAGCAAGGGAGTTCAGAAGGGCTCCCATATTGATTTTCCAAGCGAGTTCAGGATTCTTCTCTCCTGTAGCGGAGAGTAGTGCCACCATATTGAAAATGGCATCGATATTATATTTCTTGACTACTGCTTCAAATGCATTGATGTCCAAGATATCGAGCTTTTCCGTTATCGCCATTTCAGACATTTTTGCCACCATATCGTCTCTCAAATCGGCAGCAACTACATTGTCGTAGCCATAATGTTTCTGGAGATAAGGTACCAATTCCGTACCTATCTGTCCACCTGCACCAACTATAAGTATCCTTTTCATTCTCGCTTAATTTATATTTATACAAAATTAGATAATTTTTCCACTTATGATTCTTTTTATTTATTTTTATCACATGGAAAAATGGATAAATAAAGGGGAGAAAATTATCTCGTTCGGTTCATGTTTTGCCACTGAGATGGGAAAAGAGCTCAGCAATGGGGGTTATGATATTATGAATAACCCGTTTGGAGTCCTTTTCAACCCTGTATCCATAGCCAACTCCATCCACAGACTCTTATCCGGGACACATTTCACTGATGGGGATGTGATAGAGAGGGATCCACTCTACGGAAAAAACTCAGGCCTTATCATCCCAAAAAGCTACGCATCGTTCTATCATCACGGGAGCTTTGCAGCTGCCTCACCGGATGAATTTTTGGCCAAAGCCAATGGATCATTGGATGAGAGTGCACGCTATTTTAAGGAGGCCTCCACAGTAATAATAACCTTCGGCACCTCATGGGTATTCAGACATATCGGGAGAGACATTATCGTATCAAATTGCCATAAGGTACCTGCATACGAGTTCCGCAGGGAGAGGCTCGAAATAGAGGAGATTGTGGAGATGTATTCCTCACTTATCCAAGATCCTCGTCTGGGGAAGGAGAAACAATGGATATTTACTGTCAGCCCCATACGACACATGAAAGATGGTCTGCACGGCAATCAGATATCGAAAGCAATATTGCTACTGGCTATAGAAAAAATGTGCGCATCTTTCGATAACGCACACTATTTCCCATCTTATGAAATAGTTCTGGATGAGCTCCGGGACTACTCGTATTTTGCAGAAGACACCGTCCACCCCTCTCCCGAGACCATCAAAATAGTCTGGGAGAGATTCAGACAGGAATATCTTTAGTTTTTCTTCTCTCTTTTGCAGAATTTGGATCCGAATGTTGCCTGTATACCAAGCTTGGCATTCATAATAACCTTATCTACAGGAAGACCCTGAGGGATATAACTCATATTCATATAGTCGGTACCCAAGAAGATAGCCACGCCGTTACGAGGGACGAACTCCAATATAAAACCTAAAGTTTTGGCTGTATTCATGAAAGAGTAGTTTACACCCACATTGAAAATATCTTTCACTTTAAGATTGTACGAAGCGGTGATGTCACTGATACCATACATGTAAGAGTAAAGAAGGCCGACACTCATAAGGTTATTGAGCATAGGTGCTTCAACACCCACATACGCTTTAGGAGTTAGGGCTCCTGAACCACCCTTGGCACCCTGCACCTCCTGCAAGTTTGCCAAAGCCATAAAGTCAGCAGATATCTTCTTCAGACTCTGGTCAATGTCAAATTGTGCATTAATGTCCTTAAGACCCTCAAATGCTGCAGAACCTTTTGACTGGAGTTTGATAGTACCGTTCTCTGAATAGAAGATAGTACCCAAGTCTACCACTGAAGCAGAAAAATTGACACCATCAATAACAGGATTATCCAATTTCAATTTATATTCTGCACCCAAATCTACCGCTACGCCATAACCGGCAGGAGCAAGTTTGGAGAAATCCATCTCTACCTTTGGAAGCTCACCCTCTTGTGCAGCCGGTACAAAATCTAGCCATGTACCATAAATGGTACCCTCAGCATCGGTATTAAGCTCCCATTTATCCTGACTCATATAAATCTGTGCGTTATTGATCTTCATGTCTATTCTGTCAAGTCCTACCAGGAATTTGAGTTTGGCACCTACGGCAAGACCAGGAACCACGTCACTCAAATCTCTTCTATAACCCCCAGAAATCTGCACATAGGCATCCTGGTAAATGGTGAAATTTTTGAAGTTGTAGGTATCCTTGGCCATACCTTCCTTCAGGAACATGAACAGATCCGATGGGACATTCATACTGAGATTCATTCTTTCAGCTATATCGAATGTGACATACCCTTTAGGGCCAACATAGAAACCTGCCCCTAAAAGATCGGTATCGAATGCCATCTGAATCCTTGGCTGTGCTGGAAGGAGGGCTTGGAACTCTGCACTTGAAACATTCTGATTAAGGTATGTATACAGCTCCCCATTCTTTGGGAACAGAAAATTGGAAACACCTATATTGCTATTCACATTCAAAGACAAATCACCTAACACTGGAAGGGTGAAATAGTTTGTTTTTGGTGCGAAAGCAGGGTTCATCTTAACCCTCTGAATAGAGGAATCGAAGAAATAACTACCCCTGAGTGCCTGACCAAAAAGGGCAACAGGCAGCATCATCAAAATGAAATATGTAAATATATATTTTCGCATAACCGTCGTTTTTATAAGTTCAATGTGATACCTTTAGGGAGATTCAAGCCCAATTTGGCCTGTATATAAGAATCTGCTGTAATAGGTACACCAGAAACATTTTTGGATGTAATCTCAAAATCAACTTTAAGTTTGGCCAACTTGGTCAAATCTGTACCGCTCATGGCTGCAATCTTAAGATTTAGTGGAGACTGGGTGGCAGAACCATCCTTCTTACATGCAGCGATAGACTGTGACACCGGCTCTGTAGCCAATACATTACCATCGCCATCCAACAGCTCAATAGAGACGTTAAAGTTTAGAGGAAGTGCGTTTTCAATCCAACCTACAAGCTGAATCTCACCCATCTTCAGAATATCTCCAATTCCGGCCTCTGTAACATCGATTTCATCAGACAACACAAACCTCATATCCTCACCGAATGCAATTGGTATCTCCAACTTATATTTCATATCGAGAATATAGTCAGCTGTGGTCTCCACAACAATAGGTTTGGTCACATCTGTACCACCCGATATAGAGACAACTATAGAATCTGGAAGCGCCTTAATGAGATTGGACAACCTCGCTTCTATAAAGTGTGCATCTGCTGGTGCACCGCTGTTATTTGCAGCAATCCACACGGTGGTAGTTTTCACTTTATCTGACGACTCTGAATATGGGAGAGCAAGTTCCATCTCCATATTTGCATCCTGAACAATCGCTCCATTTTTGTATGGGGTCAGACTCAATGTTCCCACAAGTGGAATTCCTATATTTGAAGTAATGTCAAGAACTATCCTTGGATTGTCTATATCCAGACAGAAATCATCATTTCTGAAGAGATCAGGAACATCTGCCAAAGATATCGATTCATTAATATCACCCATAGAATAATCCACCTTACCTACGATCTTCAACACGTTGATATCGGACAATGATGCAGCAAATTTCAAACTTACATCTTCGCCAGAAAGTTTATCAAGATCGATTGATGGGTTAGAGACATATATACCACCTGTCACATTCACCTCCATCTCAAAGGCTTTATCAGCTGAAAGCTCCACACCGGAGAAATCCAGATCTTCAATGGTGATTACCTGCTCAAACTTGCCATCCTTGATCTCCCCTTTAAGTGACAGCTCATTAGGGACAATAACTTCAGGAAGGGTAACTTTAATGTCTACATTTATCTCACTCTGGCTGCCGAAGTCTGGAAGATTCTCAGCCAACAAAGAGATTTTCAATGTTGTCTCTGCTATATCTATATCTGAAATTTCAATAATCTCCTTAGGGAAAGTACCCGCCTCAAAGAGTGTGAATTTCTCATACTCCTCAACTTCGAATGAGAACTCTTCTACAGAGATTTTGTCTGCTGCTATAGCTGGAACATTAACACTGAATGACACCCCTTCTGTAATCAGTTCATCCAATTCAGTAGCCGAAACCTCAGCTTCTGAGATCTCGATAGCACCACTTACAGACATTGAAGCTGCAGCTGTATACTTGCCATCCTCACCCTTCTCAGGTTTTACCACCAACTCTTTCACAGGAAGTACAATTTGTGGAGGAAGTTCACCTTCCAAAGTGATGGTGTGTGCATCCTCATCATATTTGATCGAAGGATCTAGATCTCCCAACACCAACATCTTAGGGATCTCTATTACCAAACCTCCCTCAGCCATATTGATATCGAGTGATGTTTCAGGTATATCGATATTGATTTCCACTTTGGGGTTACCTTTTGGGGTTACCACAAATGTCCCGAAATCTGCAACCTCACCAGGGAACTCTACAACAAACGCCACAGGCTCTGTGCTTATCGGCATCGATACTGTATTGGTGACAATCTCACAATCCGCAATGGTCAAATCTGCATCGACCTTGGTTTCAATGACCATATCCTTTGATGGATCAGATGGAAGGAATTTGGTTTGTACTGTTCCGTCTACAAGACACTCAACTAGCACCTCAACATTCCCGTCATATCCCACTTTACCACCGGCAGCTACTGATGGCGTAATGGATTTGATATTGAATGACCCCTCATATTTTGAAGACAAGTCTATATTTTCAGCAAGTACCAACACCCCGTTTGCATCTGCCCCTTCTACCTCCATCCCTTCAGGGAAGGTGAGTTTAAGGGTAGCCATCTCTATGTTAAGTCCTGAAACTATATTTTTGGCAGCTATGGCAAATGAGACTTTTGACTCAGGAGACATCTTGATTTTTCCAATCTTCTTAACCTCTTTAGGCAATGTAAACTCCGGAACATCAAGCTCGATTTTAACACTCTCACTCACTTCGATAGGTTCTACCTCGACAGCCACGTTCTCAACATTCATATCAACAAACTCTACAGCGAGATCAAGCTTCATATTCTCAGACGCCTCCAAAGCCTCTTTTGAAGTCGCTGCCCCTGAAATAGAGACAAAGCCCGAAATATCTACACTCTTGGTAACGCTTAGTGTAGTCCCTTCCCACTCTGAAGGGTCAAATTTGAATGCAGTTACATCAAAAGTTCCTGAAGCGGTATAGTTATTCCCATGATTAAGGACCAATTCACTCAAATGTATAGGCTCGTCTCCACCCTCAATCTCCAAAAGAGAAGAGAGGTCTATATCTATAGCAGGAACAATGGAGCCCTTGGTCAGGAACGGATCAATAATAGACAGATCACACTTAACCTTGGCATTAGGGTTGAGCTTAACCTCAGAAACACTGCTTATACCATCTGGGAGCGAAAGGTTAATGGTCAATTCGTATGTCTTTTTCTCCAAATTGGCGTTAGGCAAAAGGCCATCCGGGATAGAGACCTCCACTCCGGCAGGGATATGAAGGCCATCAATAGCATCTTTTCTATAGATATGCTCCTTGACATATTCCATATTCTCCAAACCAAGAGCCAACTCATCCTCACTTGGAAGCAAATCGACAAGACCTGCTGAAATTTTCTCCTCGATGGATACAGACCCCAATTCCAGATTGTTCATAATACCCTCATCGCCAAGGGAGAAAGAATAATCAAGACTCATTGCATCGGTCGAGATATCCTGATTCAACCCTTCAAGTGAGAAGTTGTATGGAGCATCGAACTGAATCCCCTTAAAAGAGATAGCATCGGACAAATCTGGAATATAGTCCGACAAAGAGAGGGAATCCTCCACCTTTATCGAGAATGCGCCAGACTGGTCCTTGCTAAGAAAACTAACATCATTGGAATCAAGAAAGTCTGAGACTTTGATTTGCTTGGTAGAGCCCAATGGGATAGCAAGACCGGACGCTCCGATGGTCATCTCCTTGTTTAACTCTGTAATATCGTACTCCTTGTTCACACAGGATACAACAAAAAGAGATACTGCCACAAGGAGCAAGCCACTGCGTAGAACTAACTTTTTCATAGCCGTATGTTTTAGTGTATAATTCCGTATATATCTCAAAGTTATAAAGATTCTCAATAAATGGCAAAAAAAATAGCCAACCCCATGTTATGAGGTTGGCCATTTCTATATAGAATAAATAATTATTCTGCTTTTGCCTCTTCAGCTGCAGGTGCTTCTGCTACAGGAGCCTCTACTGCAGGAGCTGCTTTTTTAGCGCGGCTACGACGAGTAGTTGCTTTTTTCTCTTCCTTCTTAGGAGCAGATGCTAGAGCTGCTTCGTTGAAGTCTACCAATTCGATGAATGCAGTATCAGCTGCGTCACCTGGTCTGAAACCTGTTTTGATGATACGGGTGTATCCACCTGGACGATCAGCAATCTTAGGAGCGATTACACGGAAAAGTTCTGTAACTGCCTCTTTTTGTTTAAGATAGCTGAATACTGTACGACGTGAGTGAGTAGAGTCATCTTTTGCTTTTGTGATTAGTGGCTCTACGTATGATCTAAGTGCTTTAGCTTTAGGCAAAGTAGTCTCAATACGTTTGTGCAAGATCAAAGATGCTGCCATATTAGCCATCAACGCTTTGCGGTGACCACTCTTACGTCCTAAATGATTAATACTTCTATTGTGCCTCATTTTCTTCTACGTTTTTCTTTTTTACTTCAATGTTGTATTTGGTAACATCGATACCGAAGTTTAGTTTAACTCTATCCATTAGAGTATCGATCTCGTTCATAGATTTCTTACCGAAATTTCTGAATCTGATAAGCTCTGATCTTGGGATAGAAACTAGGTCAGCAAATGTCTCGATGTTTGCTGCTTTTAGGCAGTTAAGTGCTCTTACAGATAGTTCCATATCTGAAAGCTTGGTAAGAAGAAGATGACGCATACGTAGTGATTCTTCATCAAGTACCTCTGCAGTATTCTTCTCTGGAACAGCTTCAAGAGAGATCTTCTCATCTGAGAACAACATCAAGTGATGGATCAAGATTTTAGCTGCCTCGGTAAGAGCTTCCTTTGGATGAATCGAACCATCGGTAGTAATCTCAAGATTCAATTTTTCATAGTCAGTTTTTTGTTCCACGCGGAAGTCCTCAACTGAATATTTCACGTTTTTGATAGGGGTGAAGATTGAATCAATTGGAATAGTTCCGATAGGAGCTGACTCTACTTTATTCTCCTCTGAAGGTACATAACCTCTACCCTTACCAATTCTCATCTCAATATTGAGGTTGATGTTTGGCTCCATAAAGCAGATATGAAGATCAGGGTTAAGGATAGAGAAGTTTGATAGACCATTGGTGATATCACCGGCGGTGAACTCATCTTTACCTGTCAACGAGATGTTTACAACTTCGTTTTCAACATCCTCTACCTCTCTTTTGAAACGTACCTGTTTCAAATTAAGAATAATTTCAACTACACTCTCTATAACACCAGGGATAGTATCAAATTCATGATCTACTCCGTCGATCTTGATAGAGGTGATGGCAAATCCTTCTAACGAAGATAATAGCACACGACGTAGAGCATTACCCACTGTTACACCGTAAGTAGGCTCAAGAGGGCGAAACTCAAAGCGACCGAAGGTCTCAGTTGCGTCGAGCATAATTACCTTATCTGGTTTTTGAAATGCTAAAATTGCCATTTGTTTATAGTTTATTATTTAGAGTACAACTCTACGATTAATTGTTCATTGATGGTTTCAGGGATCTCTGTTCTTTCTGGTTGGTTTAGATATTTACCTGAAAGTTCAGCAGCATTCCATTCAATCCAAGAGTATTTTGAAACCTCAGGAACTGAGTTCTGAATAACCTCAAGACTCTTTGATCTCTCACGAACACCTACAACCTCACCTGGTTTGATGATAGTAGAAGGGATGTTACATACTTCACCGTTAAGAACGATGTGGCAGTGTGTTACAAGTTGTCTTGCAGCTGCGCGTGAAGGAGCAATACCCATTCTGTAAACCAAGTTGTCAAGACGTGACTCAAGAAGTACGATTAGGTTTTCACCGGTAGTACGACCTTTCATCTTACGTGCTTTCTCGTATAGGTTGCTGAATTGTCTCTCTAGAAGACCGTAAGTATATTTTACTTTTTGTTTCTCTTTCAACTGAGTACCGTACTCAGATGATTTTTTACGTTTTTTAGCCAAACCGTGTTGTCCTGGAGGATAATTTCTCTTCTCGAAAAATTTATCTGGACCGTAGATTGGTTCTCCGAATTTGCGGGCGATTTTAGTTGTAGGCCCTGTATATCTTGCCATATAATATTACTCTTTTTAAAGTGTTATATTGAAATTATACTCTACGACGTCCTTTAGGGCGACAACCATTGTGTGGAAGTGGAGTAACGTCAACGATTTCAGTCACTTCGATACCAGCACCGTGGATAGTACGGATAGCAGACTCACGACCTGCACCTGGACCTTTAACGTATGCTTTAATCTTACGCAAACCTAGATCATATGCCACTTTTGCAGCATCAGCAGCAGCTACCTGAGCAGCATAAGGAGTGTTCTTTTTAGAACCTCTGAAGCCCATTTTACCTGCTGAAGACCAACTAATAACTTGACCCAAGCTGTTGGTTAATGTTACAATCACATTGTTAAAAGTTGAAGAGATGTGTGCTTGACCATAAGCATCAACTTTAACAACTCTTTTCTTACTAGATGTTGATGTTTTCTTTGCCATAATCAGCTCTTATTATTTAGTTGCTTTTTTCTTGTTTGCGACTGTTTTCTTTCTACCCTTACGTGTACGAGCATTGTTTTTGGTGCTTTGGCCACGAACAGGAAGACCGATACGGTGACGGATACCTCTGTAGCATCCTACGTCCATTAGTCGTTTAATGTTCATCTGGATAGAAGAACGAAGTTCTCCTTCAATTTTGTACTCTTCAGAGATTTTTGCTCTGATTGCAGCGATCTGATCATCGTTCCACTCTGATACTTTAGTGCTCCAGTCGATACCGCAATCGGTAAGGATTTTTTGAGCAGAACTGCGACCAATACCGAAGATATAGGTCAAACCTATCTCTCCACGTTTGTTTTTTGGTAAATCAACTCCGGCTATACGTGCCATATTCTTATCTTATTTTTTGTTTTTACAAATTAAAATTATCCTTGGCGCATTTTGAATTTAGGGTTCTTTTTGCAGATAACATACAAACGCCCTTTACGTTTTACGATTTTGCAATCTTCGCTACGCTTTTTGATGGATGCTTTTACTTTCATTGTTGTAAAGTTTTTATTTGTGTCTGAAAGAAATTCTTCCTTTGGTTAAATCATAAGGAGACATTTCGACTCTCACTTTGTCCCCTGGCAGAATGCGGATATTGTGCAAACGCATCTTGCCCGATGTGTGAGCTAGTATCACCTGACCATTATCCAACTCTACCCTAAACATAGTGTTGGGTAATGCCTCGATAATAGTACCATTTACCTCTATAACAGATTGTCTTGGCATAGTTAAAAGTCCTTATAATTATTTAATAGTTTTTCTTACCTTCAATATAATCAAATGTTGATAGAACATCTGCTTCACCTTTTCTTATTGCGAGCATGAGTTCAAAGTGTGCTGAATTTTTCTTGTCAGAGGTACTTACTGCCCAGCCATCGTCGTGCAGATAAATAGATCTTCCTCCAGCATTGATCATAGGCTCTATGCAGATTACCATCCCTTCTGAAAGCTTCTTGCCTCTTCCTGATAGTCCGTAATTGGGAACCTCTGGAGACTCGTGCATATTCTTGCCGATTCCGTGTCCTACCATCTCACGAACCACTGAAAAACCGAAACTTTCGCAATAGCTTTGGATAGCGTATCCTATATCGCCTACTCTGTTTCCAGCCACAGCCTTTTCAATCCCTTTGTACAAAGATTCTTTAGTGACATCCAGAAGCTTCTGGGTCTCAGCATCTACCTCCCCTACAGGAAAGGTATATGCTGAATCACCATAGAAACCTTTATATATCGTACCGCAGTCCACTGATACTATATCCCCCTCCTTAAGTACGTAGCTTGATGGAAAACCATGAACCACTACATCATTAACAGAGATACAAAGTGTATAAGGGAAGCCGCCGTAACCGAGAAAACCTGGGATCGCGCCATTGTCACGGATGAAAGCTTCTGCGATTCTGTCAAGCTCCATTGTAGTCACACCGGGAGCTATATGCTTTCCTACCTCTGCCAATGTCTTTGATACCAAAAGAGCATTCTCTCTTAGAATCTCAATGTCTTCTGCGGTTTTTGTTCTAATCATAACAGTCTAAATCAAAGGGCTTACATTCCTGAACGTCCTTTTAGACGTCCTGTTTTCATCAAACCGTCGTAGTGACGCATTAGCAAATATGATTCAATCTGCTGTAGCGTATCAAGCACTACTCCTACAAGGATAAGTAATGATGTTCCTCCGTAGAATTGGGCGAACTGGTTATTTATCCCAAACATCATCGCGAATGCAGGTAGAATCGCCACGATAGCCAAGAAAATAGAACCTGGCAAGGTGATACGGGTCATAACTGCATCAAGGTACTCAGCTGTCTTCTTACCAGGTTTTACACCAGGGATGAAGCCACCGTTTTTCTTCATCTCCTCAGCCATCATATTTGGATTCACTGTAACTGCTGTATAGAAGTAAGTGAATACAATTACAAGGAATGCGAAGATAAAGTTGTACCAGAAACCTGTGAAGTCGCTCAATGTTGCAGCCAAACCTCTTGAAGCGTCGAAACGTGCAAGAAGTAGAGGGAACATCATAATAGCCTGAGCGAAGATAATAGGCATTACACCTGCCGCATTGATCTTCAATGGGATATATTGGCGAACTCCACCATATTGTTTATTACCAACTACTCTTTTTGCATACTGTACAGGTATTCTTCTAACGCCTTGAACCAATGCAATTGATGCCACGAAGATGAAGAAAAGAATTAGGATCTCGATGATAAACATAAGGATACCACCGTTAGTCTGACTAAATCTTTGAGCAGCCTCTGCAAACAATGCGAAAGGAAGACGTGCGATAATACCTACCATAATGATTAGAGAGATACCATTACCTAAGCCGCGATCGGTAATGCGCTCACCCAACCACATGATGAACATCGTACCAGCGATGAGCACCAAAGTAGCAAAAATATTGTATGAGAAACCAGATACTAGGAACGCTGAAGCTGGCAATTGTGCATGCATATTGGTAATATATGCAGGTCCTTGAAGAAGGAGAATCACGATGGTCAGATAGCGAGTCCATTGGTTCATCTTTCTACGTCCGCTCTCACCTTCTCTTTGCATTCTTTGGAAATAAGGAACCATTACTCCAAGAAGCTGAATAACGATCGACGCAGAGATATAGGGCATTACACCCAGAGCAAAAATAGAAGCATTACCGAAAGCTCCACCCGAGAACATATCGAGCAAGCCCAACAAACCGGTTGATGCTTGGCTCTTCAAGTTTGCAAGCTGGGTAGGATCGATACCTGGAAGCACTACATAGCTACCAAGACGATACACTAGAAGCAGAAGAATTGTATACACGATTCTTGTGCGCAGCTCCTCAATCTTGAAGATATTCTTTATGGTTTCGATAAATCTTTTCATTAGAATTACATTATTGAAGCTTTACCACCTACAGCATCAATTTTAGCGATAGCTGTTTTAGAGAAAGCATTAGCAACGATTTCCAATTTTGATTTCAATTCACCGTTACCAAGAATTTTTACATTGTCATTCTTAGATACTAGACCAGCCTCTAGAAGAGTGTCAACACCGATGTAAGTGATGTTGTATTTCTCGCTAAGAGCTTGAATAGTAGAAAGGTTAACAGCTTTGTATTCTACTCTTGTAGGGTTTTTGAAGCCAAATTTAGGGAGGCGTCTCTGGATAGGCATTTGACCACCTTCGAAACCTTTCTTACGAGAATAACCTGAGCGTGATTTTGCACCCTTGTGACCGCGACCTGATTGCTCGCCGTGACCTGAGCCTTCACCTCTACCTAGACGTTTTTCTCTTCCATTTGCGCCTGCAGCAGGCTGTAAATTGTGTAGTTTCATCTTTTTCTCCTCCTTTAAATTTCTTCAACTTTTACAAGATGTAGAACTTTTTGAATCATACCTTGGGTTACAGGGGTTAGTTCTAGTTCTACAGTATGATGCATACGGTGGATACCTAGAGATGCTAGGTTAGCGATCTGTTTTTGGGTTGCACCGTTTTTACTTTTGATTTGTGTAACTCTTACTTTTGACATAGCTAATTCCTCCTTAACCTTTAAATACTCTTGACATAGGAATACCACGAAGACCAGCTACAGTGTAAGCGTCACGCATCTCAACCAAAGCAGCTACAGTAGCTTTAACTAGGTTGTGAGGGTTAGACGAACCTTTTGATTTAGCCAATACGTCGTGAATACCTACTGATTCAAACACTGCACGCATCGCACCACCCGCTTTAACACCGGTACCAGGAGCTGCAGGTTTCATGAATACTCTTGCACCACCAAATTTAGCCGATTGCTCGTGTGGAATGGTGGTTTTGATTAGAGGAATCTTAACTAGATTCTTCTTAGCATCCTCAATACCTTTTGAGATTGCTGTAGTTACCTCGTTAGCTTTACCTAGACCGTAACCAACAACGCCTTTCTCATCACCTACAACTACGATTGCAGCGAAGCTGAAGTGGCGTCCACCTTTAGTTACCTTGGTAACTCTTTGAACTGCAACCAATCTGTCTTTCAATTCAAGATCAGTGGTTTTTACTTTCTTTACATTGATATCTGCCATAGCTGTATTAGAATTTAAGGCCGCCTTCACGAGCAGCATCTGCTAAACATTTAACTCTTCCGTGATATAGATAACCGCTACGGTCGAATGAAACAGCTGAAATGCCTTTTTCAATCGCTTTTTGAGCAGCAAGTTTACCTACAAGTTCTGCTACTTGACTAGCAGTTTTACCTTTTACCTCTTCTACCAAAGATTTATCTAGTGATGAAGCTGATACTAGGGTTACGCCGTTAACATCGTCGATAAACTGAACGTAGATATTTTTGTTACTTCTGAACACTGACATTCTTGGTTGTTCAGGAGTTCCGTTAACCACTTTACGGATACGATAACGGATTCTTTGTCTTCTTTCAATTTTAGTAATAGCCATAAATCTCCTCCTTTATTATTTAGCGCTGGCCGATTTACCGGCTTTACGACGAAGTTGTTCACCAACAAACTTGATACCTTTACCTTTGTAAGGCTCTGGTTTACGCAATGAGCGAATCTTAGCAGCAACCATTCCTAGAAGCTGTTTATCGTGAGACTTAAGAACTAGGACAGGGTTTTGGCCTTTCTTAACTGCTTCAGCTTCGCCTTTAACTTCTTTTGGAAGTTCGAAGTGAATGTCATGAGAGAAACCAAGGTTCATCTCAAGGATTTGACCTTTAGCTTCTACACGGTAACCAACACCTACAAGTTCTTGTTTAATAACAAAACCTTCAGATACACCTACTACCATGTTTTTGATCAAAGCGCGATAAAGACCGTGCATAGATCTGTGACGAGGTTGATCTGTGGGGCGTTCTACTTTAAGGACATCTCCCTCAACAGAGACTTTGATGTCTGAATGTACTTTTTGAGACAACTCTCCAAGAGGGCCTTTAACCAATACCACGTTTTCAGCGTCAACTGTAACAGTGACACCTTTTGGCAGGTTTACAGGTAATTTTCCAATTCTTGACATTATTTCTAGTTTTTAAATATTCATTAATAAACGTAACAAATTACTTCACCACCGATATTCAAATCTCTAGCCTCTTTATCAGACATAACGCCTTTAGAAGTAGAAAGAATAGCGATACCTAGGCCGTTCAATACGCGAGGCATATCTTCTACGCCAACATATTTTCTAAGACCTGGGGTAGAGATGCGTTGGATTTTCTTAATAGCAGCCTTTTTAGTTTCAGGATGGTATTTCAACGCAATTTTAATGGTGTTGTAAGGGGTACCTTCAACCATTTTGTAGCTAAGAATATAACCCTTCTCATGAAGAATACGGGTGATCTCAGCTTTCATTTTTGATGCTGGAATCTCAACGATCTTGTGACCTGCGAGATAAGCATTTCTGACTCTTGTCAAATAATCTGCAATTGGATCAGTCATGATTTTTTTAGTTTTTAATAGAATCCGACATCTATTGATGCCCGATATCCAATGTTATTAATAAATTTAATTAGTAGTTTACCAACTTGCTTTCTTTACTCCAGGGATAAGGCCTTTAGAAGCCATCTCTCTGAACTGAATACGGCTGATGCCAAAAATACGCATATAACCTTTTGGACGACCGGTCAAAGAGCAACGGTTATGTTGACGGCAAGGTGATGAGTTTTTAGGAAGTTTGTCCAAAGCAGCCCAGTCACCAGCTTCTTTCAACGCTTTACGTTTCTCTGCATATTTGGCACATAGTTTTGCGCGTTTTACTTCGCGTGCCTTCATTGATTCTTTTGCCATATATACCTATTATTATTTTTTGTTCTTAAAAGGCAATCCAAATTCTTTAAGAAGAGCATAAGCCTCTTCATCTTTAGTAGCTGAAGTTACGAAAGTAATCTCCATACCAAGAACTTTGGAAATTTTATCAATATCTATTTCAGGGAAGATAATTTGCTCTTTGATACCTAGAGTGTAGTTACCTTTACCGTCCATCTTCTCGTTGATACCGTTGAAGTCTCTGATACGAGGTAGTGACACTGCGATAAGTCTCTCAAGGAACTCATACATCTTAGCACCACGAAGAGTAACTTTAACTCCGATAGGCATACCTTTACGAAGTTTGAAGTTAGAGATGTCTTTTCTTGAGTAAGTTGCTACTGCTTTCTGACCAGTGATAGCTGTCAACTCAGCTTGAGCTACGTCGATAAGTTTTTTATCACCTGTAGCGATACCAAGACCTTGGTTGATAGTGATCTTCTCAAGCTTTGGAACTTGCATAACGGTAGCGAAACCGAAGTCCTTCATTAGCTTAGCAACGATCTCTTCTTTATATTTCTTCTGAAGGGTAGGAACATAACCTGCTACTACTTGTTGACCTCCCATTTGTTCTGCTTTCTTTGCCATTACTTAATCTCCTCTCCAGATTTTTTAGCGTAACGAACCAATTTCCCTTTTTCACCTACACGGCGACCGATCTTAGTAGGACCACCTTTAGCAGGGTCAACTACCTGAAGGTTGGAAATGTGAACACCAGCTTCTTGTTTAACAATACCGCCTTGAGTATTCTTAGCATTAGGTTTAGTATGTTTGCTAACCATGTTGATACCTTCAACAATAGCGCGATCATCTTTTTTGTTTACTGAAAGGACTTTACCGGTTTTACCTTTGTCGTTTCCAGCGTTAACGTAAACGATGTCTCCTTTTTTAATATGTAATTTCTTATTCATATCAATACTCCTTATTATTATAGTACTTCAGGTGCCAAAGAGACAATCTTCATATAGTTATCACGCAACTCTCTAGCCACAGGGCCAAAGATACGGGTACCACGAACCTCACCTTGGTTGTTCAATAGCACACATGCGTTGTCATCAAAACGGATATAAGAACCGTCAGCGCGACGAATCTCTTTTTTAGTGCGAACCACTACAGCTTTTGACACTGTACCTTTTTTTGCATCTCCACCAGGGATTGCGCTTTTAACGGCAACAACGATCTTGTCACCTACACCAGCATAACGACGGCGAGTACCACCAAGAACTCTGATGCAGAGTACCTCTTTTGCGCCGCTGTTATCAGCTACTTGTAAACGTGTTTCTTGTTGTATCATAGCTTATTTAACTTTTTCTACGATTTCTACTAATCTCCAGCATTTGGTTTTGCTCAAAGGACGAGTCTCCATAATGCGTACTGTATCACCTTCGTCGCACACGTTTTTGTCGTCTTGTGCAACAAATTTGGTGGTTTTATTTACGAATTTACCGTAAATGGGGTGTTTTTCTTTTCTTTTAACGGCAACAACGATAGTTTTATCCATCTTATTGCTTACCACAACCCCGATTCTTTCTTTGCGTAAATTTCTTTCCATAAACTACTTTTCGTTTTTTTCAGCTTCAGCAAGAACTGTTAGCATACGAGCGATATCTTTTTTCGCTTTTTTAATCTTTGAAGTATCCTCCATTGGGGAGATAGCGTGGTTCATTTGAAGTTGAACCAAATTTGCTTTTTCGGTAGCAACGCGATCACGTAGATCATTAACCGACATTTCACGAATTTCACTTGTTTTCATTTGTGTCTCCTCCAATTTACTATTCAACATAATCTCTACGTACTACAAACTTAGTAGTTACGGGCAACTTTTGAGCACCAAGACGAAGAGCCTCTTTAGCGATCTCCAATGGAACTCCTTCAGCTTCGATAAGCATACGACCAGGGGTGATTGGTGCAACAAATCCTTCAGGAGCACCTTTACCTTTACCCATACGTACTTCAGCTGGTTTCTTAGTGTAAGGTTTGTCAGGGAATACGCGGATCCAAATTTGACCTTCACGTTTCATGTAACGAACTACCGCCTGACGGGCAGCCTCAATTTGCTGACCAGTTAGCCAACAAGCCTCTAGGGTTTTAATACCAAAAGATCCGAATGCAAGTTCTGCTCCTCTGTGAGCATTTCCTTTCATGCGACCTTTTTGCTGCCTTCTAAACTTTGTTTTTTTAGGTTGTAACATTGTTCTATAAAGTTTAAACTATAATACAAACTTATTTAACTCCCTGTGTGTCAGGCGACTAAACATAATTCGCCCTTTTAACAGGGATGCAAAGGTATGAAATATTTTTGAAATACAAACTTTTTTCGTGCTTTTTTTGAATATTTTTGACACGAAATTTTGATACCCAAATTGGGCTTTTTCAGTTAGTTAGAAAAATGAAAGATTTTTCAAAACTGCACTTTTGGTCTTGGGTGTCTGACGTAAAAAACGAACCCGTTTTCCTCGTATAATTTCACCTCATCTTCTACCACATCGATCAGTTCCTGTATCTTTTTCGGATCATTTTTAACCACAAAATAGCAAGATTTGTCAATATCACCGGTAGCAAGCCACTCCCTGTCCGCACAACTGTTCTCAGGCTGGCGGGCAGAATAGAAGTAATGGGCATAACTCTTCTCCATAGGATATATATAGCAATCCTCACCCTGACGGTCAATATAGAACTCGATAGCAGGGGCCTGACTGTATTTCTCCACCTCATCCACAGCGAAGAGCATGGTGGTAAAGATGAAAAATATGGTACCTGCACACAAAATGGAGAGATTTGCGACTGAAGCCCTCTTACGGAATCTGATACAGAAAACCACAGCGCACACTATCAACACCACACCTATAATAGGCTCGAAACCAATCCACTCAGATGTCGCCCCCATACTTTTGAGGGTATATGGATCCTCTACCAGCGGATATATATGCTCCTTAAACCTGTCAAAAAGGGTAAGAGCTGTTATCACCAATCCGAAAATGGAGGCTATAGCAATAATGCACACCGACATCCACCTCTTGTATCTGATCTCTCCATCCAACATCTTCGACACCGAGTATGCTGCCATAAAGGTGAGAGGGAAATAACAGAAAGAGGAGTAGTGTATAATCTTTGTCCTCACTATAGTAAAGAGGATAAGCACTACCCAGAAACTAATCATACACCAACGGAAAAGCTCGGCAAGATCGCGATTTTTCTCCCCTTCAAGCACTCTTCTCCTGAAGACAGGCAGCGCCAATATTGAGGCAGGAAAAACACCGAAAAACAATATCACGAAGTGGTACAAAAGGAACCCTCCGTGCCCAGCATCCTGAGTCTGAAACAGTCTTATCTGATACAATATAAAATCCTGAATAATAGAATAATGGCCAGTAGCAATCTGCAATATGAACCATGCTCCACCCACCACACAGAGGACCACAGAATAGAGGGCAACATCCTTCCACCTGAACTCAAATTTGAACCTTTTTACCACGAGATAAACGGCAAAAGTGAGGACAAAAATAAGGAATGCAACAGGACCTTTGGTCAATATTCCCAGCCCGATAAACATCGCAGACAACGCTGCATTCTGCCCCATTTTACCCCTCTGCAGAGGGTCTGCATACTTGCTAAAAAAATAGATCCCAAGGAAGATAAAGAGGTTGAACCAAGGGTCAATGATACCAGATTTGAAATAGAAGAAAGGGAAGAACGATGCCACATAGAGCAATGTCCACAAGAGGCCAAACCTCTCACCTCCAGCCCTTCTTCCAATATTGAAAAGGACCAGCATGGTTACTATTCCCGCGATCGCATTAGGGAGCCGTGCAGCCATCTCCCCCACTCCGAATATCTTCATACACAAGGCCTGCATCCATATGAAGAGTGGCGGTTTCTCCCAGAACGATTCAAAATTTATCTGCACATTAAGAAGGTCTCCGGTAAGGAGCATCTCTCTGGCAGACTCAGCAAAATTGATCTCATCCCAATCAAAAAGCCTCACTCCGCCCAAACCGGGCAAAAAAAGCAACGCACCAAAAATCACGATACAAACCTGTATCAATATATTCCTCTTGTTCATATTATCTCCTCTTTCTAAAAAGCAAAAGTTTTTTCGCTACAAAATTCCAGACAAACACGATTACAGTCGTTATAATCTTGGACACTATATAGTGGAAACCACACTTGGAAGTGAACAGCCACATAAAAAGGGATGTCAGCCCTAAGCCCATTACCCCGATTGAGGCAAAGACAGAGAACTCCACCACCTTATTCTCCACAGACCTGTTGTCAAACACCCATAAAATGCTGAACAGGTAGGTGATAACCAAACCGACAGAGTAACTTATAACTGTAGACAACAAATAATGGAAGCCAAGCCACTCCGTCAACACATACAAAAGGGAAGCATCCACCACGAATGCCACCCCTCCAGACACAAAATATCTTATCAGCTGCACAAAAAGATTCCCACTGGGATTCTTCAACAATATATCTGCCCCCCTCCTTAACACACTACTTGTTGAATAATTTGGACCTCATCAGACCCCATTTGCACAATCTGTATACCAATGACACCCTCAACACCCCTATTCCATAAACTGAACTCCTCCACAAATTGATGGATGAGGCATCATCAAAATACTTGGTAGGACAGGTGACCTCACCTATCTCATACCCCTTATAAAAGATCTGGGCAGCCATCTCATTGTCGAGGATAAAGTCGTCGTTGCACACATTGTAATCTATTGAACGGAGCACCTCTGCCGAGAAAGCCCTGTAACCTGTATGATACTCTGACAGCTTCTGGTTAATCAACACATTCTGTGTAAAGGTCAATATCCTGTTTGCAACATATTTGACAAGGGGCATCCCACCTTTTCTGGCACCTTTTCCCAAAATTCTGGAAGCAAACACCACAGGATAGACATCATTGGCAATGATATACGCCATCGACTCTATGAGTTTGGGTGTATACTGATAGTCTGGATGGACCATAATCACAATATCTGCCCCAAGTTCAAGTGCACGGTTATAACAGGTTTTCTGATTGCCACCATAGCCTTTATTCCTCTCATGGACAAGCACCTCCTTTATCCCCAACTCTTTTGCCTTCTGCACAGTCTCATCACGACTGTGGTCATCAGTAAGGATAACTTCATCCACCACATCCATCGGGATTTCACGATAAGTCTGCTCCAATGTCTTTTCCGCATTGTAAGCAGGCATTACCACCACTACTTTCTTTCCATGTATCATTTTAATTCTCTTTTTTTGCCTCTACCGCTCTAAATACCCTGATAAAGTTCTTGCCCCAGAAACACTCTATCTCCTCATCTGTATACCCCCTTCTGAGCATCTCTTTAGTCACCTCCTTCACTTTTGACATATTCTCAAAGCCTGGAACACCTGCACCACCGTCAAAATCTGTACCGAGGCCGATATACTCCTTACCCACAAGATTTTTCACATAATCCACATGATCGACAATATTGGCTACTGTCAACTCCTTTTTAGGCTTGTGTGACAAGAAATAACGACCGGCAGGGAGTCCGATATAACCATCCTTAGCAGCAATTTTGAGCATCTCCGGATCTGTAAGGTTTCTTGGAATTGCTTTATAATTGTACACACCTGAGTGAGAAGCCACCACTGGAGCTGTACTAAGTTTCAAGCAGTCATACACAGTAGTTCTCGAACAGTGTGACAAATCGACAATCATACCCAACCTGTTCATCTCTTTTACCACCTGCTCACCAAAAGGGGACAAACCACCCCACTCATCCTTGGAACCATTGGCAGAATCACACACATCATTGTCTCCGAAATGGCACAATGTGATAAGACGGATACCCAAATCGTAGAACATCTGCACATTTGAGATATCCTTACCCAACATATATGCATTCTCCAATGAGAGAAGAACAGCCTTTTTCCCCTCACTCTTAATTCTCAAAAGATCATCCGCAGAGTAGGCTATCTCCACATAATCACTGAACTGTTTTACAAACTCCTTAAAAAGAGTCACCTCCCTCACACCATACTCCACAGCCAATTTGAGAGAATCCTCCGAACGGCCCGCCTGGCCCATATAGATGGCGAAAACACTCGCATCGAGCCCACCTTCCACCATCATAGGGAAAGAGACCTGACCCTTCTCCACCGAATAGTCTTCGGCGTCGGGGTGACACGCATAAATGGCATAATCATTGTGTGTATCAATGGTAAAGAACACTTTATGCAGAGAATCTGCTTTTGCTGCAATAGCAGCTTCATTCTGCCCAAAAACTGAGGCAGAGATGAACAACAATACTAATGGTAAAATCTTTTTCATAAGACAAAAATAACTACTTTTCTTTACCTTTGTCCTATTATGAAGAAAATTTGTCTCATAATCACCACTCTCATTCTGCCTCTCCTGATGAAAGGGCAGGACAAATCTGAATTTATGCTCTACTCCATAGAGGGAAAGGATACCATATATCACGCCGACATCGCACCCGCCTACAAGAAATACAGGGAGAAGACCAAGAGAAAAAAGGGGAAAGAGTGGAGAAAATACTACAAAACCGTGCACAATTTCGCCAAGACCTACCCATATGCTTTAGTGGCAAAGGAGAAGAGGGCTGAGGCAGACAGATATATGGCCACACACGACCTCTCCAAGATGGAGAGGGAAAAGTATCTGAAACAATACGAAAAAGATCTGTTCAAAACATTCGAGACCCCACTCCGCAAACTCACTTTCTCCCAGGGAAGAATGCTTCTCAGACTCATAGACAGAGAATTGGGGCTTACATCATTCTACATAATCAAGGACTACAGAGGAAGGGCTGCCGCAGGATTCTGGCAAGGTATAGCAAAAATGTTCGGGGCCGACCTGAAAACACCATATGACAGATTTGGCCAGGACAAAGAGCTTGAAGAGCTTATCCAGATCTATCAGAGGGGTGAGTTCAACTACCTGTACGTATCGATATTCGGAAAACTGCCACCCACTCCGGCGGTATCACCCAAAAAAGACTTTATTCAGAAAAACCTTTATTGAAAGAGATGGTCTGGCCATCAAAACTTATATACTCGCACCCATTCACCCAATCACCCAGGATATAGAGTCTGGCGCCACTCTCCAAGTCGATCTGCGCAGGGGTGTGAAAATGTCCGAATATAAAATAATCGACCGGTTGCGGATACGACGAAGCATATTTGCAAATGGGTTCATCCTTACCCTTGAAAACGTACTGCTGGGCATCGTTGCCATTTGCCAGACGGGAATTCTTCGACCAGGTATAACCCAAACCAAAAGCGAGACGGGGGTGCAAAGTACTGAAAAGGGACTGGATGCATCTGTTGTGGAATATCCACCTCATAATCTTGAATCCGAAAGGGGTATAACCTAATCCGTCACCATGCCCCAAACAGAATCTCTTCCCCTCAATCTCCACCACATAAGGCTGCTCCAGAACCTTTATCCCCAACTCAGTCTCAAAGTAATTGTATGCCCAAATGTCGTGATTCCCCTTGAAAAAATAGACATCCACCCCTCTGTCCACCAATGCGGCAAGTCTCCCAAGAACCCTTGTATGCCCTCTGGGTATCACATATTTGTACTCGTACCAGAAATCAAAAATATCCCCCAAAAGATAGAGCGCCCTGGTATTTTCAGGAAGGGAATCCAGAAAACCCAAAAATCTCTTCTCCACCTCCGAAGCATCCGAAGCACGAAGCCCCAAATGGACATCCGATACGAAATAGTACAAATCTTTTAGCATACAGACAATATAATGGACAACAGACCCGCCAAAGCACAATAGATGGCGAAGTAGATAAGTTTAGCCTTCTTGACTATATTGATCATCCATTTGCATGCGATAAAACCGGATACAAATGCCGAGACAAAACCCAATGCAAGGGCAGTGCCGGATATGCCGGAAGCTCCTACAGAGAACTCACCACTGACAAGCTCCAGAAATGCCTCTCCCAAAATGGGGACAAGAACCATAAGGAATGAGAACTGGGCCATCGAACTCTTCTTTACACCACAAAGGAGACCTGTAGCGATAGTCGAACCTGAACGGGAAAGTCCTGGAAGTACTGCCACTGACTGGGCCAGACCGATAATGACTGCCTCTTTATAGCCAACCTCTTTACCAACTTCCTCACCATTGACCGCTTTCCTGGCCCTCTTCTTGGTAACATAATCACTGACCGTAAGGAGTAGGGCTGTCACCATAAGCATTATACCTACAACCAAAGCCCCCGAACCGAAAATCTGCTCTACATAATCTTTAAAGAATACCCCCACAATCAGAATAGGGATCATAGAGACAGCTATCTTAAGGACATACTCTGTCTGGGAATTATACTCAAATTTGAAGACCCCCTTTATAAGATCCCAAATAGTCTTCCTGAAAACCACAATGGTACTCAATACAGTGGCGGCATGAACAGCCACCTCAAAACTCAAATTGCAGGAGTCTATACCGAAAAGCTCTTTAACCAAGGTAAGGTGACCACTACTGCTGACAGGGAGAAACTCTGTCAATCCCTGTACAAATCCCAAAATTACAGCTTCTAACCAACTCATTATTTCTTAGGTTTTTTCATTATAGCATACATCTCAAAACCGAATCCTGCAAGGATTACCAAAGGGGCTAACACAAGTCTTCTGAAATCGAACATCTCATAATTGAAGACATTAGGGTCATCCGATCCACCTCCAGAGAGGAGGATATACCCCAAAACCATTATACCCAAACCTATGAGAATCAGAAGAAAATTCTTCTTAGGCAATGCAAATTTATCCATAAACACTAATAATATAAATCATCATTTGTCAGGGAAACCATACCTCTGACCACAATTACTGTACTTAGTACACATATCAGAACTCCAATCAGAATCACACCCAGCAAAACCATACCCAACACCTTCATATCAAGCAGTACAAACAGCTGATTGAACTCATTTCTCACCACATACATCACACCGATAAGGGCCAGAACGGCAATAGAAGATGATATCATCCCCTGGAAGAATGCCTGCCCCGCAAAAGGCTTGCATATAAAGCCTTTTGTGGCACCCACCAGCCTCATGGTGTGAATAGTGAAACGTTTGGAGTACACATTGAGTCTCACCGTGTTGTTGATCAGCACGAACGAGATAAACATCAGGAGGAGAATAAAGATTCCCAATACCAGACCTATCTTCTCAAGGTTTGCATTCAGAAGATCTACCAGCGAATCCTGATATACCACCTCTGCAATCATTGAATCCTTCGACAGGTCTTTCTGAATCATAGCGAGACTATCCTTTGAGAAGTACTCTGCATTGACCTGGATATCGAGAGAGACGGGGATCGGATTTGTCTCAAACACATCCAGAAAATCTTCCCCCAGAATCTCCTTCATCTCTCTGACTCCCTGCTCCTTCGAGACAATATCCACCGATTTCACATATTTTTTCTTTGAGAGCTTTTTGGCAACACCCTCAGCCTCCACCTCACTGACCTCAATATTCATTATGGCAGAGACAGTTATGTTCTCCTTGAAGAAATCGGATACACCTTTTGCGTTTGCTGCAATTATACCCGCTATACCTACCAGGAACAACACCAAACTGATACTTATCACCGACGATAAGTAGGAATGTATCAGCCTTCTAAATAAAATTTTACTCTCTTTTTTACCCATGAAAACAAAATATGGAAGTTCAAAGATAATTAAAACAAATTATCAAAAAAATTTTTCGTATCTTTGTACGGCTTATTGAATAATAACTAAACCTCCAGTAAAATGAAAGAACCTAAAAGAGTCTTGTTCGTGAATTCTGAGATATTTCCATATCTTCCGGAATCCGAGATATCACTAATCGGCAGATATCTTCCGCAAGGGATCCAAGAGAGCGGGAAAGAGATTCGTTCTTTTATGCCTCGTTACGGCTGCATAAATGAAAGACGCAATCAATTGCACGAAGTGATCCGTTTATCAGGTATGAATATCGTAGTGAACGATATCGATCGTCCATTGGTTATCAAAGTCTCTTCCATCTCTGCTGCCAGAATGCAGGTTTACTTCATCGACAACGAGGACTACTTCCACAGGAAGTTCGTCTACGCCGATGCGGAGGGCAAGTTGTTTGAAGACAATGATGAGAGGGCTGCCTTTTTTGCAAGAGGAATTCTTGAAACTGTAAAGAAACTACGATGGAAACCAGACATCATCCATTGTCAAGGCTGGATATCACACATTCTCCCCATATATCTGAAAAAGGCCTACTCTGAGGACCCTATTTTTGCAGATACCAAAGTGGTGCTTACACTTTACAACGAACATCTGGACCAGACCTTCAGCCAGGACATCAAAGAGAAGATTCTGATGAACGGTGTTAAGGCTAAAGATTTGGATGTTCTTGCAGAGCCCAATGGCATAAATCTTGCAAAACTTGCGATTCAGTATGCTGACGGCGTTATTATGGGTGAAGAGAGCATCAACTCGGAACTTGTGGATTATACAACTGAGAAGGGGTTGCCCACACTTCCTTTTGAGAAATTTGACCAGACCAATCAAGAATGCATACAGAGATATAACATTTTCTACGACCAATTTATAAAGAATAGCGGCGATGTCGAGTAAGAGATCCATTGTATTTTTAGCATTACTATTATCCACATTTTTTGTATATACTTCTTGTATCGAGACTGACAAAGGGCTGGGTGGCCAGTTTGTACCTGATGATTTTGTACTTAGAGTCCATAGTGCAGAATTTGAGGTACCTGTAACCACTGCCGCACTCGACAGTATCCACGGATACAATACATCCTATATGACATTCGGATATCTGAATGATGAAACATTCGGATACAGCTCCGGCGGATTTGCCACAAACATCTCCACATTTGGAGACTCCACCTACCTTGGCATCAATCCTGAACTCCAGTCCATCTATCTCTATATGGGCATCGACTCGGTATCAGTACTCAATGATGACCAGAGAGGTATCCCTCAGAACATTTACATCTACAAACTCAAATCAGACCTTGATTCACTCAAGTTGTTCAACAAGTCGATCACCCCTGACGACTACTACCCTACGCCTGTCAGTGTAGGCTCCCCTGTGTTCTTTGGTGACGACTCCATCAAAATCTACCTTTCACACGAATTTGGCCGCGAATTGCTCGCCACATCTACCGCTGAGTATGACAGCGCCGCCCTATTCATGGAAAGAATAAAAGGTCTGTATTTCACCACCGATACCCCTGAATTGAATCCAGGTGAAGGTAGAATCAACTACAGCATCGTTGGTGGTGCCACTATCTATCTAAGATATTACCTCACAGATCCCCAAAGAGGATTCTACAGAAAAGATACTATGGAGACATACTCTCTTGGATACACACACGCACTAAACACACTCCAAACCTCTTCCGGCAATTTGGCAAATGATCAGGTGTCAGAGCAGCTCCCTATCCAATCAATCGATGGAGTCAAGCCTAAAATCAAGGCTGCTGACCTTAAAAACATTCTGGACACTTGGATAAGCCAGAACGGCTTCACTAAAGAGAGTGTGATCATCTCACGTGCTGCCCTTGAATTCCCATACGAATTCGACCCTGCAAAATATGAGGATTACACTAATATATATCCTCAGCAGATATTCCCTTGCGTATACAACGATGTGGAAGGTAGCATAAACTACCTTATGCCTCTACCGGAGATCTACACCAATGCCAGCAAAGGAAACATGAACAGGTCTTTGAACAAATACACCTGTGAGATCACCGGGTATATACAGTCACTGATAAAGAAAGACGACATTTCTCCAGAAAAAGATGACTTGTATATCTGTCCGATCCTCTCATATGAGACACAGTCCTCAAACAGTGACTACTATTATTATATGTATTACGGGCTCAGCTCATCAGGAGAGATGTACTACGGCGTAGACAATCAGGACTACAGACAAGGATTCATAAATGGAAACCTCGCTGCAGGCAACAAACCTACACTACACATAACATATTCGTTGGTGAAATAAATCGTCAGATTTTTCTTAAGACAAGACAAGAGTTATGCCCTCCGAAACCGAAGGCATTACTTATAGCTACATTCACATCTCTCCTCTGAGCGACATTCAGGGTGAGGTTCAAATTGTAGTCAATTTCGGGATCTTCCTGCTCAAAGTTTATGGTTGGTGGCACTACACCTGAATTTATGGCATGGATACAAGCCAATGCCTCCACAGCGCCTGCTGCACCCAACAAGTGCCCATGCATAGATTTGGTAGAGCTTATATTTACATTGTAAGCGTGCTCTCCGAAGAGTCTCTTGATAGCTCGAAGTTCGACAATGTCTCCCAATGGTGTAGAGGTACCATGGGCATTGATATAATCAACCTCTTCCGGTAATATATTGGCCTCTTCAAGAGCCAGTTGCATGGCTTTGAACGCGCCATCGCCCTCAGGATGGGGAGCAGTGATGTGGTGTGCATCTGTAGTTACACCCGCGCCACATATTTCAGCGTATATTTTTGCCCCACGGGCTACAGCTGAATCATAACTCTCCAAAACCAATATCCCTGCACCCTCACCCATGACAAAACCATCCCTTCCTGCGTCAAATGGACGGGAAGCCTTCATATAATCATCGTTACGTACTGAGAGTGCCCTTGCAGAGTTGAAACCTCCTATAGCATTTACGGAGATAGGTGCCTCTGCTCCACCTGATATTACAACATCAGCCTTGCCCAATCTGATAGCATTGAATGCATCCATTATTGCGTGAGAAGAGGACGCACATGCTGATGAAGTAACATATCCCGGACCTGTAAACCCATATTTGAGAGATATCCATCCGGGGGCTATGTTTGTAATGACCTTTACAATATTAAAGGGACCAAATCGTGGCGTACCATCGCCCACGAAATAGTCCCCTAAATCATTACATAAGGTCTCTATTCCACCAATACCTGAACCAAGTATCACACCTACTCTCGATTTGTCAATCGAGTCCAGATCCAAATTTGAGTCCTTTATGGCCTCATCTGTCGCAATCAATGCGAACTCGGTAAACTTGTCCAACTTCCTGGACTCCTTACGGTCGATACCGAATTTAACAGGATCGTAATCCTTGATTTGGCAGGCAAATCTGGTTTTAAAAAGGGTAGCATCAAATCTGTCTATCGGACAAGCCCCACTGGTTCCTTTATCGAGGTTAGAAAAAAACTCCTCAATATTGTGTCCTAATGGATTTATTGTCCCTATTCCAGTGACAACTACTCTTTTAAGAGACATTTTATTTATTTCAATTTTTCTTCGACATACTTAATAGCGTCACCTACAGTTGAGATCTCTTCAGCTGCATCGTCTGGAATGGTGATATTGAATGCTTTTTCGAACTCCATAATAAGTTCTACTGTATCAAGTGAATCAGCACCTAGATCGTTGGTAAAGCTTGCTTTGTCTACAACTTCGCTCTCATCTACACCTAGTTTGTCTACGATGATAGCTTTAACTTTTGAAGCAATTTCTGACATGGTTTAAAATTTTAGTTAGTAATTAAAAAATACAAATTTGGTCGCAAAGTAAGGAAAATTTTTCCAAAAAATGAAATTTTAGTTCTCAGGGGCGAACATAGGGTCCCATGGTGGGAGCATAGTTGGCTTCTGCTTCAACAGATCCAAGATTTTGGCAGGAACATATTTTTTATCCACCACCAATCTGAACATGTACTCATTAAACCACTCATCAGTCATTATAAGATGACCTTTATATCCGCTCATACCCCATGAATTCTCCACCATCCACTTTTTGGGTTTACCATTCTCATCCAAATCAACTGCCATAAGTGTCATCGCGTGAGATGACCCGCTGGCTCCGGTAAGAATCCTCTCCCTTTTATCCATTCCAAACTCCGTGCCCATCAATGATCCGTAGTCATAATAGTTAACATCAAGGATACCTTTCTCTCTGTTGTAGAATTTGCCAACATCACAAGAGAAATACATCATAGTGCTGTCTTTAATGGAAGCGATAGCCATCTCCTTGATATCCTCAATAGGGAGATTTACATATACCCAGTTCTTGCCGTCGTATTGGTGACGGTCATACTCGATCTCGTATACCTTATAATACTCACGTGTAGGATCGTTCATAAGGAGAACATAACTGTTTATAAGATCCTTACCTATATATTCATCATAGAAAGACTTGGGAGTGTATTTCTTGGTGCTTACAGGTTTGCCCGCCGCATTGTACATGGTCCAGGTAAACTCTGTAGGCGGTTCGCCAAGATTTAATACCAAAAATCTGTATATGAATGACAACATCTCCATCTTACGGGCCTCAAGTTTCTTTGAATCACCCTTCATCTCCCTTAGTTCAAGACCGAACTCTTTAAGTTTGAGATTCAAAAGGTTGGACATACGTGAAGTATTGTTGCTTGAATATGTCTCAGGCATAACCTCCTTAGGAACAAGTCCATATTTGGTAATCAGATCAGATACACCGGTAAACTGGCCGCCATCACCAAGTGCATGCTTGAACAGCCAATCCACTTTTCTGTCATCAGATGGGAGATTTTTTGTGTCGATAATCCCCTGTAGGAAAAGGTTGGATTTCTCAAGCTGGTCCCAGAAGAAATTGTAGTTCTGCGAGAACTCGAATGGACCCATGCCGTATTTCTCAATCATCTCGGCCCTTAGGACATTCATACCGGTAAAGAGCCAGCATCTTCCGCTTGACTCCTGATTAGAAATACCTTTAGACTTCACTTTATGTGAGAAATAGGTATCAATATTGGCTTGGCTGTCGAGATTTACAGCCAGCTTGTTGATATCATTCCTGCTTATTGCATTGCGAAGAGCCAACTCCTCAGGTGTACCCTTGTACCCCTCCTTGATCTTGGCAAGGGACTCAGCAGAGATTCCCCCCTGCGCATACGCCGACAAACCGAGAGCCAGCGCCATAATTGTAGTAAATACTCTTTTCATATTTCACGGATTATATTCTATACAAATTTAAAAAATTTTTCCAATAAATGAAGCGAGGGCGGTGGGTATATCGAACTCACCCAGAAGAGAAGCTGTACGGAAACCGGCGTTTCCATTGACCTCGCATACCAGAAACTCCGGGAACTTTCCCCCACCAAAGAGGATATCCACCCCTGCAAAATCGAGTCCCAACACATTGGCAGCCCTCACAGCCAAATCTGACGCAGCGGCAGGGAGCTCCACAGATAGTGCATTGCCCCCCTGGGCAAAATTCGATTTGAAACCGGATGGATTGCTCCGCAATGTATGTCCTACCACCTCTCCTCCGATGACCCAAACCCTCAAATCTCTCCCCCTGCTGGTGGAGATATACTCCTGAAACATCACCCTTGCACCCTCTTCAAGGAGTGGCGAAGAGTCGCAATAGCACTTCGCTGCAATATAATCCTCCTCGCACTCAAGGAGGAATACATCCTCACCCTTGGAGCCCATAGAGAGCTTCATCACCACCGGTTCACCCGAGAAATCACCCATCAAATCACCCCATGACGGATAGCCACTACTGTAAAGCAGTGTCCTTGGGGTGGGTATTCCCCCCTCCTCCAAGGCTCTGACTGTCTCTATCTTATCCCTGCAGAGCTCCATCGAGGCGGTAGAATTGACCACTCTGACCCCTTGATTCTCGAACCATTGGGAAAGGGTAGAGTTGTACCCCCTCATCACCACAGCATCTGGCTTGGGAAGGGACTCTATACCCGGAATGGTACCATCTTCCCCCCAGAATTGGATATCCACCTCCATCCCATACTTGGCAAAGCTCTCAGAGAACCACCCGAAGGCATTCGAGGAGCGTGGGGTTGTGGCTGGGTATAGGAATAAGACTTTTTTCATTGTACCTTTGCGTTATGGAATCGATCGAACGTAGACAAATTGTATTGGACAAACTCAACGAGTGGGGATTTGACTTCAAACTTTATGAACATCCGCCACTCCCAACTATAGAACTGGCATTGGATTATTGGACCGAATGCTGCAAAGAGGAGGACGCAGTGCACTGCAAGAACCTCTTCTTCCGCAATCACAAGGGGAACAAACACTATCTTGTGATCATCGAATGCCACAAAACCCTCCCTATTCACGACCTTGAGAAGGTACTTCACCAAGGGAAACTCTCTTTTGCTTCCCCTGAGAGGATGGAGAGATGCCTCGGCACTACCCCTGGCTCTGTGTCACTGTTCGGTCTGATCAATGACCCTGAGAAAAAGGTGAAACTCTTCCTCGACAAAGATTTGATGGAAGCGGGTCATATCAGCTTCCACCCAAATGACAATACAGCTACTGCCGTAATCCCCAACTCAGACTTCCGCCGCTTTTTGGAATTATGGGGTGGAGAGTATGAGTTGCTGGATCTTGACAATATAGCCTAACTATTTCTTAAGGTATTTCTTGAATGTCTCGGCCATCCTCAAGAAACCGAGGTCGGTGAAGTGCGCCCCATCTACAGAGTGCTCATCATCTGTACCCACATACCCTTTGGCAGGGATATACCTGAGATTTTTATGCCCCTCCTTGCGAAGCTGCTTGTATAGGTCTGACCAAAGCTGGTTCTTCTCCACAAGGTCTTTCGCTGTCCTTTGGTTAATGTGTCTGTCTGTAAACTCTACATTTTCCACCATATAGATAGTCACATTAGGTCGCTCCTTGGCCAATGTGGACATAAAATGGTATGCAGAGTCCTTTATTATCTGCTGAGTGCAGTTTGGAAGACAGTTGATTACATATTTCTGTGCATCCACCCTCATAATGGCCTCAAGGATAGATTTGTCCATACGGGCATTGCCACTGAAACCAAGATTGATGGTCTCGCAATCAAACCAGCGGCCCAAAATATTGGAGTATGTCATACCGGGACGTGAAGCACATCCGCCCTGGGTGATGCTTGTACCATAGAATACTATAGGTTTGGCACTTTTGAACTTCTCCACTTTTGGTGCAGAGAGTGTAGATGTAGAGTCGACACCGATCTCAAGCTTTACCACTCCGTCATAAAGGGGAAGGTATGCCAGAAACTCCCTTTCGGTACCGTCGCCGTTACGATAGAAGATATTGCGTGACTCTTTGCCGTTAGGCTGTGCAGTACCGACGTGTTTCCACTGACCGTCCACGAGGGTGTAAAGGTCGATACCCCTGATACCTGTTCCAGGCATATGGGCCATATTGAAATTATTAAGAAGGGTCCATTGGGCACCCATACATTTGGCATTTGATGAGAATCTGATAGCCAGACCTGCCGAATTAAGACCCAAATCCCATAAAGCCTTACGGGTCTGGTCCTTCAAATCTGCAGGGAGGCGTGAGTAACGCATCTCAGTGTTGTCAAATCCCTGATTGATAAGGACAGCAAACTCCTCTGCATCTGTATACACAAGCTCAGACGCTTTCTGAGCAAAGGCAGCAGACATAGCCGCCAACATACATAGAACGAGTAAAAAACCTCTTTTGATCATATCTTTAACTTTTAATTATATTTCTCTCCACTCTATCTCAATCCCTTTTCTCTCCATCCCTCTGAACCAGGTCATCTGCCTCTTGGCAAACTGGTGGATGGCGATTCTGAGCTTGTCCACCATCTCATCATAAGCGAGCTCTCCGATAAGGTACTGAGTGACAAACTTATACTCCAGACCATAGTACAGAAGGTTTTCTGCGGGGATTCCGCTATCCAGAAGACCCTTCACCTCCTCCACCATACCCTCCTTCAGCCTCGCTTCCAGACGGGCATCGATCCTCGCATTGCGAACATCGCGGCTTACTAAGACCCCCACATACTTCACCTCTGAGGGATCAAATGGGAGTGTTATGTCGGGGGAGACAAAATCTGGATGCTCATCCTGGTATATCGCTATCTCGAGCGCCCTGATGAGCCTTTGCTTGGTGTCGTAGTCTGTAGTGTTGTGAAGATGCTTGTATGATGCAAGTTTCGCCACGAGGGTCTCCATGTCCTCTTTGTCAAGTGCTGCACGGAGCTCCGGATTTTGAGGAACATCCTGAAGTTTGTAGTCCCTGGTAGCCGCCTCTATATACAAACCTGAACCGCCACACAAAATTGGGAATTTGCCACGGCTCACCACATCATTGTACGCTTTGATAAAATCTTTCCTGTATCTGAAGATATCGTATTTCTCCCCCGCATCCATAATGTCTATAAGGTGATACGGGACATCTTCATAGTCACCCAGATCCTTACCTGTACCTATATCCATCCCACGATAGACCTGACGTGAATCGGCAGAGATAATCTCACCGTTCATCTCCTTAGCCAGGCGGACAGCATATTTAGTCTTTCCCGAAGCGGTCGGGCCCAATACACATAGCAGTTTCATATCACAAAGATAAGAATATTGGCAATCTTTTTGTACTTTTGCCCCACGATGGCTAGAACAAAAAGTGATATAAATATAAAGAACAAGAAGGCCTCTTTCGAATATGAGTTTATAGAGACCTTTACTGCGGGTATAGTGCTTAGCGGAACAGAGATCAAATCTATCCGCTCGGGCAAAGCATCTCTACCCGACAGCTACTGCTATTTTGTGGGAAATGAGCTTTTTGTCAAGAATATGCACGTGGCCGACTACTGGTGGGGAAGTTTCAACAAACACGATCCCAGAAGGGACCGCAAACTCCTCCTTACCAAAAGGGAGCTACGCAAACTCAAACGTGCCTCTCAGGAGAAAGGTATGACCATCACCACTGTCCGTCTGTTTATCGCCGAGAACGGATACGCCAAGCTTGTCATTGCCCTTGCACGAGGCAAGAAAGAATACGACAAGCGCCAGTCTATCAAAGAGAAAGACCAGCGCCGTGAATTCGAAAGGGGAGAGTATTAGAGCTTCTTCTCCAAAGTAAATTCGTATTTCACCTCTTCTCCGTTAAGGTGATATGATCTCTCCACCCAGTTGGTATCCCCCTTGTGGACTATATTTCTTATGGTAATGGTATCCTTGGATGCTCCCCACCAATCAATAATCAGATTCTGGTCCTCAATGTTTTCGTCTCCGGGAAACTCTCCGAAATGGATCTTCTCATTGTATATGGCAAAACCATACCAGCGAGTGATGAAGCCCCAGTGAGAGGCCAATGTATCTATATCCCCCTCCTGTAAAGAGGTCAAATTATACTTCTCTCCCTTGAAAGTAGCTGTCACCAGTGAGTCGAGGATATTGTTGGGATTGGATGGGCTCAAAAGATTATTTGTGCCATCATTGAGATTTATCACCACACCCACAGGTGCAATATCCCAAATCACCTCCTTCTTGTCACAAGAGGCAATCGCAGATATCATCAACAGTATGGTCAAAATTTTACGCATAGCAGACTATTTGCACACCATTATATCCAGAATCATATTGTCCGTAGTCTGCATACCCTTCGAACCAATGGTTCCAAGATTACGGATAGTCTTCTCCACATCCTCCTCGATAATACCGTCATTGGACGAGATGCAGATATTCTCAAGGGCAAGAATCGCCGACTGAACAGAAGAAGAGACACCAGAGGCCACTTTCAGGGCACATCCCACCTTCGCACCATCACACACCATACCGGTTATATTGCCCACCATATTCTTGATGGCAAACTTGATCTGCTCAAGAGAACCCTTCTTAAGCATCACAATACCGCAAGATGAACCTGTAGATGCTATTACACATCCACAAAGGGCCGAAAGCTTGCCAAGATAACCTTTGATATGTATTGCAATAAGATTACTGAGGACAAGGGCACGGGCCAACTCCTCCTCGCTTGACTGAAGTTCCTGAGCAGCGGCCACTACAGGCATTGATACTGTAATTCCCTGGTTACCGCTACCTGAGTTTGACATCGCAGGAAGTGTACAACCTGCCATCCTCGCATCTGAAGCGGCAGCAGTAAGTGCCATACAGGTATTCATAAGGCCTGTACCAAAGATCTGAGAGTGTTTGTTATCAAGAATAGTCTTGCCGACTCTCAAGCCATAGTCAAGCTTGAGACCCTCCTGGGCAAGAGCCATATTCATCCTTGCACCTTCAAGGATAAATTCAATCTCATCAAAAGGTGCATTGCAGGCAAAATCGTATATTTTGTCTACTGTGAGATTATAATCAAGGGTTGTTTTCTGATTCACTTGTGGTGCATCCCCTTCCGACTGGGCGGTAGCATCAAGAAACACCACTCCATCACCCTCCACATAGACAATTGAGTCGTGATTGTCCGCAATTACCACCTTGGAGCTATGGGTCCCATCCTCAGATGTGCAGAGTGCCTCCACATAGAGCTTTTTATCTGTATCAGCCAGGGCAATGGTCACCTTCTTACCATCCACCATCTCTTTTGCAGCCAGCACATCTGCACCGGTAAGGTCCTTCAAAACCTCAAGGCCATATTCTGACTTGCCGCAATAAAATGCCAGTGCCGAGGCGATATGAAGCCCCACCATTCCGGTACCCGGGATACCGACACCCATACCATTCTTAAGGATATTGGCACTAACCTTGACATCAAGGGTTGCGCATTGGGCACCGGCCTCTCTGACCACTTCACACGCTTTAGCCACAGCCAATGCAACTGCGATAGGTTCAGTACATCCAAGTGCAGGTTTTACCTCTTTTTTGATCAGCTCTATATATTCGTGCATATCTCTTTATTTTACTTTTTATAAACAGGAGTTGTCAGTCTTGCAGGAACCTTTCTCTTGAGAGAGATTATCAGGATAACCAGACCGGCAAGGATAAACGGAACACTTAACCACTGTCCCATATTCAAAACCATACCCTCTTCGAATGCCTCTTGTGGCTCTTTGACAAATTCAATGAGGAATCTCATTCCGAAAAGGACCATGAAGAATATTCCGAAGATTGTCCCGCGGTAAAGCTTGTCAAGCTTCTTGTAGTAAAGGGCAAGAAGGGCAAAACCGAGCAACATATAGCTTATCGCCTCATAAAGCTGGGTAGGATGCTTGGGGAGAGTCTCACCTCTGAGGGTAAAGACAAAACCCCATGGCAAATCTGTAGGGTTACCATATATCTCAGAATTGCAAAGATTTCCCAACCTTATCAGACATCCGGCGAAACAAGTGGCAATCACCACTCTGTCCACCACCCACCAGAAGTCGAAACCTACCTTTTTACCATATTTCCTTGCATACCAATATATTGCAATCACACAACCTATAGCACCTCCATGGGAAGCAAGGCCACCCTCCCACACTTTGAGTATCTCGACAGGCTGTGCCAGATAGTACCACGGATCATAGAACAGGCAGTGTCCCAGACGCGCACCCACGAGTGTTCCGAGAAACAAAGCATAAAGTAAAGGCTCGAGAAGGGTCTCACTGGCACCCTCCCTCTTGTAGAATTGTTTTACAATCCAATATCCGAGCGGATACAGACCCGCCACAAAGAGGAGGGAATAGTACCTCAACTCCAATGGTCCCAATTTGAAAATAACGGGATCCAGATCCCATACTACCGATAAAAAATCCATATTGACCTATCTTTCCAATCTAGTAAACACACTCAAAGGAAGTGACCTTCCAAAATTGTCATTGAGCATAAGCTCTCCCGATGTTCTCTTTCCATTATTGCCCACAGCACATTTCACCAAAGTATCCGCCAACATGGCAGAGTATCCGTTCGAGTAGAGATTGAGCACCATAAAGCTGTGCTCGGGTGCCAGAATCTGACCACACCCTTTGAGAAGTTCGTAAAGGCACTCGTCCAGTTTCCACTTCTCTCCGTCTGGGCCATGGCCGTATGCCGGAGGATCAAGGATAAGTCCATTGTATGTGTTGCCCCTTTTGGCCTCCCTCTTCACAAATTTGAGGGCATCCTCGACCACCCAACGGATATTGTCGAGTTTCGAGAATTCCATATTGCCCCTGGCCCAGGTAACCACCTGTCTGACTGAGTCAAGGTGGGTAACATCAGCCCCTGCACATTTGGCTGCAAGTGAAGCAGCTCCGGTGTATGCGAAGAGATTCAACACCTTTGGAGGTGCAGACATCTCTCCCTTAAGCCTCTTGACCTGAGATGAGATATAATCCCAGTTGGGGGCCTGCTCAGGGAAGACACCCACATGTTTGAAAGAGGTCAAACCCAGACGGAGCTTGAAAGATGATGGTCCATTGTAACTTATGAGCCATTGCTCAGGCATTTTTTTGAGCATGGTCCATGTGCCGCTATCCTCTTTGCCAGCCTTGCCGAAACCGGCTCCGGTAGTGAATTTGGTATGGGCTCTCGCTGACCACTCTTTATCACTCAAAGCCTTATCCCACAATGCCTTAGGCTCAGGACGAGCTAAAATAAACTGTCCGAAACGCTCAAGCTTTTCGAAGTTGCCTGAGTCTATCAATTCGTAATCCTTCCAAGAAGGTGATGGTGCTTGTAGTATCATAATCAAAAACTGACTCCAAAGATAGGTTATTTTTGGCACTTTTTTAGTACTTTTGCGGCTGAATATAGAGTAAAACAAAATTTGAAGTAAAATGCAAAACATTAGTGACTACAATTTCAGTGGCAAGAAAGCTATCGTAAGGGTAGATTTCAACGTTCCATTGAATGACAAATTCCAAATTACAGACGACACACGTATCCGCGCAGCTATCCCTACTTTGAAGAAAGTATTGGCAGGCGGTGGTTCTTTGATCATCATGTCACACCTTGGTCGTCCAAAAGGTCCTACAGATAAATATTCACTTAAACATATCATCTACAGAGTAGAAGAGCTTCTTGGAGTAAAAATTCAATTTGCTGAAGATTGCCAAAAAGCTCAAGAGCAGGCTGCTGCCCTCAAACCAGGTGAAGTACTTCTTCTTGAAAACCTACGCTTCTACGCAGAAGAGGAGGGCAAACCAAGAGGTTTGGCAGAAGATGCTACCGATGAGGAGAAAAAAGCTGCTAAAGCTGCTGTAAAAGAGAGCCAGAAAGAGTTCTCCAAAGTATTGGCATCATACGCTGACTGCTACATCAACGACGCATTCGGTACTGCACACAGAGCACACGCTTCTACCGCACTTATCGCCAAATACTTCCCTAACGACAAGATGTTCGGTTACATCATGGAGGGCGAAATCAAAGCTATTGACAAAGTTCTTCACGGCGCTGAGCACCCTGTAACAGCTATCGTCGGCGGCGCAAAAGTTTCATCTAAGATCGGTATCATCGAGCATTTGTTTGACGCTTGCGACAATATGATTATCGGTGGCGGTATGGTTTACACTTTCGTTAAAGCTAAAGGGGGAAAGATCGGACGTTCACTTTGCGAGGACGACCAGATGGAACTTGCCCTTAACATCATCAAGAAAGCTGAAGAGAAAGGTGTCAAACTTTACTTCTCAAAAGAGGTTGTAATTGCAGACGATTTCTCTAACGATGCAAACACTCAGATTGTAAACAACTATGAGATTCCAGATGGCTGGGAGGGTATGGATGCTGCTCCAGCAACCCTTGCAGTTTGGGAAGAGGTTCTAATGAACTCAAAAACTATCCTTTGGAATGGTCCTGTAGGTGTATTTGAGATGCCTAACTTCGCTAAAGGTACCAACTATATCGCTGAGATCCTTGCAAAAGTTACCTCTGAGAAAGGTGCATTCACCCTTGTAGGTGGTGGTGACTCTGTAGCTGCTGTAACCCAGATGGGCTACTCTGACAAAGTGAGCTACGTCTCTACCGGTGGCGGTGCGATGTTGGAATACCTTGAAGGTATAGAACTGCCAGGTATTAAAGCAATTCGCGAGTAAGCAACATATCCAAGGGGAATCAAAAATTCCCCTTGTTTTATTTTGAAAAAATAGTAAAACCTTTTACTTTTGTGAACTAAACCTACCAACTTATGGCTAAAAGAAAGAGAAAAATTCAAGATCCGGATGCCATGTACAATCTCTTTAAGAGCTATGTGTGCTTCATTGTAAAACACTCGTTCAAAGAGATCAAATACATAGGTCTTGACAAAATACCCACTGATGGCGCTGTAATCTTGGCTCCAAACCACTCAAACGCCCTTATGGACGCCCTCGTTGTGGTGAGCAGAGGAAAAGAACCAACTGTTTTTGTAGCCAGAGCCGATATTTTCAAAAACCCAACACTGGCCAAGATCTTCCACTTCTTCAAGATAATGCCTATCATGAGGATCCGCGACGGTGTCTCTGAGGTTAAAAAGAATGATGATACCATACAGAAGTCAATAGATGTTCTGCTTGACAAAGTTCCTTTCTGCATTCTTCCTGAAGGGACACACAGGGCAAAACACTCTCTCCTTCCATTGGGTAAAGGCATATTCAGAATCGCCATCCAGACACAAGAACTCCTTGAAGACAAGGTTCCTCTATATATAGTACCTATGGGTCTTGAATACGGAAACTTCTTCCGATTCAGATCCACTGTACATGTTCAGGTGGGAGACCCTATCAATGTCAAAGATTTCTTGGCTGCCCGTCCCGACACCCCTACACCTGTGGTAATGAACGAGATGAAAGAGGTTCTCACTGAGAGGATGAGGGACATTATCGTCTACATACCTGACGATGAACACTATGATGCCACATACGAGCTCTGTGCTGTGATGAACAACCAGTACTCGAGAAGATACATCAAGGAGAATCCGGGTCAGAAGAGAAGATCACTCACCACCCGCTACAACTGCAACAAGGAGATCGTTAAAAATATCCAGACACTCCGTGCAGAGAAACCACAAGAGGCAGAAGAACTACTTTCAATGGCCAAGAAATTCCACGATGCCAGGGAAAAGGCGAAGATCAGTCTCTCTTCAGCAGTGGTAAAGAGACCTCTTTACTCAAATCTGCTGAAGAATATTATCTTCCTGATAACCTTGCCTTATACTATTCCGGCCAGTCTGGTAACACTTCCTCTGACCGGCGTCATCGGTTTCCTACTATCCAAATTCAGAGACAGGGCATTCCACAACTCAGTACGATTTGTTGTCACTCTAATATTATGGCCTATACTATTGATTATATATGCGACAGTGGCATTCTGCCTATTGCCATGGGAATGGGCTGTTGCGGCATGGCTATTGACAGTACCTGCACCATTCATCGCACAAGACTCATACAGACTTCTAAGGATAATGATATCAGATGTGAAGTATACTACCAATGGCAAACTTCGCAGAATGGCAAAAGAGCTCCGTCAGAAGTTTAACAAGTGTATAAAATAAAACCTTAATCACCATGAAAGAACAATTAGAAAGCCTTAGCGCTATCACCATCAATTTTGGCCAAGGGGGTACAACCATTGTCAATATCCTATTGGCGTTCATCATGTTCGGTGTTGCTCTTGGAATCAAATTCAATACATTTAAAGATGTGTTCACCAAACCACAATCACTGATCACAGGTCTTGTACTCCAATGGATCGGCCTCCCAGCTATAACCACTATACTGGCCATCCTTATGAACAACTGGATTACACCTATGGTCGCATTGGGTATGATCCTGGTGGCATCTTGCCCTGGTGGCAACATCTCAAACTTCATGTCCTCATTCGCCAAAGGCAATGTGGAACTGTCAGTGAGTATGACCGCCATCACATCAGCTTTCGCCACATTCATCACCCCCCTCAACTTCTTCCTGTGGGGTAATATATACTATCGTACAGCAAGTATCAGTGGCGATGTTCCCGAATTGGTAATTCCATTCCTACCTATGTTCGGTCAAGTGCTTATCCTTTTGGGTATTCCTATCGTATTGGGTATGCTTTTCGCCAAATACTGTCCCAATGCGACAAAGAAGATTACCAAACCACTTCAAGTACTCTCTCTTGTAGTATTCTTCGGTATGGTTATCATCTCATTCGCACAGAACTTCCAGATATTTATCAACAACTTGTTCTATATCTTCATCATAGTACTGATCCACAACGCATGTGCATTGGGATTGGGTTATTTCGGTGCCACACTGGCTAAGAGACCCGAACTGGACAGGAGGTCACTTACTATCGAGACTGGTATCCAGAACTCCGGTCTTGGCTTGGTTCTACTTTTCAACCACGCCATCTTCCCACCAGAGATCTGGCATCACGTATATGGAGGTATGCTATTGGTAACAGCCTGGTGGGGTGTATGGCACATCGTTTCAGGTCTTACCGTCGCTTCTATCTTCAGAAGAAAAAAAGTTGCATAAACTTAAACCTAACCTAATGAAAAAGATTTTACTATCAGCATTAGCTGTAATCATATCTGTATCCCTATTGGGACAAGAGCAGAAAAACGAAATTGTCAAAAAAGGTATCAACCTGGGACCTCTCCCTGCGATCGCCTTTGATGCTGACAAAGGATTTCAGGCAGGTGCACTCCTCAACATTTACGACTTCGGCGATGGTGCCACATATCCTAACCCATACTCACAGTGGTACATGGAGGCATCATTCTTCACAAAAGGTTCACAGCTGTATGTTCTCACATATGACACCAAAAGTCTTATCCCAGGCGTAAGATTTTCACCGGGAGTGGTACTTATAAACGACAAGGCACTAGACTTCTATGGCTTCAACGGATATCAGTCATTCTACGACCATGAGAGGGTAGCCCAAGGGAAAAATGACCCACAAAGCTATCTGTACAGCCCCTACTACAAAACAGCAAGAACCCACCTTATAGCCAAGGCTGACTTTACCGGAGAGATCATTAAGGACAAATTCTACTGGGAAGCCGGCTATATGTTCAACTGGTTCAAGCAGGGTGCTATTGACAGAGCCAAAGTAAACAAAGGGAAGGAACCTGAGAAGATGTTCCCTGATGAGGAGCCTACTCTATACGAACAATATCGCCAATGGGGTATCATCTCCGATGAAGAGGATGGCGGTGGCTTCAATAGCGGATTGAAACTTGGTCTTATGTATGACACTCGCGATGTGGAGAACTCTCCCAACAAAGGTCTTTGGATAGAAGGTCACGCTATCTTAGCCCCAAAATGGCTCGGAACCACCAACCCGTACTACAGATACTGCTTGACATTCAGACATTATGTTCCTATCGTAATGAAGAAGCTTACCCTTGCCTACAGACTGAACTACCAGGGAACAATTGGTAACAATGCCCCATTCTACGTGCTTCCTTTCTACTCTATGTTCGGCTCATCGTACGACAGAGACGGTATGGGTGGCTACAGGACTGTAAGGGGTATGATGAGAAACAGGGTTCAGGCTCTTGATGTAGCGTTCTACAATGCAGAGCTAAGATGGAAATTCATCGACTTCCAGCTCTTCAAACAGAACATCGCTTTCTCACTTACAGCATTCTCTGACGGTGCAATATCTGTAAGACCATACGATATGTCATTCAAGAAACAGTTGACAGACTTCAGCTCCCCTGCCCTGTACAATGCAGCATTGAAAGAGTATCAGGATTACATGTCAAAAGGTATAACTTACGACAAAAAACACTTTGACCAGCTACATGCCACTGTGGGTGCAGGTTTGAGATTCATCATGAACCAAAACTTCATCGTAGCTTTTGAGTATGGTAAGCCTCTAAACAAACAGGACGGCAACGGTGCCTTCTACATCAATACAGGATACCTATTCTAACAGACAATATGACAATAAAAAAGGTGGTTCACTGCTGAACCACCTTTTTTATTTGGAATCACTATGATTACACAGTCATGATCTCTTTCTCTTTTGCAGCAAGAAGCTCATCCACTTTCTTGTTGAAAGCATCCACATCTTTCTGGATAGCTGCTTCAGAATCTTTAACTACGTCCTCAGGCATACCATCTTTTTGAGCCTTCTTAAGGGTATCAATACCATCTTTACGGGCATTTCTGATAGAGATTTTGGCATTCTCACCTTCAGCTTTAGCTTTTTTAACAAGATCTTTACGACGATCCTCTGTCAAAGGTGGGATATTGATACGGATGTGCTCACCATTGTTCTGAGGGGTGAAACCCAAGTTTGCATCCATAATTGCTTTCTCGATAGGTGCAATCATGTTTTTCTCCCAAGGCTGGATCAACATAGTTCTTGCATCAGGAGCAGTGATACTTGCCACCTGTGGAACTGGTGTAGGTGAACCGTAGTAGTTAACCATTACAGTATTGAAGATAGCGGTATTTGCCTTACCTGCTCTGAAATTCTTAAGTTCAGAATCCAAGTGCTCAATGGCACCGTTCATTTTATCCTTCGCAGCTGCGATAATTTCTTTTGCTTCCATAGTTATATCTTATTTCTGATTATTTCTTAATTAACAAACCACTGTTCCTACATCCTCGCCCAACACCAGCTTGGTAAGATTCCCTTTTTTGTTCACATCAAATACGATAATAGGCATCTTGTTGTCCTTACATAGTGCAAATGCGGTAGAGTCCATAATTTTAAGGTTGTCGGTAAGTGCTTTCTCATAAGATAGGGAGGTGTATCTTGTGGCTGTAGGATCCTTCTCAGGGTCTGCAGTATAGACACCATCAACCCTTGTACCTTTCAACAAAGCGCAAGCACCGATTTCACAAGCTCTGAGAGCTGAAGCTGAATCTGTGGTGAAGAATGGATTTCCGGTACCACCAGCAATGATAGCCACCTTACCGCTCTCCAACAATTCAACTGCCCTGTCTCTCACATAATATTCTGCAATTGGCTTCATAGGGGTAGATGTAAACACCTCTGCCTCTACGCCTGCACTCTTGATAGCCATCGAAAGACCAATACTATTGATAACTGTAGCCAACATACCCATCTGATCTCCTCTCACTCTGTCAAAACCTTTGCCTACACCAGACAAACCTCTGAAGATATTGCCACCGCCGATAACAATAGCGACCTGAACACCCATTCTGCACACTTGCGCAATCTCCTCAGCGTATTCGGCCATAACTTTCTCATTGATACCTTTTCCCTCTACTCCGCCCAAGCTTTCACCGCTCAGTTTCAGTAGAATTCTCTTATATTTCAATTCCTGTTTCATTATTTGTTTAAAAAAGTGATTAACAAAAATAGCCAAAGATTATGAAATTACCAAGTAAGAGGTTATATTTGCACTATAAAACAAAACTATAGATTAATTAGAAATGGCTAATATTTTTACTTCATCGATTGGTAAGAAGCTCATCATGAGTGTTTCTGGTCTATTTTTGATCGTATTCTTGCTTCTTCACCTTACTATCAACGCACTTTCGCTAATCAGCGAAGAAGCTTTTCAAGCAGGTTGTGATTTTATGGCATTGCCAATTGTCACTGTAATGGTTCCAGTACTTGCAGCGGGCTTTATTATTCACATTATTTATGGTTTCTACCTTTCTGCTACCAACTTGAAAGCACGCGGTAAAGAGAGATATGCTGTTGCTCACAAGGGTGCTGCTGACAACTGGGCATCTAAAAACATGCTAGTTCTTGGTATCATCGTTCTTGGTGTTCTTGGTTTCCACTTGACACACTTCTGGGCAGATATGCAGCTTCTTCAATTCCAAGGTGTACCTCATGAAGAATTGGCAAATCCTAATGTACTTATGGCTGAGACCTTCAAGTCTCCAGTAGTAGTTGCTATCTATGTAGTTTGGTTCGCTGCCCTTTGGTTCCACCTAACTCACGGCTTCTGGAGCGCATTCCACACTATCGGTTGGAACAACGACATTTGGATCAAACGTCTAAAATGCCTAAGCTACGTGTTCGCTACCATCATTTTCGTTGGTTTCACTGTAGTAGCAGTTGTTGCTTGCCTAAAAGCTAACGGCATTATCTGCGCTTGCTGCTAATAAATATTGCAAAACATATAGCGGGGCTGCTTCATTATGAGGCAGCCTTTTTTATTGCGACATTGTCGCCCGCTTCCATGCTGTTCTATACAAACAGCTCCGCAATGATTGAATCGGATATAAAAAGACGGCTCCTGGGGATTGTTATGGTTCTGGTAGAGGGATCAAAAAGGATAAGCCCCTGTTTTTCGAGTCTGAGTATATTGCGGGACAACTGATCGTATTCCGCTTCATCAAGCGAGACTCCGCTTCTCTTCCGAAGGCCGAGCATCACCTTCTCTTCCAACATCTCCTCCTCTGACAGTATCTCTGAATACTCCTCTCCCCAACCCTTTGAGGCTCCTGAAATATATTTGCCCAGATCATCAGGATTCCAGCTCCTCCCCTCACCATCAAATGAGTGGGCTGCGGCCCCCAATCCAAGATAAGGGACTCTGTCCCAATAAGAGCTGTTATGCTTGGAAAAATATCCCGGAAGTGAGAAATTGGATATCTCATACTGGAGATATCCTGCACTCTCCAAAAGGGAAACCAACAGATCATAGCACCTCTCACAAAACTCCTGTGACGGTTCCACATATTTGCCGGAAAGGGCAAGCATGCTCCCGGGCTCCACACTCATCTGATATGCAGATATGTGCTCCGGATGGAGATCCACCATGGCACGGACATCACTCTCCCAAATGGCGAATGCCTCTTCGTCAGAGATATCATAACCCTTGTATCCGAATATCAAATCCATGGATATATTATCAAACCCGGCTTCACGAAGATAGCGATAAGCCAGACTGGCCTGATCAGATGTATGCCTGCGCCTCATCCACTTCAGATTACCATCATCAAAAGACTGCACACCCATACTGACCCTGTTCACACCAAGCCCCTTTAAAACGGCCGCATACTCCGGTGTGATATCATCAGGGTTAACCTCTATGGTGAACTCCTCTATGGAACTGAGGTCAAAATGTTCATCGAGTAGGGATTTGACCCTCTCCAATTGGGCGGGGGACAAAAGTGAAGGGGTCCCACCACCTATATATATAGTGCGGGGAACCCCTTTAATATCTCCTTTTCTCCTGACAATCTCCCTCTCCAATGCATCTATATACAACTCTCTTTTGCTGCACTCTGTAACTGAATAAAAATCGCAGTATATACAGAATGACTGGCAGAAAGGGATGTGTATATATATCCCTGACATTGGGTGACTACTTAAGAAGAAGGTCTGCTGAACCCAATTTACCTTGCTCAGTATAAGTATCCACAGTGTAGACACCTTTTATAAATGGTTGGCCACCATTGTCAAAATAGATGCAGATCTCCACCTCTGTACCTTGATAATCCACTTCACGTGAAGCTGAATAGATCATCTGCTCGCCGGCTACTTCGAAAATTTGTTGCTGGCCACCTGTCATAAGGATACCATCCGGACCTTTGACCCTGATATAAACCTTACGTGGACCCCTCTCAGCCAAAGCATTCTCTACGAGGTTAAGACATGTTTTCAATTTGGCTACACGTGAGCTTCTGTCTGTCTCCTTGTTTGAGTTGTTTATAGCTGTCATCATCACGCCGCGACCTTTAACCACAGCACCTTTCTCGATCTGTTTAGCATACTCATCGGTAGTCTTGCTGAGCTCTTCATACTTGGCTTGAGATTTCTTGGCCTGTTCGCGCGCAAGCTGTGCATCTTTACGCAGTGCCACATTAAGGGTATTCAAAGAGTCAATCTGAACGATATAGTGCTTCATGATAGAGCGTAGGGTACCCAACTCTTTCTCATATTGTCTGATCTTGGCCCTATTGGTAGCCTCGGTCTTTTTCACCCTCTCGATAAGCTGCTCCACTTTTTCCCTCTCACGTGCAAGCTCCACATTCAAACTGTCATTGTTCGATGACAAGTTCTGGTAGTCCATTTGCAATTCGCCCAACTGCTCTGTAAGCTGGTCTTTCTCGATAGTCAGGTCATCAATAAGTGCATTGCGGTCTATCCAGATATACACCAACACACCCAAAAGAATTACAGCCACTACAGAGAGAGCTATCACAACCTTTTTAAGAGGCGAATTTGTATTGTTTACATTTGTTTCCATGTTATTTTCCTTTCTTTTATTTATCGGCGCGAAAATAGCAAAAAACATCCAAATTTACTATATTCGCACCCAAATCGTCATTTATTTAACTGTTATGAAATATTTACTCCGTTCCGTAAAATACTTTTTCTCTTTTGCACTTGTGTTTGCACTGGTTATTGTCATTTTGGTGCTAACCACCGAAGGTGCTACCCTATCTACAGTATTCTCCCCTGAAAACGGTCTGTTCAAAGCAGGGTCATTCCCTAAAATCATGATCTTTTTCGTCGCTGTGGCGGCCATCTATCCAGGTCTCAGCTACATTAAGAAAGAGGCATTTATCACCGGCACATACCAGGAAAACGAGGAGAAAATCCACAGGGTATTTGAGAACTACGGCTATGAACTGGTGTCTGAGGACGATGAGACTGCGACATTCCGCATCAGAAGCAAGATGACCCGATTCATGCGTATGTATGAGGATGCAATCGTCATCACCAAAGGTGAGTCACCCCTTATTTTGTCCGGCTACAGAAGGGACATCTTCAGACTTGCAAGTGGCATACAATATGCAGCTCTGAAGAGGGAAGAAGAATAGATATTTGAAAAAATGAAAGTAGTAAAGACATACACAAACTCCTTTTCCGCCAACCTGGCAAAAGGTCTTCTGGAAGAGGCTGGAATTACAGCCTTCATTCTGGATGAGAATATGGGGATAGTGACCGGCGTATTCAACACCGATCTCCTCCCAATACGTCTTACTGTGGATGATAAGGACTACTCTGAAGCGCTCAAAGTTTTGGCAGCAGCTTCCAATGCGGAGTAGAACTCCTCACCATAAAGTTGAATAAGAGGTTCCTTAAGAAATACATATACGGGGACCTCTTCTTTTTTACCCTTGATAAAGGCGTCCTTACAAAGATCCCACCTGTGCAGATTAAGTGCAGTCATACCACTTCTCAACTTGGTTACTCTGATCGGATACAACCAGCATGAAATTGGCTTTTTGAAATTCGAGTCCCCTGCAATGAAACTGCGTTCTATCGAACAATAGCAATGCTCCTGTTCATCTACGATAGTGTAAGCACATTTGCCACCACAACCAACCAGCGGTGTGACCATATCTCCATCAACATCCACCTCAAAGAACCCTTTCTGGCTCACAACAAGCCTCCCTTCGGGGCTCATCAAAGGGGAAAACTTGGGATACTCGCTCTCGAGCGCCTCGCACTCCACCTCTTCAAGTGGCGCACCACTATCGCCAATTATACAGCATGCCCCTTTGCACACTTCATAGTCACAACAAAAGTACTCGGTTAGAATTTCTGACGATACCAGAATATCATCTATCTGAATTATGCTTGTCATCATCATCGATGTTTTTAAGAATTAACACTGTACTTACCCCATTTTGAAGGAAACTCCTGATGGATTCATTTACTTCATCCTTGCCGGCCTGCTTTATGAAATCCACATATTTGGATGAAAAGTCTCTGGAATAGATAAATTTGTTTACCAGCACATCCTTCCAGAACAAAAGATTCTCCTTCTCCCCCCTGACACACCTCTCCACCAATACATTTTTTGCATTTCTCACCTCAGCCTCTGTCGCACCATCCTCTATAAGTTCTGCTAAAACATGATTCATAGTCTCCTCAAATTCAGATGTGTAGTCCATTGTAACAGAGCTGAAAGAGCATACTAAGAACTCCTCGGGGAATTTGATCCAATTTAAGACGACCTCCACAGGGAAACCTTTGCTCTTCATCTCTCCGGTCACCCTCTTTTTGATAATCTCTGATGAGAGTGAGACATCTGCCATCCCCTTTGTGGAGTATGGGGCCGGAGCCACGAGGGTTATATTGTATAGATTCTTATCTGAATCCATCTCCATAACTCTCCTCTGATTCTGTTTCTTCAGATATATGGGTACTGTTTTCCAATTCTCCTTTGCGGTCTGGTTGCCCGGCAATGTGGCGATATGTCTGGTAACCAATCTCCTCAACTCAGACTCATCAATATCACCTGCGAATATAAAGTGGAAATTTGCCGCATTGGAGAACCTCTCATTTATGAAGGAGATTGCCGATGTATAGTTTACAGACCTGAAGTCTTCAACATCGTAAGTGGATATGTACTTGCTCTTGTTATAAATTATGTTTGAGAGTGTATCATCAAGGACCAGTTCAGGAACTCTTCCCCTCATAACCAACTCCTCCCCTTTCACCCGGGTATACTGTCCGAGAACCCCTTTATCAATGGTTGAAGGGGTAAAGTGAAGTGCTGTCATTTTTATAAAAGCATCCAGATTGGCCTCATTCCCGTTTCCGGAAAGCGCTGTGGTATTGAGGTCGAATCTCTTTTCAAGTGCTATATTCTCATTTTTCTTATGGATAGCCATTCGGAATGGGGATACACCACCGACAGATGAGAGAGCAGCTATCTCATTTATATATTTCCTGACGGAGTTGTTCCCTTCAAGAAGGGTCAGTCCACCCTTTGACACAGCCTCGAAAACAAATTTTTTCGGCTCCGCCTGAGTCCTCTTGTAGATAACTGTCGCACCATTTGATAGGATCCAGACCTTTGAATCTGTTATAGGGTCGGGGTATTCTGAAACTATCCTCCCCTCCGATAACGGAGATTTGTATACAAGTGGGGAATATGAGACCTCACTTACCTCACTGGAGACAACAGGACTCTCTATCACATTTGTCAGCACCTGCTCCAGATCCCCCTCTGAGAACCCCACCTCTTCTGGTGAGCGTGGCGTACTATATGTAACAATACAATTGTCCCCTGTCCGGAAAAACGAAGAGACAAACATATTGAAGTTGCTCACATTTACCTGACTGCGGGCCAAATCCATATACTCCTTCTTCATCTCCACACTTGCCAGAGAGAAATTGTCAAGGAAATGGGAGATAGCCCTTCGGGCATATACCCTGCTTGGGGTAAATATCCTCCAGTCGTACTGGTAGTTCAAATCTCTGAAATAGAGATTGCTCACCCTTTCGAACTCTGACTGGCTGAACCCTTCATTCTTTATATTGTACACCATCCTCATCACCACATCTGCCACCTCTTTCTCATACTCGGATGAGACCACCAGCTCCATTTTCAGGGCATCTTTCCATTTGGTCCCGGCAAACTTGCCATATGAGACCTCCGAAGGGTAAAATGGCAAGGCGGTGTGCTCCGACAAAAGGAGGAGCTTCTCACTCAGGAGATTCTCCAACATTGAGGACATATACTCCTCAACAAAGGGCACAGCCGAACCCCTCAAATCCTGAGGAAGGGGATTGGTAGTGAAATATATTGTCAGTTTGTTCTTTTCCTGAGAAGCGCCGGCAGCAATGGAGACCAACGGCTTCTCATGTCCGATAAAATCAAATGTATAATCGGATGTCTGGTCCAGATATTTTGGAAGTGCCTGGAAAAGGGATTTGATTTTTGTCTCTATGGCACCTTTGTCGATATCTCCCACAACCACCATCGCCATCCTCTCCGGGCAGAACCATTTGTAGTAAAAACTCCTCAAATCCTTGGCTTTATATTGATCTATCTGATCCAAAATGTCACTTGTATCCCCCGCTACCATATCACTCAAGTGCCTGAGCTCGGAAGCACCGGGAGTACCTGATCCCTTAGCCAGGGAGTTTTTGTAGAACTTTTTCCCCACTTCGACCTCCTCTTCATCAAGATTAATACCTACTGCCCAGTTGTACAGAATTAAAAGGGTGGAGTCTATGACAGATCCCCCTTTTGAGACAGGAATATTCTCCACACGGTAGAAACTGCTCTCCAGCCCATTTGATATCTTGAAGTCAGACGAACTGTCCAACCCCAACTCATCAAAATATGTGGAGATAGTGTGATTGGGAAAATTTCGGGTCCCCTCTGTACCCATCTCCCCGATAATGGCATTAAACCCCTTCTCTGCGGGGGATTCGTGTACAGCCCCCACCTTTCTTATCAGATAGAAGTCTGCATACCCTTGTCTTACATCGTTCTCTATCAGATAGTACTTGAAACCATTGGGAATTGACCCCTTCAATATACGAGGATCGTCAGGAAGAGTTTTTACCCCTTGGGCAAAAAGCTCCGCCACCTGAATCATAAGTATAAAAAGCAGGGATATGAACCTCAATCTCATTGGTCTCAACATTGGGTTACAAAATTACAAAAAGGACTTCACTTATATTGCTTGTAATTTATATTTTTTCTAATTTTGCAAAATCTGAAATTTGGAAAACCTAATAATTAATAGAATAACGCAATGAAAAAAATTGTAACAACCCTATTCCTATCCCTATTTTTCTTCTCTGCTGGTTATGCTCAAGATATGGAGAGCGCGACAAATTTGTATAACACAGGTGCTATGGCACTGAATGAAGGAAATATTGCTGAAGCTTTGAGCAATTTCGAGCAAGCACTAGAGCAAGCTATGGTAATAGGCCCTGAAGCAGAAGAACTAAAAGCTAACTGCCAAAGAACTATCCCTACCCTATATTTGTCACTAGGTAAAGAGGCTGTTAACGCTAAAGACCTTGAAGGTGGTATCGAAAAGATCAAAATGGCTATCGCCAAAGCTGAAGAGTTCGGCAACACTTCAGTAGCTGAAGAGGGTAAAGCACTTATCCCACAAGTTGTTTTGGCAGAAGGTAACAGCAAACTTGGCGCTGGTGACTTCGCAGGTGCTATCGAGGACTACAAAAAAGTTATCGAATTTGACCCTGAGAACGGTATGGCTTATTTCAGACTTGGACAAGCTGCCCTTCGCGTTAACGATGAGGCTACCGCAGTAGATGCTTTGCAAAAAGCTGCTACACTAGGTCAGGAGAAAAACGCAAACAAAGCACTTTCTACACACTACCTCAAACAAGCTGCTGCTGCTGTAAAAGCTAAGAAATATGACGATGCTATGGCTGCTGCAAACAAAGCTAATGAGGTTATGCCTAGCGCACAAGCATACAGCATCTGTGGTAAAGCTGCTATCGCAGGCAAAAAATATGACGAAGCTATCGCTGCTTTCGAATCATACGTAGCAATGTCTCCTAACGCAAGAGATATCAACCAGACTTACTATCAGCTTGCTACTGCTTACGAGGCTAAAGGTGACAAAGAGAAAGCTTGTGGTTACTACTCACAAATCATGAGCGACCCTACCCTTGGCGAGTACGCTACACACAAAGTTAAAAACGAACTTAAATGCAACTAGAGCTTCTAGCTCCAGCTAAAAATAAAGACATCGGCATTGCAGCTATCGACTGCGGTGCCGATGCTCTCTATATTGCCGGTCCTGCATTCGGAGCCAGAGAGGCAGCATCCAATACATTCAAGGATATAGAACAATTGGCCAAATATGCCCACAGGTACAATTCCAGGGTCTATATGGTGGTCAATACTATTCTATACGACTCTGAGCTGGAAGAGGCCCGCAAAAGCATAATTAAAGGGTATGAGGCGGGGTGCGATGCCATCATCGTACAGGACCTGGGGCTTCTGAAAATGGAGCTCCCGCCAATTGACCTTTACGCCTCCACTCAGACCAATATCCGCACCCCAGAACAAGCCAGATTCCTTGAATCACTCGGCTTCAAGAGGCTAATTCTCGCTCGGGAGCTCTCTCTCGAACAGATAAAGGCGATCAGAGCTGCCACCACCTGCGAACTTGAATCGTTCGTCCACGGTGCGCTATGCGTCTCTTACAGCGGCCAATGCTACCTCAGTGCACACCTCACCGGAAGGAGTGCAAACCGCGGCTCCTGCATCCAGGCTTGCCGATCGAATTACGATTTGGTGGATGGCACAGGGAAGATTTTGCTTCGCGAGAAGCCGATCCTATCCCTTAAAGACTTCTCATTGGAACAACACATACCCCAACTGGTAGAGGCAGGTATCTCTTCATTCAAAATAGAGGGACGCCTTAAAAATGAGTCTTACGTCCGTAACGTCACACGCCACTACAGGAATATAATCGATAAACTTGGCTATCCAAAAAGCTCACTGGGCTCTATCGAGGGGGGATTTACCCCAAATATTGAGCAGACTTTCAGCAGAGGGTACACCACCTACTTCCTTACCGGAAAGAGGGGGCAGTGGAACTCTGGAGAGAGCGCAAAAGCCATCGGCGAGAAAATTGGAACCATTACCCGCATACACCCCTCATCCCGTCAGGAAAGCCGCTTCTCATATGAAGGGAAGCCCCTGTCCAACGGAGACGGACTCTTCATCATTACCCCTCAGGGGGGAAAAATCGGGATTCGTGCAGACAAAGTGGAGGGTGGCACTGTGTGGGTGAAATACACAAAAGAGATCGCCGCAGGCTCCGAAATCTACCGCAATTTCAACCAGAAGTTTGAGAAGGAGATTGAATCCAATCCTCCAAAGAGGATACTGGGGGTAGAGGTCAATATTGAGGCGTCTGCCGAAAAGATTGTGGCCAAAGGGGTGTGCGAAAATGGGATTGTGGCGGAATATACCCTTCTACCCACTAATGGTGAGTTTGAAAAGGCAAACAATCCTGAACTGGCCCTACAAAACATAAGGAAACAGATCGGGAAGATCTCCGGATACCTGAGATTCAACCTTGGAAATATAGGATCAGAGGGGGGATTTGTCCCATTCCTACCCCTATCTGCCATTAACTCCCTCAGAAGGGAGCTATCTGCGATAATTGAGGATGCAATAGAGCAGAAAAGTGCCACACGAGGCGACTACAAGTGTGAAGTGCCGAAAATTACAGGGGTCATCATTCCCCCTGCCCAAACTGTCAAGCTCAACTGCTCAAATCACCTCTCAAGGGGTCTTTACGGATCGATGGGGCTTCAGCCTGAGGAGGCATTTGAACTGAGCGGTGACCACTCCGGAGAGTATTCTGAGCTGATGAGGACCAAGTATTGCATCAGGTACGAACTTGGCCTGTGCGGCAAAAAGATAGCAGAGCCCTGGTATCTGATAAACAACGGAAAAAAATTGAGGCTAAAGTTCGATTGTAAGAATTGTGAAATGGTCGTTCTTTAGTATATTCGCATATGCAATTTAAAAACGTCATAGGAAACGAAGGGTTGAAGAGAAAGTTCGCCTCTATGGTAGATGAGGGGAGGGTGGCACACGCCCTGATGCTCATCGAAGAGGAGGGGTGGGGAGCTCTCCCTATGGCCATTGCGCTCGCGCAATATATGTCCTGCCCGAACAAGGGGGCCGGAGATTCATGTGGCGTATGCCCTGAATGCAACAAATTCCAGAAACTCATCCACCCCGATATGCACTTCGTCTTCCCGGTAAATGTCACCTCCAAATCGGGGAGCGAGAAAAAACCGGTGAGCGACACATTTATCCCTATCTGGAGGGAACTCACCCTCAAAAACCCCTACTTTACCGAGGAGATTTTGAACAGGGAGCTCGGAATTGAGGACAAAGTGGGCAATATCTCCGTAGCAGAGGCCAAAGAGATATTGAACAAGACCAATATGAGGTCTTACGAAGGGGGTAACAAATATATCATTATCTGGCTCCCTGAGAGGATGTCACAGGAGGCTGCCAACAAACTCCTCAAGATGATAGAGGAGCCCTTTTCAGGCACCTATTTCATCCTTATCACCCACTCCCCTGAGAGGGTGATAAACACCATCCGTTCCCGCTGTCTCTCTGTACAGATGCTCCCCATAGAGTCATCTGAGGTGACCGGCGAGATATCTGTCTACTTCCCAATAATCTCAGAGCTTCTGACCAATTGTCTCTCTAAGAGACTGTCAGCTATGCTTGACCAGAATGAAGAGATAGTGGCCATGGGAAGGGAGAGACAGAAAGAGTTTTGTAAATACAGTACATCGTTTTTAAGAAAGATATGGCTGACCAAGCATGGTCTTGCCACTATAGCAAACATAACACAAGAAGAATCGCAAACAATAGAATCATTTGCAGTATCCATTCCGGAACCGTTTTTCGAGAAAGCCTTCAACCATTTCGAAGGGGCAAGGAGTGCCGTAGAGAACAATGTGAATGCCAAAATGGTCTTCTGCAACCTCACAAATCTTTTGTTTGTCTCAATATAACATACACTTATGGAAGAGAAAAAAATATCATACGACTGCTTGAGAGGGTGTGCCACAGAGAGATCGCCACAGGGTGAACTTATCTGTGAGTACGATACCAGCTGCTGCAAGCTAAGTGTCTTCAACTGGCTTGACAACATATCCCAAAAAGATGTAAAGGACCTTTTCGAGGTGCGCTTCAAAAACACCAGAAAACTATACTACCAGAACACCTCCGGACAGATTATCAAAGAGGGTGACCTGGTGGTGGTGGAGGCTACTACAGGCCACGATGTGGGGATCGTCACACTACAGGGACCTATGGTGGCACTTCAGATGAAAAGGCACAATCTTGACTACAGAACATACGAATTCAGAAAAATATACAGAAAAGCGAAGGCGCTTGATATAGAGAGATGGCAAGAGGCTATCGCCAGAGAGCACAACACCATGATCCGTTCCCGTCAGATCGCAGCTGAAATGGGTCTAAACATGAAAATCGGTGATGTGGAATTCCAGGGGGACGGCACAAAAGCGATTTTCTACTACATCGCTGATGAAAGGGTCGATTTCCGTCAGCTCATCAAAGTGTTCGCAGAACAATTCAGAATCCGTATCGAGATGAAGCAGATCGGAGCGAGACAGGAGGCTGGTCTTATCGGAGGTCTGGGTGTATGCGGAAGGGCACTTTGCTGCTCAAATTATATCTCCAGCTTCCACTCCATCACCACACAGGCTGCAAGATGTCAGGATTTGTCACTCAATCCACAGAAACTCGCAGGCCAGTGCAGCAAACTCAAATGCTGCATCAACTATGAAGCGGCAGTCTACACAGAGGCACACAGCAAGATGCCACATGTGAACGCACCTCTTGAACTCGAAGATGGCGACGCATATCTTGTAAAGACCAATGTCCTTAAAGACACCATGTGGTTCTCATACGAGAAAGGTGGAATGACCAATATGGTACCACTAAACTCTCAGGAGGTAAGAAACATTCTTCACCTCAACAGAAAGGGTATAAAAGCCGCTTCGATCAAAGAGAGCGGACAAACCGAAAAAGTAAATGAATTTGTGACTGCTGTAGGTGATGAGAAGATAGACAGATTTGACAAGGAGAAGAAGAGCAGAGGCAATAAAAAGCATCACCGCAGAAAACCACAGAAAGGGGGACAACCATCAAAATAATGGGCAGGAGACTATCTCTCATAAGCATTATCCTAATCACGATTCTTCAAGGGTGCAATACCCCTGTGAAGAATTACGATTTTGTAAGAATTGATGCAAACAGATATGATACGAGAGATTCCGTCCACCTCTGCTTGAATGTATTGGATACCACAACCAAATACTCACTATACTTCACATCCAGGACAAGAAAAGATTTTGACTCCCCCCACATACTGGCAAACATGTACATTACATCGCCATCCGGAGCAAAATCATCACACTACATAGAGATTCCTGCCGATATGATGATGTCGCAGAATATCGTAAAAAGATCTGCACAGAACGGCATTTGCGACATCACTTGGAGATGGAGCGAAAACCTGGTAATAAAGGAGGCGGGGGAATGGAGAGTCTCACTGCATATCCTTAACCGTGGATTGCAAGAGAGCTATATTATAAAAGGGATACAAGAAATAGGAATAAACATCGAACCAAATGAGCGGAAAAGATAAAATCAGAAAATTCAGAGAGAATCTTACATTTGAATGTCTTATACAGCCAACTACAGATGAGGTACTACGCAAAGACCACCCAATCAAAGGGCACTGGCACGAGAAGATATTCAAAAACAACAACCCTATAGTATTGGAGCTTGGGTGCGGTAAAGGTGAATACACAATCGCCCTTTCCGAGAGATACCCGGACAAAAACTTTATCGGCGTGGATATCAAAGGTGCCCGACTATGGAAAGGGGCCAAATATGCCACAGAGAACCAACTCCCAAATGTCGCATTTCTACGCACACGTATAGAGTTCATCACCTCCCTTTTTGCGGAAAATGAGGTCTCTGAGATCTGGGTAACATTTGCTGATCCACAGCCCAACAAACCTAAAAAGAGACTTACCAGTCACCAGTTTCTGGCCAAATACAAGACATTCCTGAAACCAGACGGAATCATACACCTCAAGACAGACAGCATCCTGCTGCACGAATCTACTCTGGAGGTTATCCAAGAGGGTGGTCACAAGCTACTTGAGGCAAATAACGACATCTACGCCCCTGAGAGCCATGTAGCAGAGGAGATAACATCTATCAAAACCTTTTACGAGTCACAATTTCTCGCCAAAGGGATGCCAATCACATACTTAAAATTTGTGCTATAGAAGAGATATAACCTCTGAATGGGGTATCGGGAAGAACCGACAGAGAAGCCACAGAGGATTCAATATATTCGTTAAGACGAAGTTTTGCAGATTGTACGCCATTATTGTCAAGAACATACTGGCGTACTTTTTTAATTATCTCCAGGTTCTTGCTTTGGTCCGCCCCTTTGGTGACATCTATCTCTCTGATAAGGGATCTTATCTCACTCTCCCTTTCAGGGCAGTTTTCAAAAGCACATAGCAAAGGTAATGTGACTTTCCTCTCAGCCAGATCAGAACCGACATCCTTGCCGTCCTGGATGGTAGCTGAATAGTCGAGAATATCATCCCTCATCTGAAATGCCAGACCCAATTTGAAGGCGTAGTCTCTGACGCCATTTACCACCTCCTCGGGCTGATTCTCTGCCAATGCTGCAGAACACATCGCAGCGATGAAAAGGCTGGCGGTCTTGCGGTAGATGATATTGGTATAATCCTCAAATGTAGTGTTCACATCGTCTGCCCTCTGCATCTGGAGCATCTCCCCTTCTGAAAGATCCTCTATGGTCTGTGCAAAGCATGCCATAATGCGATAGTCACAATTGTTGGAGATAATGAGCTTGATGGCCCTTGAGAGCCAGAAATCCCCCATAAGAAGTGAAGCCCCTGGGGAGAAGAGGGCATTTACTGTTATTTTACCTCTACGGTACAGACTCTCATCCACCACATCATCGTGAAGAAGTGTTGCTGTATGGATGATCTCAGAAGCAGCAGCGCAAACCCTCGCCTGAACAGGCGAATTGCTGCCACAAGCCTTTGAAACAAGCAGGGACAATAAAGGACGGAGCATCTTTCCCGATGAGAGGAAAAGATGCTCGTTTATCCTATTGAGCAAGTCAATCTCAGAGTTCAGAGAATCCTTTATGTAAGATCTTAGCTCAGACCAATCATTGCCTAAAGCTGACTGAATTTCAATTAGACTTGCTGCCATATTATACTAGAAGAATAGTGCTACTGATACTTCAAGACCAGATAGTTTTGCCCCTTGGATCTCTTCAACGATCTCTTTCACAACAAGGTCACTAGCTGTCATGTTAGCTGCATTAACAAGTTTGCCCAATGCCCAATTGTATTTGACAGATGCCTGAATCTTCCAGATATCTATACCACCACCAAGGCCTACACCATAGTTCATTGATCCGAACAATTTGCCAAGATTCTCATCAACATTCAAATTGAAAGCTGACAAGTCCAAGTTTTTAACTACTGGGAAACTTACATAAGGAACTGCCTGAAGGAATGGTCTTACTGGTCCAAGTTTGATACCCCATTGGATAGCTACAGGAACCTGAATAGAACCTACAGACAATTTTGCAAGAACATCACCCATATTACCTATAGAAGGGATAAGATCTTTTGAAAATTTTACACCTGACTGGGTATACAACACCTCTGGCTGGAGAGCCAAGCCAAATGGCAAACCTACTTGAACAGCGATACCTGCATGAAAACCAGTATATGAATCGAGTGCACCCTTCACATCCTCCACTACACTGCCTGAAAGGTTAGTAAGGTTAAGACCACCTTTAATACCAAATTTAACTTGTGCGTTAGCTGAAAGACTGATGGAAAGAGCAACTGCACAAACAATTACAAAACTTAAAACTCTTTTCATATCTCTAAAATTTATAGTGAATTCAATTTTTCCACGATAGCTGCTTTATTGGTAGCACCCACCAATTTGTCCTTCAACTCTCCACCTTTGAAGAAAAGAAGTGTAGGGATATTTCTGATACCGTATTTCATAGGTACCTCAGAGCAGTCATCCACATTGCATTTTGCAATCATATATTTACCCTCATACTCAGCCGCCAACTCCTCAACGATAGGGGTAATCATACGGCAAGGGCCACACCAAGGTGCCCAAAAGTCTACCAATACAGGAACTTCAGATTTCAATACAAGTTCCTCAAAATTTGTGTCAGTAATTGCTGTCATAATTGTATAAATTTTAATTTGTTAATAATCAGAAGAAGAAACCCAGGGCTATCTCAAACCCCTCATACAGTTCACTCCATTTGTATTGGGCATGCACCTGGAACCTCCAGATATCCAGACCACCGCCCACACCTACACCATAATTGAGACTCATGTCTTTGTCAGTAGGGATACTTAAGAATGGTGTGACCGCCACAAACGGCCTCAATAGGATAAGGTCAAATCCATATTGAAGTCCAACACCAGGCTCTACAAATCCAATATTCCAGGTCCCAAACTGACCCATATTAAGAACTTTCTGCATATACTGGACTTCTGGCTGGACTGCAAAACCTAAAGGGAGGTTAAAATTAACAGCCACCCCGGCAAGAAAGCCAGGGTAGCTGTAACCTGCTTTTACTCCATATCGAACTTGTCCGTTGGCAACAAGTGATCCGGACAAGAGTAATATTGCAATAATTGCTATAATTTTATTTTTCATACCGAGAGTTTTTTTCTGTTTATACGCAAATATAAGAAAAAAACTCTCTTTTGCTACACTGTCTGCTCAATATTCCAGACAAAAGCCCTTACCCCCACCTCAGTATTTCTGAGGTCAAGTTTCTTAACTGTGTCGAGCAACTCAGCCACTTTTTCATCCTCAACGACGGTGATGACTGCTGAGTTCATCTCAGGCCAGGTGTGGGTACCACGACGTGGTTCTCCCCCATTGGTACCTCTGCCCTGCACTTGCTCAAAAAAGGTAAAGCCTCTGATTCCCAACATATCAAGCATATACTCTACACGCTCGGTATTTGCCTGGTTAAATACTATAAATACAGATTTCATCTCTTATTCCTCCTTTTTGTTTTCTTGAGCAGATGTAGAGATCTGCATAAAGATAAAGTTCTTTCTGTTTTGTTCCTCTTTATCCCTCTCACCGTGACGGGACATGATACCATATACAACTGGTACAATAATCAATGTAACCACAGTAGAGACCAAAAGACCACCGATCACCACTATACCAAGTGGTTGCCACATCTCTGCACCTTCACCATTACTTAGGGCCATAGGGAGCATACCAAGCAATGTGGTAAATGCTGTCATAAGTACAGGACGCAAACGGGATGCACCTGACAGTGCGATCGCTTCGTTAAGTTCGTAACCTCTGTCACGCATCAGGTTGATGTAGTCCACAAGTACGATACCGTTCTTAACCACGATACCCACAAGCATGATACAACCGAGAGCACCGATCATATCCAAAGATGTGCTTGTAATCCACAATGCCAATACAACACCTGAGACTGCAAAAGGTACAGACATCATAATGATGGTAGGTTTTGACAGTGACTCGAATTGGGATGCCATCACGATATATACCAATAGAACGATCAAAAGTGCCAACATTCCCATATCTCCAAACGACTCCTGCTGGTCTTCGTAGCTACCACCCAAACGGTAAGTGATACCTGAAGGGGCGTGAACATCTGCAAGAGCAAGCTCAATCTGTGCTGCCAACTCACCCAATGACACCTCATAAGGGGTAACATTCACAGATAGGAAACGCTGACGTGACTTACGGGTAATGGTTTGAGGAGCCCAGTACTCTTCGATATGGGCAATCTCGCTCAATTTCACCTTACCGCCCATAGGGGTAGGAATGGTTAGATCCTCCAATTTGGATAGAGTATTTCTATCCTCCTCCTGAAGTCTTACCACGATATTGTACTCATCACCATCCTCTTTAAGGAATCCGCAAGCCATACCATTTACACGGTTGCGGACATAAGTGGAGATAGTAGCTGAAGTAAGGCCAAGATATGCACATTTCTCTTTATCCACCACCACTTTAAGCTCAGCACGCTCTGCATCACGGCTGCTTACGATATCACGGGCACCTGGAACCTCATCCTTGATAGCCTGCATCACCTCTGCTGCAAATCTGTTGGTCTCGTCAAAATCGTAACCATAGATCTCAACACTCACTTTCTGACCACTACCGCCAAATCCACCAGAGAGGTTACATTGGTAGTTGATAATCTCAGGATATGTACTCAGTTCCTGACGGAGAACCTCAGCTATTTCAAATATAGTTCTCTCCCTCCTGTATTTCTTGGTACAAACCACTGTCATGGAGATCTTATAGTTGTTGGTAGAAGAGAAGATCGCTCCGATACCGGCATCATCATTGGAACCTGCAGATGTAGACAACATAGTCATCTCAGGCACAAGAGTTCTAAATCTGTCCTCAAGGGCACGGGCTGTCTTAAGTGTCTGCTCGATACGTGTACCTGGCTGAAGTTCCACTGTCACTGAAAGACGTCCGTTATCTGACTGTTGCATAAAGTCAGTTCCCACCTTACCCATAATCATAGGGGTAAGAGATGCGAAGAAGAACAAGATTGAGAATAGAACCACAAGTCTCTTATGGGTAAGACACCAGCGCAGGATATTTGCATAGAAGATATCCACCTTGTCCAAAAATTTCACCACATATTTCTCATACCAGTTCTGGTTTGATCTGATCTCTACGATATGGCCGTGCTCATCCACCTTGATCTTCTTGGCTTTAAGAAGTTTAGAACAAAGCATAGGGGTAAGTGAGATCGCCACCACAGTAGAAGTACATACCACGATAGTTACAATCCAACCAAGCTCCTTGAACATGATACCCGCCTGACCGCCCAACATAGTTAGAGGTACAAACACCACTACGATAACAAGTGTGGTCGCGATAACAGAAGTCCACACCTCATTTGTAGCATAGATAGAAGCCTCTCGAGGATTTGATCCCCTCTCGATGTGCTTGGTAATATTCTCAAGAACCACAATAGCGTCGTCCACCACCATACCGATAGCCACGGTCAATGAACATAGAGAGATGATATTCAACGAGCTGTCCACCATTAGAAGGTAAATGAACGCTACGATAAGGGCAATAGGGATTGTGATACCGATAATAAATGTCGCACGCCATCTGCCCAAGAATACCAACACCACCAATACAACGAACAGAAGTGCATAGAAAATAGACTCTGCAAGGGAGTTGATAGAGTTCTGAATCTCCTCAGACGAGTCGTAGATAACATCTATCTTCACATCTGAAGGGAGAGATTTCTGTATTCTCTCCATCTCCTTGTTTACAGCCTTACAGATCTGTACTGTGTTTGCACCGGTCTGTTTGGTGATCATCATACGGACACCGTCACGGCTGTTAATCTTCTCATCCAATGAAAGGTCCTTAATGGTATCTTTCACCTCTGCGATATCCCTTACAAATACCTGCTTGCCTGTAGCGGTAGTGGTAACTACGATATTTCCAATCTCCGAACTCTCCACATATTCACTCCTCACCTGCATCTGATACTGCTCATTCAACATCTTCACAGTACCTGAAGACAAGTTCAGGTTATTTGCACTGATCATATTGCCCACTGTCTCCAATGGAATACCGTATGCATCCAGTTTCTGCTGGTCAATATTGACATATACATATCTCTCTGGAGAACCTGAAAGGGAAATATTACCGATACCATTCACACGGTTTAGCTGAGGGATCACCTCATCATTCAAAAGTTTGTCCAATCCCGCATAGCTCTCCTTAGCTGTAATTGCAAACTGGATAACAGGCATTGAACTTGAACTGAACTTGAATATGAAAGGGTTGCTACAGCCATCAGGAAGCTGGTCCTTAAGCATATCTACATATGAACGGACATCATTCATCACCTCATCAAGGTTTGTTCCCCACTCCATCTCCAACATAACCATAGACATATGGTCCTTTGATTGGGATGATATCTCCTTAAGACCGTCGACAGAGTTCAAGCTGTTCTCTACAAGCTTGGTGACATTTGTCTCGATCTCACTCGCACTTGCACCTGAGTATGTAGTCATCACAGTGATGTATGGTGGCTCCATCTCCGGGAACTGGTCGATCGGCAGTTTGCTCAATGAGAACAAACCAATAATAGCCACTGCGACAAATATTAGGACTGTCGAGACCGGCTTATTAATCGATGTTTTATATATACTCATTATATCTCTCCTTATTTAGAAATGGTCAAATTAACTCCATCTACAAGTTTTGCCTGACCTACAGTTACCAACTCCACACCCTCAACGATACCTTCACCTGAGATCTCGATCTGGTCATCAAAACGTTGGCCAAGTGTTACGAATACCCTCTTAGCCACACCATTTTCGTTTACATATACATATCTCTCATTTGAACCGATAAGTTTTAGAACCGACTGGTAAGGAACTACGATAGTGTTCTCTTTGCCCATTGGCATAGATGTACGGACATACATACCGGGACGAAGAAGGTTCTTGCCGTTAGGAATTTTAACCTTAGCCTGGAAAGTGTGTGTAGCTGCGTCGATGGTAGGGTGGATAATCTCAATTGTACCTTGGAACACCTCATCAGGGTAGATATCCGACACGATCTCCACTTTCATTCCAGCTTTCACCTTAGGGAAGAACTGCTCAGGAACATTGATATATGCCTTCAAGTTCTCAATCTGGGTTAGAACCAAAATAGGCTGACCACTGTAAAGCTCGCCATCTTCGTAATTCTTAGCTGAGATCACACCATTGAAACGTGCTTTGACAAAAGTATTCTCCTCCAAGAATGAAAGATTCTCTTTTGTCTGCTCATAGCTAAGCTTGGTCTGGTCGTAGTTTTGTTGTGAGATAGAACCTGCTTTATAAAGAGACTCCATTCTCTCCATATTTGTAGTCAAGTTTGCATAAGTAAGCTTGGTAGTGTTAAGCTGCATCTGATCCATACGTACAAGCATGTCACCTTTCTTGACCTTGTCACCAACCTCCACATATATCTGTTCAATCTTGCCTGTTACAGATGGAGCTATGCTCATAGTCTCATAACCTTGAAGATTTGTCGAAAATTCCACTACTCTGGAGATCTCTGTTTTTTGGAGAGGGGTCACTTTTACCACCTCGTTGCGAACAGCTTCCCCTTGTACTTCTTCTTGTGTTTTGTTTCCGCAGCTTACAAGTCCGAAAAGCGCTGCAGAGATAAGGGTAAATTTGATTAGTTTCATATATCTATTATTCTATTTATTACTTGTTAAGAAGTTTTTCCAATTCTATTTGGGCATTTACAAACTCAAGAAGAGCCTGTACATAGCTGCTTTGGGCACCGATAAGGTTGGTACCGGCAGTGGTCACCTCCATACTTGATGAGTAACCGTGTTCATATTTCAAGCTGATGTTATCAAACACCCTCTGGGTCACCTCTACATTTTTCTGTTGAGTCTGAAGTCTCTCAAGGGCAGAAGTAAGGTTATACTTCAACTGTCTGTGCTGAATCTTAAGTGACATCTCTGTATCAGCCAGAAGGTTCTGCTGCTTCTGATACTCAAACTTGGCACCCTGAAGAGCTTTATATCTCTGTGCTGAAGAGAAAATAGGGATAGAGAGAGTAGCACCTATCATATTGGGAGGGGTAGATCTCATACCTCCATCACCAAAATAATGGGTCTTGGTAAACTTATAAAAAGCAGACAATGTGGGGGCATATGCCCAGCCTGCCAAGTCCACTTGCTTTTTAGAAAGTTTGGTACTCTGATTTACCAATTGGTAATTGTAGTTGTTCTCCAAGACCAGATCTTCGCTGATCAGCGCCATAGCGTTAGGGATGGAGAGAAGGTCATCGATACCCTGAGTCAAGGATATCTCGGTATCCACATCTATATTCAGGAAAAGCCTCATAGAGTTGTAGACCATCTCCATAGAGCGTTTTGAGGTATTGAGGGTGGTCTCCATAGTGGCCACCTGTACCATAATCTGGTCTGCATCCACCTGCTCAGCTGCACCCACATTCACCGCATTTTGTGAATATTCATATAATTTTTGAAGGCTCTCCAAGTTTTTGGTAAGAAGCTCCTGTGTCTGCCCGGATACAAGTGCAGAATAGTAAAGTATCCTCACCTGATTTGTAATCTCTTGCTCTGACTGTTCTCTGGAAATGTTGGCCATATCCACAGATATCTTGCCTATCTGGGTAGAGATAATCTGAGCTGCGCTTACCGCCACTGATGCTTGAAGGCCTATGGTCCCGGTTGATGGCATATTCATAGTAAATTTACCCATTGGGCCGGCATCCATAACCATCTCATATCCAAGATTGCTTGAATAACCAAGCGACCCGCTCACCTGTGGAAGCATTGTCGCAATAGCCTCCCATTTGGCTGCTTCAGCCTTCTTCACATCCAAAGAGGCATTCTGCAAAGTACGATTTCTCTCGATGGCCATATTCACCGCCTCATCGAAAGACAAATTCAAAGTATTGGAACCGGCTGCAGCCCCCTGTCCGCTTGCACTGAATAGAGCGCCTAGCACGATCACAAACACTAAAATGGAACGTTTAATCATAATTAAATTGTTTTAATCTATATTTCTTGATTTATAATAATTGTCTATCACTTCCCTACCCTTGTCTGTAGAGAGCCCCTTCAAAAACACCACCACCGAACTCATGAAAATCTCCTTCCTGTTCGAATCCTTCCTTATCGATTCGCTCACAGCATAAGAGTTCAAAGTCACCAGAAGAGCCAGAATTTTGGTAGCCACATCTATCGATCCGATGTTAAGCTCAAACAACCCCTCACTAATACCCTCCTCTATGAGAGATTTGGTGTAATGGAGATGCTTCTCCTTAACATTCTCAATAGCCCTTTTGTAAACCTCAGGATAGAATTTTCTCATCTCCTCTGTGAAGATTCGCGATCTCTTCTCAGATTCCTTTGACTCATAATCCTGGTACGATAGGATGTACTCCAGAATATTGGCAGACTCCTCTTTCAATTTCAACGACATCTCCTTCATCTTCTCTGCTATAGATGTCAGGCAGGCCTCCAACAATGCAGACTTGTCGGCAAACAGCTCATAAAGTGTCCTTTTGGATATTCCGTTAGCCGCGGAGATATCATCCATAGTAATAGATTTGCACCCCTTCATACTGAAGAGTTCTGTAGATGTCTCTATAATCCTTTCTCTAGTTACCATATAAAGTGTAAAAAACGGGCGCAAAACTAAAAAAACTTTTTGAGTTTTCAAATTTCTAGAAACAAACACGAGCAATTTTTATGCCGTGGGGAAAAGTTTTGTTATCTTTGTTTGATATAGGAAATATAAAAACAGTACATATATGTATCAGGATTTTCAGACATACCTACAGAATGAGCTAAAGAACATCGAAGATGCAGGGCTCTACAAACACGAAAGGATCATCACATCTCCTCAAGGTGCAGAGATTAAAGTGAGCACAGGGGAAAACGTCCTTAACTTCTGCGCAAACAACTACCTCGGACAGGCCGACTCACAGGAACTTGTAAACGCAGCAAAAGAGGCACTTGACACACACGGATACGGAATGTCCAGCGTACGCTTCATATGCGGTACCGGAGACCTTCACAAGAAACTTGAAGCCAAGATTGCAGAGTTCTTCGGCACAGAGGATACCATCCTTTACGCAGCTTGCTTCGACGCCAACGGCGGAGTGTTCGAGCCTCTTCTTGATGAAAAAGATGCAATCATCTCAGATGCACTCAACCACGCATCCATCATCGATGGCGTACGTCTGTGCAAAGCTCAGAGATACCGCTACGCAAACGCAAACATGGAGGAGCTTGAGAACTGTTTGAAACTTGCCCAGGCACAGCGCCATCGCCTTATCGTAACTGATGGTGTCTTCTCAATGGATGGCAATGTATGTCCTCTTGACAAGATTTACGAGCTTGCAAACAAATACAATGCAATGGTTATGGTGGACGAGTCACACTCAGCAGGTGTGGTGGGAAAAACCGGCCGTGGAGTTACAGAACAGTACAATCTTAAAGGCAAAATTGAGATCTTGACAGGTACATTGGGAAAAGCGTTCGGTGGTGCCATCGGTGGCTTCACTACAGGTAAGAAAGAGATTATCGCCATGCTTCGCCAACGTTCACGCCCATACCTCTTCTCAAACTCAATTCCACCTATGGTAGCTGCTGCAGGTATCAGAATGTTCGACATGATGTCTGAAACCAACAGGCTGCAAGACAAACTTCACAGCAATACAGACTACTTCGTGGAGAAGATGAAGGCTGCAGGATTTGATATCAAACCTACCCAGTCCGCTATCTGCGCAGTAATGCTATACGATGCCAAACTATCACAAGTAATGGCAGCAAAACTGCTCGAAGAGGGTATCTATGTAACAGGCTTCTACTACCCTGTAGTACCTAAAAATGAGGCCCGCATCCGCGTTCAAGTCTCTGCAGGACACGAGGTGGAACACCTTGACAAGTGTATCGCAGCATTTACCAAAGTGGGTAAAGAGCTCGGAGTTATAAAATAACGACCAATGGCAAGACGAAAAAAGGGATGACCGGTTGGTCATCCCTTTTATTTTATCTGTTTCAGACGGAAGTCTTAGTCAGCAAGAGAAACTCTCTTGAATGAAAGAACTTTAGCCTCTTTGTCAGCTGCTTTGATAACATCTTTAACAGCGGTTTTACCATCACCCATTTGGTAACCTTGCTCCTCAAGAGTTTGCTCTTTGAAGAATTTTTGAAGACGACCTTTAGCGATGTTCTCAACCATTTGTGCTGGAAGGTTGCCTGCTTTCTCTTCAGAAACAGTTTTGATGATCTCACGAGCCTGAGCAGCTTGCTCAGCAGTGATCCAACCTTTAGTTTGGTTAGACTCGATATGATCTTCGCTGTCTACGTGAGCAGGGTTGATACCTGCTTTTTGAAGAGCTGCATCTACAGCTTTTCTTACAAGTTCTTCTTTAGTTTTCTCAGTAGCTGTTTTAATCTCTTCATCGATAACGTTTTGAGGAACTTGATCAGCTGAAACTGCTACAGGGTTCATTGAAGCTACCTGCATAGCCACACCTTTAGCCACTTGCTCGTCGATCTCTTTGTTGAAACCAACTACAGTTGCAAGTTTGCCAGTGATTTTGTGCATGTAAGAAACTACATATGGAGCCTCAACTGTCTCGTAAGCTACAAGCTGATGTTTCTCACCAGTCTTACCGGTTTGCTCAGTGATAGCTGCCTCTACAGTTCTACCATCAGCGATGGTGCAAGCCATAAGGGCATCTTTATCTGCTGGGAAGTTAGCGATAGCTGCCTCTGCGATAGCCTCAGCAAGAGCTTGGAACTCTGCATTTTTAGCTACGAAGTCAGTCTCACAACCAAGAGCGATGATAACAGCTTTATTGCCATTAACTTTAGCAATAGCTGCACCTTCAGAAGTCTCACGGTCAGCACGTTTAGCTGCAACTAGTTTACCTTTCTCTTTGATGATTTCTTTAGCTCTCTCGAAATCGCCTTCTGACTCTACAAGAGCTTTTTTGCAGTCCATCATACCTGCACCGGTCATTTTGCGAAGTTTCGCAACGTCTGCTGCTTTAATTTCCATTTTCGTAAAATTTAAATGTTAAAAATTATTCAGCCTTTGCTTCTTCTTTTTTAGCAGCGCCTTTGCGAGGACGGATTTTCTTTCCTTGAGCTGCATCATCTTTACCTTCTTGAGCTTTGTTTGCCTCTTCTTTGTCTTTTTCAAGTTTTCTCTCTTCAAGACCCTCTTTGATAGCATCACAAAGCGCACCCATTACCACTGCAATAGATTTAGCGGCGTCATCATTAGCCGGGATCACATAATCAATTGGGGTAGGATCGCAACATGTATCAACCATAGCGATTACCGGAATATTGAGACGGTTAGCCTCTTTTACAGCGTTCATCTCTTTTTGCACGTCTACTACGAATAGTGCAGAAGGAAGACGATTCAAGTCAGCGATTGAACCCAAGTTTTTCTCAAGTTTTGCTCTTTGACGGGTAATTTGAAGACGCTCACGTTTTGCAAGAGTCTCAAAAGTACCATCTGAAATCATCTTGTCGATGGTATTCATTTTTTTGACAGCTTTACGGATGGTAGGGAAGTTGGTAAGCATACCACCTGGCCATCTCTCTGTCACGTAAGGCATATTTACAGATTTAGCGTACTCTGCAACGATATCCTTAGCTTGTTTTTTGGTAGCTACGAAAAGTACTCTACGACCTGCGCGAGCAAGTTGTTTCATAACATTTGCAGCCTCATCTATTTTTACAACAGTCTTATGCAAGTCAATGATATGGATTCCATTTTTCTCCATAAAAATGTATGGAGCCATTTTAGGATTCCATTTTCTCTTCAAGTGACCGAAGTGTGTACCTGCATCTAGTAAATCTTGGAAATTTGTTCTAGGCATTTTTGTTTTGTTTAATTTGTTTGTCTCCACCTAAGGAGTTCTCTTTTTTAATTTCGGAGTAGCGAATATATCGATCTCCTAAATTTTTCGCAGACAGACAAACTGCGGGTAGCCATAAGGATCCTGCCGTTTTGGTCGTGTCTGTGCAATTCTTGTAAATCAGTAATAAAATACTAACGTTTGCTGAATTGGAAGCGTCTGCGAGCACCAGGCTGACCAGGTTTCTTTCTCTCTACCTCGCGAGCGTCACGAGTCAAGAAACCGCTGGTTTTAAGCACTGAACGGTAAGCCTCTTTGTCAACTTCACACAAAGCGCGTGAGATAGCTAGACGAAGAGCCTCTGCCTGACCTTTGATTCCACCGCCATCAAGATTTACTTTGATGTCGAATTTCTCAAGGGTACCAGTAACATCTAAAGGTTGTTTTACGATATAACGAAGAGCCTCTTCTTTGAAGTACTCATCAAGAGGACGATCGTTGATAGTAATGTTACCTTTACCTGTTGTGTTCACATAAACGCGAGCAACAGCTGATTTACGTCTTCCAAGGGCGTTAATTACTTCCATCTGTTTACTTTTGTTCGTTTAGGTTAATAAATTTTGGATTTTGAGCTTGGTGAGGATGTTCTGAACCTGCATAAACATGAAGGTTACGGAATAGATCTGCGCCAAGAATTGTTTTAGGAAGCATACCTCTTACAGCCTCCTCTACTACGAAAGTCGGTTTTGAAGCCAATTTCACTTTTGGAGTAGCAAAGCGTTGTCCGCCTGGATAACCAGTGTGACGTACATACACTTTGTCAGTTAATTTTTTACCAGTCAAGCGAACTTTCTCAGCGTTGATAACGATAACATTATCACCACAGTCCACGTGAGGTGTATAATTAACTTTGTGCTTACCACGTAGCATCACTGCTACTTTTGAAGCTAGCCTACCCAATGCTTGATCGGTGGCATCAACTACAACCCATTCCTTGTTTACGGTCTTAGGGTTTGCCGACACTGTTTTGTAACTAAGTGTGTCCACGATGTTGATTTTTAAGTTAATACATTAATTTTGTTGCGTCCCCGCACTTTTCGGGGGGTGCAAAGATATGAAATAATTCTTTTTTAACAAAATACTGACAAAAAAAGAGCGCCCCGAAGAGCGCTCTTAATATTATATATATAAGGTATGACGGCTATTACATAGTCTCATCCCAGTCCCACCATACAGGAATTGCCCATACATCGAAGTCTGAAGCATTCTCAACACCGTAAGACTCGTATTGTTTTACAGAGTTGTTACACTCAGTAGCATTGTAACCAGTCTCGTGTGAGCAGTGCATCCAACGTCTTGGATAGTGACGGCCTTTTGCAGGGTTAGAATCGAATGTTGAAGAACCCATAGGTCTGTAAGCAGGGGTTTTCATACCCTCGTAAACTACACCGTAGCTACCTACAGTACCAGCACCATAGTTGTAACGACGAACGTCGTTCCAGTTTTGGTAGTCGATACCCATAGCGATAACTTTCTGCATCATGATGTCTGAAAGTGTAAGCTCACCAGATGATTGAGCTACAGCTGCACTTGCCATGTAAGCGTCGATGTCAGCTTGTGGAATAGGGCTGTATGCAAATGATACATCGAAACCACGAGCAGTTTTACCACAACCGATACCGGTCCAAGTGTTAAGTTTTTGGTTCATTTGAGCGAAGTGTTCACGGATAGCAGTTTTGTAAGCCTCAAAAGCACCACCTTTATCACCTTGACGGAATAGAACCTCAGCTTTGATGAAGTTCATCTCAGCAGCTGTACAAATGTATGAATCTGAGTCAATACGTACATAGAATGAACCTGTACCTTGAACGAAACCAAGACGACGTGTGTCAGCTGATTTACCTGAATAGTAGCAGTTCATATCGTTAGAAGCTAGACCTTGAGTTTCGAATACACCGTCAGAACGAAGCTGTACGAATTTGATATCCTCTACATAAAGAGGGTTGTTATCGTTAACGTACATAGCACCTGGTTTGTAAACAACTACTACGCTGTCAGCATGCTCAGTAACAGTTACGTTCTTATCTGTATAGTATTTGTCAAATACAGCAAGGAATGCGTCAACATCCTTGTAGTATTTGGTGATGTTGGTAGTAGTGTAAACTTTCTTCACATCTGACATAGCCAAAGTCAAATAACCGTTAAGGTTACCTGATACCATACGGTTGTCTTTCCAGCCGTCGTAAGCATCGTAGATGTTTACACCTTCGTCAAGTAGCCATTCGTATTCAGTGATTCTGTCACCTTGTACGTCAACTACAGCTTTGTACATAACTGAAGGAAGGATCTTCTCAGCACGTGGGTCCATTACACCTGAACCTTGGAAGTTGGTCAAAAGTTGGGCATACCATCTGTTGAATCTCTGACCGGTACCCCAAGCTGATGAGTCGTAAGTTACGTTTGGACCGTAAGCATCACCGATAGTGAAGTTGGTAGAAGCGGTCTCAACGTTGTAGTGTTTCATAGTGATATTCTCAGAAGTAGTCTGAGGAGCATTTTGCAATGCAGCAAGGATAGCAGCTGGATCATATTTAAGACCTTCTTTCTCAGTGGTAACTTTTGACAAGTTGTTTAGCCAACGAGCTTTAAGACCGTAGCAAAGTTTGATCCATTTGTTAACATCACCACCATTCCAGATGTCACCTGCTGAAAGTGCAGGAGCACCATTCTCTTGAGGAGCTGAGAAAAGTTTGATAGCCTCTTCTAGGTCAGCAAGACTGCCGGCATACATAACCTCACCGTTATCGTATGAAGGGGTGAAGTCCTCACCTACAGCGTAAGTGTAAGGCATCTCACCATAAAGGTCAGCCATCATGATAGAACCCATAGCTTTAACTACAAGAGCAGCAGCTTTGTAGTGAGTTGCGCCATGCTCTTCAGCTTTAGCGATAAGGTCAGGAACGTTACATGCAGCACCAAGGAACCAGTTTTGGTAAACTGTAGTAGAAACGCCAGTGTCAGGATTCCAAAGAGCTTGTTCACCTACAGTAGCAGTTCTTGAAGTACCCATAAGTACGTGAGCGATAGCAGATGCACGGGTGTTAGCAGTACCCCAGGCATAGCCATAGTAGTATTGAATCCAAGGAAGTCTTACCTCTTCGGTAGCACTTTGGTTACTTGGACTATCAGGGTCGGTATTTACATTTAGCCACTCGCTACAAGACGAAACACCTAGTAGAAGTGCAAATGCCATTACGATGTATAATACTTTTTTCATATTGATGTCCATTTAATTTTTAGAAAGTTAGATTTAGACCGAATGAGAAAGATCTTTGGCTAGGTACACCGCAATAGTCGATACCTACTGAACCAGATCCACCAGTACCAGAACCCATAGAAACCTCAGGGTCCATACCGCCAACATAGTTAGTTACATAGAACAAGTTGTTAGCAGTGAAAGTAGCCACTAGACCTTTAAGAACGTTTTGTCCTTTAAGAAGGTTAGTGAAGTCGTATGATAGGTTGATGTTACGTAGTCTCAACCAGTTTACACTTTGTAGGAAGTTGTAAGCATTTGAGCTGTAGTTGCTCCAGTATTGTTGGATCATATATTCACCAGAACGAACTGAACCGTTGATTTCGTATGACTCACCAGCTTTGTAAGTTACGGTCATAGGCTCCATAGTGTTGCAGTCAACACCTTCAAGAGTGATTTGAGTACGGTCAAGAGTTCTCATTGACTGACCGATTGAAGTCAAATAGTGTTGAGTACCGTTGTAGATGTCACCACCCATACGGAAGTCAAATAGGAATGAGAATGAAAGGTCTTTCCAACGGAAGTTTGAAGTCAAACCACCAATGAATTTAGGCTCACGGTTACCAACGATGTTGGTAGTGTTACCTTGAAGTTTGTAAAGACCAGTCTTAGGGTCGATTTGGTAGCGACCACCTTCAATCTCTTTAGTTACCTCTTTCATTTCGCCAGTAGTCTCATCAAGTTCCTCAACTTTATGAGTCTCTCTTAGCCAGTAGTTACCGGTCAAACCAAGGAAGTAACCACCATTAGGGATAGAAGCAGCTCTAACACCACCGATCTGAGCGTCAGTTACGTAGAAGTAGTCAACACCCTCAACGAAGTCACCAAGAGTACCACGGTTACCAGACATGTTCAATACAAGGTCCCAAGTAAAGTCTTTTGTATCAACAGGAGTACCGGTAATCATAAGCTCCATACCTTCATTCTTAACTGAACCAGAGTTGATGGTCAAGAAGATATAACCAGTTGATTGGCAAAGACGTGGAGCTGCAATCTGGTTACCTGTTACTGAGTGATAGTAAGTATAGTCGATACCGAATCTACCGTTGAAGAATTTCAACTCTGTACCGATTTCCCATGAAGTTTGGATCTCTGGAAGAAGGTAAGGAGAACCACCGGTCCAGCTGTTACCTACACCTTGGAACTCACCGTTAACCACTTGGATACCCCATAGGTAAGTGTTGGTTGAGTAAGGAGAAGCATCTTTACCTACTTGAGCCCATGAACCACGAAGTTTACCGAAGGTTAGAACGTCGTTCTTAGGAAGGAACTCAGTAAACACAAGAGAACCTGATACAGATGGATAGAAGTATGAGTTGTTACCTACTGGAAGAGTAGATGACCAGTCATTACGTCCGGTAACTGTCAAATAGATCAAGTTCTTCCAAGAAGCGCGAACCTCACCGTAAACACCAACAAGGCGTTTTAGAGAAGTGCTCTCATTGAAGAATTTGTTTTGGTCAAGGATGTTCTCGAAAGAGATAGTACCAGGAACTGCGAATTCCCAACCCCATTGGCCGTGGCGAACACGTTGGGTTTGTTCGGTAGCAGTACCTACAAGAGCGTTAACATCGAAATCTCCCCAAGTTTTGTGGAAGTTAAGCATCAAGTTAGTGTTGAAGTAGTTGTAGTCAACTTTAGATTTGCTCAAACGGCCACCTTGGTATTTTTCGCTTACGTTACCACCTGGAGCGATGTAAGTGTATGAATCGTTGGTGTATGAGTCAACACCCATACGGTAGTTAAGATCCAACCAGTCAGTAAATTTGATACCTGCGTTAACAGCACCTGTGATACGCTCGTTCTTGTCGGTCATCTTGTTTTTGTTGATGATCCAGTAAGGGTTTTCGATTTCATCTTCAAGAACGTGGTTAGGGAACATACGGTATTTGGTACCGTCTTCGTTGATCCAGTGAGACATATTCTCACTTCTTGACCAGCCGTAAAGAGCGGTCATAGTACCGTTACCACCACCTTGGTATAGACCAGCAGATGTCAAAGTTTTTTGGGTATTGGCTACAGAGTAAGATACGTTAGCACCTACAGTCAGCCAGTTACCTACTTTTTGTTCACCGTTGAAACGGAAAGTAGTTTTGTCATAACCTGTACCTTGGATGTTACCTTGTTGGTCGAAGCGAGAAGCTGAAAGGTAGAAGTTACCATTTTTGTGACCACCTGCTACGCTGAAGCTGTTGTCGAATACGTTAGAAGCTTGGAAGAAGTCTTTAACGTTGTCATATTTAGGACCGTTGTTAACAGCACCCCAAGAAGAAGTGATAAGGTCTGTTTGAAGGGTACCGTTCATATCGTAAGAACCTCTACCGTATACATCTTGGATTTCAGGAGTTGAGTTAGCTACTGAATAAGTGTATTTAGATGAGAAGTTAACTTTAACAGAACCGTCAGTAGAACCTTTTTTGGTAGTGATCACGATAACACCGTCAGCTGCACGTGAACCATAAAGAGCGGCAGCAGCAGCACCTTTAAGTACTGACATGCTCTCAACGTCCTCAGGGTTGATGTCCATAACACGGTTAGAGAAAGTGGTTGAAGAGGTGCTCACACCATCAGTACCTGTGTTACCACCGTTAACAGTCGAGTTGTCATAGATGATACCGTCAACTACGAACAAAGGCTGGTTGTCACGAGACTCAGAAGCAGAGTTACCACCACGGATAACGATAGAAGAACCGGCACCTGCAGCACCACCTGATTGGGTGATGTTAACACCGGCAACTTTACCTGCCAAAGAGTTTACAACGTTGGTTTGTTTGTTTCTCAATAGTTCAGTAGATTTCATCTCTGTAACAGAGTAACCAAGAGCTTTTCTCTCTTTCTTAACGCCAAGTGCTGTAACAACTACGTCATCAAGCAAAAGGGCGTCGTCTTCCATTACAACGTCAATCACTGCTCTACCTGCAACTTCAACGGTAGCATCTTTATACCCCATAGAGGTAAACACCAACTTAGCTGTAGAGGGTGCAGTCAGTGCATATGCTCCGTCAAGATCAGTCGATGTACCGATTGTGGTGTTTTCTACAAGAACGTAAACACCTACGATTGGTTCACCAGACTTGTCTGTTACCTTACCGGTAACATTGATGTCCTGTGCCCAAGCACTTCCGATCGAGAAGCAAAGAGCACACATAGCAAGAGCTGCATTACGCAACGCTTTACTTAGTCTTTTTGAAACGAACATAAATGAATTTTTTGGGTTAATAAATAAGTTATAATTTAGTTTAGTATTTAGTCGTTAATCTCTGATTAAGAGAGGGACACAAATAATCGGCAAATATAGTATAATTTCTCAAATTCCATAATATATAGGTATTTTTTTTAAATTTTATCTCTGATTAAGAGAGTGAATTACTAACCTGTTCGCATCATCTATGCTCTTCTGCTCGATTGACGAGAGATATATTTGAGTAGTTTTTTCTGACGTATGACCCATACATTCGCTTATTGTAGAAACAGGAACTCCACCCCTTCTGGCCATTGTCGCCCAAGTATGCCTTGCCACATAAGTGGTGACAGGGGGGTCCAATGAGAGCAATTCCGATATCTTCAGCAAACTATTGTTCAGGTTTTTAAGAGAGGTGTTGTATTTAACTGATTTTAACCTTTTTTCTAAAATTGGAAAAACATAATCCGAACTCATATCATTAGAATATTTGTCAATAATATTTTGAATACATGGCTCTATCCTTATCCTGATCAGTTGCCCTGTTTTACGCCTGCAATACCTTATCTCCCCCTTGACAATATTCTCTCTCTTCAAATATGCTATGTCCACGAAAGACATCCCACGGGTATAAAAACTGAACATGAATATATCCCGGGCAAAACACAAGCGTCTCGGAAGCTCTATCTGATTGATTTTAACCAGCTCTTCAGAAGTAAGAGCCCTTTTTCGTGTCCGGCAGACTCCGGTAAAGACAGTTCTGAACGGATCGCTGAAAGAGAAATACAAACCCTCATCAATCCCTTGATGATAATGAGACCGAAGGATTCTCATGTAGAACGAAGTGGTATTAGGGGAGAGATACCGGCTCTTCATATCCTTCTCAAATAGGACAAGCAACTCCCCAGTAATATCCTCAAAGAAAAGCTCCCCATCTTTCAACAGGTTACTCCTCTTGAGAAAATCACAAAAAACCTTCAACGTCACATTCAGCTTGGTTGCGGCACTACTACGAGCCGTATTTCGATAGACATCTATCTTCCTCTGAAGATAGCCAATAAAAGAGATGCCCGATTTTATTCGAGCATCTCCTAATAAAACATTCTGAGACATATATGCCTGCAGAAATTGAAAAAACTGTTCTGATTGTTTTTTTGATTTATACATAGCTACTTTGGTTTTAAACAGACACAAAGTAGCTACTATCTGACTATTTCGCCATCTCTTTTTCTACCTCTTCCACCGAAATCGGAAGTCTCTTTTCTCCCAACAGGCGGCAGCCGTCATCGGTAATGAGAATATCATCCTCCAATCGGATTCCTCCGAATGTATAATAATCTTTAAGTTTTTCAAAATTAACAAATTGGGCATTGGTACCCTCGCGTTTCCTTTGCTCAATCAGAGCAGGGATAAAATAGATTCCAGGCTCCACTGTTACCACGTGCCCTTTCTCGAGCATCTTGCCCATCCTCAACGAGCCGAGTCCGAACTGGGCAGAGCGCTTGATGGTATCATCGTAACCGACATAGTTCTCACCCAAATCCTCCATATCATGGACATCCATACCCATATTGTGACCAAGGCCGTGAGGCATAAACAATGCGTGCGCACCGGCAGCCACAATCTCCTCAGTATCACCCTTAAGCAGCCCCAAATCTTTAAGCCCCTGGGCCAGAACTTTAGCCGATGCAAGGTGAACCTCAGTATAGGTTTTGCCCGGACGGGCAATGTCTATCGCCAGATTATTGGCCGCTGCCACAATATTGTAGATCTCCTTCTGCTGCTGGGTAAATTTACCCGAAGCTGGGAGAGTTCTGGTGAAATCGGAGGTGTAATTTGAATTTGTCTCAGCACCCGCATCTATAACCACCAAACGACCTTCGGTCAATATCTGGTGGTGCGAATGGTTGTGGAGTGTCTCACCATTCTGCGAAAGGATAATAGGGAACGAAGGCATCAGCCCCTCTGAGATGGAGATCCCCTCCATAACACCGACAAGCTCCTGCTCCACCATACCCAATTTCATCATCTTCATCGCAGTATAGTGCATCTTGTAGCCGATATTGCAAGCCTTTTCTATCTCTGCCACCTCACAATCCTCCTTGATAAGTCTCAATGCCACCACTGCTTTAATGAACTCCACCGAAGCTTTACTTTTCATCTTGTCGAATGGAATTCCCAACATGGCGTTGAGCTGGATCATATTGTGATACCTGTAAGGGGGCAAAAAGTGAACTTTTCTCCCACCCTGGAGAGCTTTTGACACATAATCACCCAACTGCGAGAGCTTCTCCGTCGCAGTTACACCCACCTTTTCCGCCTTGTCCTTCAATAGTGGCTGGGGACCCATCCATATAATATCATCTATATCCACATCATTGCCGAATATCACCTCTTGTCCTGACTCCAAATCTATGATAGCAGCCAGATCAGGATCCGTGAGACCGAAAAAATAGTTAAAATTACTGTCCTGACGGAACCTGTACTGGTTTCCGGGATAGTTTACCGCAGCCTCGCTATTTCCCAAAAAGAGGAGAATACCCTTGGCATCACCAAGCTTGGACACCAAAGCCGCTCTTCTATTGATATATACACTCTTTGCAAACATCTTTATAATTTTTAGTTAATTTTTTCAAAAATGGCAAAAATGTAAGTGAAATGCAAATAGGAGGGACAATTTGTACTAAAAATTTGTTTTTTCAGGGATATATGGTAACTTTGCATGACGTTCAAATTTGTACAAACACGCTTTTTAAATGTTAAAAACATGTTAATTATTTGAACGCCAAGCGGTTACAGAAATTTCCGTCTCTTAATCAGAGACAGAAAGATATGACAACTAAATACTAAACTATAACTTATTTATTAACCTAAAATTTCATTTATGTTCGTTTCAAAAAGACTAAGTAAAGCGTTGCGTTTTGCAGCTCTTACTATGTGTGCTCTTTTCCTTACAGTAGGAAATGCTTTCGCACAGAACATTACTGTTACCGGTAAGGTGACAGACAAGTCTGGCGAGCCTATCGTAGGTGCTTATGTAATCGTACAGGGTACTTCGAATGGTGCTTCTACAGATCTTGATGGTGCTTACTCACTAAACGCACCAGCTAATGGCGTATTGGAGTTCTCATCTTTGGGTTATGAGACTGTATCTGTTCCTGTAAACAGCAGATCAGTTATCGACGTAACTCTTGCTGATGATGCTCTTATGCTTCAAGAAACTGTTGTTGTCGGTTACGGCACACAAAAGAAAGAAAACTTGACCGGTGCTGTAGCAAGCATCAACACTTCAAAACAATTGGAGAGCCGTCCTATCGCCGATATCGGTCGTGGTCTACAAGGTGCTACTCCTGGTTTGAACGTACGTATCGGTAACGCCGAGGTTGGTTCTGACCCTGTTATGAAGATTCGTGGTCAAGTAGGTTCTTCAGAAGGTGGTTCATCTCCACTTATCCTTATGGACAACGTTGAGATCCCTTCTATCAACCTTATCAACCCTGATGACATCGAGTCTATCTCTATCTTGAAAGACGCTGCTTCTGCTTCTATCTATGGTGCAAAAGCTGCATTCGGTGTTATTTTGATCTCTACAAAAAAAGGTAACAAAGAGTCTGAGAGAATCAACGTTACTTACTCTGGTAACATGGCATTCCAGAATATGGCTCAAAACTACGAGGTTGCCGGTTCAGAAGGTCTTCACTATACTGTAGAAGCTGCTGAGCGTGTTGGTACTTATACCCCTACCGGTGCATTCTGGCTAATCGACCGCGCTGGTTACAACGCTTCTAAAGCTTGGGAACAAAAATATGCAAACCTTGATCCTGATTCACCTTTCACTTATGGTCGTGACTGGTATGTAGACGCATCTAACAGAAAAATCGGTGTTCGTACATTCAACCCTTACAACTACCTGGTTAGAAAGAACGCTCCTACACAAACTCACAACCTTAACGTAGCAGGTAGCAAAGGCAACACCAACTTCAACATCTCTCTTGGTTATCTTGACCAAACAGGTATGATGAAGACTACCGACTATGACAAATTCTCTCGTTACAACGCAAACGTACGCGTTAGCACCAAGATCAACGACTGGTTGACAGTTCGCTCTGGTTTGATGTACTCAAAAACTGAGAAAAACTGGTCATATGCAACCAACTCTACTACAGCTGATATTTGGTACTATGTATATCGTTGGGGACCTACCTATCCACTTGTTAAACAGGATGAGTATGGCAACAACCTTAGAAATGCCACTTATGAGACATCTGTTGGTAACAAAGCTTCTAGAGTTAATGCTTACACCAGCGCTAACGTAGGTACAACTATCACCCCTGTGAAGAACTGGAATATCGATTTCGATTATACTTATGCAAACAGCACAATCAACTATCTATATCCAGGTACACGTCTAACCGCAGGTGACACTTGGTCAGCAGCTCTTAACTATGAAGATGAAAATGGTGTACAACCAAACGTTAACAACGAATGGGCACAATACAACCTTCTTGGTTCTTCTATCCCTGCTAAAGTTCTTAACTGCTACACCTATACTTCAGAAACTGCTACCCTTAACTCTATCTATCAGGACTCTTACACAAGTGAGAGAAACACCTACAATGCAACCACTACTTACGACCTAAATATCAAGGATGCTCACAAAATGAGATTTATGCTTGGTATGAACGCCGTATCATATGTTGAAACAGGTGTTTGGGGTAGAAAAATCGGTCTTTTGGATTACTCTAACCCTCAATTTGACCTTGCTACCGGTACTCAAACATCAGGTGGTGGACACTCTTGGAATTCACAACTTGGTTTCTTCGGCCGTTTGAACTACAACTTCAAAGAGAGATATCTAATCGAGGCTAACATCCGTTATGACGGTTCATCTAAATTCCCTACCGACCTACAATGGAGATGGTTCCCTTCATTCTCTGCTGGTTGGAGAGTTTCAGAAGAGCCTTGGATGCAAGGTATCAAACACGTGATCAGCGGTTTGAAACTTCGTGGTTCATGGGGTTCTGTGGGTGACCAATCAGTAGGTAGCTCACTTTATATCCCTACAATGAGCCTTAACAACTCTACTTGGATCCACAACGGTGCAAAAGATACTTACTATTCAACTCCTGCAGCTGTATCATCAAGCATCACTTGGCAAGATATCCAAACTCTTGACCTTGGTCTTGATTTGACATTGTTCAACGAACTTAACGTAACTTTCGACTGGTATCGTCGTGACACCAAAAACATGATCGTTCCTGCAGAGGGTCTTGGTATCGGTTATGGTACTACAGCTCCTAAAGGCAACTACGGTTCATTGAGAACTCACGGTTGGGAGGTTGCTATCAACTACGGTCACATGTTTGACAATGGTTTCAGCCTATCTGCTACTGCTACTCTTGCTGACGCAGTATCTACTATCACTGAGTATGGTCAAGCTACCGGTATCAGCGGTTGGTACAATGGCAAAACCTACGGTGAGATCTGGGGTTTCCAAGTTGACAGACTATACCAAAACGAAGATTTCGCTCGTGATGCTAACGGTAATCTAATAGAAATCAAAACTAAAGATGGTTACAAAGCATATCAACAAGTAGATCCTAACGCTCCTACCCAAGGTTATTTGAACTCAGGTTCATTGATCTTCGGCCCTGGTGACGTTAAATATAAAGACCTTAACGGTGACGGCGTTATCGACAAAGGTACCCAAAGTATCAGAGATGCAGAAGGCAACCCTGACCATGGTGACTTGACAGTTATCGGTAACACTACTCCTCGTTACGAGTACTCATTCAGAGTAGATATGGAGTGGCATGGTGTTGACCTAGGTATCTTCTTCCAAGGTGTTGGTAAACGTGATATGTGGGGTTCTTCATCATTGACTCTTCCTGGTTTCAACTCATCAGATGGATCTATGGCTGCATCATTTGCTAATGACTTCTGGTATGAAACTATCGAAAATGGTCAAGTAGTAGACTCTAACTACGATGCATTCTATCCTCGTGCTGCAAACTGCAGCGGTAGCAGCATCTTCAACATGCAAGTGAACGATAGATATCTATTGAACATGGCATACTTGAGACTTAAAAACGTAACTCTTGGTTATACCTTCCCTGCAAAATGGATGAACAAGGCTAATATCCAAAAACTACGTCTTTACGTTTCACTTGAGAACTTCCTAACCTTCGACCACCTTAACGGTCTTCCTGTTGACCCTGAGGTAATGCCTGGTGTATCATTCTACAACTCAAGCAACTACAACAGCGGTAGAGCAGCTCTTGGTACTCCTGCATTCAAAACTGCTTCATTCGGTCTTCAAATTACATTCTAATCAGTAAATGTACATTAGCATGAAAAAACTATTTAATATTTTGATGTCGCTTACACTTGTTATCGCTCTAACAGGTTGTAATTTCTTGGACAGAAAATCAAAGACACAAATGAATAACGAAAACTACTGGACTAGTGAAGCAAATATTCGTTTGTTTGTCAATGGTGCGTATGATAACTACTTCGCTGGTTATGATACCAGCTGGGGCCAAGTATTTGCACCTGGTGTATACTCATCAGGTGAGTTCAGTGATGATGCTTCTATGACTGGTCAGCAAACTAACCCTCGTACAAGCATTCCAGATGACAACTGGTACCGTAACGAAGGTTCTAACTGGCTATTCCGCACTGGTGGTGGTCCTTGGAACTTCGGTTGGATCCGCAAATGGAATATCCTTATGGATAGACTTGATATGATGAAAGAACAAGGTAATATCGAAGAACAGGCTTACAACCACTGGTATGGTGTAGCTCGTTTCTTCAGAGGTTATGAGTACTATCGTCTTGTTGTATCATTCGGTGACGTTCCTTGGTATGAAGACGAAGTTGGTTCAGAGGATCTTGCTATGCAGTTCAAACAAAGAGATTCACGTGTAACTGTTATGACAAACGCTAAAGCTGACTTCGAGTACGCTTTGGAGAATGTTAGAGAAAACGACGGTGAAGACTATGTAAACAAATATGTAGTGGCTGCTGTAGCTTCTCGTGCTATGCTTTTCGAAGGTACTTGGGAGAAATACCACGATGTAGCTGGTGCTAACTCTAAAATGTTCCTTGACGCTGCTGTTACATTTGCTGACTTCGTAATGAGCTCTGGCAAATTCGCATTCGATACTGACTTCCGTACCCTATTCGGTTCAGAGACCAAGAAAGGTAATGAGATCATCCTTTATCGTGGTTACAGCGCAGAACTTGGTATCACCCACTGTATCGCTTCATATGCTAACCTTGATGAGAACCAAACAAGCTCAGCTAACTTGGCATTCCTAAAATCAGTTATCTGTAATGACGGTAAACCTTACCAGGTATCAGCAACAGCTAATGCATCAAGCTTTGATTTGAAAGATATGGTTGTAACCCGTGACCCTCGTTTCGAGGCTACTTTCTGGCACCAACCAACTCAAAACCAAACTTCAGTATATTGCGTTAAATTCATCGATAGAGAAGGTCCTACTTACGGTTACAATGGCCAAACCCGTCCTGCTAAATATGGTTCTATGACCAACACCAACGGTTTCCCTGTACTTCGTTATGCTGAGGTAGTTCTTAACTGGATCGAGGCTAAAGCTGAGAGAGGTGACGCGATTACCGATGCTGACCTTAACAAATCTATCAACGCTATCCGTACAAGACCTCTTGACGCAGAAGCTATTGCTAAAGGTGTGAAACAAACTGCACCTCTAACTATGGCAATGGTTAACGCTGACAGCGACCCTCTACGTACTTCTGCTGCTATCCAAGCTACTCACGCTGGTGCATGTTCTCCTATCCTTTGGGAGATCCGTCGTGAGCGCCGTATGGAGTTCTTCATGGAGCAACACCGCGTTATCGACATCCGTCGTTGGGGCTGGTTGGAGCTTATGAACGCTTCTGTTAACCCAGATTTGAAATATGGTTGCTGGATGGACTTCAACACTACTAAAAACAACCTTAAATCATATGACCTTCTTAAAGCTTCTAACTTCGGTGTAGTAGGTGTAATGAAGGAAGATGGTACTGTTGTAATGTTTAACGGTACAGCTGATGCAGATGGTAACATCCTAACATCAAATGCTGCTGAAATGGTAGGTTACAGAGTAGTTCAAAACTTCAAAGATAGAGTGACTATGGAATACAAACACTATCTTGAGCCTATCTGTAATGATATCGTTAACGAGTACAAACAGAAGAATACTGAGTTCCCTGAGATTCTTCCAATCCAACAGAACCCAGGTTGGTAGTAGTTACTCCAACACATAAATAATTAGAGCACCTTTCGGGGTGCTCTTTTTTTTATTATATATTGGTTACAAAATTGACACTTTAATCTCAAGATAGAGGAGCTTCTTTTTAAGCCTGTCCGGGAGATCCGGATTGTACCTTAGCCGCTGTGCATCCTTCTCAGAGGTGATGACTGCTGCGGTAGGATACTGGTCAGAGAGGGATGATATCCTCTGAATATCGAAAGTGGAGAAGTTTTTATGATCGGCAAATTTGAGGACACCCATCACCTGATATTTTCCGACAAGGTAATCTACAAATGGCGTATTGTTGGCAATGCCGGTAAAGAGAATCGCTTTGGGGGAGTAGACATACCTATTATCACATACATCTGGAAAAATAGGGTGAAAATCGCAATACTCTATCCTTGAAAAGTATAAAGACTGGTCATCCCTCAAATGAAGGGTCTTTCTCCACTTCAGGGGATCAGGGCTCTCATCATACCAGGGAACCTTGGTTACAATCACTATATCTGCAGCGCTTATTCTCTGAGGAATATCCCTCAACCGTCCTAACGGCAGAAGGTAGTCCTGGAAGATCGGCCTGTTATAGTCCACCAATACTATAGATGTGGAAGGTACTATCTCCCTGTGCTGGAAGGCATCATCCAAAAGTATAATTGTAGGCCTCTCACCTTCCGGGAGTGATAGAAGTGTATCTATAGCCCTTTTTCTGGAACCATCCACAGCTACTGTTACAGATGGAAACTTCCTTTTTATCTGCAATGGTTCATCCCCCACATCGTAATAATTGTCATCCACCTCCACATATTTGAAACCTTTTGTTTTCCTTCCGTATCCTCTTGATACCACAGCCACACGGTGTTTCTTCATCAGCTCCCTTATAATCAATTCCGTATGGGGTGTCTTACCTGTCCCACCAACAGTGATATTACCTACAGATATAATAGGTATATCATACGTGTACGATGCTATTCTGCCGGAATCGTACAAATAGTGTCTGAGCTTGAGGCCCAGATAGTATGGGAACAGGAGAAATTTGTCAATCATCCATACAAAGGTAGAGTTTTCTATAATTATTTCTACTTTTGCAACTGAATTTATTTTAATAAAATGAATATAGGCAACATCTCATTCAGGGACAAACCACTCTTTCTGGCCCCAATGGAGGATGTAACAGATGCATCCTTCAGATATGTTTGTAAAATGTATGGAGCAGATATGCTCTATACTGAGTTCGTATCTTCAGATGGGCTCATTAGGGATGTTGCAGGATCTCTTAAAAAACTTGAGATATTCGATTACGAGAGACCTATCGGAATTCAAATATATGGTCATATTCCCGAGGCAATGGTCGAGGCTGCAATACGCTCAGAGAAGGCCAATCCTGATCTGATCGACATCAACTTCGGCTGCCCGGTAAATAAAATTGCCAAACGCGGAGCAGGTTCGGGGATGATGCGTGAGCCTGATAAGCTGATAGATATCACACGAAGGGTCGTGGATGCAGTCAAATGCCCGGTCACAGTCAAGACCCGTTTGGGATGGGACGAGGATTCGAAGATAATAGTGGAGCTTGCAGAGAGGCTGCAGGATGCAGGAATTGCCGCCCTTACGATCCACGGAAGGACACGCTGCCAGCTATATAAGGGGGAGGCTGACTGGACCCTTATCGGTGAGGTGAAGAAAAACCCCAGAATGAAGATCCCAATCATAGGCAACGGCGACATCACCACCCCGGAGCAAGCAGCTGCAGCCTTTGATAAATATGGGGTAGATGCCATTATGATAGGTCGTGCCACCTATGGACACCCCTGGATATTCCAGGAGATCAGACACTATCTCGACACCGGAGAGAAGCTCCCCGAGATGTCTGTCAATGACAGAGTGGATCTGGCCAAGAGACATTTCAACAAATCTGTAGAGGTGAAAGGTGAAAGGGTTGGTGTTCTGGAGATGAGAAGACACCTTTCATGCTATTTCAAAGGTCTCCCGAACTTCAAGGAGACAAGACTTAAACTGGTAACTGAAAATGACCCGCAAGAGGTACTCCGCCTGCTCGACTTTGTAAGGGAGACCTGGGGTGAAAAATAGATTGGACAATGGAATTTTACGAAATCGCACTTGAGATTTTTTGTGCCCTTTTAGGGGTTATAGGTATACTCGGTTCTGTACTTCCTATTCTCCCCGGCCCACCAGTTAGCTATGTAGGTATGCTTCTACTATACATCTGGGGGGTGAATACTCACGATGATCTGACCCCAACAGTGATGATAACATGGCTTGTCGTCTCGATAGCTGTAGTGGTTCTGGATTATATTGTCCCTTCATATTTCACAAAAGTGACAGGGGGCTCAAAATCTGCAGCCAAAGCTTCAACTGTAGGTATGATTATAGGTATCCTCTTCTTCCCACCTGTCGGAATGATAATAGGTGCCTTTATTGGGGCGCTTGTGGGAGAGATGTTTATAGAAGGAAAAGAGCTCAAGCACTCACTTAAAGCGGCACTTGGCTCTTTTCTCGGTTTTCTTTTCGGCACCGGCCTGAAGCTTATCGCCTCAGGGGTGATGATGTATTATATCATCGCTGCTGCGATCTGACAACTACTCTTTACACCATTGGTCAAGCCAGTCATAGAAGACTCTGTTCCAGTGAATAGAGTTCTGTGGCTTAAGTATCCAGTGATTTTCATCCGGGAAGAGCAACATCTTGGAAGGAACTCCCATCATCTGAGCTGCATTGAACGCTGCCATACCTTGCTCTACAGGTACACGGTAGTCCATCTCACCATGTGTGATAAGGATAGGTGTGTCCCACTCTTTAATAAGTTTGTGAGGTGAATTTGAGTAGTGTCTCTTCGCTACAGGGTTATTGTCCCAAGGTGCACCACCATTGTCCCAATGAGGGAACCACATCTCCTCTGTCATCATATACATCTGCTCCTGATTGAAGATACCTGCATGCGAAACAAATGCTGAGAAGGTATTTTTGTGGATACCTGCAAGGTAATAGATAGAGTAACCACCATAACTTGCACCCACTGCCGCCACTTTACCTACATATGGCTCTTTTTTCATCTCCTTAACAGATACCAGATAGTCCTGCATATTCTTACCGATGTAGTCTCCTGAAATCTGGTCACACCACTCCTGACCAAAGGCTGTGGTACCACGACGGTTAGGTAGGATTACGATATAGCCTTGTGATGCCATAAGTTTGTAATTCCAGCGAGTAGAGAAACCCTGGCTGATGGTACCTTGAGGACCACCAAGGCAGAATAGGATAGCCGGATATTTCTTGTTGGGATCAAACTCAGGTGGATATACTACCCAAGTGTGCATTTTCTTATTGTCCACTGTGGTAATCCACCTCTCTTCGATGGTTACATCTTTCACCTTATCCAAAATCTCATCATTCTCGTGTGTCAATTGCTCGAAAGAGCCGTCTGCTATAGAGACTGAAACGATCTCATTAGGGCGATGCATACAGCGGTTGGTGGTGATGAATTTGTCCCCTACCACTTTTACACCGTCGAAGTCGAACCATGCGTCCTCAGCAGTGATTCTCTTCACCTTGCCTTGAAGGTCGATTTCAAAGATACCTTGAAGCGCATTTACAAGAGAAGTGAAGTAGAAACCTGAACCGTCCTCTTTCCATACAGGGCTTGACACATTGTATTTGAAATCAACAGTAAGCTCACTCTTCTCTCCTGTAGCAACATCGATTACAAAAAGTCTTTGCTTGTCTGCCTCAAATCCACCTCTACGCATGCTGATCCATGCGATTTTCTTTCCATCAGGGGAGAATAGAGGATCTGTATCGTAGCCAGGCATACCCTCAGTGAGGTTTTTGCAGCTCTTGGTGGCGATATCATAAAGATAGATATCTGTGTTGGTAGAGTAGGCGTAATCTATACCGGTCAACTTGCGGCAAGAGTAAGCGATGCTCTTTCCGTCAGGACTCCAGCTCAGCTGCTCAAGACCTCCAAATGGGAGTGTTGGGAGTTCATATGGTGCTCCATCAAGGATATCCATACCCTCACCTATCCCTTTCATGGAGAAAGATGCGATATATGTGTGAGGAATAGTCTCTACGAAGTGGTCCCAGTGACGATACATAAGACCGGTGATGGTTCTACCTGTGGATTTGTCCATATCAGGGTAGTCATCGGTTGGTTTGATTGCAGATTTCACTTGTGATACATACATCACTTGCTTGCCGTCCGGTGAGAATTCAAAACCCTCCACTCCACCATCTACAGATGAGATTTTGAGAGGAGCGCCACCATTTTTGATGTTCCACACATGGATCTGGCCACCCATAATAAACGCCACATTTTCGTCATCTATCCAGCGTGCATTGCTGGCACTCTTGGCAAAATGTGATATCTGACGGTTATCAGTACCATCCACATTCATAAGGAACAGGTGGCGTTGCCCCTTGTTTAGGGCAAGGTCGGTATAGGTAACCCCATATAGAACCTTGTCACCTGCAGGTGATATTTGCAAATCGGAGATCTTACCGAGCTGGTGCATGACCTCAGGGGTGAACTTACCATCCACCACCTCCACTTCATGCTTCTCGATAGTGGGAGCCTTAGGCTCCTGAGAACAGCTTGTCATCATAGCTAACGCTGCTAAAAATAGTATACCTTTTTTCATATTGTGTTTATTTTACTTTCATCCATTCTGGCTCCGGAGCCCCTTTCAAGAAGTGGTCGAAGAATTCTGCCAATTTTACACTCAAGTCCTTGCAGTTGTGTCTCTCCCTGAGGTTATGGTCCTCCCCTTTGTATTGGAGCATCCATGCCTGTTTGCCACAGCGGCGCAGAGATGCAAAGAACTCGATACCCTGATACCAAGGAACTGCTGTATCTTTATCATTGTGCATGATAAGGACAGGTGTGGTCACGTTTGGAACGAAGAACAATGGGGAGTTCTCAACATAAAGATCAAACCCATCCCAAAGATTTTGTCCGATACGGCTCTGACCCCTCTCATACTGCATCTGACGGGTCACACCAGAACCCCAGCGGATACCACCATAAGCACTGGTCATATTTGAGACGGGTGCACCGGCACCTGCAGCCTTGAATCTGTCGGTCTGTGTAATCATGTATGCTACCTGATAGCCGCCCCAGCTCTGTCCCTGGATAGCCATATTCTCGCTGTCAATCCATGGGTACTCGCAAAGCATATCGACTGCAGGCATGATAGAACGCATAGCCGACTGGCCCGGATGACCTGTAGTGTAATAGATATCTGGATCAAGCACGATATAACCGTTACTTACAAAATAAGGTATATTAACGATCGAGCGGCTTGGAGCAGGAGAGCGGTAATTGTAAAGCTCATCCGAATCCTTCTCATAGAAGTAGATGATAACAGGATATTTCTTGTTAGGATCGAAATTCTCCGGCTTGAAGAGCAAGCCCTCAGCCTTGATCGAGTCCGCTGTCATCCAGCTCACCATCTCCACTGTACCCCAGTTGTAATCTTTCTGCTGAGGGTTTGTCTCGCTGATACGTGCCTCTGTGCGGAACATATCCTTGGTCACAAAGACATTGTACGAGTTCTCAAAATTGCCCTTTGAATATACGAAAACAGGGATTGAGAGCTTGCGTGGAGGTTTCTGGCTCTTGCCCACCTGCGCGATGCCCGGATATTCGTTTGAAAGCGACACTCCGCTGATGGTCATATTGTATGGGCCTTCGGCCAATTTTACCATCTTGGCCTTTTTCTTGGTGATATCCTTCATATAGAAACCATGCTCGCGGCTGACTCTGTTGAATGAAGAGAAATATACAGGCTCATTGAGTTTCAATGGGGATCCTGCAGCACCGAAGCGACCTCTCTTGGCTTTAGGATCGTGGAGAGGTCTTGCTATTCTGAACTGATTGTTGGTAGCTTTACCCAAACCCTCGGTGAACATAAATGGAGCCTTCTCCCCTTTAGGGTCAAATTGCCATAGATCATAGCGGTCGCCGATTAGGAAATACTCCTCGCTCTCTACCCATTGTGCAGAAGAGTATGGTCTTGGAAGACCAGGAGTATCGGTATCCTCATTCCAGAAAGCGACGCCCAAATCCTGGGTAAGGTTTCTGTGCTCACCTGTGGTTATATCGTACAAATACCAGTCCTGAGTCAATGAACCGAAGAATGTGTAATATCTTCCGGAAGGTGAAGGGAGCATGCTGGAGCTGGTAGCATCCTGTTTGAGCAGTTCACTCTCACCTGTACGGACATTTACCTTGTATATATCGCTATGGGGATTTGTCTCCCATTGTCTTAATACTCTGTATGCCTTATCGGATGAAGAGAGCACCCAGTCACCCTGGAGCTTGTCGGGGATATTAACTGAGTGAACCACCTCATTTTCGATCTGTACAACCTTAGCAGGGTCTGCAAAATAGTATGCAGTCAGGAACGCTTGGTTCTCAAACTCCTTTTTGCGGACAGCCTCCACTGTGGGGAGATAATCTGCATTCCACCTCCAGATATCGAGTTTCACCCTCTCAAATTCTGCAATGGTGGTATCCTGCTCCTGAGGAATGGGCTTGATGCCGAAGAACAATACCCCTCCATCCTCGCTTAGGGAGCTCTCCCCTTCTGCGAATGATAGGGCGTGTTTGTCCCCAATCATCCACTCTTCAGGGATCCCGGCGTGCTCTTTCGAGATGAGTTTCACAGCCTGGGCTTTACCATTCTCATACAGGTAAATGTCTGAGAATTTCTGAGCCTCCTTGGTGGTATCCACCTGAGCATAGAAGGCAAAACGGCCGTATACCTCGTCGTATACAGGGAGCTCCACCTTCATCTTCTTGTCGCCCGAAAGGAGCACCTTGTCCTCACCTGAGGCGAAATCTTTGACATGAAGGGCCCTTACCCCTACTGTGTCCTTTTTACCGGGCTTTGTAATATATGAAAGGTATTCAGAGTCATCGGTAAAGTCGTATTTCTCCACTATATCAATAGTATCTATCTTTGCACTCTTGATATCCATCAAATACAGAGGCGTGCCTGCAGATTTGTCTGGCTTTGGACCCTTGGCATCCTTCTTAGGGGCCTCCGGAGCTGTCTGGAACGCCACATAGCGTTGCAGCTCCCTGCCATATTTCACCCCTTTAAGGCGTGGGAAGACCTGTTTTTCACCACTCTTGAGGTTCAGGATCACCAAAGTGTCCTTAGGCATATCGTCACCTTTTTTCTTTTTAACCTTAGCCTCGTGAGTCTCGCTGTACATAGGGGCGATCCTATATAACAAGGTCTGGCCGTCTGTACTGATCACAGGGCTCTTACCTCTTGGGATGCCGATTTTTTCACCCGTAGCGAGGTTGTAGACATAAAGTGTACCGTCACCCTGCTGTTTGTTCACAGAGTAAAACATATATTTTCCGTTGTAGGGGACTGAGATCCCTGAGAGGGATTCCCATGAATCATATACTGAATGATCCAGCGGCTTTTTGTCCTGTGCCGAGGCAAACTGACAGCCTAACGCTGCGATTGCCAATGATAAAAGTACTCTAATTTTCACCGTCATAGGAATTAATATTTATGCAAATATAAATAAATTAGTTCTATATTTGCGGGCTAAATCCAAAAGAGAAGATGAAACAAATAGACGGACACATATCTTTTGCCGAAGTTGAAAGGATCATAACCCAAGAGAACAGACCTGTGAAAATTATGGTCCAATCAGACAGCATGCACCCCTATTTCAAAGCGGGTAAAGACTATGTGGTGGTATCACCTCCACCTGCCGACATATTGGGCAAAATAAGCCGTGGCGATATCATTCTCTTCAATATGGGCGACGATGTCCACTTGCACCGCATCATACACTACTTCGGTACCCTTCTTGAAATCAGGGGCGACGGCATGTATGGAAAGAAGAACCTCTCAAAAATCACCGGATCTGACATAATCGGCATAGTGACAGAGGGGACATACAGAGGCGGTAAACCATTCAGGACAGATACAACATCCTGGAAATTCAGCGCTTGGTGCTGGGCACACTCTTATTTCGTAAGACATCAGTTTGTAAGGATCAAAAGACTGCTAAAGAAAGTTTTTTGTCGTAAGTCCTTGTAAATTAATAATTAATTCTTATATTTGCACCCCGCAAAAAATGTGCGGAGTGATTTAATTTATTAATTAACAATAATTTAAGCTAAACAAATGCCTGGATTAATTGGTAAAAAAGTCGGAATGACTTCCGTTTTCGATGCCGACGGTAAAAATATACCGTGCACCGTTATTGAAGCTGGGCCGTGTGTTGTTACGCAGATTCGTACAGTAGAAAAAGATGGTTATGCCGCTGTACAGCTTGCCTATGACGATAAGACTGAAAAGCACACCAGCAAACCCGAAATGGGACACTTCAAAAAGGCAGGAACCACACCTAAACGCAAACTAGTAGAGTTCAAGAACTTTGATTTCTCTGCTATCAATTTGGGTGACACTATCACCGTTAGCGACCTTGAACAAGCAGGCGCTGAATGGTTGGATGTTACAGGTATCTCTAAAGGTAAAGGCTTCCAAGGTGTTGTAAAACGCCACGGTTTTGCCGGTGTTGGTGGTCAAACCCACGGTCAGCACAACAGACTTCGCCACCCTGGTTCTATGGGTGCATCTTCTTGGCCTTCAAGAGTATTCCCTGGTATGAGAATGGCTGGACGTATGGGCGGTGACCGCGTAAAAGTTCAGAACCTAAAAGTGATTAAATTTATTCCTGAAAACAACTTGATCCTTGTTAAAGGTTCTATCCCTGGAGCAAAAGGATCTTATGTAATTTTGGAGGACTAAGGTATGGAGTTATCAGTTTACAAAATTGATGGTACAGAGTCTGGTAAAAAGGTGACTCTTGATGCTGAAATTTTCGGTATCGAACCTAATAATCATGCTATCTATCTAGACGTTAAGCAATATCTTGCTAACCAACGTCAGGGTACTCATAAAACTAAAGAGAAATGGGAAGTAGCACGCTCAACCAAGAAAATCATTCGTCAGAAAGGTTCTGGTGGTGCTCGTCACGGTAGTACAAAATCTCCTACAATGGTAGGTGGTGGTAGAGCATTCGGTCCTCAACCACGTGACTATCGTTTCAAACTTAACAAAAAGCTTAAACAACTTGCTCGTTTCTCAGCATTGAGTTATAAAGCACAGGAAAACGCTATCACACTTGTTGAGCCTTTTGCAATGGAAGCTCCTAAGACTAAAGAATTCATCAAGATTCTTGAGAACTTGAAAGCTAACAGCAGAAGAACTCTATTCGTTCTTCCTGAAAATTCAGATAATATTTACATCTCGTCTAGAAATCTTCAGAATGTTAACGTTATCACTGTAGACGAAATCAACACTTACGCTATTATGAATTCATATCATATGGTAATGGTTGACGGTGTTCAAGACATTCTAGCAGAAAGACGCAAATAACCATAAAGAGAAATGGGAATTCTAATTAAGCCTCTAGTAACAGAAAAAATGACGATTCAGGGCGAAAAGTTGAATCGTTACGGTTTCATTGTTGACCGCGAAGCTAACAAAGTAGAGATTAAAAATGCGGTTGAACAAATGTATGGTGTTACAGTGAAAGATGTTAACACTGTTAACTACCATGGTAAACGTAAAAGCCGCTACACTAAAGCGGGTATTTTGACAGGCCGTGCAAATCACTTCAAAAAAGCATTTGTAACATTGGCCGGAGAAGATAAGATTGATTTCTACAGCAACATTTAAGGAGATGGCAGTACGTAAATTTAAACCAGTAACACCTGGTCAAAGAAATAAAGTTATCAGTGCATTTGATGAGATCACTTGCACAACTCCCGAGAAGTCGTTGTTGGAACCACTAAGAAAAACAGGTGGTCGTAACAACCAGGGTAAAATGACAATGCGCTATATCGGTGGTGGTCATAAAAGAATGTATCGTGTCATCGACTTTCTTCGTAACAAAGATGAATACACCGCTGTAGTTAAAACTATAGAATACGATCCAAACCGCAGTGCTCGCATTGCATTGGTAGTATATGCAGATGGAGAGAAACGCTACATCATCGCTCCAAACGGAATCAAAGTTGGTCAAACTATTGCTTCTGGTAAAGGTGTAGCTCCAGAAATTGGTAACTCACTCCCTTTAGCTGAAATTCCTCTTGGTACTCTAGTTCACAACATTGAGCTACGTCCTGGTCAAGGTGCTGCTATGGCACGTTCAGCAGGTACATACGCTCAGCTAACTGCTCGTGAAGGTAACCACGCTATCCTTCGTCTCCCTTCAGGTGAGACCAGAATGGTACTTGTTACTTGCCGCGCAACTGTGGGTACAGTATCTAATCCTGACCACAACCTAGAATCAGATGGTAAAGCTGGTCGCAGACGTTGGCTAGGTCGCAGACCTCGCAACCGTGGTGTGGTTATGAACCCAGTAGATCACCCTATGGGTGGTGGTGAAGGTCGTGCTTCAGGTGGTCACCCTCGTTCACGCAAGGGTCTTCCTGCAAAAGGTTACAAAACTCGTAATCCTAAAGCCACTTCTAATAAGTTTATCATAGAAAGAAGGAAAAAATAAAGGAATAAACTAAAGTAATATGAGTCGTTCACTTAGAAAAGGTCCTTATATTCAAGCTGCTCTTGAGAAAAGAGTTATCGCAATGAATGAAGGAACAATGAAAAAAGAAGTAATCAAAACCTGGTCTCGCGCCAGTATGATCTCTCCCGACTTTGTCGGTCACACTATCGCTGTTCATAACGGGAACAAGTTTATTCCTGTATATGTTACTGAGAACATGGTGGGTCACAAACTCGGCGAATTTGCACCGACTAGAACCTTCAAAGGTCACTCGGGTAATCGTTAATCATTTAAGTAAAGAGTTACAATAATGGGATCTCGTAAAAAAGAAATGGCCGATAGGCTAAAAGAAATAAAAAAGGTAACAGCTATCGCAAAGCTTAACGATGTACCTACATCTCCTCGCAAAATGCGCCTTGTGGCTGACATGGTAAGAGGTATGGAAGTAAACCGCGCTTTGGATATCTTGAAATACACTAAGAAAGAGGCAGCTTCACGCGTATCAGTTCTTCTTCGTTCAGCTATCGCTAACTGGGAGGCTAAAAATGAGGCTGACCGTAAAGAACTTGAAAACGGCAACGTTATCGTGAAAACTATCATGGTAGGTCAAGGCCGCTCTCTAAAACGTATTCGTACAGCTCCACAAGGACGCGCTGCTCGTATCCGCAAACGCTCTAACCACGTGACTGTTGTACTTGGTGTTAAAAATCAAACCGTAGCTAAGGAGGAACTATAATGGGACAAAAAACTAATCCTATAAGCAACAGAATTGGTATTATCCGCGGTTGGGACTCTAACTGGTACGGTGGAACCGATTACGCAAGCAGAATCTTGGAAGATGCTAAGATTCGTGAATATCTTAATGCTCGTATCTCTAAGGTTAACCTTTCAAAAATCGTAATTGAAAGAACTCTTAAACTTATCACTGTTACCATCCACACTGCTCGTCCAGGTGTTATCATCGGTAAAGGCGGTCAAGAGGTAGACAAGCTAAAAGAAGAATTGAAGAAAATCTCTAACAAAGAGGTTCAAATCAACATCTTCGAGGTTAAGAGACCTGAGGTTGATGCAAACATCGTAGCAAACAATATCGCTCGTCAAGTGGAAGGTCGTGTATCTTACCGTAGAGCTATCAAAATGGCTATCGCGTCTACAATGCGCGTAGGTGCTGAAGGTATCAAAGTACTTATCAGCGGTCGTCTTGGTGGTGCTGAAATGGCAAGAAGCGAGCTTTACAAAGAGGGTCGTACTCCTCTTCACACTTTCCGTGCAGACATCGACTATGCTTTGGCTGAGGCACACACTAAAGTTGGTGTACTTGGTGTAAAAGTATGGATTTGCAACGGTGAAGTTTACGGCAAACGTGACCTTTCTCCTAACGCAGGTGTATCAGCAAACGCTACAGCTGCTCAAGGTAACAACCAACGTGGCGAACGTCGTGGTGGTCGTGGTCGCAAAGGCGGTGACAGAAAGAACAACAAATAATCTAACAAGATATGTTCTAAACGAAAGGGTGACTCAAATGGGTCACCCTTTTTATTTTATTGCTCTAGCTATCCGATGCGTTAAAGATTAATTCAAAGGGACTAGACGCAGCACCCCCGCCCAGAGTAATCTGTGGCGGGGGTTATTGCGCACAGTCCGGCCCTCGAAAGGTGGACTGTGCGCAAAAGTGGCCTTGCAGGGCCCTTTTTGCGTCCAGTCCCTTCGCGAACAGCCCAATTCATGCTAGACAAATCCTTTCAGCAACTCCACATCTAGCCGAAGAAGTCTGGCTATCTGCTTCGGAGTGGATGCATACTCATATCTCAGCCTCTTGGCTATCAAGATTCGTGATTTCATGTCCAGAAGTGTGCTCTTCGAGATACCAAACATATCCATAGCAAGGTCGTCCACTATTTTCCTCAACTCCTTATCCGGAATAAAAGATTTGACACCCTGCGAGAGCCTTATCTCTACATTCCCTTCCACTTTTTTTGAGAGGAAATAAATATAGCGGTTAGGTGTTTTGAACAGAGACTCAGCTATCTTGATATCAACAAAGCATTTTACATTAATCATACCCATAGGATCCACCTCCCATTCAGATGGGACATTTGCTCTGGAACTTATTGTCTCTCTCCTCTCCCTATCTGTCAAATATCTGATTTTTTGATAGTTCTCTCTTGCTGAGTAGGTAACATCCTTGAACATATATCTTGCAGAGCCCCATGGATACTCAGTTGGAAGATATTTGTAACCTGCAGCTATGCTATTTCTGTCTATATAGGCTATCTCCTCAATTAACTGCTCTTCTGAATTGATGGCCACTATAGTTGTTCCCACATCGGCTACATGCCCCTGATCTCCATATTTTTCAAAAATCCACCTGCCTGTAAGCTGTTTGTATCTATTGATAAACTTCTTACACATGGGCATAGTGCCATAAAGTACAAAATGGACATGATTGTCCATTAGGATAAAAGCGATTACTGAAACATCTGTCTTGATAACACAGATTCCTACACGATTGACGCCACCAATAAAGTCAGCATCATCCTTGAACATCCACGAGAGGTCACTCCCCTTCGTGCACACATGAAAAAACCTCCTTCCCTCCATCTAATTAAGATTAAGTGATTGACCGGTTACAACTAATCCCTGAATGAAATCATAATGCCATCTGAGAACCAGAGCTAAAAATTGGAAACCCTGTAACCATTGGGCCGTAAATCGTCTGCATTATGTCCAAAACAAATATAGTAAATTTATGGTACACTATTTGTCTTTTGCTATTGCGTATTAACAATTTAAAGAAAAAGGAGATAATTATGGTACCTTCAATAAGGAAAAACCAAAACTGGTTACCCAGTATATTCAATGACTTCTTTGACTACGACGGACTCAATATAAACAGACTTGTACACAACCACACACCAGCTATAAATGTGATTGAGACAGATAAAGAGTATAAAGTGGAGCTTGCTGCCCCCGGAATGTCAAAAGAAGATTTCAGAATTTCAGTAAATGACAACCATCTGGTCGTGTCCATGGAGAAGAAAGGTGAACATAAAGAAGATGGCAAAGAGGGCAAATACCTTCGCAGAGAGTTCTCTTACTCAAAGTACGAACACAAACTTCTACTACCGGACAATATCATGGAGGATAAAATCGAGGCAAGAATGAAGCATGGAGTTCTCCATATCGAGATTCCAAAGGATCACAAAGACCCGGCTCCCTCAAAACAGCGTATGATAGAAATCAAATAGCCTACGGAAAGCTAAATGATTAGACGCAGCACCCCCGCCCAGAGTAATCTGTAGCGGGGGTTATTGCGCACAGTCCGGCTTTCGAAAGGTGGAGTGTGCGCAAAAAAGGCCTTGGAGGGCCGAAAATGCGCACAATCATTTCGCTTAATATTTTTTCGCTTCAGCAGCCCTGGCCACAGCAACTGTTGTGAGCCTGTCCCCGACTCTGGCTGCTGTTCCGGCTACTCTGCCCCTTCTGGAAGTGCCGACGACGGAAGCTGTATAGGTTTCTTGCACTCCACACCCATCTTGACAAGTTTATTCTGGGTGGTGGCGATGGATTGTCGTCCATAGAGTTTTGATTTTGCTGCCTCGAAGCTGTCCTCCATCTTTTTTATTCCTGCTCCGATACCCTCGAATACCTCTACAAAGGCACCTACCCTATTTACAAGTTCGGATGCAGTCTCAAGAATCTTCTCTGAATTTTGCCTACGGGTATTCTCATCCCAGGTAAGACGGATGATCTTAAGCATGGTGATAAGGTATAAATCACCTGTTACAATGACACCTTTGTCAAATGCCTCTCTCCACTCATCCTGATGATCCCTGAAGAAGAGCTGGAAAGCTGTCTCATTGGGAACATACATAATGACATATTTGAGACTCTCTTTGTTCCCTTTGGAAAGGCCGTGTGAATAGTCCTTGCGTGAAAGTTCCTTGATATGGGCACGGACACTCTCGATGTGGCGGCCAAGGGCATTCTCACGAGACACTTCATCCTCCGCATTACAATAGTCAAGGTATGCGGTAAAGCTCACTTTAGAGTCTATTACCACTACTTTATTGTCAGGGAATGTAAGGGTGAAGTCTGGAATCATCTTGCGACCTGTCTCCTCATTGCGTACAGCCTGATTGAGAGAATCTCTTACCAACTCCTGCTTTACATAATCTACACCCTCGGTGAAACCATAGTCCTGAAGTAGCTTCTCAAGATGGGTCTCACCCCAATTGCCCTGCACTTTGTTATTGCCCTTGAGGGCTGTTGCCAAATGATTAGCCTCCTGTCCCAGGGTTGCAGCCCGCTCCATCATAGCCTTTATCTGCTCCTCCAGTGAGGCTGAGTTCTTGATTGATTTCTCCTTGGAGTCCTTCACCTCCTGACGGAACTCCTCCATCTTCTCCTTCAATGGATCGAGGATAGTTTTGATATCTTTCTCATTTGCCTGGGCCAGACCCTTGGCTTTCTCCTCGAAGATCTTGTTGGCAGACTCCCCAAATGCCAATTTGAGGGCCTCCATCTGCTCCTTCAGCTGCTCTTTGTTGCGCTTGTCATTCGCCACCGCGCTTTCACGGAGAAGATCGACCTCCTTTCGGAGATTCGCCTCTGAGATGCGGAGCTCCACAAGGTCATTGCGCAGCGACGCTGCCTCACTCTCTTTGGCAGTGAGCTCTTCATCCTTCACCGCAAGGGCCGCCTCCCCTTTGCTCTTCAAAATCCCGTTTACCACCAGGGCAGCCACCATGCCACCCACTACAAAAGCTAAAAGCGCTACCAATATTGTATTCATCTCCAAGTCCTCTTTATTGAGGGTAAAATTAACGAATTTTATTATTTTTGTAACATTATGAAGAAACATTTATTACCAATCTTATTTGGCTTTTTCCTCCTCGTTTTTGGGGGATGCCAGCAGCAGAACAATTCAGATATGTCCAATATTTCCCAAGCCACTATCCAGAAGGCTATTCAGGAGGTGAAAACAGATTTGACCGACAAGTCATTGGTCGAGAAGGGTATCAGACAGGCAGCTTCCCTATGGAGGGCTGAAGATGGTTCCGAGATAGAGTTTGTAGAGTTTGTCAAGGGGAACATCATGTCCGATGACAAAGCAAAAGAGGTCCTTTTCGGGAAACTCTCTACTGCATTTGAGGTCCTTTTCGGTACATCCAACCAGATCTCTGTAAGGATGCAGATGCCAGTACATCTTACAGGTTCAGAACTTACCGACATAGATTATATTTTTGCAGGATACAGCCCGTCATCCCATTTCTCTGACGACATGTTTGCAAATAAGGTAGCATTTATCACAGCACTCAATTTCCCAAATTTCACCCTTGAGGAGAAAAATAAACTTGGCCGCACCTGGTCACGCCTTGAATGGGCATATTCAAGGATGGGAGATATCTTCACCAATAGAGTCCCAGCCTCAATCAATCAGAGAGCTTCACAAGTGTACAGCAATTCTGAGAACTATATCGCAGGTTACAATATCATGATGGGTCACCTGCTTACCGAGGATGGCCGCAAGCTTTTCCCTGAAGATATGGTACTCCTTTCACACTGGAATCTCCGCGATGAGATCAAATCCAACTATGCTGATGTCCCAAATGCATTTGAGAAGCAGCAGATGATCTATAAGGTGATGGAGCATATCGCCTGCCAGACCATCCCTGCAGATGTGGTAAACAATCCTGCATACGACTGGGCTCCATATTCAAACAAGACTTACGCCAACGGCAAAGAGGTAACCATTGCAGCAGAGGGCTCAGCACGCTATTCACACATCCTTGAGACATTCAAAGTGGAGCAGGCTCTCGACCCATATAATCCTCAGCTACCTACCGGAATCAAGAGAAATTTTGAGGGCGGAATGGAGATCTCAGCTGAAGATATCGAAGAGATGTTCATCAACCTCATATCATCACCTCAAGTGGCAAAAGTGGCAGAGCTGATCAAAACCCGCTTGGGTCGTGATCTTCAGCCTTACGACATCTGGTATGACGGCTTCAAATCTCGCTCCGCAATATCGGAGGATGTCCTTACTGCCAAAACTCGCAGTTTGTACCCGGATGCCAAGGCCTTTGAGAAAGATATGCCCCGTCTGCTCCGCAACCTGGGCTTCAGCCGCAGTGATGCAGATTACCTTGCAAGCAAAATCGTAGTGGAGGGTGCCCGAGGATCGGGTCACGCCTGGGGTGCTTCAGGTCGCTGGGAGCCTGCAAGACTCCGCACACGTGTAGGTGAAAAAGGTATGGACTACAAAGGGTACAACATCGCTGTTCACGAGTTCGGACACAATGTGGAACAGACCCTCAGCCTATACGATGTAGACCACTACATGCTCAATGGTGTTCCAAATACAGCATTCACCGAGGCTCTTGCGTTTATCTTCCAGAAGAGAGACCTCAAGCTTTTGGGTTATCCCCAACAGGTGGATGACAACACCACTTTGGATATTTTCTGGGGTTGTTATGAGATTATGGGTGTTTCCCTTGTAGATATGTACACCTGGAAATGGCTATATGAGAACCCTACAGCTACAGCCGATCAGCTTAGAGATGCTGTGGTGGGTATTGCACGTGATGTCTGGAACAAATACTACGAACCAGTACTCGGAACACACGACTCTCCTATCCTTGCCATCTACTCACATATGGTCAACAGCCCGATGTACCTTCCAAACTACCCGTTCGGACACATCATCGAGTTCCAGCTTGAAGAGCACTTCATGGGAATGAGCGATAAGGAGTTCGCTTCTGAGATCAAAAGAATCTACACCATCGGAACCCTTACCCCTCATTATTGGATGGAAGAGGCTGTCGGCTCAAAAGTGAGCACAGATCCCCTTATCAAAGCTGTCGGAAGGATCCTCGAGAAATAAAACCATCATGGAGAGTATAAAAGAGATTTTCAAGATAGGTAAAGGCCCCTCAAGTAGTCATACAATGGGGCCCAGATATGCTGCACAAATTTTTAAGGATAAAAATCCTGAAGCATCGAGATTTGAAGTGACCCTTTTCGGAAGCCTTGCTTCTACAGGTAAAGGGCACTTGACAGATGTAGCTATCCTCGAGACTTTGGGTGCAGACAGATGTGATATCATATGGCGAGGTGATGTGGTGCTTCCCCAACATCCAAACGGACTTACATTCAAGGCGTTCAACTATGAAGGTCACCAGATGGACAGCTGGACCACATTCAGTATAGGTGGTGGAGATATCAGTGATACCGGATTGAGAGCTCCAAGAGAAAAGATATATCCACATACCACTATGCTTGATATCCTGAACTGGTGCAAGGACAACGGCACCTCGTTCTGGGAATATGTGGAGAGGTACGAGGATAAGGATATCAATGACTTCCTGGCCGAAGTATGGAGGGTAATGAAAGAGGCCGTAGAACGGGGCATTGACAATGAAGGGGTCCTCCCAGGTGGTCTTTGTCTGACCAGAAAGGCCGCTTCTTTCTTTATAAAAGGTAAAGGTCATCAGGGGTCAATGCAGCGTCGTGCGATGACATTTGCCTATGCATTGGCGGTAGCTGAGGAGAATGCCAGTGGTGGAACTATAGTCACAGCCCCCACTTGCGGCTCTTGCGGAGTGGTCCCTGCTGTTTTTTACCTTAACCAGAAATCGTACGGCTTCTCTGACAAAAAGATTATCCGGGCACTTGCTACTGCCGGCCTTATCGGCAACATTATCAAGACCAATGCCTCTATCTCCGGAGCAGAAGTAGGATGCCAGGGTGAAATTGGCTCTGCCTGCTGCATGGCTGCTGGGGCATCTACCCAACTCTTCGGAGGTACACCGATGCAGATAGAGTATGCTGCCGCAATGGGTATGGAGCATTTTCTCGGCCTGACCTGCGACCCTGTCTGTGGTCTGGTTCAGATACCATGCATAGAGCGCAACGCATTTGCAGCCACCAGAGCTGTGGATGCCAATGTATATGCCCTAATGACCGATGGCAATCACAGAGTGGGCTTTGACAGTGTAATAGCCGTAATGAAACAGACCGGTAAAGATATACCAAGTCTATACAAAGAGACGGCTGCCGGAGGTCTGGCCATCCAGATGGCTCCGGCACCTGCCAAATAGCGAAGGGACCAGACGCAAAATAACCCCCGCCCAGAAATATCTGTGGCGGGGGCTTTATCGTTTGTCCATCCTTGCAGGTCGGAATCCTTTGAACTATTTTATCCTCTTCAGAGCCTCTTCGATAGCCCTTTCAAGCTGAGGGTCGCGCCCTTTTACTCTGTCTTCAAATGTATTCTTCACATAGATGTCAGGTTTGACACCGGTAGACTCAAGGTCTTTGCCATCAAGAGAGTAGCATCCCCATGCTGGGAGTCTCAAATATGAGCCGTCCAAAAGCATAGTACCGGATGTAAAGATAATCCATCTGTAGGTCTCTGTACCGACGATAGTGGCCAAGCCCAAAGTCTGGATACCGTTCGATGTAACCTCTGCATCTGAAAGGCTCCTCTCATTTACAAGGGCAATGATAGGGATGTCGCCAGGGGTCACGTTCGGATGTGAGTTGGATGGGAAATCCCTGTAGGCCCAATTATAGTGGGCTTTCTGAGCCAAGAACTCAAGGACCTCGTTGTGGACATTACCACCATTGTTGTAACGCAAGTCGAGGATGATCGCTTTCTTGCCAAGTGTACGGGTATGCATATCCTTCAAGAACTCATTAAGCTCCTCTGCACCCATATCTCTCATATGGCTGTAAGCTATCTGACCGTCGCCAAGTTTGTCCACCAAGGCACGATTGGTATCTTCCCATTCGTTATATAGCCAGTTCTTTACTTGTGCGAATGTAACAGTATGAAGTTTGACTTCCACCTCTTTGCCTGCACGGCTGAATGTCATCTTCACTTCAGGATTCTTGATGGCTGAAGCGAGGTACTCCTCCCTATTCACTTTAGGGTCCACCTTCTCACCATTTACCGCTACCAGCACATCCCCTTTCTGGAGATTCGCCTCAATGGTATTGGCTGGTGAGTCTGTAAGGACTCTGTCGATAGCATAAGGGTTCTCATTGTCCCAGATGATGCCAGTCTCCATAGTGTGGGTCCTGGTAAGAGGTGCCTCCACATCGCTGCCTGAAGAGCGGAAACCCAAGTGTGAAGAGTTAAGTTCGCCAAGCATATCTGTCATCAAAGTGATAAGGTTAGCCCTACTGCGGACCTGAGGAAGGAATGATGCATAATAGTCCCTTTTGGCTGCCCAATCCACTCCGTGGAATTTCACGTCATAGAAGTTCTGATCCATAGATGCCCATGCCTCGTAGAACATCTGCTCAAACTCTCTCTTCACATCCTTCTCCACAGGCACCTTGATCTCCACCTTGGTAGCCTTGCCTCCGTTCAGATCTACCTTTGAGATACCATCCCTTCCCACAAAATACAGATCTGTAGCTGATGAGATGAAATAACCCCAAGAGAGCCCTTTAATCTCCTTTGGTTTGGCCTCAGGATCTGAGATCTCCAGACTATAGGTATTTCTTCTTGATGAGTATAGCAAGTATGATTTGTCTTTTGATTTGAAAACATCCACTGAACGGGCACTGATATCCATAGGGATGGCGCGACGGAGAATGTCGTTGAAATCAATTTTCACCTCAACACCTTTTGGCGCCTCTTTTTTAGGCTCTGGAGCATCTTTTTTTGCCACCTTCTTGGAAGGTTTTGCAGGAGCTGGTTCCTCTTTCTTCTCCTCTTCAAAGAGCTTGTCATAAACATCAGACTTGAATGGAGTGGTATTGTATCTGTCCAATGGGAGCTTGTAGATCTTGGCATCGTCACCTCCGCGAGGATATGTGGTGCCATAGAAATTTGCAGCCATAAAGAGGTATTTTCCGTCCGGTGAGAATACAGGACTACCCTCACTGCAAGCAGAATTGGTAAGGTTGCGGAGCACCTTGTCGCGGAATGAGTAGACATAAATCTCACCCTCGAATAGATTTACAGCCTCAAATGCAAGATACTGGTCATCCGGAGAGAAGTTCAGGGTGTAGGTAGCGTAAGACCAGAATTGGGCGTCTGCCACCTTCTCCACTGCATCATTTGAGGTGTTTAGGGTCATCACCTGATGGTTGCCGCGTACAAATGCGATCTTGTCCCTTTTGTTCGAAGGGGTAAGGTTCTTTATATTGCAATCGGCTGCATATACCAATTGCTCAGGAGCAGAACCGTCAGCCTTGATTTTGAAAATATTGGTATATCCTTTATTTGTGCGGGTGTAGTACAAAGTTCTGTTGTCCTTAGCCCAGACAATCTCATCCACCCTTTCGTTCTGAGGTGTCTGAAGGCAAACCTGATATTTGCCTTTGGTGTCGCTGATATAGAGAAGACCTCTGATGGACATTGCGAACTTTTTGCCGTCAGGAGAGATTGCTACGCTGCGAGGGGTCTCCTTCTCGAAACTGCGGGTAACTTCGATATTGTTGTCCGCTATCGCAATTTGGGGCTGTGTCACCTTGCCACTCTTCAAATCGAGGTGGTGGATCCTATACTCAAGGACAAACACCATTGCGGAGCCATCGTAGCTGATAGCCGGATATTGGAGCGAGTGGTCAAATGAGGTGAGCTGCTTTGGGGCAGAGCCGTCCGAATGCTTCGCAATATTGGACTCCTGATTGAACTGGTCGGTGACATAATAGAGATTGCCATCCTTGTCCACCATAGGCCAGGTGTCCTTACCCTCATAAGAGGTAAGCTCCTTGTACTCACTTGTAGCAGGATTCCACGATTTCACGTTGATATTGTGGTCGCCCACATACCTTTTACGGGTAGGGAAATTGAACGCCTCGCCCGATTCATTGAAATAAATTTCGCCGGTAGCGGGGTTCTCCACCACATTGGTAATGGTATTGAAATAGTTCTCGAAAAGTCTCACAGGTGTCCCTCCGTCGAGAGCTACCTTATAAGTGGTACGGGTGTTGGCCCTGTTGGTCTCGAAATAGATGGTGCGGGAGTCTGCACTCCATCCGCTCGGATAGTCATTGGCCTCGTGCCAGGTGAGTCGCTGCACCTGCCCACCCTTAACCGGAACCACATAAATGTCATAATTGCCTTGGATATTGGATGCGAATGCTACCCAATTGCCGTCAGGAGACACTTTCGGATGACTCTCAAGGGCGCCAAGAGACACAAATCTCATCGCCATTCCACCCTCTGCAGGGACGGTAAAGATATCTCCGTCATAGGAGAAATATATGGTCTTTCCGTCTGGAGAAAGGGCCGGGTTATATGGGAAATAGAGCGTACCTGCGCTTGCCACCAATGGGAGCAGGAAAAGTAGAAATGGAAATAGTCTTTTCATATTGAGTGGTTTATAAGTTTCTAAATAGCGTTTTCTGCCTCAATGACATGGAACATGGTCTTGAAGATGTAACCCTTCTCCTTAAGCTTGTCTATTATCTCACCCAGATAGGTGTACGGGCGGTCGGCATCTGTCCTATCTGGATAGTTCATCGCGTGGATAAGGAGGACAACACCATTCATCGTATTCTCCTTCTCATAGTTCCACAGATTTTCAAGAATCATCTCAGTAGAGTGATAGTTTGGAGCTCCCGGGCTGGTCCAGTCCATACCTGTGATGAATCCGCTGGTAGGGTTGACCAGTTTGTATCCCATGCTCTTCATCACATCGACAGCCTTCTGGTCATATGTCTCATATGGAGGGATAAGCCATTGATACTGGTCCTTGGTAAGGCCATAGCTTTCAAGCCTGCTCTCCATAATGGCGAAATCAGCCCTCAAAGAGTCCTCACTGACCAAAGATTTTCCATTCTCACACAGAAGGAGATGGGCGTACGAGTGAGATGAGAGATAGTGGCCGTTTTTGATAATCCTTTTGACGGGCTCCTGGTACCTGTCCACATCAAAACATACACCTGTAGGGAAGAAAGAACCTTTGACGCCCCTCTCCTCAAGGATATCCAGCACAGGGGTAACACCATCAAAATTCTCAAAGTAACCCGAATCCGAATGGCTGTAGTGGCCGGTAAAGACAAGATAGACCTCTTTGTTCTGTGGATTGATCTTCTCGACAACACCATATTCGTCTTTAACAAAAACCGGGGTATCACCCTTTTTGACCCCACAAGAGGAGAGCATCGCTGCGCAAAGTGCCCAAACCAATATTCCGTACAGATTCTTCATAGATTCAATGAAATTTTAATTTTCTCAAATATAACGAAAAAAGATGAAATCCCAAGGGCACAAAAAAAGGAAACTCGAATGAGCTTCCTTTTTTTCGTGCCCAGAACCGGACTCGAACCGACACGGATGTTACTCCACTAGCTCCTGAAGCTAGCGCGTCTACCGATTTCGCCATCTGGGCATTGGTATCCTTATTTCATGACAAAAGTAAGACATTTTTACAAAATAGTATATCGTTTTATACAAATCCTTTTATCAAATCATATGAAAGATTCACAATTCTGGAAATTTGCTTGTGTGTCGCAGCATATTCATACCTTAATTTCCTGGCAATAACCAATCTGCTTTTCACATCAATCAGTGATAATGATTTACCTTGAAACAACGTTGCACAAATATCTTCAGCAACTAATCTAAGTTCTTTATCCGGTATAAAACTTTTGCGACCTTGTGACAAACCAATATCTATCTTACCCTCAACCTTTTTAGAAAGAAAGTACAGATATCTGATAGGTGTTCTAAAAATCTGTTCCCCATTTTTAGGATTGAAAAAACAGAGAGGATTTATCATCTGTTCCGAATTGAATTCCCAATAATCAGGAACCTTTATACGGGAAGAGAGAATAACCCTTTTTTCTCTATCACTGCAACCCTTCAAAGAACTGAATTCATTACCTGCATATTTGTATGAGTCATTGAACATATATCTGGCAGAACCCCATGGATATGCTGATGGAAGCAGTGAATATCCGGCCATAATACTGTTTCTGTCCACATAAGCTATAGCTTCCATAATATCCTCTTCAGATTTAAGTCCTATAATGCTGAAAGTAAGATCCTTTATATAGGAGGGCATCCCATACTTCTCAGAGATCCACCGGCCAGTCAACATCTTGTATTTGTTTATGAAGGATTTACAATCCGGCATAGTACCATACAATATAAAATGTACATGTGTATCCATCAGGATAAAAGCGATGACAACAAGATCCTGTGAATGGAGACAAATAGCAATTCTGTTTACACCACCTATGAAATCGTTGTCATTTTTGAACATCCAAGGAAGTTCATCTCCCTTTGTACACACGTGATAGTATGCTTTGTAAGAATCTGCTTGATCCACCATTTCCTGAAAATTTTTGGTCTACACTTAAATCAACCCAACATCTCCACCCAGACCATTTTGGTGGTTAACGGATTATATATGACAAATATGATGAATTTTTCTATTGAAAACAAGCAATGTTTTTAACCCTTAGACAGTGCATACCAACTCACCAGACCACCAATATATCACAGAGGCACATCTATAGTGGGTAGTTGCGCACAAGCCCCTTTAGTGGACGAGGCTTAGACCGCTCACCTCCACCAGAGATGCACCCAAGCCATACTAGCGGTCCGACCAGTTGGCTGAGAAAAAATTGGCCACCTGGGTGTTTTGAGTAGATAACTTTCTCTATTCCGCACCCAAATAAAAATGAAGAACTTCAAGCGAAGCAAGGGCTCATCAGCGCTGGTCCTCTGCATAATAACTGGTTTTGATAAAATTTCTTTTCTTGTCTGTGAAAACTGCTGTGTACTTTCTCATAATTTTAACTTTTTCACAAAGCTAATTTTGGAGTGTGACAACTTTTGTCACAAATAAAAACAAGTGCCCTGAATTCAAGAATTTTTTAACTTTGAAGAAAAATCAAGGCTATGAATAATATCAAAGATATAGAAATTAAAAAAATAGTAAATAGCATTGGCCGAGAGGCTTTTATTACAATTTTTTATCCAGAAATCAAGTTGAATTCAGAGATTACCAGCAATGAAATTTCTTTAAAATATTCTGACAGAAAATACAAGAGTTGGGATTCCAGAACTAGCAATAGTAAAAGATTATTCCGCGAAGGTATGGAAAAGGAAGCCTTAAGGTATATCATTGAGTCATCGGGAAAGTTAGATTCTGATGTTCTCAAAAAAGCAGAGTCTTATCTTAATGAGTAGTAATTATCAGAATTTGCGGAACCTGTTTTAGAATTTCCTGGTAGGCGTTCTCAGCGGCCACAAAGAAGGCAGCAAAGCCTTCTCCAGATATAGGGAGATTGATGAGCAGATGAAAAAGGATCAGGTGGGGATGTTGTAGTAACATCGGTTGAAAATTCAGAAGTATCACATATCAGTCACATAAGGTATTGTTATGCAAAATGCTGTAAATCAGCCAGTGCTAGATTTTATTAAACTTTAAATAGGGGCTGATTATCACATAACAGTCACATAAGAATTATGCCCAATATGGTAGATATTTGGCGTATTTTTTAGAGTTGCTTTCTGTATCAGCTTCTTTTATATCCCCTTCTTTTATAGCATCTTTCACTAGTGTCCCGTTAAGGGACTATTAAAAGTTTATAATTGTTTTATTTTTAGTTAATTACAAAGGTTTTTTTCGTGTACACGACTTGAATCGTAACTTTGGGCTGACCAATTGATCCGTTTGCCTATGTTCACAGGA
>JAFYXO010000040.1 GCA_017546125.1 Bacteroidales bacterium
GATTGGGTTAGTTTTTTCTTTCATAACAAATGTTTAAAAATTAACCCACAAAACAATAATAAAAAAAATTAAAAAGTTGACGAAAAAAACAAATTGGGACGAAAATCCGATATATGGGACGAAAAATGCTATAAGACTATATTTTTATAAGACTATGTTGTTCTGATCGAATATTAGATATGGTGTGCTATTTAGCAGTCTGTGAGGTAAGGTGTATACATCTAATCTACAAAGTAGAGCTATCGAATCGTCTGTCCGATCCCCATCGTGTAAATAGTGAATAGCGGCAGCGCAGATATGAATAGCAGCCGTGCATAGGTGTACGGCTGCTTGTTGTTTTAGTGACGCAGTGAATATGGGGCAGATTCACTGCGTCATGTAAGGTTTTAGAGGGCGCGGATCCATTTTTGTAGCGTGACGCAGTGATTTATGACTTTAGGCATTGCGTCGCTGCTATCTGCAATTTTATTCACGGTTCAAATATACCTCTATGTCTTTGTCACCACGGCCTGATAGGGTGAGTACCACTACGTCGTGGGGTTGGAACTGCATCTTGGGGAGTGCCCCCAACGCGTGTGATGATTCCAGGGCGGGGATAATCCCGTCAAACCTTACTAGCTCTAAAGCGGCATCTATCGCCTCATTATCATTGACAGAGACTATTGATGCCCTTCTGGTGTCTGCCAGGTGGGCATGCAAAGGGCCGATGCCGGGGTAGTCAAGTCCGGCACTTATCGAGTACGGATCTTTGATATTGCCATTTTCATCCTGAAGGACAATGGTCCTGTAGCCGTGGATAAGTCCCTCTTTCCCAATATGCAGTGTCGCAGCGGACTCGCCGCTATCGATGCCCTTGCCTCCGGCCTCCACCAGGACTATATTGACCTTCTCATTGTCCACATATTGGTATACAGTCCCTGCTGCATTGCTCCCGCCACCCACGCAAGCGATGAGATAATCGGGGTAGCTGCGCCCCTCGAAGTGCATCAATTGCTCCTCGAGCTCCTCGCTGATGACCGACTGGAACTTGGCCACCATGTCGGGGTAGGGGTGTGGTCCTACTGCCGATCCTATAAGATAGAAAGTGTCCTCGTAGTGGCAGCTCCAATAATTGAGAGCCTCATCGACTGCCTCCTGGAGGGTCTGTGTGCCGCTCTCTACAGAGATGATTTCGGCCCCGAGCAGCTTCATCTTCTCGACATTGACCCGCTGGCGCTCGATATCTGTCTTGCCCATGAATATCTTGCACTCCATGTCGAGAAGTGCACAGACTGTTGCGACTGCTACGCCGTGCTGACCCGCTCCTGTCTCGGCTATGATTCTCCTCTTTCCGAGCTTCTGGGCGAGAAGGGCCTGACCGAGGGCATTGTTGATTTTGTGGGCACCGGTATGGTTGAGGTCCTCCCTTTTGAGATATATCCTGCCGCCGTATTTTGCACTAAGCTTCTCCGACAGATAGAGCGGGGTGGGGCGTCCGACGTACTTCACAAGCCACTCGTAGTAATAGCTCTTGAAAGTAGGGTCATTCATAATCTGAAGATATCTCTTCTGAAGATCTTCAACACAAGGGCGAAGAGAATCGGGAACGAAAGCTCCGCCGAACTTTCCATAGAACCCATCAGGGGAAACTTGATAATTGCTCATAAATAAATGGTACAAATGGGTGTTGTAAAACTTAAAAGGACCTGTCGTAAGTACGTCAGATCCTTTTAGTATATGGTATATAAATACCGGTCCGCCCTTACGACTTTTAGAGAAGTACGCAGCGCCACCAATATCTATGTAAATTCATATTTTTCATTTCGATACAAATTTAAAAATATATATTCATTTTGTCAAATTAAGTTAATATGAGAAGACAGGTACTGATTATGCGGGGTGGCAGATCATTGTGATACAATTAATTGTGAGTAGAGCCGGCCAGAAGTTAAACGAGATGTCTGATTCTGTCGGGCTGGTATGTATGATTTCTCCTGCAATTCGGTGTCCAGCGCAATGTGCCTTACAGAGCGCAGTAGGAGGGATTAGCCTGGATAACCGAGCAAAATGGCTCGGGTGTCCAGCGTAACAAAGGCCAGAAGCCACTCCAGGGCCATCCGTGCTGGACACCGAATTGCAGGAAGTAGGAGGAGTACGGGAAGAAAGGGCACTTTCGCACCCGTAGTGGCTACTTACTCAAGTTTCGGGGGCAAATAAAAAAGGCTGACTTCTCAAAAGTCAGCCTTTTCAGGATATTTGGGAGGGTGACTATTTCACCTCTTCGAAGTCTACGTCGGTTACTTCGCCGTCTTTTTGGTCTGCACCTGGAGTAGGGCCTTGTTGAGGACCTGCGCCTGGATTAGCTCCTGCAGCCTGAGCTGCTTTTGCCATATCCTCTGAAGCTGCATGCCATGCGTTGTTAAGGGTCTCGGTAGCTTTCTCAATAGCTGCCAAATCGCCAGATTTGTGAGCCTCTTTAAGACCGTTTAGAGCTGTCTCGATAGCACCTTTCTTGTCAGCAGGGATCTTGTCACCATACTCTTTAAGGTTCTTCTCGCTTTGGAAGATCATTGCGTCAGCTGCGTTGATCTTGTCGATACGCTCTTTCTCTGCTTTGTCGGCTGCCTCATTGGCTTTAGCCTCGTCACGCATTCTCTTGATTTCATCATCGCTAAGACCTGAAGATGCCTCGATGCGGATCTTTTGCTCTTTGCCGGTAGATTTGTCTTTTGCAGATACGTTCAAAATACCGTTAGCGTCGATGTCGAAGGTAACTTCGATTTGTGGCACACCGCGTGGAGCTGGGGTGATTCCGTCCAAGTGGAAGCGGCCGATGGTCTTGTTGTCACGAGCCATAGAGCGCTCACCTTGAAGTACGTGGATCTCTACAGATGGCTGGTTGTCGCTTGCGGTAGAGAATACCTCAGATTTCTTGGTAGGGATGGTGGTATTTGACTCGATAAGTTTGGTCATTACACCGCCAAGGGTTTCGATACCAAGAGATAGAGGGGTAACGTCAAGTAGAAGAACGTCTTTTACATCACCTGCAAGTACACCACCCTGGATAGCTGCACCGATAGCTACTACCTCGTCTGGGTTAACACCTTTTGAAGGAACTTTACCGAAGAATTTCTCTACGATCTGTTGGATAGCAGGGATACGGGTTGAACCACCTACTAGAAGAACTTCGTCAATCTCTGATGCCTGAAGACCTGCGTCGCTGAGTGCTTTGCGGCAAGGCTCGATGGTTCTTTGGATAAGATCATCGCAGATCTGCTCGAATTTGGCACGGGTAAGGGTCTTTACCAAGTGTTTTGGAACGCCGTCTACAGGCATGATATAAGGTAGGTTGATTTCAGTAGAGGTCTGGCTTGAAAGTTCGATTTTAGCTTTCTCAGCAGCCTCTTTAAGTCTTTGAAGAGCCATAGGGTCTTTGGTTAGGTCGATACCGCTGTTTTCTGCTTTGAACTCCGCTGCCAACCATTCGATGATTCTGTGGTCGAAGTCGTCACCGCCAAGGTGGGTGTCACCATTGGTAGATTTAACCTCAAATACGCCGTCACCAAGCTCCAGGATAGAGATATCGAATGTACCGCCACCAAGGTCGTATACAGCCACTTTCATATCTCTGTTCTTTTTGTCCATACCGTATGCAAGTGCAGCTGCGGTAGGCTCGTTGATGATACGTCTTACTGTCAGACCTGCGATCTCACCAGCCTCTTTGGTAGCTTGTCTTTGTGAGTCGCTGAAGTATGCAGGAACTGTGATGACAGCCTCTGTCACCTCTTGTCCAAGATAATCCTCAGCTGTCTTTTTCATCTTCTGAAGGATCATAGCTGAGATCTCCTGTGGAGAATACAGACGACCGTCGATGTTTACACGTGCTGTACCGTTGTCACCTCTTGAGATGGCATAAGGTACGCGACCTATCTCGGTCTGAACTTTATCATAAGGCTCACCCATGAATCTCTTGATAGAGAAGATGGTTTTAAGAGGGTTTGTAATCGCTTGTCTTTTAGCTGGATCACCGATTTTTCTCTCGCCATTGTCTGCGAATGCAACTACTGAAGGGGTAGTTCTTTTACCTTCGCTGTTGATGATTACAGAAGGCTCGTTACCTTCCATTACTGCCACACATGAGTTGGTGGTTCCAAGGTCAATACCAATAATTTTTCCCATAATATTTTGTAAATTTTAATTGTTTCAGTTTTGTGGTGACCGATTTTCAGCGGGTCACGCCCTACTTATAACGAATCTTGTGCCAAAGAAAAAGTCTGCCACCTTGTCATAATTTGGTTGTCTCACGATTATTTTATTGCTTTGCATAAAATTTCATCCAATAATAGAGGAAAATATGTCAGTTGAAGGGAAAAATAGGGTGATGACCACCCATAGACTTCTCGAAATGAAGAGGAATGGCGAGAAGATCGCCATGATTACCGCTTACGATTACACAATGGCCAGCATTGTAAATGAGGCAAACATCGATATTATCCTGGTTGGGGACTCGGCTGCTAACGTAATGGCAGGTCACGAGACTACACTCCCTATCACCATAGATCAGATGATTTATCACGCACAGAGTGTCATGCGTGCAGTGAAAAACCCTTTGGTAGTGGTAGATATGCCATTTGGTACATATCAGGGTAACTCCAAATTTGCTTTGAGCAATGCCATCCGTATTATGAAGGAGTCAGAGGCAGATGCAGTGAAGCTTGAAGGTGGACAGGAGGTCCTTGAGTCTATCGAGAGAATCCTGTGTGCAGGTATCCCTGTGATGGGTCACCTGGGATTGACACCACAGTCTATCCATAAGTTCGGGACATACGCAGTGCGTGCCAAAGAGGAGGCTGAGGCTGCCAAACTGATAGAGGATGCGCTCGCACTTGAAGAGGCAGGATGCTTCGCCCTTGTCCTTGAGAAGATCCCTGCAGAGCTTGGCCGCAAAGTGGCAGAGAAACTGACAATTCCTGTAATCGGCATTGGTGCAGGCAGACATGTGGATGGTCAGGTGCTGGTGATGCACGATATGCTCGGCTTGACCAACAATTTTTCACCCAAATTCCTCCGCCGCTATGCCAATTTGCACGATGAGTGCCTTAAAGCATTCTCGCAGTATGTGGAAGATGTGAAAAATCAGGATTTCCCTAACGAAAAAGAGCAATATTAATGTCGGAGTTCTACCGTCATATTCCGTCCGAAGAGTTTGAGGATATCGCCTCAAGGATCCTCTATGAGGACAATCATCTCCTGATTTTCAACAAGAGGTCAGGTGAGATAGTTCAAGGGGACAAAACCGGGGACGAACCCCTCTCTGAGAAGATGAAAGCCTTTGTGGCACAGAGGGATTCAAAGCCCGGGCAGGTATTTATGGGTGTTCCACACAGACTCGACAGACCCGTGAGCGGGGTGGTCATTTTGGCCAAGACCTCGAAAGCTCTTGAGCGTCTCAATGAGATGTTCCGTTCAGAGGGTGACAGGATCCGGAAAAGATATCGTGCCCTGGTGGAGAGGGCTCCGGAGCCAGCAGAGGGTGAGTTGAAGCACTATTTGCTCCGCAATGAGAAGCAGAACAAGTCGTATGCGTATACCCAGCCTAAGAATGGTGCCAAGGAGTCGAGACTAAGATACAGACTTTTGCACCCCACCATCAAATATTTTCTCGTGGAGGTGGAGCTTCTGACAGGCCGTCACCATCAGATCAGGTGCCAGTTGGCAGCTATCGGTTCTGTTATCAAGGGGGATTTGAAGTATGGGGCACGCAGGAGCAATAGGGATGGAGGTATCTCCCTTCATGCTTACAGCGTCTCATTTGTCCACCCTGTGAAAAAGGAGCAGATAGAGGTTATTGCCCATCATGAGCTTTTCGAGTAGAGTTTCGGATCTCGGTAGATGATATGTTATATAAAGGTGCGTTGCTCAGGTAACGCACTTTTTTTGTCTCTGGCATCGAGTCATATTGCTCGCAGAGCTGGGAGTCATCCACCCCTCCTCGAGGGTATACCCAGATCTCAAACTCCCGGAGCATCTCATCCCACTTGTACCAGTTCTCGATGATCCTGATATTGTCCCCTCCGATGATGAGGATGTGGTCGTTTTCGGGCTCTGTCTCTCTGATGTGGCGGAGGGTGTTAATGGTGTATAGGGGTGAGGGGAGGTGAAATTCGACATCCGATACGGAGATCCTGGCTTTGAGTGCCTCCGGCAATGGTAGGGCTGCCACCTCTGCGGTGGTTTGCGCCAGGCGCAATGCGGGATCAGCAATGATACTTGCATCCTTCAGCGGGTTCTTCGGAGAGACGATCAGACGCACCTGGTCGATATCGCAGCTCTCCAGAAGGAAGCGGGCGATATTGAGGTGTCCGAAGTGGATAGGGTTGAATGATCCGAAGAACAGGGCGCAGCGCATATGATTATTTGTTTAGTACGAAACTGTCAATTAGTCCTTCCGCTTCTGCCAACGACTCCTCCAGACGGTCGTTTACCAGAATGACATCGAAATATTTCTCGTAGGTGAGCTCTTCGGCAGCTTTTGCGACCCTCTTCTCGATAGCTTCAGGGGTGTCTGTCCCACGTCCGATAAGCCTTTTGCGGAGCTCCTCCACGCAGGGGGGCTTGACAAAGACTGCCATTGCGGCATCGCCGAAGATCTTTTTGAGGTTTACACCCCCTTTGACATCGATGTCAAACAGAATAGTGTGCCCTTTGGCCCAGATCCTCTCGATTTCTGATTTCAAAGTGCCGTAGTAGGACCCTTTGTATACCTCTTCATACTCCACGAAAGCATCCTGGCTGATGAGCTTTTCGAACTCCTCGGTAGAGAAGAAGAAATACTCCTTGCCGTGCTTCTCCTCACCGCGTGGTGCTCTGGATGTGGCAGAGATGGAGAATTCAAGGAATGGATATTTGGACAGGAGGTGGTTTACAATGGTGCTTTTTCCTGAACCTGATGGTGCAGAGAAGATGATCACTTTGTTGTTTGAGCTGTTATTCGATGTCATTATCAAAAAATTCTTAATATGTCGGCAAAATTATCTATTTTTGCGCGATTTTTGACATAAAAGGGAATTATAAATTTATAACATTATAAAAATATGGTATCTTATAAAGATTTAGGCTTGGTAAACACCAGAGAGATGTTTGCCAAAGCAGTAGAGGGGGGATATGCAATTCCTGCCTTCAACTTCAATAACATGGAGCAGATGCAGGCTATTATCAAAGCTGCAGTTGAGACCAAATCTCCAGTTATCCTTCAAGTATCAAAAGGTGCTCGTCAATATGCAAATGCTACTCTTCTTCGCTATATGGCTCAAGGTGCTGTAGAGTATGCAAAAGAGCTTGGTTGCGAAAATCCTCAAATCGTTCTTCACCTTGACCACGGTGATACATTTGAGACTTGCAAAAGCTGTATTGACTCAGGTTTCTCTTCAGTTATGATCGACGGTTCACACCTTCCATACGAAGAGAACGTGGCTCTTACCAAAAAAGTTGTAGAGTATGCACACGCTCACGATGTGACTGTAGAGGGTGAGCTTGGTGTTCTTGCTGGTGTAGAGGATGAGGTATCTTCAGATCACCACACTTACACTAACCCTGAAGAGGTAATTGACTTCGCTACACGCACTGGTTGTGACTCACTTGCTATCTCTATCGGTACTTCTCACGGTGCTTACAAATTCACACCTGAGCAA
>JAFYXO010000041.1 GCA_017546125.1 Bacteroidales bacterium
AGAAAGAGGTGTGTTTACAAACTGCTTGCAGCTTGTAAATCACACTTCTGATTCCTCTCTGCCCATTAAGGGCAAGTCTTCTGACGGCCTGCCGGCTGAAGTCTTGACTGGGCGTTTATAAAACTCTCAGCAGTGTTGAGACAAATTCAATCCACTCATTTTGCTACGGAGAGCTGTAGGCAAGTGTGTTGCTTTGTGGGAGTGGTGCGAGTGATAAGGGAGAGACCGCCTTTGTCGGTCTTCTCCCAAATGAGTACCACGGGAGCAACAACACTCTTGCCTTCCACCAAATATATAACAGGTTGCTGAGTGTTGTTGTGAAATGAACGAAGCACTTTAGTGCGTAGAGAGTGAAACAACATAAACTGAGCAACGCCGATAATCTATATTCTACTGAAATATCTCCTCTTTTGCATATCCCCTGATTGCATTCTTTTGAGCAAGCAAGAAAAAGACAAAATGTATTGCCAAACCTATTCCCCATGCTATTGCACCAATATTCATTGATTTTATAGTTTCTGTATTCCAGCCAATATAATATGATGCATAGCCCAGTGCAATACATAACAGATATGTAATGAAGTGGTAACGGAATCCAATGTCATGGATCTCATTTTCAACAGCATCTTTGCTTCCAAAATACCATCCGGCCAAATACATCAACCCAAAATATATTACAGAACAGCCTAATGCTGCAGCAAGACTCTCCTTCCCGACAGCCAGGTTAAGTGCATATCTGAATGCAACAGTACATATTAACGCACTGACGGCAAATTGCCCTAATCTTTGTGTAAATAATCTCATAACTTACTGTGTTAAAAGGTTAATAATTGATTCTTTTGTAAATATCATGATATTGCGTTCTACAAAACGCTTGAACAGTTCCTTGCCGGTTGGGGTAAGATAATAGTACTTCCTATCGGGACCTTTACTTACCTTCCTACTGTCATATGCAACTATATCCAGATTCTGAAATTTCCTCAGATTGCGGTAAAGGCTCTGTTCTTCACAGGTCATTGTCCCCTCAGATGCCTTCTCCACAAACTCTTTTATCTCTTCCATACATTTGTTGCTCTCTTGTAATGCCAGGAATACCCAAAATGTAAGCTGACCTTTCTTGTAAGTCTCTTCCCATGCATTAAGCAATTCATCAATCATAATGTTTTTATCCATACTTAATAATATTATTCTTTATGTATTAAACAACTTGTATAATACAAAGGTAATATAAATATTTATTCCTCCAAATAAATATTCAAACATTTGTTGTGATATATAAAAACAAGCCCTGCAACCTCATCCTGAGACTACAGGGCTTGTCCGACTTAACCTAACTTAAAAAACTATTTCACATATCTAAACAAGTGTCTCATCCAAAAGTTCAGGTATTTCATTTGTTTTTCAATTTTTCTTTGGCACTCGGACCTCCGCTGATTCACTCGGCCCTCACCAACTCAGTGAGTATATCTTAAAAAGCTAATTTATTATAAGTCAAGATATTACAAAACGAAAGTGTACTCAACCCCTCTTACTGGGCGGGGGATAAGCACACCTCAAAAAGTCAAACAATTAATTATCAATAAGTTACAAATCAGCACCGTGCTCACCCATTTGGCACAGCAATATATATAAACCCCAGACAGTACATCTGCGACAAAAAGGGCGCATCAGCGCCGCGCCATTCGTGTCAGCGAGGATTGCAAAGCAATCCGAAGCAACGATGGCGCCCGACCCGACGAAGGAGCGGTCGGATATGCCCCTCGGGGCTGTCGCCAAAGGCGACTGGGGGTAAATAATCTCCACAAAAAAAGGATTGACGACTGTCAATCCTTTTTTTGTGGAGATGGGCGGGCTCGAACCGCCGTCCAAACATAGCACCCAAAGGCTTTCTACACGCTTATTCCTTTAGTGGTTTTCGAAGTAAGGCTGCTAAAGGACAAACTACCTTACCCTTATCCTCTAAATCTTAGGACGCCTTAGAGAAATCAGCATCAGCAGTCCGCTTGAATGATACCCCGTATGCCGGTCATAGCAGACTTAAAGTCCGGCGGGATACTCGTCGTCGCCGCAGCCTTGGCGGCGAGGATTAAGGTAGTGTGCTTGGCAGACTACGCAGCGAGTGCATAAGATTCGTTGCCATTTATAGGCTTGTAGTCTGAGATTAGCGAGCAAGGCTACGACGCTCGACGTGCTTACCTTCCGATGTCTTATGCTGTCAAATCCAAAACATCCCCAGGTTATCAGGCCGCAAAGATAGCAAATTCTATTTATTTCTTTCAGGATAAGCTATCCTCGCATGATACATTTGCATAAGTTGTGCCTTAAATATCTCCTTCACTGTATTTATCTCCTTGATAGAGATCTCCGCCTCAACAAGCTGATCCTCCGCGAGTCTCGCCGCAATAATCTTCTCCACCAAAGCAGATATGCTCTCCTCAGTGTACTCCTGCAGTGATCTGGATGCAGCCTCTACAGCATCTGCCATAAGAACCACCACCTGCTCCTTAGAGTGAGGATATACTCCATGATATGTGAATGGCTCCTTGTTTTCAGGATCACCGCCATTGTTGCAATATACATTATAGAAATACAAAGTCTGGCTCCTGGCATGGTGAGATCTGATAAAATCTATCACTATCTCAGGAAGTTTCGCCTTCTTGGCGATCTCCACACCATCATCCACGTGCCTGATGATCTGTTTGGCACTCTCCATAGGTGAAAGACCCTGATGATAATTGATACCCGGAGCCTGGTTTTCCACGAAACATTGTGGATTTTTCACCTTACCGATATCGTGATATAGTGCCCCTACCCTTGCCAAAAGGTCATTACCTCCGATCTCACGCACTGCAGATGAAGCCATATTGGCCACCTGAAGCGAGTGCTGGAATGAACCCGGAGCCACATTTGAGAGATTCAAAAGGACTTTATTGTTGGTATCTGCAAGCTCCTTCAAAGTGGACATAGAGACAAATTTGAATATCTTCTCAAACAGGAATACAAGAGGGTATGCAAACACCACCAAGAAAGAGTTTATAGCCAAATAGAAAACAATCTTAGGGTCAAATGTAGATAGTGTTCCGTTTGACAAAAGTCTGAATGCTATATATATACCTATCAGACCAAAGAAGATAAAGAATGCATTTACGAACTGGAACCAGCCCGGTCCTATCCTCTTCTGCGACACGAAAAGTACGGTTCCTGCAGCCAGGTTCATGAAGAACAGCTCCATTCCGTCTGAAGATATAAGGAATAGAGGGAGGAGGATGAGGACATACATCGGAAATGCGAAAGCGTTCTTGTAAAACGCCAGCAGATACATCGCAAATACCGAGTAAGGCACCATATACAGAAGTAGAATATTATGCTCACTGACCATGGTGGTAACGAAGATCACCAGTGTAAAGAGGAGAAGGATGAAAAAGTATCTGTTGAACCCTTTGAACACCCAAACATTTGTAAAATAGATGGTCGCAAAGAGCATGGCAAGCACCATCGCAAAAACAATAAACCTTCCCAAAACCAAACCACCAAGGTGACCTGAACGGGCGATGGAGCTCTCATACTCAGCTTTATATGACTGCAACAGCTGATATACCTCCTCTGTAACGATTTCACCTTCAGAGACTATAAGTTCACCTGTATAAACCATACCTTTTGTGGGCGATATATAGTCTATCTCCTTGAGCTGAAGCTGCTCAGTCTTCTTCTGGTCGTAAATAAGATTAGGTACGATATACTGGTCCACACGATTCGCGGCAAATATAGAGTCTGTATCTTCAAAAGGGAAGTCAAGAGACATTCTGTACTTCAGAAAATCGATCGCATAAGTGACATCAAATACCTCTTTTTCTGGGATCTCCACAGCCCTTTTGTACTTCTCCACTATAATCATCCCCTTACCTATCTCATTGTCCGAGTATTCAGAGATTATACCCCTTACATATAGGTTCTTGAAATTCTCATAAAGGGAGACAAGGTATTCCGAATTAAGGTTCGCTTTAGAGAGGACATTGGTCAGCGCAGCCGACTGGGTACCCTCCATTTTTGCGTCATAATTATAGTATTTGACCACATTCAATGCCTTGTCACGTCTCTCCTGAATCATCTCCTCATCTGTCTTGAGGATAGGGAAATCGACAGGTGCTATCAGCGTTTCATACATCCATGGCTTACCCACCTGATAGTGGTAATCAAACCTGCCGGAGATAGGGGAGAACAATACTGTTATCAGAAGTACTACGACAAATGATATATATATTTTTCTATTTTTTAAGATTTTTGAACCTTCCATAATACCATTTTTACTAATTTTGTAAAGATAAATAAAAACACATAAAAATGAGAAAATCTATCATTTTATTCACACTAATACTAGCTTTTACCGCTTGTAAGACCACAAATGTAGTGGAAAGGGTCATCATCCCATCGGACAATCTCCACTGCGACGACACCTGCCTGGTGTTCACCCCAAACACACCTGCCAAATTTGAAAAAACCCCTACCCTTTTCCTACTTCACGGATGGTCGGGCTGCTATAAAAACTGGAGCGACAAATACGATCTTCAGGAGATCAGTGACAGAACCGGTTTCAGAATCATCACCCCTGACGGATTCTACAACAGCTGGTATGTAAACAGCACCAAACCTGAAGGTATGCAATACAGAAAATTCTGGGATGAGGACCTATGGCCTCTAATGAAAGAGAAATACGAACTTGACCCTGAGTACACATTTATCACCGGTTTGAGTATGGGTGGACACGGGGCAATAAACCTATACCTCGATCACCCTGAGAACTACAGAAGTGCAGGAAGTATGAGCGGAGTGCTCAATATCAATGCTACCAACCTTATCGATAAATGGGTATCACAGGTTCTTGGAGAGTACACCCCTGAAAACACCAGATACAATGAAGAGTCTGCAGTATACCGCCTTGAAAACTACGTAAAAACTTACCCTCAGGCTCTTGAGAAAGTTTTGATCGTAAGCTGCGGATATGAGGATTTCTACGCTGTTTGCACCAAGGAGTTTGCAGACAAATGCGAGGAGCTTAAAGTTCCACACGTAGAGCATTTGAGCAAAGCAACCCACTCATGGAAATATTGGGGATATGCACTTGAAGAGCACATCGCACACTTCACCAAAATCCTCAACGGCGACAACCTCGGATTCTAGACCTCCGGTCAATATAAACATAAAAAAAGCGGTCACATCTCTGTGATCGCTTTTTTATTTCAAGGCTTGCGAAGTAGCTTTACGCGTCGATGTTGGCGTATTTAGCATTCGCCTCAATAAACTCCCTACGAGGTGGAACATCGTCACCCATAAGCATTGAGAATACCCTGTCAGCTTCAGCTGCGTTCTCGATGGTTACCTGTCTCAGGATACGGGTTGCAGGGTCCATAGTGGTATCTTTAAGCTGGTCAGCATTCATCTCACCAAGACCTTTGTATCGCTGAACATCCACACCCTTGTCATTACCTTTACCAAGCTCAGCAATAGCAGCCTTTCTCTCATCCTCTGTCCAGCAGTAAATCTCATTTTTACCCTTTTTCACACGGTAAAGTGGAGGGGTAGCGATATAGATATAACCCTTCTGGATAAGCTCTTGCATATATCTGAAGAAGAAGGTAAGGATCAATGTGGTGATGTGGCTACCGTCCACGTCGGCATCGGTCATGATGATAACCTTATGATAACGTAGTTTGGAGATATTAAGAGCTTTGCTGTCCTCTTCTGTACCGATGGTCACACCAAGTGCAGTATAGATATTGCGGATAGATTCACTCTCCCATATTCTGTGCTCCATAGCTTTCTCCACATTAAGGATCTTACCTCTAAGTGGAAGGATAGCCTGGAATGTTCTGTCACGGCCGTTTTTAGCTGTACCGCCCGCAGAGTCACCCTCCACGAGGAATAGCTCACATTTTGCAGGATCTCTGTCTGAACAGTCAGAAAGCTTACCAGGAAGACCGGCACCCGACATCACTGTCTTTCTCTGTACAAGGTCTCTTGCCTTACGGGCAGCGTGACGTGCAGTGGCAGCCAGGATCACTTTATCTACAATGCTTTTCGCATCTTTAGGATTCTCTTCAAGATATGTCTCCAATGCACCTTTGGTAGCTTGTGACACAGCAGCATCCACCTCACTGTTACCAAGTTTGGTTTTGGTCTGACCCTCAAACTGAGGTTCTGCCACTTTCACTGAGATAACAGCGGTAAGACCTTCACGGAAGTCAGATGCATCAAGATCAAACTTCAATTTTGCAAGCATGCCGTTTCTCTCGGCATAAGCTTTCAATGTGGTGGTAAGACCCTCTTGAAACCTGTCAAGTGTGTACCACCCTCGATAGTATTGATATTGTTTACATATGAGTGGATATTCTCTCTGAAACCGTTATTGTATTGCATAGCGATCTCAATAGGAATACCACCTCTGTCTGTTTCAAGATAGATAGGAGATTCGGTCAATTTCTCGTTTGAACCGTCAAGATAGGTAACAAACTCCATCAGACCTTTCTCTGAGTAGTACTCTTCGAATTTCTCTACCGGAGCTTGAGCACCTTCAGCAGAATTCTCATCAGTAGCCTCCATCATATATGAACGGGTGTCTCTCAAAGTAAGTTTGACACCTTTGTTCAGGTAAGCCAACTCTCTTAGTCTGGCAGACAACACTGAATAGCTGTATTCTGTGGTAGTGGTAAAGATCTCTCCATCAGGTTTGAAGGTGATAATGGTACCTGTCTTGTCAGACTCACCTACAACATGCACTGGTGCTTTAGGAAAACCTCTTGAGAACTCTTGTACGAATATTTTGCCCTCTCTGTGAATCTCAGCTTTCAAGTAGGTGGATAGTGCATTCACGCAGGATACACCCACACCGTGAAGACCACCTGACACCTTATAGCTGTCCTTGCTGAATTTACCACCGGCGTGAAGAACGGTCAGTACCACCTCCAAGGCAGATCTTCCCTCCTTCTCGTGCATACCTGTAGGGATACCACGACCATCGTCGGCTACAGTGATGGAGTTATCTGGATTTATTGTTACATTGATGACTTTACAATAGCCTGCAAGTGCTTCGTCGATAGAGTTGTCCACCACCTCATATACCAAGTGGTGCAAACCTCTTGCGCCAATGTCTCCGATATACATCGATGGGCGCTTTCTTACAGCTTCAAGACCTTCTAAGACCTGGATACTGTCAGCAGAATATTGGCTATCTGCTGCTCTGTTTTCATTCTCAATCATCTTCTATTATCTCGTTATTTACAAACAACAAAGATAATAAAAAATCACAATTTAATAAACAATCCAAGGCCAAAATTTAGCCCAGGTTCGACATAATCCTGTATTAGAAATATCTTATTGTTGAGAAGGTTTTTTCCTTGTGCAAAAATAGACACTTTGGAGTTTACCGCATAGGTAAATTTGGCAGTCAAATCGACAAAACCGTCATATGAAACCCCTTTTCCCTCCACTGCACTGTAGTATTTTGCCCCCACCTCTGCGAAGATTCTCCCCATATAGTTATACTTGAAATTGCCGTCTACTGTAAGATTGGGGACCATATAGATCAGTGCATCACCAAATGCCCTGTACTGACCTTTCACATTGATGTCCAGAGACTGGGTTTTGACCATCAGCCCGGCAGATGCATTCCACTCATTCACATCCTCTGACACAAACGATCTCTGAAGATTATCCACCCCGTAAAACGAGATGAATTGTTTGTGCATTACATATCCGCCCTCCACATTATAGCCAAACACATCACCCACTACACCAGAGAGTCCGAACACACCCCTGAATGGGATATATGAGCTCTCCACCTCATCCACGTCTATCCATGGATTCATATTCAGCATATCACGTACACTGTACATCCTGTTCTCTCCATCCACCTTCAGTTTCAGCCACAAAGCCTTTTTAACTGCCTCAAATGTAAACAGCACTTTAGGGTATATCCTGAAGGTGCTTATATTCTGAGCTTTTGAATAGTCACCACCCATAGAGAGACCTGCCTGAAGATTGATTCTGGGCAAGGTAAGCATATACTGTGGTGTCACCTCGTAAACTCCGCGGTTCTCGGATACTGCATCCGGCCCCACGTTCTGATTATGGAGCAATGTAGAGTATATGCTGTGGGTCACTTTTCCACCCACATTCAGTCTGTGATTCCCTTTAATCCTGAAACCGAGGTTCAGATCACCCTCTACCAGACTCTCCTGAGACGATTTCTGACAAGCTGTGTAAGTATACGCCGCATTGAAATCGTAATAGAATGCATTCTTGTCAGGATTCAATGATCTCAGCATAAAGTTACCACCCGCCATTTGTGTATTCTGAGCCCCGTAATTGTAGTTTTGGGTCTTATTGAAGAAACGGTAGTCATATTTATAGAAACCGTCTACCTTAAACTCCCCTTTTGACCAGTTGTATCCATAACTCAGACCACTTTTGGAGTTGCTTCTGTTCACAGGAGATCCCACGATAGTATCTTTATTACCCCAGAATGAGCTGTGGTTTCCATAAATTACCAACGAATTACCGCGTCCGAGCCTTGGCTGGATATAGAGATCCCCCTCAGGCATCAGAGGATATGAGAGTGCCGCCTTCAAGAACAGCACCGGATACTGCGCCTCACCTTTTTTCTGCAACTTCACACCCTCCACAGGGGAAAACTCGTACAGATCCTTGTATGGACGGTCGAAGACAGAGTAGTCAAAATTAAGGTTCAATTTGGTCAGTGTATCTGAATATGATTTGTTGAGTTCAGACTTCTGCACCCCCATCAGTTTTCCCTCAAAATCCTTCTCGATAGTCACAGTAGACTTGAAGTTCTCCTGTCCCAGTGCCACATAACTGCCACAAAGGACGCACAACAGACCGATCAGTATATGTTTCTTACTCATTGTTTCCTATTTTAGATAGTCTAATTTCCACTTGTTCAAGCACATCGTCGTGCTCTTTTTCTGGGGTATACCCCTCTTTTATACTCTCAAATGTAGCTTTTGCCTGCTCCCAATCTTCCCTCTCTGCGAAAGAGTCACCCAAGACGATAAAGCTCTTTGCAAGCCAGTACATCTGAGGTGAGCCCGCATCCGAAAATGCATACACAAGAGTCTCCACTTTATCGAAATCACCCTCTTCATATGCATTGAGCACCAATTGGTATGCACTCTCAGCACCTTCTGCAGAGACATACTCCCTGGAGAGTTTTTCGAACAATGGGATAGCGCTCTCCCTTTGACCCAGCGACAGGTAAGATTTCGCCTTCTTATAGCTCATCTCCCTCTCAATATCGCTGTTCATCAGCCCGGAAGCCGCCACAGCATTTGCTGCCGCAATACACTTCTCATAGCTCTTCATACCGTAGTATGCCCTCATCTTGCCGAGTAGAGCTTCAAACTTATTGTTCTCAAACTTCGCAATGGTCTCCAGACTCTCAAATGCGTGTGCCGCCTTGTCGTAAATCTCGAGATCAAGCTCTATTTTGCCGTAGTAAAGTGTCGCAAGCTCCACAAATGCACCCTCTCCTGTACTCATCACCTTCAAATATGCGTCTGCCGCAAATTCGGGCTTGCCGGTCTTATTGTATGACTCTGCGAGATAGAAATATGCCTGAGGAGTTTTGCCCCCTTGAGGATATTTTTCGATAAATGAGGACAATGAGGACAATGCCTCCATATACTTGCCTGCCAGGAAGAGCTGCTCTGCCGAATTGAAGAGCATCTGCTCCCTCTCATCCGCACTCTTCACCGAAGACATTCCCACTTTCTCCAAATAAGCGAGATACTCTTCCGGTTTGTTCAGCAGCTGATATACACTCTCGATACCAGCCAGGGCACTCTGAACATCACCCGACAGCGGATATTTCTCCACAAGTGTCATAAAATAGCCCAATGCCTGATCGTGTTTTGAAAGGTTCGAATGGATCATACCTAGCTCCAATAGGGATTTGGTGTAGTATGTACTGTCCCTTTTGTCCTGAAGAAGGGTATTGAAACACTCTATTGCATCATTGTACTGCTCCTCCTGAACATATGTCCTTCCGAGCTCGTACATTGTCTTATGGTAGAATTCCGAATTGGGCTTGTCGTTGATGATTGTCCCCAACATGGAGATTTTCTTTTGCGGCTGCGATATCAGGCCAAACGACATTGCTCCCATATATGTGGCATAAATGTCATCCCTGCTGAATGTCTTCAAAGAGACCTCCTCATATATCTCGGAAGCCCTTTCGTAGTCCTTCGCCATAAAATAGCAGTCTGCCACCCTTGTCCTTACCTCCAATGTCTTGTTTCTCAAAGATGGGGCCAATGCGAGATACTTGTCAAACCACTCCTTGGCAAGCTGATACTGCTCCATATTGAAGTAAGAATAGCCGATATTGAAGAGTGCCATAGGATACTCCTTCGATGCTGCAAAGCCCTTGTTCTCCACCAATGGTTTTGTAATGGAGATGGTCTTGTCGAACTCATTCATCTTGTAGTGGGCCTCACCTAGCCAGAATTTGGCCAACATGGCGAGGGAATTGTTGTAGGTGCTGTTCTGGATAGAGATATTGAAATAATCCACAGAGGCTCTGTAAGAATTCATATCAAGCAGCTGCATCGCTCTGAAGAATGAGGCTTTCTGCAGGTTGAGAACCATCGGTGGGGTAAGGCTGCTGATCTTTCCTAGCACCTCCACCGCCTCTTTGAAGTTCTTGTTCTGAAGATAAGATGTGGCTATATAGCTGTTGATCTCATCACCCTTCCTGGACGATGGGTATTTTTTCATATAGTCACTGAACGGAGTGATATTTGAGTTCAAGTCAAATGCAAGCTTGGCATAAAGGAAGTATGCCTCCTCCTGCACTGTAGGGTCATAATTAAGCTCTGCTGCCTCCTTGAATGCACCCAAAGCATTGAGCTTGTTCTTTATCTCAAGGTAGCAGTTACCCAAATAGAGATATCCGTATTGCGATAGCGAATCCTTCTGCTCAGTCACTTTAGAGAAGGCATCGATCGCTGCATAATACGACTCAAGTGAGTATGACACCACACCTGCATAGAAATTATCTTTTCTTGAGAGGTGGTCACTTTGGCTCGAGTACATCTCAAGGTACTTCTTAGCCTCTTTTGGCTGCTCCAATTCGTAGTATGACTGTGACAAGATCCTGACACTCTTAAGCTTGAGGTCTCCATCCAGTTTTTCATACACACCTTCTCCATACCTGATGGTCTCCTTGTAGTCCTTCATCATAAAGTATGACTCTGAGATGTAGTATTTGGCCATATTGGAGTACTCATGATTGTCCTCAAGTGTCTTGAATAGCTTGATAGCCCCTGAGAAATCCTGCTTTATGTAGTGCAGATAACCCAAATGGTATGAAGAGATCCCTTTGTAAGGTGTATTGCCCAGCGCAAGAATCTGCTGATACCCTACGACAGCCTCATCCACACTGCCTACCCTCATATTGCAGTAGGCTCTGTTGAACATATATTGAAGTCTGTCGGAGTTGCTCAGATAGTGGTTGTCCACACTCTTCATAATAGCCATCGAACGGCTGTAATTCTCAGCCTCGAAATAGTACACAGAGTGATAAAACTTGATCACAGAGAGCTGTGGCGCGTGTGGATATTTTGCCTCATACTCACTTACCAGGCCATCCACATCGTTCTGCTTCAAAAGGATCCCCGAAAATACGGAGTAGGCCTCCACCTCCATCTTAAGATAATCGGGGATAACACCCTCATACTTTCTCAAAATTTCGACCGCCTCACTCTGTACAGAGAGATACATATCATTCTCATACAGTTCCTTTAGTCTCTTTATGTCACCCTCCATGTATGCAGTGGCTTTCCCTTGTCCGAAAAGGGGCAGCGACAGGAGGATTATATATAATATGACCGATATCTTTTTAATCATCTTCATTTCCATTTTATAGCGTACAATAACTCGCAAAAATAATAATTAAATGCCATTTTTTTCTATTTTTGCACTATGGAAAACACAAAAACCGACAACACCCCCAATATCATAGAATTCAAAGGGGTAGATATAGTAAACGGATCCAATCTGGTCCTTCAAAATGTCTCTTTCTCCATTCAGGAAGGGGAGTTTGTCTATCTGCTTGGAAAAGTGGGTAGCGGCAAGACCTCCATCATCCATTCACTTATCGGGGAGATCCCCATCAGGAAGGGTGAAGCTTCCATCTGCGGATTCAATCTCCGCAAGCTCAAAAAGAGACAGATACCATATCTCCGCAGAAACATCGGCGTCGTTTTCCAGGATTTCCAGCTCCTTATGGACCGAAGCGTATACTCAAACCTTGAGTTCGTCTTGAAGGCAACCGGGTGGAGCGACAAGAAGCAGATCGAGTCCAAAATCAACGGCGTACTTTCAGACGTAGGGATGCTCTACAAAGCGCACAAGATGCCTCACCAGCTCTCCGGCGGCGAACAGCAGCGTGTGGCTATCGCCAGAGCACTTCTGAACAATCCCAAGGTGATCCTTGCCGATGAGCCTACCGGCAATCTGGACCAGGAGACCACCTTCGGCATCATGGAGCTCCTCCTCTCGATCAACAGGAACCAGAAACCTGCTGTGATCCTCATCACACACAACAAGGAGGTCCACACCAAATACCCTGCCCGCACACTTATGTGCGACAACATGCAGTGTTCAGAGTACGATGACGCCATCGAAATAGACTTTTCAGACCTCGGGTAATGACTAAAAAAGAGAGATACAGCGCCATTATAGAGTGGTTCAGCACCAATGTTCCCAAGGCGGAATCGGAGCTTGACTACCGCAACCCATACGAACTTCTGGTCGCAGTAATCCTCTCTGCCCAATGCACAGACAAGCGGGTCAACATCGTTACCCCCAAGCTCTTCGAGCAATACCCCACCCCTGAATCACTCTCAGCGGCCACATTTGACGAAGTCTACGAACTTATAAAATCGATCTCCTACCCCAACAACAAAGCCAAGCACCTCATCGGCATGGCCAGGATGCTGGTGGAGAACTTTGGGAGCATCGTCCCATCGGACATTGACGCTCTCCAAACCCTCCCGGGGGTCGGACGCAAGACTGCAAATGTGATAGCTTCCATAGTCTATGACAAACCGGTAATCGCGGTAGATACACACGTATTCAGAATTTCGCGCAGACTAGGTCTTTCAAATGGGGATACAGTGGAAAAGGTGGAAGCTGAACTCACAAAAAATATTCCCGAGCACCTCCGTGCAATATCACACCATTGGCTTATTCTCCACGGAAGATACATCTGCGTGGCCAGAAAGCCCAAATGCGGGGAGTGCGGACTGGCACCATGGTGCAAGAATTACCCTCTGGGGTGATGACTCAAAATCTCCTTCTCCCATTTCTGGGTATCAATGTGGGTATAAATCTCTGTTGTAAGGATGCTTTCGTGTCCCAACATCTGTTGTACCACCCTCAAATCTGCCCCATTCTCCACCAGATGTGATGCAAACGAGTGTCTGAAGGTGTGGGGAGAGATATTCTTGGTCACACCGGCCTTCGCTGCGTGGGTTTTGACAATATTGAACACCATCACGCGGGAGAGCTTCTTCCCATTTTTATTCAGGAAAAGGATATCCCCCTTCGCGAACTGCCTGCTGGTCTGCTTGAGATAGTGGAGAATAGCCTCTTTGGCAGGCTCCCCAATAGGGATCAGCCTCTGCTTGTTCCCCTTCCCTGTCACCCTCACAAAGGAATCCTCCATAAAAAGATCTGATATCCTCATCTCCACAAGCTCACTCACCCTCATCCCACAAGAGTACAATGTCTCAAGTATCGCTTTGTTTCTGTGGCCCAGCGGATCGGAAAGATCGACAGATGCAATAATCCTCTCCACCTCATCCAACGAGAGCACAACCGGTATATATCTCGATATCTTTGGGGTACCAATCTTCTCTGCAGGATTCTCATTCACATGCCCCTCCAGCTCCATGAACTTATAGAAAGTCCTTATGGCACTCACCATTCTGGCCTGGGACCTTTTGGATATCCCCTGATCCTGCAGAGACTCCAGAAACTGCGACAGATCATCCAAATGGCCGTCACACTCATCCCACATAGGACGAAGCTTCTGAAGATCGGATATGTATGATTTGATGGTGTTCTCCGACATAGACCTCTCGAGTCGGAGGTATGAACGAAAGTCAGAGATGATGTGATCCCAATTCATTCATAAAGAAATTTGTAGCCCCAACAGGACTCGAACCTGTATTTAAAGTTTAGGAAACTTTCGTTCTATCCCTTGAACTATAGGGCCGTTTCGCAAAATCGCGACAAAGATAATTAAAATTAATTTTGGAGCAAAGATGTTTCGAACTTCTTCACAAGATCGTTCACATGAGCTCTGTAAGTCTCCAGAATCATATATGAAATAGCCTTTGCAGATGAGGCTCCGTGACCTATAGTCACAGGGGCAGAAGTACCCAATACTGTTGTCCCCCCATACACCTCATAATTAAGCTTCTCCATATAATCATTCCTGACACCCATTGTCAAATATATATCATACATCGCCTCAATCTGCTTCAGACACACATTTCCGGAAAAGCCATCTGTCACCAGCACGTCTGCAATACCACCTTTGTATATATGCTTGGCCTCCACATTCCCCACAAAATTGACATTTGGTGCCATCGACAGAAGTTCGTGTGCCTCCTTATGGGAAAGGGACCCCTTATCGGGCTCCTCACCTATATTGAGGAGTGCCACCCTCGGATTCTCCAGCCCCATCATTGCCTTGGCATATACACTGCCCAATCTCGCAAACTGGAGCAACACATCTGCCCTGCAATCGGCATTGAACCCTACATCGAGCAATAGCATTTTGCTCCCGTCCATTTGAGGAATCTCTATCGAGATGCAGGGTCTCTGTACCCCTGGCAGAGTCCTCAATGCCTGGGTACACCCCACAAGCATTGCCCCTGTGTTTCCTGCAGATGCAAAAGCATCCATCTCTCCGGCAGCAAGCATTTTAAACCCTACTGCCACACTCGAATCGGGTTTCTTTATATACCCTTTGACCGGGTGCTCGCCCATCTCCACTTTTTGTGTACAATGGACAATAACAAAACTACCGAGATCAATACCCTCTTCAGAGCATATCTCGGCAATTTTACTTTTATCTCCTAATAAATAGAGCTGAACATCCTTTGGGAGTAAACTCTGTGCCTCTACAGCACCAAGAATAACATTGCGGGGAGCAAAATCCCCACCCATGGCGTCAACCCCTATTTTTACCATAGGGTAGAATTAAGAAGCTACGTTCTTATCTACTAGAAGACGACCACGATAGTAACCGCACTCAGGGCATACTCTGTGATACAATACAGCTGAACCGCAGTTTGAGCAAGTAGCTACTGTAGGAACCACAGCTTTGTCGTGGGTTCTTCTTTTATTTCTACGTTGTTTAGAAATTTTGTGTTTAGGATGTGCCATATTACTTTAATATTTAATTATTTTCTATCTTAAAATCTCTTTCATTTTCTCCAGCATAACCGGATCACATTCCCCCTCAGCATGAACCTTCTTTAGAGGGATATTTGTCATAACATAATCATAAATGGTCTGACTCATATCAAGTTCACCCTCCGAAGGTCCCAAGACGATCACATCATCTCCATACTCCACATCCTCGTCTTCCATCGATACTGATGAGAATTTAACAGTGAAAGGTGCTGAAATGTCAACAGGCAATCTTAACTCTGCAAGACACCTATCACACTCAACTACCACCTCTCCTGTTATATTACAATCAACTTTTATCCATCCGGATGATTTGGTTACATCTACATTCACGTCAAGAATAGCATCAATCACATCACCCCCACCAAAAGACTCGAAAAACTCTTTTCCAATCTTAAACTCCTGAGAATGAGTTCCTAACGCTAAACTTTTTATATCTATAACGCAATTCATCTCCACTACTCTCCCATTTGGGGCGACAAAGGTAGAAAAGTTTTATCAAATTTTCAACCTTTTCTCCTTTTTCTTTCCAACTCGTTCAAAATAATTTTCCTTAATCTCATAGATTTAGGTGTTACCTCTACGAGTTCGTCCTCCTGGATATACTCAAGAGCCTCCTCAAGTGAGAACTGGATTGGAGGTGGAAGTGCCACCTTCTCATCCGAACCGGAAGCACGCATATTGGTAAGTTTCTTGGTCTTGCAGATATTGATATTCAAGTCTGAGCCACGGGTATGTTCACCCACTACCTGTCCCTCATAGATATCCTCACCGGGGAAGATGAAGAATCGGCCACGATCCTGAAGCTTGTCCATAGCGTAAGCTACCGAAAGACCTGTCTCCAAAGATACCAGCGAGCCGTTGTTTCTCTTCTCGATCTCACCTTTGTAAGGTTCATAACCTTTGAATCTGTGTGCTACCACAGCCTCACCCTGTGTAGCGGTCAACATATTGCTTCTCAAGCCGATAATACCTCTTGAAGGGATATCAAACTCAAGGTGGGTCCTGTCACCCCTATTCTCCATATGCATAAGGGCAGCTTTTCTGCGGGTTGCGATCTCGATTGCCTTACCTGCCATCTCCTCAGGAAGATCGATAGTCAGACACTCGATAGGCTCGCAGCGGACTCCGTTAATATTCTTGTCGATCACCTTAGGCTGGCCTACCTGAAGCTCAAAGCCTTCGCGGCGCATAGTCTCGATAAGCACTGAAAGGTGAAGGACACCTCTACCATATACGATAAATGACTCTGCACTCATACCCTCTTTTACCCTTAGGGCAAGATTCTTCTCAAGCTCCTTCTCCAGACGCTCTTTCAAGTGGCGTGAAGTCACAAATTTGCCCTCCCTACCGAAGAAAGGTGAATCATTGATGGTAAAGAGCATACTCATGGTAGGCTCATCCACTGAAATAGGTGGAAGTGCCTCAGGATTTTCAAAATCTGCGATAGTGTCACCGATCTCGAAGTCATCAATACCTACGATTGCGCAGATGTCACCACACTTAACCTCCTCAGCACGAACCTTCTCAAGTCCCTCAAACACCATAAGGTCCTTGATCTTCTGTTTCTGCACTGTACCGTCTTTCTTGCAAAGCGAGATCTGCATTCCAGCTTTCAATGAGCCTCTGTGAACCCTTCCGATAGCGATTCGGCCCACATAAGGAGAATACTCAAGTGAAGAGATCAGCAGCTGAGGGGTACCCTCAAGAATTTTTGGTGCAGGGATCTCCTCCATGATGGTATCCAATAGAGCGGTAATATCGCTGGTAGGCTGTAGCCAGTCGCGTGACATCCAACCTTGCTTTGCACTACCATATACTGTTTTGAAATCCAATTGGTCTTCAGTCGCATTGAGTGAGAACATAAGGTCAAAAACCTCCTCGTTCACCTCGTTAGGACGGCAGTTGGTCTTATCCACTTTGTTGATGACCACGATAGGTTTCTTGCCCATCTCGATCGCCTTCTGAAGTACAAATCTGGTTTGAGGCATAGTACCCTCAAAAGCATCCACCAAAAGGAGAACACCGTCAGTCATGTTCAGGACACGCTCTACCTCTCCACCGAAGTCGGAGTGGCCTGGAGTGTCGATGATATTGATTTTAGATCCTTTGTAAGGGACAGACACGTTTTTGGACAGGATAGTAATACCCCTCTCCCTTTCAAGATCGTTGTTATCCAAAATGAGTTCACCCAGTTTCTCATTGTCTCTGGCAAGTCTTGCCTGATATATCATTCTGTCTACCAAGGTGGTTTTACCGTGGTCTACGTGGGCGATAATGGCTATATTTCTAATGTTTTGCATAATCAAGTCGCAAAAATAGATATATTTTCCAATTTTTATGTACTTTTGCGACCATAAAAACATAAAAACAAGGCTCAAACAATGAAACAGGACATGATTGTCATCCTAGACTTAGGAAGTCACGAAAACACCACTGTCGCTAGAGCCATCAGAGCTCTCGGCGTTTACAGCGAAATTTATCCACACGACATCACTCTCAACGAGCTGCAAGCGCTCCCAAATGTAAAAGGTATCATCATTAATGGTGGCCCTAACAATGTAATTGATGGTATTGCTATTGATGTTAATCCTGACATCTACAATGCAGGATATCCAGTAATTTCTGCCGGACACGACAAAGCCCTGTGCGAGGTAAAACTACCAGCATTCGAAAATGATGAAGAGGCTATCAAAGCTGCTGTAAAATCATTCGTATTCGACGTTTGCAAAGCTGAAGCAAACTGGAATATGACCAACTTCGTAAATGACCAGGTAGAGCTTGTAAGAAAACAAGTTGGCGACAGAAAAGTACTTCTTGCCCTTTCAGGTGGTGTTGACAGCTCAGTAGTAGCAGCACTTCTACTTAAAGCTATCGGCGAAAACCTTGTATGCGTACACGTAAACCACGGTCTTATGCGTAAAGGCGAATCTGAAAACGTAGTGGAAGTATTCAGAAACCAACTATGTGCAAACCTTGTATATGTAGATGCTACTGACAGATTCCTTGGCAAACTTGAAGGTGTAGAGGATCCTGAGCAAAAGAGAAAAATCATCGGTGGTGAGTTCATCCGCGTATTCGAAGAGGAGGCTCGCAAACTTGACGGCATCGACTTCTTGGGTCAAGGTACCATCTATCCTGATATCGTAGAGTCAGGTACCAAGACTGCCAAAATGGTTAAATCACACCACAATGTAGGTGGTCTTCCAGAGGATCTTCAGTTCGAACTTGTAGAACCGCTAAAATATCTCTTCAAAGATGAAGTTCGCGCTTGCGGCGTAGAGCTTGGTCTTCCATACGAAATGGTATACCGCCAACCATTCCCTGGTCCAGGTCTTGGTGTACGCTGCTTGGGAGCTATCACCCGCGACCGTCTTGAGGCAGTTCGTGAATCTGACGCTATCCTTCGTGAAGAGTTCGCTAAAGCTGGTCTTGACAAGAAAGTATGGCAATACTTCACTGTAGTTCCAGATTTCAAATCTGTAGGTGTTCGTGACAATGCTCGTTCATACGACTGGCCAGTTATCATCCGTGCCGTAAACACTATCGACGCGATGACAGCATCTATTGAGCACATCGACTGGGCTATCCTTGACAAAATCACAGTTCGTATCCTTAACGAGGTTAAGAATGTAAACCGCGTTTGCTACGATATGTCGCCTAAGCCTTCTGCAACTATCGAATGGGAATAATAAAAAATGCATAGAAAAATAAAGAGGTCTTTAAGGCCTCTTTTTTTATTTTATGCTATTTGCATAATGCAAAAAGAATAATTACATTTGCATAACAAAATAGTAGCATTATGTCAAGAACAGTCAATCCATTTATAGTAACGGGCAAGATTGGGCCGGAGTATTTCTGCGACCGCGTAACAGAAACTGCAAGAGTGATAAAGTCTATCACCAATGGCAATAATCTTGTTATCATCTCTCCGCGTCGTATGGGCAAGACAGGGTTGATTCAGTTCTGCTACGACAAGCCGGAAATTACCGGTGAGTACTACACATTCTTTATCGATATTCTTCACACTTCCAGTTTGAGAGAGTTCACCTATTTGCTCGGACGTGCTATCTACGATACACTTCTGCCCCGCAGCCGCAAAATGGCAGCACTCTTCGTTCAGACCATTAAGTCAATAAGTGGCAAATTTGGCTTTGATCCCATAACAAATATGCCATTATTCAATATCGGATTGGGTGACATTGAGCGACCTGAATATACCCTTGAGGAGATTTTCCAATACCTCGCCAATGCCGACAGACCATGCATTGTTGCCATTGATGAGTTTCAGCAGATCGCGAAATATCCTGAGAAGAATATCGAAGCGCTTTTACGTACCCACATCCAAAAAATCAGCAATTGCAATTTTATCTTTGCCGGCAGTGAGAGACACATGATGCAGGAGATGTTCACATCATCTGCACGACCATTTTACAATAGTTCCGATTTACTGGAACTGAAAGCCATTGCACCGGAAGTATATATTCCTTTTGTTTCAGGGCATTTTGAGAATCGTAACCGCACCATTGCTCCTGAAAATGTGGAGTGGGTTTATAATCTGTTTAAGGGGCATACATATTATATACAGAGAACTTTCAATGAGGCGTTTGCCGACACTGCAGAAGGTGAAGATTGTACTATAGAAATTATAGAATCTGCTATAGATAACATTGTAGCATCAAATGACACCATCTTCCGTGAGATATTATCAAACATTCCGGAAAAACAGAAGTCACTGCTCTATGCTATCGCAAAAGACGGTGAGGCAGAGGCGATCACATCTGCGACATTCCTCAAGCGCCACTCACTACCTTCGGCTAGTTCTGTACAGTCAGCAGCAAGGATACTCATGGAGAAGGACTACATCACCTGTATCAATAAAGTTTATTCCCTTACAGACAAACTCTTTGCGATGTGGATAAACAAGCTGTATCTTTCCGGATTCTGCTGGAGTGTTACACAAAAGGACTAGCCACAAAATCAGCCATAGAGAACAAAAAGTGCGCTCAGTCACGGTCCAGAAGTCATGACTAGACACGAAAAACCCCTCCGGAAGCACTTCCAGAGGGGTTTAATATACTTAGTCCTTTCGGTTTATTCTATATTATTAGCAAGCTTCTCTATCAACAGCTTTCTGGCTTCACGTGATGCCCATGCGATATGCGGGGTAAGGATCAGTTTGGATGGATCCTTTAGCCCTGTCAGGTAAGGATGCTCCGGTGCGAATGGTTCCTTCTCGAACACATCCACCGCCGCACCTGCGATAAGTCCGTCATTAAGTGCATCCACAAGCTCCTTCTCGTTTACAATACCACCACGACCCACATTCACAAGATAAGCCTCCTTCTTCATCAGATTCATCTTGTCATAGGTGATAAGGTTAGCAGTCTTAGGATTAAGAGGTGCGTGGATAGATACTATGTCACTTGTAGCCAAAAGCTCTTCAAGAGGAAGCGATGGATAATCTGTGCAGTGTGATGTTCCTGATGTTGAGTAATAAACCACATTCATTCCGAATACTGTCGCGATCTGTGCCACTCTCCTTCCGATATTGCCCATTGCCACAATACCGATGGTCTTGCCTTTAAGCTCGAAGAACGGATTCGACACATCAGTGAAAAGGCCTTGACGGGCATACTCACCAGATTTGATGAAATTATCAAAATACATCCCTTTGCCCACGAGGTTCAAGATATGCATAAATGTCACCTGAGAGACACTCTCGGTAGAGTACCCTGCCACATTTTTCACAGGGATACCTTTTGACTCAGCATACTCCACATCCACATTGTTGGTACCTGTCGCAGCCACACAAATGAGCTTTAGTGAGGTAGCCTTGTCAATATTCTCCTTACGGATCTGAACCTTATTGGTAATTACCACATCGAAGCCGGCCATCCTCTCATCAGCCAACTCCTGAGGAGTCCTTGGATAAACAACCAACTCACCTTTACTCTCTATCGGAGCCAATGACACATCACTACCGATGGTATCTGCATCTAGGAATACTATTTTCATAAGCTTACAAATGTTATTTTGGACAAAGATAGAATACAAGCACCATAATACAAAATCGACAAATGTGATTAATCGAGTAGGAGGAAACAAAAGTAGGTTTTCCTCCTACTTTTGTTTACCGACCTCTCACACCACCGTACGTGCGGGTCCGCATACGGCGGTTCCTTACATCCGATGATACCTTTCGTAGTATCCTAACAGTGTCGGGTAGCCTGCTCGCGCGAGGTTTCTATTGCTCGCTGCGACTTGCATTATTCCACTATTCGCCACTGCCCAATATCCCTTGCTCGCATTACCCCATTGATAAGCCCTCCATTGCGGGATTCCGCATTTGATGAGGTTGTGCACA
>JAFYXO010000042.1 GCA_017546125.1 Bacteroidales bacterium
ATCATATGCATACACTTCAATCGTTCTGCATAGCCATGTTTCTTGTACTTTTTAGACATAACAAAACCCCGAAAGTTTTTTGTCTAACTTTCGGGGTTCATGTCAGAACACTCTAGAGGGGTTTCTTGCGCACAGTCCTTTCGTACCCGGAACATTTCGCCCGGAGATTAGGTTCTTCAGGCGTTCGCTACGCTCACCCCCAGCGGAGGTGACAAGGCGTCATCAGACGCCTCGCGGAGGCCGTGTATTTGCGCAGCAAATACGGCAAGGCCGGGAGCGCTGGTTCGGCGAGAGCCGATATCAAAAGTGCTTAGGCCTTCAGAACCTAACTCTCCGAGGCCGACACACATATTTGGTCCGAAGTAGCTAGATGTGCCGACAGTTACCCTCTACCGAAAACCAAGAAGAAATCTAGAACCACTTGGTGAAGTGGACCATGCGGGGTTTGGTGTGGATATCTTCGACCATAGTGACATCGCTGAAGCCGTAGCTTTCAAAGAGGGCCACCACTTCACGGTGATATGCTTCATTGATCTCAAAATACCCCTTTCCTCCTACACGAAGAAGTACCGATGCCCACTCTGCGAGGGCCTTATAAAATCTCAAGGGGTCACCATCCGGGACAAATAGTGCCATAGAGGGCTCATAATCCAGCACATTGGGGGACATGAAGTCCTTCTCCTTTTCACATACATAAGGAGGGTTGCTGACCAGAATATCAAGCTCCTCCAGCTCAGGAATAGCCTCAGAAGAGGTGGCGATATCTTTTTCATCAGGAGGTCCAGCCAGAGCATCCCACTTGAAGAAAAGTGGTTCATTTTCACAGATTTTCTGCTTGCTTGCCACAGCCAATGCCTCATCAGAGAGATCACACGCCATCACCCTCGCCTTTCTGAAATGGGACGCCAGAGTGTGAGCAATACAACCGGAACCGGTGCAGACATCAAGAATCTTCAATTCAGACATCTTATCCTCTTTCCAGTCATTTTCGATAAGACGGACCAGCTCCTCTGTCTCAGGTCTGGGAATCAGTACAGACTCACACACACAGAATTTATGACCGGCAAACTGTTCATATCCCAGCACATACTGCACAGGGCGGCATGCCAACAGTTCATCAAGAGCCCCTTGAAGACGCTTCACATCAGGCTTGGGAATGATTACGTTGGGAGAAACCAGATACTCATAATCCGACACCTCCAGATAGTGTGTCAATACCCTCACAGCAATAGCTTTCGACTCATTGATTGAGTAGATCTCCTGAAGGGCATCAATAGCCTTGGTTACAAACTCTTTATAGGTCATTCAGTGAAAGTTTTACAAGTTTACCCCCCATGTCCAGCACATACAGGTATTCGCCATCGATTACAGGGTTTGCCAACACCGGCATACCCATCTCGTATCGCCACACATATGCACCTTTTTCTATAGTATTACAGTAGACATAACCGTCATTGCACCCATAGATAAAGTTGTCACCAAACTGCACAGGGTCACCCTCTATAGACATCTCATAACTCTTGGTGTATGGCGAGGTATAGATTAGGGCCGGCATGGTGGTAGTATTCCACACTTGCGAGAAATCATCAATCTTATATCCGGTCATACCGTGATTTGAGGTACCCACTACCACTATTCCATCCTTAATCAGCATTTTGGATCTGGTATTGAAGATGTGACCGTGTTTTACCCTCTTGGTCTCCTCACCTGTACGGGGATCCATCTCGACCAAAGTCTGATATGCTGTATAATAGAGCTTACCGTCTTTGCATACAGGTGTACCTGTACTGTATCTGTTCTCAGCATCCCTCTTCTCCCAAATCAGTTCGCCGGTGGCAATATCGAATCCGTATCTGCCGATCCAGTATGAGTTCACAACCAACACACCATCAGCCACCACATAGGTAGAGACATCTGTGATACCTCCACTCTTGCCGCTGTTGTTTTTCCATATTACCGAACCATCCTTGGCCCTGACAGCAGCCATATTGCTGCCCTGTCCCACATACAATACACCTTCATGATATGCAACACCTTGAGAATTACAAGGATACAAACCGTCTGTTCTGAACTTGTAACTCCAGAGAAGTTCTCCATTTTGAGGATTCAGTGCATATAGGACTGAATTAACATCACTCACAAACAGCAGTCCATCCTCAAGTGCCATATTGTTTCTGACCGAACCGGAGGTTTTATGGAACCACACCTGTTCGCCACTATTCTTGTCCAAAGCGACCACACCACAATTTACACTCATCTGATCATCCACAAGTGGAACAAAAATCATATCACCTGAGACAATAGGATTTCCCAATCCTCCCAAGCCGGGAAGATGTCTCTCCCATACAAGTGCTTTCTCAAATTTTGGACTCTCCACCCTTATCTCTGAATCGCTGAAAAGGGCACCTATCTGATATTTACCCTCGCTGTATGGAACAGTGGCACTCCAGGCAAACTGGTTTATACGGGTCATATTGACTGCTGACTTGTTGTGGATGAGACGTACATTCTCCACATCAGATTTCCCGTCATATACGACAGCGGATATCTCCACCTTATCCCCTGAAACACGACCATTTGCTGCGATGTGTTTTGGGATAGGATAGTAGTGCAACTCATTGGTCATCTCTGAACCGTCTACAGTAACGAGTCTCCATGATGATGGCGAATGGTCGTTGCCACCCTTATTGGGTGCAATGGTGCAGATGATCTGGGTCCCGTTTTTATTTGTATAGTGGTAGTTCACATGGTTGTGCCCATAGATATAACCTATGACATTGTATTTCGACAAATCGAGAGTCTGCTCGTCTGTAGACAAAACAAGATTTTCTGTATTCCCCAAGATTCCATGATTGAAAATGACCACAGGGGTTCCCTCAGGAATACTCTCCAAATCACTCCTCATCCAGCTGTACACATCGTCTGGTGTATATGAGGTCTTGGCATCTCCTGACAGCATTGGGGTAACCATATAGTGGACACCTTTTATATTGAATGAGTACCACACTGCACCAAACTGGTCCTCATACAGTTTCTCACCATAATCACGACCCTGCTTATCTTTGTACCCTTTTATCAAATCGTGATTTCCTAGGGTATACACCATCCTCACACCCACATTGTCTGTGTTGAATCTGGTGCCATTTATTTTCAATCCGGGTTCGTAACATATATCCCCGGTAACGGCTACAAAATCTACCTTCTTAACCCCCATATAGGATTTGAAGTCATCCATCCAGTCAAGATATGACCTCTCCTCTATATCGGACATCTGGATAAATTGCCCTGTAAAATCATCTGCAGGGACAAGACCGAAAGAGAGGTGAGCCGGCACACCCTCACGCACATCTATATGGATCGGAGTGGTATGTCTGTATCCGGAAGGGGTATAGAGTGTCACAAATCTCGATCTTTCGGCAAGCTTTATGGAGAACTCTCCCCTACTGTCACTCTTTACCAGAGTAAAACCATCTGACACCACCACTCCGCTCAAACCCTTTTCACCATTGTCCTTGACACCATTGCCATTGGCATCTACAAAAACTTCCCCGCTTTGGCCATATATTGCACCAGCCACAAACAAGGAAGCCAATATTGCTAACACTCTTTTCATATCCCGTGTTTTTAGTTCTCTATAATATCTGATATAAACTCCACCATATCTATCCCAGCCGCCCTCACCTGCTGAGGGATAAGACTTGTGTCTGTCATCCCGGGGATAGGGTTGATCTCCAAGAAATATGGGGTATCACCTTTTAATATATAGTCCATCCTCACCAGACCATTACAACCAAACCTTCGGTATATCCTTTTGGTCGCTGCAGCAATTTTATCATATATCTCCTGAGGGATATCTGCCGGGCAAACCTCCTGGCTTGCACCCATATATTTGGCTTCGTAATCAAAATATTCATTATGAGGGATAATCTCAGTGGCTGGAAGTGTCCTCAAATCTCCACCCACTTTATATACACCCATGGTGAGCTCACGACCGGTAATGCACTCCTCTATAAGTACGCTGTCATCCTCACGGAAAGCAAGCTCTATGGCTGCATCCAGATCCTCCACCCTTTTCACTTTGGTGATACCGAAACTGCTGCCACCTTGATTTGGTTTCACGAAGAGTGGCAATCCAAGTTTATCCACAATCTCCTGTGGAGAGTAACTGTCACCTCGCCTCAAGAAGTGGTCCTTCGCCAGAACAATACCCGCCTCTTTAAGGTAGGTCTTGCAGGCGAACTTGTCAAATGCCAATGTAGAGGTCATTGCAGAACACCCGGTATGGGGAAGCTCTATCAATTCAAAATATGCCTGCAGCAAACCGTTCTCCCCGGGATTGCCGTGGATCATAATGAAAGCCTTGTCAAATGAGATCTTCTCTCCGTTGCGGACAAACGAGAAGTCTGACCTGTCAACAGGGAGTGCCCCTTCGGGCAACAGGACATTCCACCCTTCGCGGGTCATCATCACCTCATAAGGATCATACTTCTGTGGATCAATGTTCGCAAAGACATTCTTCCCACTCTTCACAGATACCTCCCACTCAGAGGAGTATCCACCATAGATCAAGGCTATTTTCTTCTTCATAGGCTAAAAAAACATATCGTCAGACTGGGTAGTTGTCGAAGTGGCATCTGCATCACTTCCGTCGCAGTCGAGATTAAGGACAAGACCGGGAGGAGACATGAACTTGTCATCAAGGGTTATACCCAATGTTCCGTCCTCTATAACTTTCTTCATAAAGATACCCCAGATAGGTAGTGCCATATTGGAACCTCCACCCAAAGCCAACGATTCGAAATGAACTTGTCTGTCCTCTGCACCAACCCATGCACCGGCTGTAAGTTTCGGTGTATAACCGATAAACCAACCGTCCGACTGGTCATTGGTGGTACCGGTCTTGCCCGCTACCTGGCCATTCATACCATATTTCCATTTCAGACGGCCTGCAGTACCCTCATTTACCACACCCTGCATCAGATTTACCATCAGATACGCTGTAGACTCGCTAATGGACTCCCTCTTCCTTGGGGCAAAATTGCCGAGGACATTTCCGTCATGATCCTCTATTCTGGTCACCATCATAGGGCTGATATTCACACCTCTGCTTGGGAATGTGTTATATGCACTCACCATCTCCATCACTGTGATGTCTGCCGGACCCACACATAGAGAAGGGACAGCAGGGAGATAAGTGGTGATTCCCAGTTTGCGGCACATGTCCACCATCGCGTTTGGCCCGAACTGTTTCATCAGATATGCCGAGATATTGTTACTACTCTTGGTCAAACCCCATTTGAGGGTAACTGTCTGACCGATCCACTCAGCTTTGTCTGTACTCTTCGGTGTCCATGTAGTGTCACCTACAATAAATGTTTGTGGCACGTTTACCACTTTATCGCAAGGGGTGTAACCCTCCTGCATAGCCAAAGTGTAAAGGAATGGCTTGATAGTGGATCCCACCTGACGCTTGGTCTGACGGGCATTGTCATATTTGAAGTATCTGTAATTTGGACCGCCGACATACGCTTTGATATTTCCTGTATGTGGCTCCATAGCGATAAACGCCGCCCTCAAGAACGATTTGTAGTGTCTGATGGAGTCATTTGGGGTCATCACTGTATCAACATAACCATTGGCATTCCACGAGAATACCCTCATTTTGGTCTTGGTCTCAAAGCTCTTGGCTATCTCATCATCACTCGCACCTGAAGATTTGAGATTGCGGTAGCGGTCACTCCATCTGCGTGCCTGCTGCATCAAAAGATCTATCGTCTCTTTAGGGACATCGAGGGCAAACGGTCTGTTGGGCTTACGCTTCATGTCGTTATTGAACGAACGCTGCAAATCCTTGGACAAGTGCTCCACAACTGCCTCCTCAGCGAAGCGCTGCATCTTGGAGTTGATGGTGGTATAGATTCTCAAACCATCCTTGTCAAGATTGTATTTTGTACCGTCAGGCTTCAGGTTCTTGTTGAGCCAGCCATATAGGGGATCCTCCTCCCACAAAACCTTGTCTGCCTCATAATCCTCTTTGAAATAGTAGGCCGACTTGCGTGGCTCGGATGCATTCATATATCTGCGGAGCATATCCCTGAAATATGGGGCAAGTCCCGCATTGTGGTCCTGCTGCTTGTAGGAGAGGACGATAGGGAGCGCCACGATAGAGTCATAAGCAGCCTGATCGAGGAAACCGTACTTGTTCATCTGGGACAATACGTGATTTCTCCTCCCTATAGATCTGTCATAATTCAAGACAGGGTTATATCTGGTGGGCTTGTTTACCATACCTACCAGGGTTGCACTCTCCTCCACATTCAGTTCCCAAGGCTCCTTGGCAAAAAATGTCTGCGCCGCTGCCTTGATTCCGTAGGCATTGCTACCGAAGAAGATGGCATTCATATACATCGCCATAATCTCATCCTTGGTATAGTTCCTCTCAAGCTTGACTGCGGTTATCCACTCCTTGAATTTACTCACAACCAGTTTGAACTCCTTGTGTCCCGGGAATTTTGCACTGGTGGTATCCCTTGGAAACAGGGTCTTGGCAAGCTGCTGTGTGATGGTACTGCCACCGCCCGAACTTGCATCGCGCATTACCATTGTTTTTACCGCCACCCTGGCCAAGCCTCTGAAGTCAATACCCGAATGTTTGTAAAATCGGATATCCTCTGTAGCTACCGCTGCATTTACAAGATTCGGCGACAAATCTTTGAACTTGACATAACTCCTGTTTTCGATGTGATAGGTATTTATCACCGCACCATCTTCAGATATCAGTTCTGTAGCGAGTTTGCTTTTGGGATTTTCCAACTCTTCAAACGATGGGATCTCAGCGAAAAGACCCACAAAGAATATAAAAAGGAATAGGGCTGCAAATGGTGAAAAGACCAAAATCCACATCCATTTGATCCACTTTTTTCTGCTATTTTCGTTCATCTTCATAATCGTTATAATCCACAAATTTAGATAAAAATTTGGTTTTTATCTCACTTTATCCTTTACTTTGCACCCTCGTTGATAAATGTGCAATATGGGAGAGAATCTAGTTATTGTTGAGTCTCCGGCTAAAGCCAAGACCATTGAAAAGTTTTTAGGTAAAGAGTTCACCGTCAAATCGAGCTTCGGACACATCCGTGATTTGGCCAAAAAAAATCTCGGCATCGACACAAGCCACGATTTCACCCCCGAGTATATCGTTTCTGAAGACAAGAAGAAAGTGGTTTCATCCCTCAAAGAGGCTGCAGCCAAAGCAAAAATGGTGTGGCTTGCATCCGATGAGGACCGCGAAGGGGAGGCAATCGCATGGCACCTGGCAGAGACTTTGGAGCTTGATCCCGCCAAAACCAAAAGGATTGTATTCCATGAGATTACCAAGGATGCTATCCTCAACGCAATAGAGAATCCCCGCGAAATTGATATCAATCTGGTAAATGCACAACAGGCCAGAAGGGTCTTGGACCGTCTGGTAGGTTTCGAACTTTCACCCATCCTCTGGAAAAAGGTAAAACCACAATTGTCGGCAGGACGCGTCCAATCGGCTGCACTCCGCCTCATCGTGGACAGGGAGAGGGAGATCCTCGGATTCAAAGCTACCCCATATTTTAAGGTTGATGCCATATTCCACCCACAAGGGACACCCGCTTCTGTGAAGCTCAAAAGCTCCCTTGAGAAGAAATTTGCCACAGAATCAGAGGCAGAGGCATTCCTTAAAAATTGCGCCGACGCGCAATTCAGCATTGGTTCAATAGAGAAAAAGGATGTGGTAAGGGTACCCGCACCTCCATTTACCACCTCATCACTCCAGCAAGAGGCTTCCCGCAAATATGGTTTCTCGGTTAGCCAGACTATGAGCATTGCGCAGCGTCTGTATGAGTCCGGTCTTATCACCTACATGCGTACCGACTCTACCAACCTCTCGAAACTTGCACTCAACACCGCCAAAAAGAGCATTGAGGCCCTTTACGGTGCAGAATACTCCAAAACAAGACAATACAAGACCAAATCGAAAGGGGCACAAGAGGCCCACGAGGCAATCCGCCCTACATATCTTGACAGGACTTCTATCGAAGGAACTGCACCTGAGAAGAAATTGTACGATTTGATCTGGAAAAGGACCATCGCTTCCCAAATGGCAGACGCCAAATTGGAGAAGACAGATATAGAGATCGTTACCGGCAAATTCAACGAGAAATTCACAGCACAAGGTTCGCAGGTAATATTTGACGGATTCCTCAAAGTATACATGGAGTCGCACGACGATGACCAGGCAGCAGATGAAGCAAACTTGCTCCCTGCTCTCCAACTTGGTCAGGAGGTTTCACAAGTGGAGATAACCGCCACACAGAAATATACAGCCAAACCTCTCAGATACACAGAGGCTTCACTGGTAAAAAAGATGGAGGAGCTTGGAATCGGCAGACCTTCAACATACGCACCCACCATCACCACCCTTACCCAAAGGGGATATGTGATCAAGGACAATCGTCCGGGCGAGAGCAAGGAGGTGGTGACCCTCAAACTTAAAAAAGGTGAGATCACCCGCGACCAGAAAATGGAAGTAATGGGTTCGGAGAAAGGAAAGCTCTGCCCTGAGGATATCGGTATCATCGTTACAGACTTCCTGGATGAAAACTTCCCATCTATCCTGGACTACGGTTTCACTGCAAATGTGGAGGAGAACTTCGACAAGATCGCAGCCGGCAAATTGGTCTGGAACAAACCTATCAAAGAGTTCTACACACCATTCCACGAAGGGGTGGAGAAGACTCTCCACGATGCACTACCAAAAAATGCAGAGAGGGTAATCGGTGTAGATCCCGCTACAGGGAAGAACGTTGTGGCGAGAATGGGGCGCTTCGGTCCACTTGTGCAGATAGGATCGAATGACGACAAGGATAAAAAGTTCGCAAGTCTCCCTAAGGGAAAATTGATAGAGAGCCTCACCATTGAGGAGGCACTCAACCTGTTCCGCCTGCCAAGAGTCCTTGGTGAGTACGAAGGGAAAGAGGTTACTTGCTCATCGGGCAGATTCGGTCCATACATCAAAGTGGGCAGCACCTTTATCTCAATAGGCAAAAAAGGCGACCCTTACACTTTCGATATGGAAAGTGCTATCGAACTTATCAAAGAGCACGAGAACAAACAGAACAAGCAGAATATCAAAGAGTTCCCTGAGCATAACATTTCCATACTCAACGGAAGATTCGGTCCATACATCAAACACGACGGTAACAATTATAAGATACCTAAGGGTATTGATGCAGAGAATATTACCCTGGAAGAGTGTCAGAACATCATTACAAACTATAAGAAAAAATAGTTTTCTTGCATAACCTTTGCTGGATTTTACTTAATTTTGCGTGAAATCTAATTATAAAGATTATGACTAAGTTCCAAATTGACAAAACTGACCAGAAAATTTTGTCTTTCCTCGTTAAGAATGCGAGAATGCCTTTCCTCGAAATCGCACGTGAGTGTGGAGTTTCAGGCGCCGCCATTCACCAGAGAGTCAAAAAAATGGAGAGCATCGGTATCATTACCGGCTCCCGCCTATTAGTTAAGCCTCAAGCACTTGGGCTTAACGTTTGCGCCTTTGTAGGGGTCCAGTTGTCTCAAGCGAGCAAATACTCGGAGGTAATTGACCAATTCAAAAAGATTTCAGAAGTAGTGGAGTGCCACTTTGTAACAGGTACACACGCTCTTCTTGTGAAACTTTTCTGTTTCAATCACGACCACCTTATGAACATCCTGATCAACACTATCCAGAACATCCCATATGTAGAGAAAACTGAGACCTGGGTATCACTTGATCAAGCTATCGAAAGACAGATTTGGGTTAAAGATTATCCAAACCAAGAGTAATAATAGCCTTCGCCATCCCCATATCCTCGGGGGTGGTGATTTTAATATTGTATCGGGTTCCTTCACAGAAATGGAGAGGGAACCCGCTTTTTTCCACTACGGATGCATCATCTGTAAATTCGACTGAGAAGGGCTGCTCATAGCTCTTCAGCAAAATATCAGACTTGAAGATCTGAGGTGTCTGGATAGAGTAGTATTTGTCCCTGTCCACATAGACATAGCTCCCATTTTCATCCACCATCCTCATCGACTCTATAGACTTCATACAAGGGATAGTGGCACCATTCTCCTCTGCCAGATCATAGATCTCCTCAAGCTTCGCTTTCGAAATGAAAGGGCGGACACCATCATGAACAGCCACAACTGCCCCTGACGGAACATACTTCAATCCGTTCTTAACAGAATGGAACCTGGTAATCCCCCCATCCACCAGAATATGATTGAATCTGAAGTCACTTTGACGGCAATACTCCTTCCACGACTCCTTGGCATCCTTGTTCATCACCAGGATAATTTTCACCTCAAATGGGAGGGAGAGGAACTTCTCGATGGTATATCTCAGGATAGGCTTACCCTCTATTTCAAGCATTTGTTTTGGGACAGCTGCCCCCATTCTGGTACCACTTCCGCCGGCGGTAATTATAACATATCTGGGAGATGAATTCTGCATCGCTTTTTTATCAAAAAATTTCCACAAATATAACCCTTATATCTTTATTTTTTGTATTTTTACAATTCATTTTTTAACCACAAAAACCCTAACGATGTCACAAGATCTACAACTTAAGAAAATTAGAAAAGCACTGATCTCCGTATACCACAAAGAAGGTTTGGAAGAGATTGTTAATGAACTACATAAAGGAGGCGTAGAGATTATCTCTACCGGAGGCACATACGACTTTTTACGCAGCAGGGGGATCCCTGTTACAGCTGTAGAGGACATCACCGGCTATCCATCCATTTTCGGTGGCCGCGTTAAAACGCTCCACCCAAAGGTTTTCGGAGGCATCCTTTATCGTCGCAGCCTGGAGAATGACCTGGCACAAAGAGACGAATTCGATATTCCGGACATCGACCTTGTAATCGTAGACCTATATCCTTTTGAGGAGTATGTTGCTGCCAAAGCGGACCATCAGGCTATCATCGAAAAGATCGATATCGGAGGTATCTCACTTATCAGAGCCGCTGCCAAAAACTATGATGACGTTATCATCGTCCCTTGCAGCGAGGAGTATGGCAAACTGCTTGAGGTATTGAAAGAGCATGGATGTGCATCGACACTTGCAGAGAGAGAGTATTTTGCTGCAAAAGCATTCCTTACATCTTCTCACTACGACACCATGATCTTCGACTACTTCAACAAAACCACCCAGTTCCCTGTATTCGACAAGAGCATCACCAAAACCATGCACTTGAGATACGGAGAGAATCCTCATCAGGAGGGTGTATATTTCGGAGCTAAAGACTCACTTCCTGAGCAATTGCACGGAAAAGAGATCTCATACAACAACCTTCTCGACATCGAGGCTGCCATTGAGCTTATCTCAGACTTCTCTGACCCTGCTGTAGCCATCATCAAGCATAACAACGCTTGCGGATGTGCAGTAAGATCTACCATCCTTAAGGCTTGGAAAGATGCTCTCAGCGCAGACCCTGTATCTGCATTCGGTGGTATCATCGTGGCCAACAGGGCTATTGACCTCGCTTCAGCTGAGGAGATCAACAAAATCTTCTTCGAAGTGATCATTGCCCCTGCATACGACGAAGATGCACTTGCAGTACTCAAAACCAAGAAAAACCGCATCATCCTCAAGAATAACAACACCACCCCTAGCGAGGAGAAATTCAGATCGCTTCTTGGTGGAGTTCTTCTACAGAAGAGGGATGCAGTCGTAGAGAAACCTGAAGATTTGAAAGTGGCAACCAAAGTGGCACCTACAGCTGCAGAGGTTGAGGATATGCTGTTTGCCAACATCCTTGTGAAACACTCCAAATCAAACGCTATCGTTCTTGCCAAAAACAGAATGTTGCTTGCCAGCGGTATCGGCCAGACTTCACGTGTGGATGCCCTAAGACAAGCTATCGAGAAAGCAGGAAGTTTCGAGCTTTCACTTGAGGGTGCAGTTATGTCATCTGACGCATTCTTCCCATTCCCAGACTGTGTAGAGATAGCTCATAAAGCTGGTGTGACAGCTGTTATCCATCCGGGTGGCTCTATCAGAGACCAGGAGAGTGTTGACTACTGCGATGAGAACAAGATGGCTATGGTGATCACCGGCAAAAGACACTTCAAACACTAATCATTGACAACAGTAATAAGAGATAGATATGTTATTTTCATTTCTTACACAAGAATTGGCTATAGACCTTGGAACAGCGAACACTGTTATCCTTATGGACAACAAGATCGTACTGGATGAGCCATCTATAGTCGCATTCGACCAGAATACCGGCAAGCCTATTGCGTTTGGGCAGAAAGCCAGGTTAATGCACGAAAAAACGCACCCTAATATCAAGACCATCAGACCATTGAAAGATGGTGTCATCGCAGACTTCAACGCTGCAGAGCAGATGTTGAGAGGTTTTGTGAAGATGATCAACACCAAGAGGACACTCTTCACACCAAACATCAAGATGGTGGTATGTATCCCTTCAGGCAGTACTGAGGTGGAGATCCGTGCTGTGCGCGACTCTTCAAACCACTCAGGTGGCTCCGATGTATATATGATATTCGAGCCTATGGCTGCAGCGATGGGTATCGGCCTGGATGTTGAGGCCCCTGCCGGAAACATGGTGGTGGACATCGGAGGTGGTACAACCGAGATCGCAGTTATCTCTCTTGGCGGTATCGTAAGCCAGCAGAGTATCCGCGTGGCTGGTGACGTCTTCACTTCTGAGATACAGCAGTACATGCGCCAGCAACACAACATCAAAGTGGGTGAGATCACATCGGAAGAGATCAAGATCAGAATCGGTGCAGCCACTACAGATTTGGAAAATGCACCCGAACCATTTATCGTAAGGGGTCCTAACCTTATGACCGCACACCCTATGGAGATCGCTGTCACCTCACAAGAGGTAGCTCACTGTCTTGACAAGTCACTCGCCAAGATTGAGTCTGCAATCCTCTCTGTGCTTGAGCAAACTCCACCTGAGCTATATCAGGACATCGTGGAGAAGGGTATCTTCCTGACAGGTGGCGGAGCATTGCTAAGGGGTCTTGACAAGAGATTGTCTGAGAAGATAAATATCCCATTCCATGTAGCGGAAGATCCTCTTCGCGCAGTGGCAAGAGGTACAAGCATGGCTCTTAAAGGGACATCAAGATATCAATTCCTTATGAGATAAGTGTGGGATGAACAGGCGTACTTCCACCTATACAGCTTTAGTCTCTCTATTGGTGTTTATACTGATAGAGGGACTTTCTCTTTTGCTGATCTCCCACAACGGAGCCATGCAGAAGTACAAACTGATGGTAGGTATAAGACACCTTCAATCCGCACTATGGGACAAAGGGGAGAGTACCAGATACTATTTCTCACTCAAACAGACCAACGAAGATCTGGAGGCAGAAAACATCAGACTGACCAGGGAACTTGAGAAGTACAAGAAGTTTGCTGCAAAACACATCTCAGACAGCGTAATCAACGCCTATAACCCCGAATTTGAGTACATACCTGCGATAGTGGTCAAAAACAGCACAAACCGCCAGCACAATGCCATCATTCTTGACAAGGGTTCCAAGGATGGGATTAAACCGGATATGGGTGTAATTACCCCAAGTGGAGTGGTGGGCTATGTGCATAGTGTGGGGGAAAACCACTCATTGGTTGTCTCATTCCTTGACATTAACAATACCATCACAGCCATCATCAAAAAGAGTGGCACTTTCGGAACATTGAGATGGAAAGGGAATAAGACCGGAGAGGCAACTCTCAGCGAGATACCCATCCACTCAAGCTTCTCAATCGGAGACACTATTGTCACCAGCGGCTTCTCTGCCATCTACCCTAAAGGGATAGATCTTGGTGTGATAACCTCATCAGAGAGTGTAGGCGGCACAAGTTTCGACCTCACCATCTCCCTTTTCGAAGATTTTTCAAATCTCCACTATGTATATGTGGTAGATAATCCCAACAATCTGGAATTCATAAACTTTATCAATAAGGGGGACAGTCTGCAATGAACATAGATTTCAAAAAAATACTATTTGCCCTGCTGGTTATCGTTGTCCAATGCGTTCTGGACAATTATGTGGACATGAGTATATACGTCAGAATAGTACTTGTCCCATATCTGATCCTCATATTGCCATACAGATACCGCACCATATCGACCATGATACTGGCATTTCTTATCGGTCTGTCGGTAGACATCTTCACCACCGGTGTTCTGGGGATGAATGCAGGGGCACTTGTAGCTGTGGCTTTCATCAGACAGAAGATGCTGCACGCCATTATGGACGAGAGAAATATGGAGCGTCACGACAGCCCTGACCTGAAAGTTATGGGTGTCGGTAAAGGGCTTTTCTATATCGGTGTACCTTACCTTCTGTTTTTCATCGTCTATACACTATTGGACAACTTCAGTCTGAGACCTGTCGCCATCACCCTTCCTAAGATTCTTTTAGGAACCGTTATCAGCGGGGGTATATCGCTACTTCTTTTCAAAAACTACAAGAAGATATAGTGAGTATGGGTGAGCAGTATGGAAATAAGCACAGGATATTGGTTATTGGACTGATTGCAGTCTTTATGATACTTGTGTTCCAGCTCATCAATCTCCAGCTCATAGATGAGAGCTACAAGATCAACGCGGAGAACAACGCTCTCCGTTATCAGACCAGGTACCCTGTCAGGGGTCTGATACTTGACCGCAACGGGAAGGTTCTGGTGGGAAACACCAACTCCTACGACATCATCGTCACCCCCTATGATGTCAAACCTTTCGACACACTGGCCTTATGCCAGATATTCACTCTTGATCCTACAGAGGTAAAGGAGACCTTCAGATACTACCGCAAGTACCGCACCCGAATCGGGTACCAGAGCAGGGTATTTCTGAAAAATGTGAGCTACGCCCAATACAGCCTCTTCATAGAGAAAAAACACAAATTCCCAGGATTCTCCGCCACACCACGCTCCATTCGAAGCTATGGATACAATGCCGGAGGCAATCTGTTGGGTTATGTGACTGAGGCCGATCCGGTATTCCTCAAGAAACATCCCGAGTACTCTGCTGGAGACTATATTGGGAAGACAGGTCTTGAGGAGGTTTGCGAAGCAACACTTAGAGGAGAAAAGGGTTATGACATCTACCTGAGGGATGCCAACAACAGGATCCAGGCACACTACGAAAATGGAGAGTACGACAAACCGGCTGTACCAGGAAAGAATGTAGTATCCACCATTGACGCAGAGCTCCAGCACTACGGTGAACATCTTATGCAGAATAAGGTGGGCTCCATAGTGGCGATCGAACCATCGTCAGGTGAGATTCTGGCTATGGTCTCAAGCCCCGGCATCAATGTGGACATATTGGCCGATATAGGTGCAAACTACAAGAGCATCTCAACAGACCCGTTCAAGCCTATGTACAACAGGGCAGTGATGTCCCCCCAACCTCCGGGATCGGTATTCAAGCTGGTAAACGCCCTCATCGGGCTTCAGGAGGGGGTAATCTCCGAATCCACTGAATTCGGATGCAGGAACGGATACCATGTGGGCAACCTGACTGTAGGGTGCCACTCCCACCCCTCTCCGGTAGATTTGAAAGAGTCCATTATGATGTCGTGCAATGCATATTATTGCTATTTGCTCCGCGAGATACTTGACAACTCCAAATACAACAACATCGAGCAATCTTTCACCAAATGGAGAGAGTATGTGCAGAGCTTCGGCTTCGGCCTCAAACTCGGAAGCGACTTCCCATCTGAGAAAGGTGGATTTGTCCCCTCGGTAGAGACCTACAACAAGGTACACGGCAAAGGGAGATGGAAATCCCTCTCAGTAATATCGCTCTCCATCGGACAGGGTGAGCTCGGATGCACCCCGCTCCATCTTGCCAATCTCGCCGCTACTTTGGCCAACAGGGGCTACTACTATATTCCCCACATCATTAAGGATACCGACACATTGAGGATTGACGACAAATACAAGGAGAGACACTACACAATGGTGGACACCACATATTTCAAAACTGTAGTGGATGGTATGGAAATGGCGGTCAATACCCCTCCGGGAAGGGGTGCCACCGCGACTATTGCTGCGGTAGACAGCCTCTCAATCTGCGGAAAGACCGGCACTGCCCAAAATCCGCACGGTGATGACCACTCGGTATTCATCTGCTTTGCCCCCAAGGACAACCCCAAAATTGCGGTAGCAGTATATATGGAGAACGCCGGCTTCGGAGCCACCTGGGCTGCCCCCACCGCCTCATTGCTCGTAGAGCAATATCTTAACGGAGAGATCTCCCCCAAGCGCAAATGGCTGGAGGATAGAATAGTAAACGGATTTTTATTGGACAAAGTCCCTGCGTGGAAGAGGCTGCAAGAGAGAAAACAATGACTTCAGAAAGAAACATATACCGAAAGATTGACTGGATAATGGTCGGATGCTATCTGCTTCTGATTATTTTTGGTTGGGTGAATATCTACGCCTCATCCTACGAAGTGGAGAGTGCAAATATTTTCTCTCTCCATCAGAGAAGCGGTATGCAAATGCTCTGGATCGGTATCACCACCATAGCCATTGCCCTAATCCTCTTCGTAATCAACCCGAGGTTCTACTTCAGCTTCACTTGGTGGTTCTACCTCTTCGTGGTGCTACTCCTGATAGCGGTGCTGGTGGTCGGAAAGGAGGTGAACGGCTCCAAATCCTGGATTGCCATCGGCGGATTCAGGTTCCAGCCCTCCGAATTCTCCAAAATAACCACCTCATTGGCATTGGCCTCCATCATAGGGAGATACAATTTCAAAATATCCAATCTTCCTGACCTGGCGAAGGTCCTTATCACCATCCTTATACCTGCCGGACTGATTATTCTGGAACCGGATGCAGGTACTATGATGGTCTATTGCGGCTTCGTCTTCATGCTCTACAGGGAGGGGCTGACAGGGTGGATCATCTCCTTCGCACTGATGATCGTACTGCTGTTTGTCCTGACCCTCAAATTTACTCCGGGTACAGCTATATTGGTCCTTCTGGGGATCTACGGAGTGATGAAAGGGGTTCTGGAGAAAAAAGTAGCCGAACACGTTTTGCTATACGGTGCCATCATCACCCCACTGGCATTCATACCCAAGCTGCTGAAATTGGAACCGCTCCACAAACTATATGAATTCGGACCCCAGTATTTCATCCTCTTCTTCTGCGTAGTGGTGATAGCGGTGTCTCTTTTCCTCAACAAAAGGAGCAACAGACCTGTCAATCTGAAATATCTTGTAATGACATTTGTCTGCTCGACACTGTTCATCTTCTCTGTACAGATGATTTTCGACAAGGTACTGAAAGAGCACCACAGGGACAGAATTGAGAATCTTCTGGGAATTACACAAGACCTCAAAGGTGCGGGTTACAATGTCCACCAGTCCAAAATCGCCATCGGATCCGGAGGCTTTTCGGGCAAAGGGTACCTCCAGGGGACACAAACCAAATTCAAATTTGTACCTGAGCAGAGTACCGACTTCATCTTCTGTACCATCGGAGAGGAGTGGGGATTTTTAGGATCGTTAGGTTTGCTGGCACTATTCTTCACCCTTATACTGAGGATTATACACAATGCAGAGAAACACACGGACCGGTCGATACGGGTATACGGATATTGTGTGGCGTGCTGTCTGTTCATGCACGTATTCATCAATATTTCCATGACTATCGGGCTTTTCCCAGTGGTCGGAATACCCCTTCCATTCATAAGTTATGGAGGAACATCGTTCCTGTCGTTCTCTATACTGCTATTTATTTTTATCAGGCTTGACCTCGAGAGGTGGAAGTAATCGGAACTTTTTTATAACTTTGTAGAATTGACAATTTTTTAATTTATACATATATGCCTTTCAACTTTTCAGACAGACACAATGGCCCAAAAGCACACGAAGTAAAACAGATGCTTGAGGCTATCGGAGTTCAAAGTGTAGAAGAACTCATCAGTCAGACAGTACCTTCGGATATCGTCCTCCCAGAACCACTTAATCTGGACCCTGCGATGACCGAACACCAATACCTAGACCGTCTGCAAAAAATCGCATCCAAGAACAAACTTTACCGTTCTATGATCGGTCTTGGTTTCTACGGCACAGCTTCACCTGCTGTCATCACCAGAAACATTCTGGAAAACCCAAGCTGGTATACATCTTACACACCATACCAGGCTGAGATATCACAAGGTCGTTTGGAGGCACTTATCAACTACCAGACAATGATCTCTTCTTTGACAGGTTTCAACATCTCAAACTGCTCTATGCTTGACGACGCTACTGCAGCAGCTGAGGCGATGAGAATGTCATATGAGCTTCGCTCAAGAGATGCTGTAAAAGCTGGTAAAAACAAATATTTCGTAGACAGCAACATCTTCCCTCAAGTCCTTTCAGTACTTAAAACCCGTTCAGCAGCTCTAGGTATCGAGTTGGTTATCGGTGACTGGAAAGAGGTTCTTGCAAATGGTTTCGACGCCATGTGCTACGGTGCATTTGTCCAATACCCTGCTTGCAACGGTGAACTTTGTGATTACAGCGAATTCGCAGCCAAAGCTCACGAGGCAGGTATCCTTGTATCTGCATACTGCGATTTGCTGGCACTTGCTATTCTTAAAGAACCAGCAGCATGGGGTGCAGATATCGCTGTAGGTACAGCACAAAGATTCGGTCTCCCTATGGGATTCGGTGGCCCTACTGCAGGTTGGATGGCTACCAATGACAAATACAAAAGAAATCTTCCTGGCCGTATCATCGGTATCTCTGTAGACCGCCTTGGCAATTCAGCTGTACGTCTTGCTCTCCAGACCCGTGAACAACACATCAAGAGAGAGAAAGCTACATCAAACATCTGTACAGCTACTGCACTTATGGCTGTGATGAGCGGTATGTATGCTGCTTACCATGGACCTAAAGGTCTTCAGGAGATCGCCCTTAACGGTTATAAATATGCTCACGTAGTGGCTCAAAAACTACAGAAAGGTGGTTACAAACTTGCTACCGAGAACTATTTCGACACTATCCAAGTGGTAGATGTGGACGCTAAAGCTATCCAGGAGAAAGCTCTTGCTGCAGGTTACAACTTCTACTACCCATGCGAAAAATCTGTTCAAATCTCATTTGACGAACTTTCCAACTGCGAAGAGGCAAGAGCTATCTGCGGTATCTTCGGAGTAGAGGTACAATGCGGTTGCCAACTTGAGCTTCCTGAGCTAATGAAGAGAGAGACCCCTATCCTAACTCAAGCTTTGTTCAACACATACCACTCTGAGACAGAGATGATGCGCTATATCAAGAAACTTGAGAGGAGAGATATCTCACTTACCCACTCTATGATTCCTCTTGGATCATGTACTATGAAACTTAATGCCGCTGCAGAGATGATGCCTGTCACCTGGAGCGAACTTGGAGGAGTACACCCTTATGCCCCAGCAGACCAAGTGGAGGGTTCTCTTCAAATCATCAAAGAACTTGAACACGACTTGGCTGTTATCACCGGCTTCCACGGCTGTTCACTTCAGCCTAACTCAGGTGCAGCAGGTGAATATGCAGGTCTTATGACCATCCGCGGATATCTTCACGCCAACGGCCAACAAAACAGAAATGTAATCATTATCCCAACTTCAGCACACGGTACCAACCCTGCAAGTGCTGCAATGGCCGGCTTCAATATCGTATTGGTGGGTTGTGATGAAAACGGTAACATCAATGTAGAGGAACTTCGTACTAAAGCAGTTGAGAACAAAGATGTATTGGCCGGTCTTATGATCACCTACCCTTCTACTCACGGTGTATTCGAGGTACAAATCAGAGAGATCTGCAACATCATCCACGAAAATGGTGGTCTTGTATATATGGACGGCGCAAACATGAACGCACAGGTAGGTATCACCAACCCTGGCTTTATCGGTGCTGACGTTTGCCACTTGAACCTGCACAAAACATTCGCTATGCCTCACGGTGGTGGTGGTCCTGGTGTTGGCCCTATCTGCTGTACAGAAGCCCTTACCCCATATCTTCCTGGTCACCCTGTAGTTCCAGAGTGTGGTGGTGCAGGTGTAGAGGCTGTATCTGCAGCTCCTTACGGCAGTCCACTTCTTCTACCTATCACCCACGCATACATCAAGATGCTTGGTGCAGAGGGTCTTAGAAAAGCTTCTGAGATGGCTATCCTCAATGCAAACTACATCGCTTGCAGACTTGCCCCTGAATATTCAGTACTTTACACAGGTGCTACCGGACGTGTAGCTCACGAGTGTATCATCGATGTACAGAAATTCAAAGAGGAGTTCGGCGTAGATGCTACCGACATCGCAAAACGTATGATGGACTTCGGTTTCCACGCACCTACCCTATCATTCCCTGTACACGAGACACTTATGGTAGAGCCTACTGAGAGTGAACCTCTATCTGAGCTTGAGCGCTTTATCGAGATGATGAAGACCATCAAACAGGAGTGCGAAGACATCAAAGCCGGCAAACTTGACAAAGTGGACAATCCTCTTAAGATGTCTCCTCACACAGCTGATGAGGTTTGCGGTAACGAATGGAACCACTCTTATCCACGTGAACAAGCTGCATTCCCTGCAGAGTGGATCAGAGAGAACAAATTCTGGCCTTACGTAACCCGCGTTGACAACGGCTGGGGTGACCGTAACCTCAAACCATGCGTTGACTAACAGCACAACATAAACTACCACATAAGATACCGCGGCATAGCCGCGGTATCTTTTTTTCACCCCAAACATCTTTTTTCAAAAAAAATTATTAACTTGCAAAATAACCAATAGAAGACAAATATTATGAAAACCAATTTAATTACTCCCATAATCACATTTGCCTTTATGGCTATTTCTCTCTTTTCTTCTTGCAATAAAGAGCCGTTACCACTTCCATCTGACGATTCTAATGGAAATCAAATCGACTCTATAGTAACTAAAGGCAGTATTATTTCTAGAGACAGCGCTCTACAAGTGGTTTATAACCACACTAAAGTGGGATTAAACAGTGAGGGCACACGCATATTTGCATCAAAAGACACTATCGCTTCTAATTTTCGAATTTACCTAAACCATTCGTACAACTATCCTGCATGGGTTATCATTTACAATAAAATTCATAGCAACACACATAATTACTGCATTATAAATGCCTACACATCTTCTATAGAAATTTTTCAAGAAAATGGTTGGCCATCTAATCTGGATACTTTATACGATGAATTAAGAACCCACGGCGTTTCGGTTACAAGCACATCTGACAACACATTTATGCAAGCAAACAGCATAAATACCCCAACACCCAGCAGCTCAAGCAACAATAAATGGGCTATTATTGTTAATGCCACCCACTCCCCTCAGTATAATTACTTGCGGTTTTGGAACGATTGTGCAGGTGCATATCGAATGTTGATAAATAAATACGGATACTCCGACAATCAAATTTACACGCTTATCTCAGATGGAACTAGTAGTGCAAACGACAGGTATATCCTCACCGGTTACGATTCATCTCCATTAGATTTGGATAGTGACGGCGACTCTGATATTGATTATGCTGCAACAGCTCAGAATCTAACATCTGTTTTAACTACATTGAGAAACTCAATAAGCAACAATGATCACGTTTTATTATTCATCACTGGTTATGGAACAAATGATACACTATTACACCTATGGAACAATACTTCCATTTCTCAAAGAGAATTAAAAACGTTATTACATAACTTAAATTCTAAAGCAAACTTACACGTAGTAATGGGACAAGGATACGGAGGTGTTCTCAATAATTTAAACTATGCGAATTTTAAATCCTATTTTCTTGCGAATGGCTACTCTGAGGCATCAGTATCAAGAGAAGGGAACCAGTATTCAGAAAAAATATATCTATGGTTAAGCGCTGCTTATGGTCAAACACCAGAGCCAACAAATAGTATAAATATAGATTCAGACATAAATGATAATGGCATAATATCCTATTGCGAAATAGCAAAAAATATTAGTGAACCATTTACTGGTAGTTATGTCAATAAACAACACCTTTATGAAGATGGTTTGTTTGGGACTTGGATTACCGGCTTTCCAATAAACGACATAAACGGAGAGCAGCATCATAACGCTGGAGAGTATTCTATATTTTCCATCACTAACTTGACTCCTTTTCAAACAGTACAATGGCAGACTTCTTCTGGTCTGACCCAACACTCAGCTTCTAACACATCACTAACTATCTCAAACACATATACCACCACTACATTTAATCAATGGGTAAAAGCAACAGTAACCACGTCATATCAAGACTGTGATTCATCACATTTCAGAGCTCAAAGCATTCCATACACATTTCATGGTATAACATTCTGGAATTCCTATGACAACGATGGTACCAATTATATCACGGGAGATTTATCCTATAATTGGGGAACTTTTGATATACCATCAGAATTCAATGACTGCAGTAATTTTGTTTGGACATGTAGTATCCCAGAATGGGAATGCCATTATCAAGGTTATCGATACACGGAATTTTCGGGCAATAATAACCCAGAGACATATTCTGAGGTTGTTATTAATGTTGCATTCCAAACTCCAACGGGCAAAAATATGTCCTTATTTAAAACTTTCTCATTTTAGAAATGGACAACACTTAAAATAATGAAGCATTTCCTGTTGATATTTTTATTGATATTCTCATCTTGTATCCAGAATGTCATTCTGGACCCAGATGACGATATCAAAATTGCTACTTACTGTGTCCTCACAAAAGACAGTGTTCAGAGGCTTGATTTGCGCCATATGAAAGATATTACAGGGTCGGAATATACCCCTATAAATGATGGGATAGCCTGCTTGATTGTAAATGAAGACACATTGTTTTTTGAAAATTATGGAGATGGCATTTGGGAGTTGAAACACACTCCACAATTCGGAGAAGAGTACCATTTATTATATACAAATAAAGAATCAAATGAAATTATCAGTGCTTTTACGACATTTCCATTGCCACACAATGTGTATCCTATACGCAGCTTTGAGGAGCTAATGTTTTTTAATTTCGTCATAGACAGCAATCCTGACATTGGATATGCAATTGATATGACCGACGGAGAAAAGCTTAAGTACTTTAGTGAAGAAAGTCGATATTGGGTTGACATATACGGAGCCCCTTGGATTAAAACATTTGGAGATGAATTCGATTATTTCCTATGTGATGTTGATAAAAGATTTGGCGGAAGCGGCAAAAAGGAGTGGTACAAGTATTACAGAGAAGGGGTACTACCAGATAACCACATATACCCCAACATAGACCGTATATATTTCACCAAGCTTTTCACGAAAAAAAAATATCATCTTGATTTGAGAACCCATAGAATATTTAATCCAATATACTATAATATCTCCCCTAATGACAACTACACCGTATGGATATATGGAATGGACTATATGGAATCAAGCGACGGGGGAAGATGGGAAGTCGCATCGAGGATAGTAACTGATCACAAACTTTGTGACAATTTCAATACTACTTCCACAAAATTCAAAAACATACTCGGCCAAGTAAATCACTATGACACCACACTTACCAAAGAATTCGGCACATATAATCACCTCGAGACTTTGGTGCACGATAGATACCTGAGAGTAGAAAATCTAGCCGGTTACAACAACGGCTACCTTGACCACATCAAGTCCATTATAGATGACCCCAGCATAAAGTTCAGAAAAAAATATTATGACTTTTATAATGATAGTATCTATACCTACAAAGAATACGACGAGACTCCAATATTCCCTAAAGAATCATATTTTGACAATGAATACAGTCATCTTTTCTCTTCATTATTCATAGTGGATGGCAACTTCAGAACCCCATATATGTACAATTGCTTCAAAATGCTGCCTGACAGCTCAGATGTCCTATATGGCGGTAATGGTAATACTACTCATTATTATAGTCAAAACTCCAAATATTTTCTCAGCATGGATGCTAATCCGGCACGAATGCAGGAGGGAAAATTTACTTATGAACCTTTTATGGGAATAGATGAACAATACCTCCCATATCAGGGCTATTTATGTTTTCTTTTCGTATCTCCTGAATACGACAGATATCTGAAAGAGACATATAAAGAGGCTACAAAGCCACCTCTTACTGACTATACAGACGTCTTCAACAATAAGAACCTGTACACAAACATTGAAGGGGGTGCGGGAATTTTTGGTGCTTGCTATGAGGTGAGAAAAAATGCGTATTGAAATGAAAAAACTGCTGATTATAATATTATTTATCATCACGGCTCCTATCGTTTGTTTTGGTCAGGATGTGGATATAGAAGTGGCAGACACCCTGGATGCTGCGTATACATCAGCACATAGAATCATAGTAAAAGAGGCCGGATTAAGAAGAATCAATGTCGACGAGACCATACTCATACCCAGCCCTATGGGAGAAGGGGATGTAATAAAGTTCATCCAAACACTACCAGGGATATCTACAGGAGGAGAGGGCTCTTCGGCTATCTATGTCAGAGGAGGAAATATGGGGAACAACTCCATTACCATAGATGGAGTACCTCTGTATGGATACGGCCATCTGCTGGGACTAACCACAGTCTTTTCTCCGGATATAGTCAGGGATATGGACTTCTACGTAGGAGGCTTTGATGGTGAATCCGGTAATCTGCTCGCTTCTCATATCAAGATAAATACCATAGATGGAGACTTCCTGAAGTATCGCGCCAATGGTTCTGTGAACAACTTTATAGCTTCATCTTCCGTCTCGGGCCCTATCATCAAGAACAAACTCTCTTTTGCCCTGTCTGGGCGTATATCCCCTTTCGGTCTCGAATACCAAGCCATCAAAGGACTTCTGAAGGATAGTCCTTTAATGTTTGAACATTTCCAGACCTCCGTATACGATCTTTACGGCAAACTCACATACAAAATTTCTCCCAAAATAACCCTTAGGGGATCAGTATTCAATAGCAATGACAGATACCTGTACGGGAATGCCACTTCTTCCATTGACAACATGAAATGGAGCAATCTGGTGGGCAATCTAAACCTTGAGTACAGCATAAATAACAGATGGTACTTCAAGTCCATCGCTTCATACACCAAATACAATAGTCTCCAAAATCAGAAGAAGATTCTGAATGGAATAAACAATGAACTCACCATAAACTCTCCCATCACTGAATTCATGGTAAAGGAGATGGCTCTTTTTCAAATCACCCCCCTTATGGATATAAAGTTCGGCATCACTGGAAAATTCAGCAGGTTCAATCCCGGTTCTTCCAAATTTTATGAGGGGACATCCTGGGATGAGGGGGAAGATATCCCATATGTAAACAAATACTCCAACAACTTCCTCGGAACAGTTTTTCTGGAGTATGAATTCACCCAGCAGAACAAATACAGGCTGATGGTGGCCGGCAGGTACAATTTCTTTATCAAAGGGGACGAGAAGTATATCCTTGAGCCGCTGATACACAACCCTGAGATGAGTGCCGTAGCCAGCTACAGCTTCGCACCTTGGTTAGGAGTGGAGGCCACTTTCGATTATCTAACCCAATATTATCACACTCTCGAAGGGATTCCTTTGGGGTGGTCCCTGGACCTGATTGTCCCATCAAGCAGCAAACACGCACCTGAAAAGGCCACCCAATATTATCTCGGACTCTTCTCCAATATCGGGAAACAGCACAGAATCTCTATCGGAGCCTTCTACAAAGAGATGAAAAATCTCGTCTATTTTGCTGAAGCCACAGACTTTTTTACTTCCGGAGCTGCCAACTGGGAAGATGATATCAAGATAGGAACAGGTAGCGGCAAAGGGATAGAGCTGCTCTATGAAAAATCGGGAGAGAGGCTCGATTATAGAATCGCCTACACCCTTTCTGAAAGTATGAGGAATTTCCCCGATATGAATCTCGGAAAAGACTTCAGAGCCAAATTTGACAGGCCTCACATTCTGAATGCCAATGCTTCTTACCTTATCTCCAATAAAAAGAAATTCAAGTTTGCACTCAGTTCATCCTTCGCCCTCCAAAGTGGCCACTTGGAGACTGTAAAATCTGCTACATACCCTGGATATCTCCCCGGGTGGAACGAAGAGATCGCTCTTGATTACTTCACAGGGCCCAACAATTACAGGATGCCCACCTACATCAGATGGGATATAGGGGCCAATTTCAAGTTTATACGCGAGAAAACCACCCACATTCTGAATATAGGCATATACAACACCCTGAATAGATTCAATCCTTTCACTCTGTACTATAATGCAGAAACTATGCAATGGCAAATGATGGCACTATTCCCTATTATGCCTAACTTCTCATACAGGATAGAGCTATAACAAAGTTTATTGGTATATTTGTAAACACAAAAACGGTACAAAATGTTCAATATAGCAGTATTTGCTTCGGGTTCTGGCAGCAATGCTGAAAACCTGGTAAGCTACTTCAAAGATTCAACCATAGGGCGTAATTTAGTCGGCCTCATTTCTTTCCTATGACATCTAAATAGCACACACTCCCTCCCTTTCGACCAGGAGATTATAGTCTTATAGCATTTTTCGTCCCATATATCGGATTTTCGTCCCAATTTGTTTTTTTCGTCAACTTTTTAATTTTTTTTATTATTGTTTTGTGGGTTAATTTTTAAACATTTGTTATGAAAGAAAAAACTAACCCAATC
>JAFYXO010000043.1 GCA_017546125.1 Bacteroidales bacterium
AGATAGATAGATAGATAGATAGATGCCCAGAAGAGTATTACTCATATTGTTTCTATTGCTCTGTGTCTTAGAAGTCAAGGCACAGAGGATTGCTGTGTCTACTAATGTTGTGGACTGGGCAATACTGGCTCCTAATGCGGAGATTGAGGTATCTGTCGATCAGCATAATACGGTCGCTTTGGGTGCCTCTGTAGCCCCTTGGAATGTAAACAGTAAGTATTCGCTGTCCAAATTGACCATCTCTCCGGAGTATAAATATTGGTTTACATCGCCATATTTTGGACACTTTTTGGGTGCCGGAGTGGAGTATGCTGCATACGATTTGTATTGGAACTCATCAAAATACAGTGGCAATGCTTTCTCTGCAGGTATTATGTATGGCTACAGTATCATTATTTCTCAAAAATGGAATATTGTGCCCCATATTGCTCTGGGTGGTATTTGTGATATTCGATCAGGGGTTCCTATTGCCTTTTATCCGGCAGTAACCAAACTTGGTATTAACTTTCAAATGGTGTTGAGGTAGGATGAGGTACATTAGGACGATACTCTATATTTTATTGTTTATGTGGGCGCCACTGCAAAAGGCCAGTGCACAACATGAGATCAGGATACAGGGTGTTGTCAAGGAGGTTACTACCCAGGAGCCAATCGCAGCGGTCGTTGTTGTATACAATGGCGATAGAGTTGCTGTTACCGATATCGACGGTAAATTCTCGGCTTTTGTACCAAATAATGCCGAACTACTTTTCTATAACCCCGATTATAACGATTACGTCACCAATGTGGACAATCGACAGATTATCAATGTGGCTATGACCATGAAGATTGTCGAGCTGGAGGAGACTATCGTGGTGGGTAAGATGTCCAAGAAGACCATAGTGGTGGACCAGACTGAGCTTGAGGTGGTGGGTAACTACTTCCACTTGAAGACTAAGTTCAGGGTTCCGAAGAATATTTTCACATCTGAGAAGAGGTTTATTGTACAGCCTACACTTGTCGATGTGACCAGAGAGGTGGATACTTATTTCAGACCTGTGGTCATAGATGGAGATGTGTATAAGATCAACAGACAGAGGATAGCAGGATATGAGGAGGGTGAAGATGTTCTGGCACCATATGTGGTGGAGAATACCCTTGCACAGACAGAGCATATCTATGCATTCCACGATTCTGTGTTTATCAGCAGGGAGTATTTCGACAACGACTTCAAGGCTGAGTGTTACCTGGCGGTAAATGCCAACTATGAGAACAAGAGAAGGGACTATCTCGATACAGTCACTATTGCAAGGGGAACCCAAAACCCTCTCCGTTTTCTCGATTATAAAATAGAGCCGCTTGAGCTCAATGATACATCCCTTATCCCCAAACCGGAGATGAAGCTTGTGGCTGAACAGGGTGTTTCCAAAATCGGTTTTGTCATCGGTAAAGCTCAAATCGATAAGAATAATCCACAAAATGAGGTGGAGATGAATGCCATCAAGGAGAAACTTAATGGCATTATTGAGAACAGATTCTCTACCCTTAACTCCATCTCTGTAATCGGTTACTCATCTCCTGACGGAAGGTATAGGAGCAACGCTATTTTGGCACAGAGCCGTACAGATGTGGTGCTCAATGAGATAGTGTCATCTCTCCCTGAAAGTGTGAAATCTTCGATCAAGATGTCATCCATGTCGGTGGTGGAGCCTTGGAGCAGAGTGGCGCAGCTTATGAAAGAGGATTCACTCCCATTGGGTGATGAGGTGCAGGCGATAGTGGACAAATACCACGACGATTATGTAAACACTCAGGTGGGTGTCAGAAAACTGAAAGATTATAGAAAGGTGATAGCAGGGGAGTACCTTCCAAGACTAAGAAGGGTGGAGTATGAAATCAATTCTACTGAGTTCCGTAACCTTACTATCCCTGAGATATGGCAAAGGTATCACTCAGGTGAAGAGGATATATCCAGATATGAGTTCTGGCAGATGATCGAATCGTGCGAGGATTCGCTTCAGAAGGTGGAGATGGAGCGCGTGGCACTGAAGAAATACCCTAACTTCTCACTTATAGCCAATAGGGAGGTGATAAGGCTGCACTCAGTGGACTCTATCGATTATAATGTATTGGCACCATCGCTCAATCCGTACTCACCTTATGAGATCAAGTACAATCAGGCGCTGATGGCACTCAAGGATGGTGATGTGGAGATGGCCGATTCTTTGATGAGATTTGTCCCTACAAGAGATAGAACCTCATATATGAAAGCTATTGTGAATACACTGAATGGTGATTTCGAGTCTGCTTATCCATATATGGCCTCTATGGGTGGTCTTAATGAGGTGCTGATTCTACTATGTATGGGCAGAAATAAGGATGCGGATATGAAGGTATCTGCACTCCTTGAGGATCAGGCTAACTGGTCTAATCCCAAAATATGGTATATAAAAGCTGTGTGTGCCAATAGACTTGATGATTTGAACTACTCTATCGACGCTCTGATGCAGGCTATTACCCTCGATCCTAAATTGGAGGAGATTGCCCGACTTGACTCGGATGTGATGGATATTATTGAGATTATTGCACCTAAAGAAGAGGGAGGATCATTGGAATGAGAATATTGAGGACCATACTTATATTCTGCCTGGTGATCCTGATGGGGTCACAGGGCGGATGTTTGTATGCCCAGGTAGTAAACTCTCCTACCAATGACAAGAATGCAATAGATTACAGGTATCAGAAGTTTAATGCCACTCTGCCAAGATATGCGGATAGCATCAAGTTTAGAGACCGTTTCTATACAAGTGTAAGTGCTGGTCTGGATGCAAACTATGAGGGAGCCAAAGATTTTGACTCTTATTTGGTAGGGCTCAATACCAAATTGACATTCGGATACCATTTGACCCCTGTGCATGCAATTGAGGCCGATTTCATATATGCAAAAATGGGTGGTAAGGACAATTATGGATTCAATTTCAATTATTTGATGAATCTCAATAATTTTGCCACCAGGAGAGATAATTACAATAAACTTGAAGCCTTGTTTGTGGCAGGTGCCTCATACAGGTATATGACCACAAACCATTATGGTGTAAGTACAGGATTGAGGCTGCAGTGGAACCCTGGTATAAACTGCGGTTTGTATGTGGAGCCTAAAGTCTCGGTGATATCGGGTACAGAGTCAAACAGAAGATTCACTACACTTCCGTCATTGAATCTCGGTATGACTGTGAGATTCCACAAGCCTAACTACTATTTGTGGGATTATCTGACACCTTTTGCCATCAAGACCAACCTTCTGTACGATGCAGTCACTGCATTGAATATAGGTCTGGAGGTGGCTATTGGAGAGAGGTTCTCTGTGGCAGCTGAGTGGCTATCACCATGGTGGAGCAGTTATGACAAGCAGCTATACTTCCAGTTGATGAATGGTAACCTGGAGGGAAGATACTGGTTTGGAGAGAGGGCAGATAGACTAGATCTTACAGGATGGTTCTCCGGCATATCTGTAGGTGGTGGTATATATGATATCCTCCTCAACAGAGTGAATGGTGTCCAAGGTGAATTCCAGTCGTATAGCGTGGTGGGTGGTTATGCTCACCCTATAAATAAGAGTGGAAGTCTCAGACTTGAGTATGAGTTGGGGCTGGGACTCATTTCTACAGACTATGTGAAATATTGGTGGGATGGATTTGACTACACCCTTATAGCACCAAGTCCACAGTCATGGAGGACCAATTGGTGGGGACCTACCAAGCTTTCAGTGTCGCTTGTGTACTATTTGAAGATAAGATCTAAAGTGGGAGGTAGAGAATGAGGAGGTTGATTGTCATATTGTCCGCTTTAGTCTTTGTGGTGACGTCTTGCCACAGGAAGACTTTGCTGGAACCTGAGCATCATCACGGATCTGAGGTGGTTATAGATCTTAAGGTGAGTGTCTCTGTAGATGCCAATTTGGATCATGAGAGTGCATTGGCTTACGAGGCGGTCTTGGCTACAGCCAAGAGTGTGACTATTGTAGCGTATCCTAAAGGGCCTACATCTGTATATGGTGTCCATAAGATTAAAGGTCTTAGCGGGTCCATCTGGCTTATGCCGGGAACATATGACTTGTTGATATATACATCCGATTTCAATGAGTTGGATGGTATATACTACACAAATTTGGACAATCTGGAAAAAGTGGAGGCTTATACCAGCCAGGCCAAGATCTCCAAAACAAAGGTCAAGAGTTATGTGATAGAGCAACCTGACCCTCTGTTTGTCCATTTGTACGAGAATTTCCATGTGATAGAGGGTGAGAATAGTTTGGAGAGCGGATTGGATCCGATGAGTTATAAGTATTGGTTTGATATAGATGTGGATGGTCTGGAGTATATATCATCTGTGTATATGGAGATAGACGGTATGTATACCTCAGTATATATGGCTGACGGTTCTCACAATGAAGATGAGTATGCACTTCAGAAGATTGAAACCCAGATATGCAGGGATGAGAACAAGATCAAAGGTGAGTTCTACTCGTTCGGTCCACATCAGGATGACAGTGTGAAGAATACTATGGTCCTGACCTTTATCAATGGCAGAACCATCAAAGTGCAGCTTGATGATATCTCCGATGAGATCAAAAAGCTGGTGAAGGGTGGAGAGATCCCGATCAATCAGAAGATTGTGATCAATGTAGGTGACTCCGGAGCCGGCTTTGAACCCGAGGTGGGAGAATGGGATGAAGAAGAGGTAAATATACCTATATAATAGGTAAACGATATAATGACATTATAGAAAACAATTTAAAATAATTATAAACAATTAAAACAACACTATTATGAAAAGATTTTTTATCCTTGTCTCTATGGTAGCGCTAGTGGCAGCTGGCTGCACCAAGACTATCATTAAGAATGAAGTCGAGACCCCTATCTCTTTCTCAACCGAGTCAGGAAAGCTTACCCGTGCGATTGTGGATGGTACCACACTCTATGAGGATCAACCTTTTGGTGTATATGCATTTGCAAACCAAGCTATAACTGAAAACCAGGCAACCACTTATACCACAACAGAGTTTATGCCAAATGTGGAGATTACAAAACAGGATTTATATACATCACAGGGAGTGGCTGGTCAAGATCAAGTATTGGATACCTGGCGTTCAGCGACTGGTTCATACTATTGGCCTAATGACCCAAGGACAACTATCAATTTTTATGCTTATTCTCCATATATTGGAACTAATGCTGCAAGTGTGAAAAATCATCAGACAATGACTGTAACAGGTCTCGACCAAGTCGACGATAATCCCTCAACACAAGATAATGAACGTAAGTTATCTTTTACTGCTTACGAACATAGCAATATGTATGTAGACTTTATGGTGGCAACACCTGTTATGGGGGCAACCTTTGGTGATCCGAATGGTGATGATAATTATGCAGATGCAGATGGTAAAGTTCCAATGGTATTCCACCACCAGATGACCCAGATCATCTTTACTGTTAAGACAAATGCGGCTTATAGCGGTGTAAACTTTGCTGTAGAAAGCATCACTTTGAAGAATATTAAAGATAAAGCAAACTTTACTCATACATATGCATCAAATTATGGTGAGTGGGGTGACCATGCTAAGGTTAGTGGTGTTTTCAAAATTTTCCCTGAAGATGAAACACAATATGGCGAACAGACTAATTCATCAGATTATGACTATGATTTTGATGCCAATCTAAAGTCTGGTGAAACTAATTATAATGCAATTGACGCTACAGGTAAGATCATAACAAACCAAGTTGTTTTAACAACAGTTCCTGTTACTATGATTCCACAAACTATGGTCCAAACAACTTCGCAGCCTGTTGCAGGAACTGATACTTATGCTTCAGAAGCTAATGCTCAAGTATTTGAGATTGTGTATACAGTAGCTGGTACAGGTGTTGCAAAAGAGAAAGTTGTTAAACATGTTCCATTCTATGCAGTTGATGCTGCAACAGCTGCTTTACCATGGGGCGTAAATCAAAAAATTACCTACAATGTGGTTATCGGTCTAAATGAAATCACATTTGAACCTTCTGTGGCTGTATGGGATGCTACTGATGAAAAAAATAATAATGATCCTAATGATGATGAACCTTATGGTGATGATTTTGAATTTGCACAATAATCTGTAAATCTCAATTCATATAGTGATTGGGGCTGACCTTTGGGTCGGTCCTTTTCATTTATTTGGAATGAGTTATTTTCAATGATTTTTTTAGGATATCGGAGAAAAAATGGCTATTTTTGCTCATAATGCACAAATGTGTAAAATGGTGATTAAAAGTGGTAAAATATATGTTTTTTCTGCACTGATTGTAGTGTGTTCCCTCGTTATAGCTGGTTGTGAGAGGGTAATTGAGGCTACAACTCAGGATGAGATTGTGTTTGAGCCATCCCTTCATGTGGAGGTGAAGGGGATTGATATCACCGGTTCCATGACAAATTTTGGCGTTTTCGCCACACTTGAGGAGTATGGTCAGGATTTTGCCGAAAGTGAAAATCTTCAGACATTTATGGATAATGTCCGGGTGGAGAAGACCGATGGTGTGTGGTCCACTAATCCCAAATATTACTGGCCGATAATAGGTGGCAAGAAGTTGAGCTTCTTTGGGTATGCTCCCCACAACAGAGACAATCCCGAACTTCACCTGGCTGAGGACTGGAGCCCGAGTAACAAAAAGATAACCATCACATATGCACCAAGTCCAGATCCTATGAAACATTTGGATCTATGTGTGGCTCAGGCTGTTCTTGACAGGGATAATATTGCACACAGGGGCGAGCTTATAGTACTTGATTTTGAGCATACACTCTCCTGGGTTACTTTCGGTGCAAACTATGAAGAAGAGGGGAGTGTCCTCCCGTCAGGGTGTTATATGAGGATAGATGAGCTCACCCTCTCAAATCTTGTGGGGGAAAACATATTGGTCTTCGACTCGTCGGAGGATGATTTCTTCAACTGGGGCACATCTGCACAAATGAGCGGCTCGGTTTGTTATACCCTCAAGGTGGGAAGCGCCCTTGCAAATGTAAAACTGGTAAAAAAAGAGGGGGCAACTCCCTCTTATTCAAATATTGTGTCGCCAGGAGGCAACCTCTTTCTCCTTCCCCAGAGGATAAATCCGCAGGGTGGGACGGGACTGAAAACAATGATTAGCGTCAAGTTCTCTTTTGTAAGGGAGACAGATGATGTGGTGATAGCCCAATTCGAAGTCCAAAAGGATCTTCCTGCCTGGAGCGAGAATACAGAGTGGATCCCTGGTAGGAAAATCGTGTATAATTTTACTGTGGATTTGAACAACATCTCTCTTGTAAATATATCACCTGTTACAATTGAGGATTGGGTAGATTCTGAAAATAAGCATAATGGTGGACAGGGGGTGCAGATAAAATGATGAAATGCTATAGAATCATATATTTGCTGACGCTATCTGTGCTCATCTCCTGTACCAAGGAGGGTCGCAATACTGAGCTTGTCCTGGATGTGCAGATCCAAACCTCGGCAGAGCAGTCAAAGGCTGTGTACACAGGGACAAAGTTTCCTCATAACTCTTCTATCGGTATTTTTGTATACAATGCTGAGGAGAGCGATCCGATGAGTGATTTTATCCCTTATGGGGACATGTACAAAAACATCAGGTCGACTTATGCTTCCACCAATAAATGGAATTATCGTCTGGGAGGAGTCTCCTCCTCTTCATCCCCTTTTGATGATGGTTTGTACATCAAGAATCCTACTATAGAGACTTACACCCAGGGTGTATGTGTGTGCGCATATTCCCCTTGGATGAGTGATGTCACCGATATACGGGAGATACCATTTTCGGTGGGCGGCCAATATATGTCCCTCACAGACCTTATGTATGCAGACCAGAACGATTCTTATACGAAGATAAAGCCTGATGGGACCCAAAAATCTGTGCCACTGACATTCAAGCACGCCCTCTCTATGATCAGGATAGGGCTGAAATGCCAGCACGATATAAGTACTATGACTGTAACCTCCATCACTTTGGAAAGTGCTGACGGGGAGAATCTTACGCCACTTTATACATCAGGAAGATTTAATGCTGTGACAGGGGAGTTTCACGATCTGGTCTCCGGGAAAAGTGTAACTACCCAATATAAAGGGCAGAACAATGGTCTGGACTTTACTTTCGACGATTCCGAATACAGTTATGTCTCTTTTCTGACAGTTCCTGTACCGGAGTATATTGATCAAAGCTATATCCTCAAATTCAAATTTGACAACAATAATTTAAGTGCAGCTTATAGGATAAGGGCTTCAGATATCACTGTGACCAGAGGTGGTAATCAGATATGTGCTTTTGAGCCTGGCTATATATATACATTCAACTTTATCCTGGACAATTATGTGCAGATAAAAAATGTGAATATTGATGTGTCATCAGAATGGACAGAGGTCATTCGTGAGTATCCGTTCTAATGAATGATATTATGAGAAGAGTATTGCTTTACATATTGGGTGCTATGGTCCTTTTCCCCTCTTGCGTGGGGAGAAATGGGGCAGTCGTCCCCCCAGAGACACATCTGGTGGATTTTACCTCCACCAAGGTGGAGGCGGATGGCCGTACCTATAAGGTCTTCCTTAATGGTATCCCGGGTACCACGACTGCGAATCATCCTGAATACTCCGGCACCTACCACGAGGCAGGTGGGGTATTGCAGCCCTGCAGTGTAGATAATAACGGTGTTTTTATAGAAGAGGACTCATCCAAGGGGTTGAGGGCAGCCAATGGCCCATACAAGATGTATATAGTCTCTCCTGCTATAGATAAAACGGCTATTGATGGGACCTCGCTTTCAGGTTATATGTATGACAGAAATCAGGAGGGGGTGTATATCAGCAAACTTTCTGATGTGGAGGTGTCTGGTGTGTATATCCAGGACGCGCACGGGGATGATTGTGTGTATGATGCCCAGTCAGACACGCTGGTGCAGCACAGAAGCCGGTTAAAGGTAATTTTCGCTTGTGGTGCCGATATCGAATCCACTACACTGTATAGTGTCAGTCTTAAGAATATTATAGATAAAGGGTACTATATCCCTGCCCAGGCCAGCTTTTATTATGAAGATAGTGATATTGTAGATGAGCCTTTGTATTCCTCCGATCCAAAATCATTGGTCGTAGGGGAGGAATTCGATTTGAATGTAGATCAGTATATCCTCTCGATGGACTATTCGGAGAAAACGGATGGAGGTAACAACAGGTGGCCTCTCCCTTCTCTTGAGATAAAAATCGGGGAGAGTGGGGGGAAGACCTTTACTGCGGATATGGGTTTTGCTTTTGAGCCGCAGCACACTTATGTCATCAGGATAGTCATCAACTCTAACTATTTGGGGCTTACTGTGGATATCAGTGACTGGGATAACGGGGGTGGTGGCTCTTCCAGTGTGGATGGCATCCGGAGGTGGAGTTTCAAGATTCCTGTTAAGGATGGGGACAATAATGTGGTGCTGGAGTGGGACGGGGATGGTAATACAATGCAAGGTGAGATAGTATGATAAGGAGACTCTTTATATCGGTTTTGTTTTTGGTGTTGGTGCCCGCTTTATCCTGTACCAGGATAGAGAGGGGTGATTTTGTACCTGAAGGGTATGTGAGTGTTCCTCTGGATGTGTCGGTTCTGACAAAAGGGGAAGAGGGGCTGGAGGAGGACCCGGAGAGTGTCATCAAAAATCTGTGGGTCATACACTTTAATGGAGATTCGGATGAGTCCGAATTGCTCGGAGAGGCAACATATTTTGAAGATTTTTCCACCTTTGACGGAAGTGTGAATCTTGTGGCTACCGCCACTAAGAGTACTATCTATCTGATTGCGAATACGTTTGAGGGGAAGAGTGATTTTTCATTGCCCCAGGGCTATAAGATAAAGGAGCTGAAGGGGCGTAGCAGGATGGTGACGGCAGAGGGTGATATCCTGGGGCAGGATGCTGATGGGGGGAGATATCCTATTTTTTCAGCCAGGATTGATGCCCCTTCGATAGGGAATGTCTCCTCTCTGAGATGTACTCTGAAGAGGAATATATCCAAGGTAAATTATACTGTCAAAAACAGCACTCAGGGGGAGAAAGCTGTAACGATCAGCTCGGTGCAGCTGTGTTCTATACCCAATAAGAGCTTTTATCTGGGGGAATTGGCTGCGGATGGGGATATCTTTCCGGTATTGCCGCAGGAGAGTTTTATTGATTACCCGGTGGAGCCTTGGCCTGAGGGGGTGTCCTCATATTCAAATATGGCCTATCTTCCGATAAATAAGAGAGGGACCACCGATAAGAGCGGCTCTGAACTCTCCAAGAACAGGTATGCGCCGAAAGGGGCTACCCATCTGGTGGTGAAAGGAACTTACCAGAACAGTGATAAAGAGAACATCCCGATCGTGTATACATTCTATCTCGGCGGGAATATGACAAATGATTATAATCTCAAAGGGAATGGTGCATATACATATGAGTTTGATATAAAGAGTGTTGGGGAGGTGGACAGTGACTCCAGGGTCAATGATATGGCTTTGGTGGACTACTCTGACAGCAAGTATCAGTTGTCCAATTGTTATATTCTGAATCCTATCCCTACTGGGGATGTGTGGCGCAAGTTCAGGATACCTATTCAGAGGGCAATAACATTTTGGGGAGGGGGCGCCAGAATTCTGTATGAAAATGATGATACCAGAGCGCTGAAAAATAACGGTGGGGCCTGGAAGGCTTGGGTGCTGGCGAGCGACTTTGAGATAAATGAAAATAATTTCAAACTCGTCAAGGCCGGTGGCAATGCTGTCTCGGATCCATATTTTGAGGTGTGTGTCAAGCCTGTCTATACAGGTGGGAGGATGGGTGGCAATGTGATAGTGGCTGTGGGGCCGGATGAGAATACCGTGAGCTGGAGCTGGCACCTCTGGATAACAGATTATGACCCGTATGAAAGTGTATTTTGGGGTGATGGGGAGGATAAGAGGTATGTCTATCCTGTGACAGGAGGTGACGTAAACAGATATGAGGGGGATTACTGGACGGATAATAAGGATGTCTATATTATGGACAGAAATCTGGGATGGGTGGGGGATCCTTATGACTATCCTTACGATGATACGGATCATATTACGGACAATTTGGGACTGGTATACTACCAGTATGGCAGGAAAGACCCGTTTTTCTTTGATGGGAGTATGTATAAATATCCTGAAGGTACTCCGGAGGGAGTCAAATGTAAAAATGTACCCAGAGCCACTGCAAACCAGGATAATGGTGTCCTGTATGCTATTCAAAACCCACTCCATTTCATCACGACAGAGCAGTATCCAGACGAGGCTAATGCATATTATGAGTGGACATCGGGCCACAAATATAATCCCGATGTTTTTGATAAGAATATAGTGTGGTTTGATCATACCACTGTGTTGATGGGGCAGAATGAGGGGAGAAAATCGATTTTTGACCCTTGTCCTCCGGGATACAGAATCCCTCCTCAGAATATATGGAAGGATTTTACATATAATTCCCACGACGAGAGACCCAATACAAATACATTCGCGAATGAAACTTTTTCTAATGGGGTTATAATCCCGGATACCCAATATATAAACGGTTATGAGCCGTTCAATAAAATAAAGGGTCTCCAGTATTGGCCTTTCCAGGGGAAGAATGTTACTATACCGGAGAAGGTGATTTATTATCCCGCATCAGGGTTCTGGTCACCGGTGGGAAAAGTTACCCATCACGGTAATCTCGATAAGTGGGGTGCAGTGGGTTCTGCAAATGAAAAATGGGCATTTGCTTGGTCTTGTGTGGGTCTGAGTGTGAGGCGTGCATACTCTTTTACTGCGCAGCAGGACCACTTGGCGACACCGTCAAATCCGGATCAGGCGCGTGGGCTCCCTGTCAGGTGTATAACAGACAAATAATGGATGGAATATGAAGAGACTGCTGATATTTTTTACGATACTTATGTTGGCCAGCACCTGTCGCAGGGATGAAGCCCCTTTGGGATTTCAGAATGGTGAGAGGATGGTGGTCTCCCTGGCCCTATCTGTGGGGGAAGATTCTCTCACAAAGGGTGATGTGCACGATCCCCATCCTATAACAAAGGCTTCCGATGTGATAAAGAATGTGTGGGTGATCCAGTTCGATGGAGTGGAGGACAATTCGAGGATTCTGGGGGAACCCACATATGTGGAGAATTTTGGTGAGGAAGAGGGTCTTTTGACTGCCGATGTGAGCCTGATCGCCATAGACAGGATGTGTGCCATTTATTTTCTTGCAAACACCTTCGATCGTGTGGCAGAGGAGTTTCCCCTTAATCAGGGGGTGACCCTTAAGGAGGTCAAGGGTTACAGAAGGGTGGTGGCGGGAGATAATGATGTATTGTCCTATGGAACAGATGGGAAGTATCACCCTATGTTCAACGGTTTTATAACTCCACAGAGTATTGGTGATGGAAATGCAGATTTGAGTGTGGTACTTAAAAGGAATGTGGCAAAGGTTAATATATCTGTAACTAACGCCAAGCCGGAAGAGGTGATTATAGAGAATGTGCAGATATGTTCTGTCCCTTCGATAAGTTATTATTTTACCACAGATCAGGGGTTCTCTGCCCCATTCCCTCCTACCAGGGACTTTTCCAAAGTCAACTATTCTCAGCATATATGGGGTGTCGAGTCCAATAATAACACTTTGGAGTTCTCCTCGTATCTCCCTTTGAATTTGAGAGGTGTTGCTACTTTTGATGTGCCGGAAGGGAAAGATAAGTCCACGTATAAAAACAGGTATGCACCGGATGGGTCTACATATCTCCTTGTATCCGGGAGGTATATTGAAGGTGAAACATCGTATGCTGTAAGTTATACCTTTTATCTGGGATCAGATTTGGATGATGATTTCAATCTGGAGGCAAACCGTCAGTACAGTTACAGTTTTACTATCAGTGGCAAGGGCAATGCTAAAGAAGACACCCGTGTAACCGACTGGGGTCTGGTGGAATTTACTCAGGAAAACGGGTATGAGTATTCGAACTGCTATATATTGAATCCGATGCCAAAAGGTGGGGGAATGCGCTCTTTCAGAATCCCTGTGGACAGGGTGTTGGAGTTTTGGGGTGACGGGAATACTGCAAAATATGAGAATGATTATATCCTGTCTCTTAGAAATAACGGAGAGTGGAAGTGCTTTGTCCTGGCCAGTGATTTTGCCATTAGTGAGGATAAATTCAGAATATATAAAGATAAGGGGAAGATAGGTGAGTCTCCATATTCATATTTTGAGGTGGAGGTGGATTCAGATGTCAGGGGGAATGTCATTATCGCTGTAGGTCCAAATGAGCAGGACCAGTATCACGTGAGCTGGAGCTGGCACCTCTGGATAACAGATTATGACCCCAGTAAAGCGCACGACCTGGGACCTGGCAAGCCACAGACATATATCTATCCGGTACCGGGTGGGGCTGTCCACAGATATGCCGGCAATTACTGGAGTGCCAATCAGTCTGTCTATATAATGGACAGGAACCTGGGGGCGTTTGATACCGATTCTGAAAATTATCCGCAGGACAATCAAAAAGGTCTGCTTTATTACCAATTTGGGCGCAAGGATCCATTTTTTATGAAGAGTACAGCGTCTATTAAATATAATGGGTTCAATTTCAGTGCAAAAGATTATAGGGATGTAAACACTGGAGAGAGTGAAGGAGTAGTATATTCGGTGAAGAATCCCCTTCACTTTATTAAAAATGATACTATAGCCACGCGTGATGCGAATGGGAATGTCGTATATAAGAATGGGAAAATCCAATATACAGCTTTAGGGTATTGGACTAAAAACGATGGGGATTATAACATCAGTTCCATCTGGAATGACAAATATGCTTCGGAGAGCAGAAAATCTATTTTCGATCCGTGTCCTCCGGGGTACAGGCTCCCGACAAAAGGCATATGGTCAGATTTTACTTCTCAGGGTACCGGTACAAAATTATATCCTAATCCTACTACCAATGCTTATACGGATGACAACTTGGTAATCAATGCAGATACGCCGTACAGTAGGGGGTTCAAGCCCTATAATCAAGTTAAGGGGCTGAACTATTGGCCTGCAGATGTGAATGTGGAAAGCGTCCCAGAAGAGGTGGTATATATTCCAGCCTCCGGTTACTTGTCCAATGGTGGCGGTTCCATTTCAGCAAATCCTCCGAGTGCTTCTGAGTTTTGGAGCTTTTTATGGAGTGAGGAGATTTCCTCTGAAGGGAACGGTTATGGATATACCTCCCAGCCAAACCACCTGGCGCCTGAGAACAAGACCCAACGTGCCCGTGGTCTCCCTGTCAGGTGTATAACGATTTCTAAATAGAATACTTTATTGTCAGATAGTTAATTGTCTAATATTTTTTCGTATATTTGTGGGTATTGTGGATATTTATGAATATAGATGAAAAAGTTAGTTATACTTATATTTGGCATTGCGGCATTCTCTCTTCTTAGTTCTTGCGAAAAGTGGAGAACAGGGGATGAAATGGAGATAACCTTCACTGCCGAGACATTTGTGCCGCAGGTGGAGACCAGGGCGCATTTGTTTGAGAATATGGAATCGTTCAAGACCCTTGCTCTGGCTGGTGGAGCCGGTGGGTATGGCGGTTATTTTCATGTTGATGCCTATTACAGGGATAATCACACATCTCGTTATCTGTTAATAGATTCCGATCTTCTCTATTATGAAGATGGTGGGTCGTGGAGGTTTTATGAGCCTCCTCAGCAGGGGCAGCAGTCAGGTAAATTCCTTACATACTATTGGCCAAATAACGATGATAATTATAAGTTAGATTTTTTTGCATATGCTCCCAGATATGCTGCAGACTATTCAAGGGATAAACTTTACCAGTCGTATGTTAGTGTAGATAATGCTCTCATTCCCCCTGCATTTACGGTAAATTTGCCTGTAGATGGTGCTGCACATAATGAACTTGTGGAGTTTATGTATGCTTATACGCCTGATCAGACGAAAGGTTCCAACCCTGTAAATCTTCAGTTTCAGCATCCGTTTGCTGCAATTTCATTCAATCTTACACAAGCGCGTGTAGGCTTGGAAATAGAGGAGTTGGGATTTCATGAGATGTACAAGAGGGGAACATATTCCAAAAATAATGAAAATAATCTGTGGTCTGTCAAATCCTGGGGGGCTGCCGATACAGCATCTTTGAGCATTAAAAACATCAGTACCTCTGTTGGTCAGTTGGGCGGAACCTATCTGGTTTTACCCCAATCCGAAAATCGTGATGGTTTTGTATTTTACATAAAATATCTTTTGGATGAAGATAATGATGGTGTAAAGGATCCTCATTACCGAACAGCCAGTATAGGTATGGATTGGGAACCTGGTAAAAAGTATACATATAATCTCGATTTGGGCAGCAGTCTGGATGGTGTATATTTTACAGTGAGTGTGGATCCGTGGGATAAGATTTATGATCATATAATACCGATAGAATAGTATGAGAAAATATTGTTACATATTCTTGGCACTTCTCCCGTTTTTTATTTCATGTGATAAAATTGGGAGAGACGGTGTAGATGAAAAGCAGAACGTCTATTTGGGTGCAAACATCCTTGAACAGGAAGAAACAAGGGCACCATATATGGATACAGCCCCTTCGGGCAATAATCCTTTGGAGGTAGCAGTATGGGCATCTACTGTTTCAGGTTATTATCCTGAAAGTGCAGTATCTCCCGCTATAGCAGCACATACGGAAGCACGCTTTGCAAATAATGATATGCAACTATTGAACGGTGTTCTTTATCCTACCCCTGCTACTGGGAAGGAACCTACCCGTATATACTTTGTTTCTCTATACCCGCAGAAGGGGTGGAGTAATCCTACAGATGATTATTCAAAGGCTCAGTTCAAATTCAATGGGTCGCAGGATGTGATGTTTGCATCAGAGGTTTACGGCTATTATGATATTCAGACTCGTCCTACCCTTTCTTTCAAGCATTTACTGACCCTGTTTAATGTAAAGATAGGGATGGATCCACTGGAGTTAGAAGCAGGTGTTACTATCGAATATATCCGTGAGGCGTGGGGAAAGATTCAAAATATGTACATCGAGAGGGTGGATCAGAGTACTGCTGATTTTCTAACAGAGCATGTGGAGGATGTTATAATAGATCTTGAGAGCTCAGAAGCGAAATTTGAGACATCTGTCGAGCCGGCATCATTAGGTACGTGGTTTTACAAAGTGGGGGAGAATAATCAGTTTCCTGGCGGAACAGGATATGAGATAACTTCAAATGTGACTCATGTGGCATATACGATGTGTGCCCCTACTGATGCAACAGTGAAGTTTGGAGATACTAATACTGCCACACCTGAATATGTTTTGACAATTGTGACCAAGAAAGGTGAGGATATTAGAGAGATGGAGATAAAACTCGATTTGATGAAGAGCAATGGAAATGAGCCTGCCTCTTTGTATAGCGGTTCCACTTCGGGAAAACAGTTTGATATTACATTGTATTTCAAGAAAAGTAAAACTATACGGCATACAGTAGAAGTTACCTCTTGGGAGACTGGAGGATATGGTCACGGAAACTTATATGATTAAATTTTAGAGACAGATGAGAAAGTCTATATATATATTGTTTTTGATACTTGTTGTATCGGGATGTAATGGTAAGATATCTCCCGAAAAGAGGGGGATTCGTCTGAATGTTGGAGTTTCCGGTCTGGATACAGAGACAAAGGCACCTTTTGTAGATGGAGAGTTCACTGCTTCTGTCTGGTTCTCATATTCCCCAGGTACATACCCCGATGCACCTTCTGGTGATGAAAATTTGCCCAATAGAATTGTGACAACTTTTACTTCGGACAAAGTTTCAGATATCAGGGATGAATCGGGCAAATTGCTTCAGTATCCTATCACCGATAATGGAAATACCAAAATCTATTGTACCGGTTTTTACCCTAGTGGCGGGTGGAGTATCAATGAATCGCAAACTGCTTATTCGGCAACCCATGCGATAGATGGTAAGTCGGATTTGATGTTTGCAGAACAGATAGCCGGAAGTTATCAGGAGAACTTCGGTGACTTCACTTTCAATCATCTCCTTACCTGGATATCATTCAATGCCAGTGCTACCTCTGTGGATGCGGCTGCTATCTGGGGTGATATCACAAATCTTACTATTACTACTCCGCAATCCTCATTGACTGTGACTCTTTCCGAAAGTATAGGAACGCCCTGTACAGTAAATTATAGCGGGGAGACTTCAGTTATTACAGTTCCCATTACCAGTACACTACTTTCTGTTAAGGCTGCAGATTTGGGATCTGCACTTTGTTCGCCTCCATATAGCAAAGTCATAGATTCAAAAACATATTATGGTTATGATATATCTGTAACCACTAATGGTATCGGAACCAAAGCTATATTCGTGCCGCTTTATGATACAAATAGTCAGCCAATTACAGATCCTCAGGCGGCTATAGGCAAACAATATGTTCTAAGTCTGTATTTTAACGAAGTGTCGGTAGTAAGTGGTGTTTGTACACTCAAATATTGGGAGGATGAGAGGGAAGATTTGTATGTAGATGGACCTGGTCAAGCTTCGTAGTATATGAAATATGGGTGGTCACATAGCATTTTTCTAATCGCGGTAATATTCCTTATTGCCGCTCCCGGGTGTATGGAGAGGGTGGATGTGGACCTGTCTCCATCTGAGTATATGACATTCAGGGCTACGCTAGGTGATAGTTCACAGGTCAGAACCAGAAGCATCGCTGACAACTTTGAGATTACCGAGGAGGAGTGGCCACTGGAGGTGACTGCCGATGGCGAACATACGAAAGCGACGCTGAATAATATTTTGGGTAATTATAGCAGTGCCGGAGTGTTTGGGTATTATGGCAAAGATGATATATGTACCATTTTGAAGAACTCCCAATTCAAATTTGACGGGGATGAGATGGTGACAGAACATCCACCCCGATGGAGCTCCATCAAACAGGATAATAATGAGTCAATAACTATATATGCGTATGCCCCCAGGATAGAGACTCTCGCATCAAATGTCATACCTATAGCAGATGTCAGTGATTCGCAAATCGATTATATTGCAGCAGCATCTGATCCTATTGCATTGAATAGCAGCACCAACACATATCAGAGTATTCAGCTTCCCTTTGAGCATATCTATGCCGCCATCCAGCTGAAGGCCGGTTTTGACTGCACTATTTCGTCAATCAGTATATCAAATGTGATAAAAGGGGGAACTTATACCATAGGCTCAGGCTGGGAGAGTGGGGCAGAAAATATTACCTATTCACTTTCAAACCTGTCACTTGCAGTGAAAGCAGGTGACAATATTGGAGAACCCATACTGATGATACCACAGGTCCTTACGGGTTCAGTATTGACGATAGAAACCACCGATGGTACCTACAGTGTCTCATTGGACAAGAAGGAGTGGCGCCAGGGCAAGCTGATTACCTATACTCTTAATAAGAAGCAATCAGATGATGCCGGGTATATCTATTTCGATATAGCCGCTGGGAATGTGACAATAGAAGGAAATAGTTATTCGGGAAAAGTCTTTGTAGCCGTAGCCGGTGATACTGTAGCCCAGGTGATTTCTGGAGTACATGAAAGTGGAAATAAATATTACATCTATCAGTCGTGTGTGACAGAAGTAAACAAGAATAAAGGGAATTTTAAAGTAGGGTATCCTGGCTATGACAATAAAAATAAGAAAGGGACAGGAAAACTGACTCTCCCGACCTATCCTGAAGTTATGTATGATGAGACCACCCGATGGAGGGACTTTATCACCAATAACTCTAATGTCGAGTCGGTGATAGAGGCGTGGGATAATAGTACTGGTGCTAATAGTAATAGCTCTATAGATAATACCAAAGCTGTCAGAAAAGCAGGAAGGGAATCTACCCAGAATACCATTATGATTTCTGGTAAAGTGGGTGTATGCTATATGACCATAGATAATATATATATATCAAAACAGGAAAGCCAAGGAAATAGAAAATCGAGTAGTATTTCTTTTATTCCGGAAGATAAAACTGGTTCTATCCTTACGTTGAATATCGTCGGAGATAATAGGGTGGGAGCTGTGCATTATGACAATAATACCAAAGCAGAAAGTGAGGAGAAACAGAATAAGCTAGTTTTTGAGGGGGCTGGCTCAATAACTGCAGCTGATACTGATTTTAGAACGGGTAAATATAATGCTGGTGGATCAATTACAGGGTATTATTCAAATCACTTTGATTCTGCTATAGGAAATGCTGATACTGACGGATATGAAAATTGCTATGGAATAGTAATCAATAGTGGTGTAATATATGCGGGGACCACCAAAGCAGAAAATTCTACTGCAATCGGTGGTGGTGGAAACGGATATGGAGAAGTTGTTATTAATGGAGGTGTTGTTACTGCTGTGGCATCAACTACAGGTACAGCGATAGGTGGTGGGATCGGGTTCAATGCTGCGGGTGGAGTGGGGTACGTAGAAATTAATGGTGGTAATGTATATGCCTATAATAACGAGAACGCTTATGGCATACCGAGTTCTGCAATAGGTGGAGCTGGCTCAAAATCTAAATCAGGCTCATTGGGGACTGTAATTGTAAATGATGGATATGTGTATGCATATTCTGCATTAGGTACAGCAATAGGTGGAGGTAGTAGTCAAACTAATAAAGGGGGAGATGCAGATGTGACCATCACAGGAGGTAATGTCATAGCGAAGAGCGGTGCTGCTGGCAGTGCCGGTATAGGAGGTGGTATGACTTGTACTGGAGGGGGCTCATCTTTGACTGGAAATAATAGAAATGGGGGTAATGCTACCATCATTATTGGTAGTAAAAATTCGGTTATGCCTATTCTAAGAACAGGCTCTATCGGTGGAGGAGGAACAAATGCCAGTGGAGGTAATATTGGCAATGCGAATATTACCATTTATGGTGGCGACATCCAGGCACAGTTTGTGATGGCAGCTTCGCCAAATAATGTATTCAATATGCAAGGAGGCTTGATTAGAAACAGCGACACATCCGATGATGGGTACAAGTGTATCCAGGAGAACGGCGGTGCTGTGTATATGCAGCAGGGTACCTTCACTATGTCTGGTGGAACTATCAAAAAGTGTTCAGCCTCCAAGACATCAGCCTCCAAAGGTGGAGCCGTTTATATCGAGGGCGGAAGCTTTACAATGAGCGGAGGAACGATAGAGCTGTGTACCTCAAATTCAGACGGAGGAGCACTATATATTGAAGGTGGTAGTGTATTGTTGAGTGGCAATGTGGAGTTCAGTGGCAATGTTTCCAAGAACGGTAACGGCGGAGCTATCTGTATCAATGGAGGAACCTTTGAGATGAATGGTGAAAATGTGAATATCTCCAATAATGCTGCGATAGACCGGGAGCATCTGGGTATCGGAAATGGCGGCGGCGTGTATGTCTCATCAGCCAGCGGCACCATGACAGTAGGATTGACCAAAGGCAGTATTACCGGCAATGCAGCCGGCCGAAATGGAGGAGGCGTCTGTGTAATCAATAAAGGCGAAGGTTTGACAGTCAATATATCCAATATCATAAATAACAATAATTCACTACTGGAGGGTGGTGGTCTGTATGTAAGGGGTGCCAACGCCAATGTTAATATCAATGACGGAAGTGTAAAGAACAATACCACTTCCGGTTATCAGAAGAACCAACAAATCAAGGTGGAAGGAGAAGGCCTTGTTACCCTTAACAAAGCCGGTGTGACAGACCAGATTACAGTGACGTTCAACGATAATGCTTCTTACTATGGCAAGACGATTGAGGGTAACGTCGCTACAGATACCGAGACTTACCAATATCTTGTAAGATCCAATCGAGGCATCTTGTCGGATGTTACCCCCACCAAAGAGGGTTATACTTTTTCAGAATGGAATACCCGCAGGGATGGCAAGGGTGTCACATATACCAATACAGGAGTGGAGGTGATCCTGGATCAGGACATAACTTTATATGCTATTTGGAACAAAAATTAACTACTATGAACTATTCTAAAATTCTTTCAGATATACGTGATGAGATTACCCCTTTTGAGGGTGTGGGAAAGCAGGCAGATTATATTCCTGAGTTGGCTAAGGTAGATCCAGACCAGTTCGGTATGTCAATCCAAACCATATCGGGCAAGAGATATTCCATAGGTGATGCAGATGTGAGATTTTCAATACAGTCAATATCCAAGGTATTCTCATTGGCTTTGTGCTTCAGTGTAGTGGGTGATGAACTCTGGAAGAGGGTGGGGAAAGAGCCATCCGGAGCAGCATTCAACTCACTTATCCAATTGGAGATAGAGAAGGGTATTCCCCGTAACCCTTTCATAAATTCCGGAAACCTTGTTGTAGCCGATATCCTACTTTCCAAATTGGAAAATCCAGAGGAGAGGTTTATCTCTTTTGTAAGATCATTGGCACAGAATAATGAAATAGATTACTGTATGAGAATTGCGTACTCTGAGAGGGAGAAGAGTTATCTTAATGCTGCCATTGTTAATATCCTCAAATATTACGGTAATATCGAAAACGATATAGAACGTGTGCTCCATTTCTATTTTATGATGTGTTCGGTGGAGATGAGCTGTGCAGAATTGGCCCAGGCCTTTATTCCGTTTTCAAACCACAAAGAACCATTTGATTATTCAGGGGTGAAACTCACTTCGTCACAAATCAAGAGGATGAACGCCATAATGCAGACCTGCGGATTCTATGATGAGGCGGGCGAATTCTCATTTCTCGTAGGGCTTCCAGGCAAGAGTGGTGTCGGAGGAGGCATTGCTGCAATCCATCCGTTGAGGTACTCGGTGGCGGTGTGGAGTCCCCGTCTCAATGAGAAAGGGAACTCCATTATGGGGATGAAAGCACTTGAACTGCTCACAACGAAGACCGAAGAATCTATATTTTAGGGGAGGGGAAATGGGCGCAATTGACCAAATATATCCGGGACTCATCAGCCACGTGGAGGGGGAGATCATTCCCCGTTATGACCATTTTGACAAGGCGCACCGCCGCGACCATGTGGAGACTGTCATTGCCCAAGGGCTGCAGCTCTCTTCCCATTACGAGGTGGATCCCAATATCATCTATACAGCTGCTGCATACCACGATACAGGGTTGATCGAAGGGAGGGAGACTCATCATATTGCCTCCGGCCGCATTGTCCGTGAGGACTCGAGGCTACGCCAATGGTTCAGCGAGGAGGAAATTGAGACCATTGCCCAGGCGGCAGAGGATCATAGGGCCTCGAACCGACAAGGGCCCCGCACCATCTACGGGAGAATTCTTGCGGAGGCAGACAGGGTTATTGATCCACATAAAATCATTCGCCGCACCATCCAGTTCGGACTCTCAAACTACCCGGAACTCGAAACTGAGGGGCATTGGGAGAGGACTGTTGAACACTTGCAGGAGAAATACGCTGAGGGTGGATATCTCCGTCTATGGATCCCTGAATCCCCAAATGCTGCCCGTCTGGAGGAGCTCCGCTCAATAATACGCGATCGCAGCCGCCTGCGCCAGATCTTCGACCGCATATTTGATGAAGAGCAATCGTAGAAGTCTTGGCAATTTTTTCGTTTGGAAAAATTTCTAGCACGGTTTTTGTATCTATCTTTTTCAAGAAAAAGAAAAAGATATGAAGAGACTAGAGAAAAATGTAACCCTCATCACCGGCGGTGGGAAAGGTATCGGCTTCGGACTGGCATCAGCATTCGCCAGAGAGGGATCAAATATTGTAATCACAGGCAGGACAGAGTCCAGACTTATAGAGGCAAAGAAAAAACTTGAGAATCAGTACGGTGTGGAGGTGCTCGCCATAGTGGCTGATGGGGCAGACGAAGAGCAGATTAAGGGAGTTATCAGTCAGACAATCGAGAAATTCGGCAAGATCAATACCCTCATAAACAATGCACAGGCCTCCTCATCGGGGCTTCCCCTGATAGAGCACACAAAAAAGGATATCGATCTGGCCATCTACTCCGGTTTGTACGCAACCTTCTTTTATATGCGCGAGGCCTACCCTTATCTGAAAGAGACACGCGGCTCGGTCATCAATTTCGCTTCTGGGGCAGGATTCTTCGGAAAGCCGGGCCAGAGCTCCTATGCTGCTGCCAAGGAGGGAATCCGCGGCCTTTCACGTGTCGCTGCGACAGAATGGGGACCAGACGGAATAAGGGTCAATATGATTGCGCCTTTGGCAATGACAGAGAGCCTTCGTGAATGGAAAGAGAATTATCCTGAGCTGTTTGAGAGGACCATCCAGGGGATCCCTCTGGGCCGATTTGCCGACCCAATGGAAGACATCGGACGAGTGGCTGTCTTTCTCGCTTCAGATGATGCCTCCTACATCACAGGTGAGACCATCTCTCTTCAGGGTGGCTCGGGATTGAGGCCGTAATTATAAGGAAAGTATGTCTGGAGGGGGTCTCCAGACATACTTCATTTGTTTCTCTCCTGACTGAACTGTGCGATCTCCGCAGCCTGAAAGAGCTATCTGGTAATTGCATCCATCCCTGCGACCTGAAGTGAAGTGCCTACCCTAACAATGCTTCGATCTCTGCTTCAGAAAGACTTGTATGCCTAGTCACATCACTCAGTGACATACCACTGGCAAGCAGACTCTTGGCCACCTCAAGCATGCCCTCTTTTCGGCCTTCCGCTCTTCCTTCTGCTCTCCCTTCTGCTCTTCCTTCGGCTTTTCCTTTTGCCATCCCCTCGGCTACCCCTTCGGCTCTGGCTTTCTGTTCGGCTGTGCGACGAATGTTGATTTCATCTCGCTCTGTTATCATATCGTGTTCGTATTTTTCTCGTTTCTCGGGACTGAATTGGGCGATCTCCGCAGCCTGGAAGAGCCTCTGAAAGACACTCTTTCTAAGTCCAATGGGTAAACTGTCCAGTTTACTCATATACTTCAGAGCGTAACACCACTTATCTATGATACTGGTACAATCTTCCAACCGCTTATCAAACCTCTTCAGTTCCACAAAGATAAGTGAAATTGTGTCACAAACCACCTCTCCTGTCAACTTTTCTCTGAATGTATAATCTGAAATGAACCACTCTTTCCATAATTCTTTGCTCCTGTCAAAGCAGTCTACTGCCAAAATCCCGATGAGATAGACAGGCGGAATATTATAACTGTCATCCCCCTTACTGGTCTTCATATCATACACCTTCGAACTATATGATACGCACCTTTGGAAGAAATTCGCCTGATCATACCTCTGCATCTCTATGATAAAGGAGGATCCATCCTCATCTTCACATCGTAAATCAAGCTTGACAGACTTATTGCTCTGCGTCAGTCCCTCTATCTCTGTTGTTGCATATGTAAGATCTTTTACTCTTCTTCCATCCGGAAGAACGGCATTCAAAAAATCGATTAATACAGGTTTGTTGTCCTGATCTCCGAATACTGCCTTGAATCCACTATTGGACAAAATGTCCACGTAACGTTGTTTTTCTTGACTCTTCATTTTCTTTAATTTAAAATGTTCGGATACAATATTCAAATATCATTTTCACTTATGCATGCTATTTTTACAAAACTTCAAATTTTGTCGAGCTATCAAAATTTTGAAAAAATTAAAAGAGCATTTTAAGCATAATATAGATGAGATGTGCTGATGGGAAAAGGGAGTGCAGTGAGAAAGCACCTCTGTGAGGGGAGGCAAGAGTGTGATGGCTCTTGCTCTCCCCTGGCTCAGAGGCAGAGTGGTATCAGAGTGGGGTGCTTTGATATATGGCACCCCGCTCTGATGCTTTGAGTGAGGGCACTTTCGCACATAGGCAGGTGCTCACCGCCCTCATTTTACCTATTTTTCATTCCATGATAGTGTGTTTGTGACACAGACACCCGAACAGGTCGGGTGTGACGGTGGTGGAAAATGGTCGATTCTGATCCCGGAGTGGGAGATTCATCTCCAATAGAGCTGTCACGCAGTGAAATGTGGCTTTAGACACTGCGTGAGTGGGGTAAATTCGATGAATTATGCTCGAAATGTGGTGTGACGCAGTGATTTACGCCCACAAACGATGCGTCGTGAATGTTATTTTGCTATCAAGACGCAGTTGACGCAAAGACACCCGAACAGGTCGGGTGTGACGATAGGGTGACGCCCCATCTGACCAGATCAGATGTAACGACAAGGGTATGACGACTAGTGAGTCAGCTGAACAAAGTCGGATGACATCTGTCAACCTTCCTACCTGCCCTACATTTTGATTGGTCAACTGAATTTCATTGCGTCAGCAACTTTCTGATATACAACGAATTCCTTACTTTTAGGGTGGGTAAAATCCCTCAGGTGTGGCAATTAATTGATTTAAAGGGAGTTACTGACCAGGCGCAAAAGGTGGATTCTGGAGAGGACAGTGGGGTTCTGGAGATATCCGGGGTGTGTGGAGAGGTTGTTGGGATTCCGAAGTTGTTGCGGGGGGTGGGGAATCTCGAAGAGGTAACACCTGAAGAGACACCCGAGGGGGGCGATACACCCGCGGAACAGGCTGAAGAAGGTGATAATATAGGATCATACATATCAATCCTTGTTCAAATCATTAGGGTAGTGGATGACCAGACTACAGTACAAGTTTACCCTAAAGGAGCAGAGGTAGAGTATGCCTGGATGGCTACACCTGTGGACTTTAACTGGGTGGCAGGTTATAAATATGTCATCACCCTCGATCTGGGCAAAGGCGGCGGCTACGAAGATCCTGATAATGATGTTACAGATGACGATGTGGAGAAGGTTCTCGGAGGTCAGATGAAATTCAGTGTAAGAGTAGATTCATGGCATAGTACAGGTTACGGTCAAAACCTTTGATAACTTAAGACTGTTGTGATGTCAATATGGGGACGACTAACGCACTGATTGGTCATCCCCATATTTTTATACAGTACTCCAGGCGGGCACGTTTTGGATGGCAGAGCAAATGTTATTGCGTTAGCCGAAAAGTGTTAACTTTGTCAAAATAATACTTTCAAGCATGAAAATTCTTATCCACACATTGGTGTCGCCCCTTCACGACCAGAAGGCGACCCGGAAGATGGCAGAAGAGTTTTTAGGGGCAGTGCAAGTGCATTGCGGTAGCGAACTGGTGAATTGCGGTAGCGATTTCTCCCAGTATGGCAATGGCGATCTGAACCTTGTTTATGTGATGACCGGTGGGACCGAAGGTCTTTTTCTGGAGGTACTGCCGCAGATTAAGGGGCACGTTTATATATTGACCTCTGGCAAAAGCAACTCGCTAGCCGCTTCGATGGAGATATTGTCCTATCTGAGAAGCAATGGCCGCACCGGGGAGATTATCCACGGGGATGTGGAGTATGTGGGGGGAAGGATTGACCTCCTTGCACGTGTCGAGAGGGGGAAGAGGGCATTGGCGGGGATGCGTCTCGGGGTGATCGGGGAGCCGTCTGACTGGCTAATATCGAGTGCGCCGGATGAGAAGGTCCTATGCGACAAACTCAGGATGGAGGTGGTCAGGATACCCATTGCGGAGCTCATCGAGGATACCACAAAAGTGGAAATGGCGTTGTACAATGATCCTGCTACTGAGCAGCAGGCGCGCCTTGACGGGGCGAACCATATCTACGAATCGCTTAGGAGAATTATCGGGAAATATAACCTGCAAGGGATTACTCTCAGGTGCTTTGATCTGCTTGATACACTGCATAATACCGGCTGCTTAGCCCTTGCCCGTCTCAACGCCGAAGGGGTCCCAGCCTCTTGCGAGGGGGATGTCCCGGCACTTGTGACCATGGTCATCGGCAATGCCCTCACCGGGCAATCGGGATTCCAGGTGAACCTGTCGAGAATCAATCAGACAGCCGGAGAATACCTCTTCGCCCACTGCACAGTGCCACTTAATATGGTCAGCAGCTATACATATGATACCCACTTCGAATCCGGGCTGGGTATAGCGATCAGAGGGGTATTGCCCGAGGGCAATGCAACCATTTTCAAAGTCTCGGGGGATCTTGGCAGCTCGTTTGTAGCCCCTGCCCAATTGCTTCGCAATCAGTCTGAGGCGGGGCTTTGCCGCACACAAGTGATCATCCAAATGGGTGATGCCAAAGGTGCCATTGGGGCAGACAGCTACGCAAACTACTTCTTGAAGAGGCCAATAGGAAACCACCACGTAATCTTCTGTGGTGACTACGCGGAGATTTTCAATGCCTTTATGGAGCAAATCTGAGTTGAGGGATTGTTACTCAGCAAAAGTGATCTTGCCACCGTTCTCATCCACTGATATCTCAATGTTGCGACCGAGGTAGATGCTGGCATTTGGGAACTCGTGTCCGCAAGGGAAGTCAAAAATGACAGGGATGTTGAGTTCGCGTGTGTAGCTGTGGATAAGATCGTAAACAGAGCATTGCCATTGGTCCTGATCTGATATGTCGGTGAAATAGCCGACGATAATACCTTTACATTTGCCCAGTACACCCGATTCGCGAAGGTGCCACATCTTGCTGTCGATTTTGTGCATATGCTCGTCGATGTCCTCGATGAACAGCACTGTAGGTTCATCCCAATTGTGATCGATAGGGGTGGAGATGAGATTGCGGAGGAGTGTGATGTTGCCACCTATGAGTTTGCCTGAAGCTTTGCCGTAACTGTTGTATTTTGATGCAGGAGTGGTGTATCCGGTGGTGTTTCCGAATAGGGCATTGCGAAGCGAATTCTGTGAGAAGCCGTCAAATCCCTCTTCAAAGGTGCCCGGCATGGCTCCGTGGATAGACTCAAGACCTAATTTCTGAAGTGCAAAGTGTAGAACTGTAATATCGCTGTAGCCGATAATCCATTTTGGGTTCTGACGGAAAATCTCCATGTCAAGATATTTTATAGTGTGCATGGTTCCGTAGCCGCCACGGATAGATACGATCGCCTTAACCTCCGGGTCGAGGACCATTTTGGTCAGCTCCTGAGCCCTCAGCTCGTGCGGGCCCGCAAAATCGTAATGGATCTTGTCGGAAAGGTGTTCACCCACCTTCACTTTCAGCCCCCAACTTTCAAATTGCTCTTTCCAGTTGGCTGCAAGTTGTTTTTCAGATGGTGAAGATGCTATAGAGATGACTGCGATAGTGTCGCCTGGCTTTAGATATTGAGGTCTCATAGGTGTTGTGTGTATTTTTCTGTTCTGGGATGTAAAGTTAGTGGAAATTTCCGGTATGACCGTAAAGATTCGAAATAATCCTCCCGATACAGCCGGCCAAACCCATCCCCGCGCACGAATTTGGCCGAAAATGAACGCGGGAGCTGCTTTTTTCCTGAGTCGCGCACGGTTTTGGCCAAAAGTGAACGCGGGAGCTGCTTTTTTCCTGAGCCGCTCACGAATTTGGCCGAAAATGAACGCGGGAGTTGCTTTTTTCCTGAGCCGCGCACGAATTTGGCTGAAAGTGAACGCGGGAATTTAAGACTGGAGCCTGCGACTTAGCCTCTCCCGCTGAGGGAGGTTGGATGGGGGTAAAAAGAAAAAAGAGTTCAGAAGAATCTGAACTCTTTTTGGGAAGTGCGGGTTATGGGTCAATACCGAAGAACTCCAAAAGAGAATACAAACATTTCCGGTTCCCGGAAAGATTTCCAAGTACTTACGTAAGATTAGCGACTGAAATGAATTTTCTCGCTTTGGTATTTTTACGGCAATTTTTGGAATAGTTTGTACCTCTCATGTACCTCGCACATGCATTCCCCATTGC
>JAFYXO010000004.1 GCA_017546125.1 Bacteroidales bacterium
GTGGGACAGCGTAGAGCAGTTCGCTAAGGAACTGGTTAAGTATATACACTACTACAATAATGATAGAATCAAACTGAGGCTAAATGGAAAAAGCCCGGTACAATACCGAGCTTTATTCCAATCTAAGAGCGCCTCTTAATATTGTTAAACCATCCAACTTTTGGGGGTCACATCAAATATTTCAGTCCCCTTTTTCATTTATATCGCCTGACAAAGTACTATTTTGACAGGATCTCAATAGCTTTCTCGATAAGTGTATCTACACCTTTATCAGCGTCTTCCTTAGTTAGTGTCACCTCTACATCAGGTTTTACACCTGGTTCAATGTGAACTTGATTGGCATCAAGGATCATACTGCCGCTACTTACTGCAAGCATCCATCCATTAGGAAGATAGAAAGTCCAAGGTGATCCACCGCCACCACCGGTAATACCACCTACGATAGTTACATTAGGAGCATATCTCAAAATGCTTGCAAACAAGTTTGCTGAAGAGTAAACACCTCTATTTACAAGAAGTACAGTCTCCTTTGATGACCAATCCACGTTTTTATCTGGAACAGCATAATATGGAGCAGGTTCTTCAGAAACATCATTATATCCTTTGCCGGTCTTGGAAACATTGTATCCTACCAAAGTCTTCTCCTTGAAGAAGTAACAAGCCATCGACAATGCTATTTGAGGAGATCCGCCAGGATTTGTTCTGATATCGAAGATGATACCGTCACACTCATCCACAAGAGGTTTTAACAATGAGAGATTTTCATTTGTAAATTCCACAGTGAAGTCGTCGTAGAAGATGTATGCATATTTCTTACCATCTCTCTCGATTTTACCATAAATTATCTTGTTAGGTGTGCAGAATCTGTAAGTGAGATAGTTGGTACTCAAACCAGATACATAGTTATCAGGGTAACGAACATTGTTCTCATCATACATAAATGTATAACAGGTATGATGATTGAATGATGATGTCAGCCATACGTGTCCATCCCTCATATAGTCAAGAGATTTGCCTATTATCTCAAAAAACTCCACATCATCCTTAGCCTGCTCCACTTTTGGCATCATCTCATCATAAACACTTTGCCAGTTAAGGTTCTTTGTGTAGCCGTAGTTATCTCCGAAGAAACAGTAGTTTTCGTTAACTATCTTCCACATAGCCTCATAATTGGTCTTGTAGTCGGTATTAGCTTCAGTCAGGTACTCCGATTTAACACAAGATGTAATAAAAAGGAGTGACAATAAAGATATTATATAAAATATGCGTCTCATAATTCAGATATATATTAGAAGTATTTGTTAGATGATTTGTATTTGCTGCGAGATACCAGATCCACCCCTACATTAAGGCTCATCATACCGTAATTACGTATGTTCTGAACATCATATACATTCCACCATTTATTGTTTTGTACATATGAAAGACCCAATGAGAAAGGTTTGAAAACAAATTCAATACCCAATTCATAGTCCAATGACTGGTAGTTGTGATAAAAACCAAAGAAAGTATGATTAAACTCTGAAGTTAAGAAAGCGGCATCACCAGCGATCATCTTGAATACACCAGCCACAAGTGCAGCCTCCGATTTATGGTCAGCAATAAAAACACCGAAAACAGGTAGGGACAAGTTGGCAAATAGGTTCAAACCCCAGTTGTTCTTAAAATCCCAACCATATTTGATACCACCTGAAGCCTTCAACATAATCTGACCTTCAAAGTTTGCAGCATTATTGACACTTGAGGGATAGCCTTCTTTCATTCCGCCATAAAAGTCCAACAGACCACCTGCTTTAAATTGCAACTTATCATGGAAGGTCCAATTATAGTAAGTGCCATAACCTGCACCTAAAGCTTTTAGGACAATACCTGTGGTCCTTGCCGGATTCATCAGACCTTTTATGGAAAATGCATCGTTAAAGCCTTCTTCACTCTTTGGAGCGTTGTAGAGTTTGCCATAAAGATCCCATGTCAGATTCTCATTCTTCTTGTACATAGCTCCGAATTTTACCTGGTAAGCACTTATGTCACCTTTATAAGCTTGATCAATAAGATACTCATCCAAAACCATAGCTCCACCATTTAACATGGAGATTGTTGCTGACACCACCTTCTCTTTATCCTGTGCATAGCCCACTACAGAACCGGCAAGGAGAAATATCAGCGATAGAGATAACAATAATTTTTTCATTACTTGAATTTTATAATTTGTTTTTAAAAAATACGCGGCAAAGATAATAAAATAATCTAGAATCAAAGACACGTATGGTCCATAAATCTATATACATGCAATCTACAGCCTAATTTACATATAATTAACACTAATCATGAAGTAAACTTACCAATCAGTAAGTTATTTCATGCCACTCAAATAAAAAATATCAGATAAAAATTGGCAAATCATAAAAAAACACCTATATTTGCATCCTCTTTCGGAGATATCCGAAGAACATAGTGGATTGGTTCGGTAGCTCAGTTGGATAGAGCAACAGCCTTCTAAGCTGTGGGTCTTGGGTTCGAATCCCAACCGAATCACGACTAAAGCAAAAGCGCTCAACGAATGTTGAGCGCTTTTTTTGTGTGGCAGCGGACCGTCGAAAGCTCGCTTTCGTAAGGGACGATGACATACAAAAAAAGAGTCCTGCATGCGCAGGACGCATTTTGCTTTAGTCGATGATGGCCCGCGGAGGTCCGGGAATGGCGGAGCCCCAATCCCAAAGGGAATGGCGGAGCCCCAATTCCAAAGGGACTGAGCTCACACTAAAACACCAATTCATTGATTATCAATCAATTGAAATCCCATCATGCGCACAGTCACGGTCTCAGAGCCTGGACTGTGCGCACCTTAAAACGATAAAACACTGGTTTACAATCCATTACAAAACCACATCACGCACAATCCCTTCGTCATAACACTCAAGGGGGGGGCAAGACACATGTAACATGCAGGCAAGAAGCCGCCCTACTGCTTATCTTTCCATCCCTTCTCTCAACCTTTGCAAAATACCTCCTCACAAAAAAGAGTCCTGCATGCGCAGGACGCATTTTGCTTTAGTCGATGATGGCCCGCGGAGGTCAGGGAAAACGGAGCGCCAGCGACGTAATCCCTCCCCCCCTCATAAAAAACGGCCCCGACATCAGTCAGGACCGCCATTCCATTTATTTATTCAATTACTATTTCCCTGCTAGTGGTGCTGGCTCAGTGTAAACTCTTGTAGCCAACTCCTTGTCAAGAATATACATATCGTTCTTGCTTCCCTCTACAGACTCCACTGCGAAGATGATATCACGAGCTGCCTCTTCCTCTTCCACTTGCTCCTCGATGAACCAGTTGATCTTAACCTCAGCAGCATAATCTCTGTCCTCTCTGGCGATAGCCATAAGATTGCGGATTAGAGATGAAACTTTCTTCTCATGCTCAAGGGTAGATTTGAACATATCCAAAACTGAATCCCAGGTAGTCTGAACACCATCGATAGGTTTCAGTTCCACTTTAGCCTCTACAGAGTTAAGGTAGTTCATGAAGATACGTGCATGAGCTTGCTCCTCCTGGAATTGGATATAGAACCAGTTTGCAACACCTTTATAATTCTTCTCCTCAGCGTCCATAGACATTGACAGGTACAAATATGCTGACCAAAGTTCTGCATTGATCTGGTCGTTAATTGCTTTGTGTAGTTGTTCGCTAATCATAATATTATATTTTTTAATTTATTTTTCTTTTGCTATTACAAAGATACAAAAATTATTTCCAATTCAAAATAATTTATTGATTTAATTTCATATCCCCTTTTTTCACCCAACCCCACCTGGTCATTGCCAAATGAATTAGCAGGCAGAGCACCGCCGGTGCGATAAAATGGAGGAGTACAATTTTGATACCAAGCATATTAGTAGCACCTGCTGCAGTCATATTCGCATAGGTAGCAATAGGGCCTACAAGTCCCGATGTACCCATACCGGCGCCCAGGGCACTGTTGGTCATTTTGAAAAGGACTGTCGACACCGGTCCCAGGATAGCGGCAGTGAGTATTGGAGCGAGCCAAATCACTGGCTTGCGGGCAATGTTCCCGATCTGCAACATCGAAGTGCCAAGACCTTGGGAAAGGAGACCTCCTACCCCATTGTCCTTAAAACTTATCACTGCGAACCCCACCATCTGGGCACAGCAGCCGACAGTAGCGGCACCTGCAGCGAGTCCATCAATTCCTAACATCACACAAAGTGCCACGGAACTTATGGGGAGGGTCAATGCACAACCCACAATGACAGAGACCACAATACCCATAAGGAACGGACTCAGATTTGTGGCACTGTTTACAAGCCCTCCGAGATAGAGCATAAAATCATTTATAGATGAACAGCAATACTTAGCGACAAGACCACCGGCCACGATGGTAACCAACGGCGTCACAATAATATCTACAGGGGTTTTCTTCGAAACAAGCTCCCCGACACGGGACCCTATAATGACTGCAAAATAGGCACCTACAGGTCCTCCGAACTTATACCCCAAAGCACCTACTATGGCTGAAGATATGGTAACCAGCGGAGCATATTTCATCCCCAGAACTATGGCAAAACCAATGCAGGCACCCACAAGTGGAGAGTCTGCAGAGAGAGCCTCTGCGATAAATCCGAGGAAGCTCAGCGCCTCTATCTTCGCCAGCTGCCCCACTATCAACCCAAGAATCAAAGAACAGAAGAGTCCCAGAGCCATAAAGCTGAGGGCATCCACCACATATTTCTTAAAAAGTCTTTTAACGGTCTCCATAATACAATCTATTACCACACAAATTTATAAATAATCTGTATTATATTTGTATAAAAATCGCACTGCCATGAAACCTATCAAACAGGATGTAGCACTTGTCCTATCAAGTGGAGGTCCAAGGGGCTTTGCCTATATCGGGGCCATAGAAGAACTCGAACGCCGAGGCTATAACATCACATCTATTGCAGGAACATCTATGGGTTCGCTCATCGGAGGTATCTATGCTACAGGCAAACTCGACGAACTCAAAGAGTGGCTCTTCAACCTCAACGCCTGGAAGGTATTCGGGCTGATGGATCTCTCACTCAGCAAAAACCATATCGTAAAGGGGGACAAAATTATCGCTGCGATAAAGGAGATAGTCCCGGATATGGACATCAGAGACCTGAAAATCCCGTTCAGGGCGGTGGCAGCGGATCTTTACACCGGGGAGGAGATCGTTTTCAGTGAAGGGAATCTGTTTGATGCCATCAGGGCATCCATCTCCATTCCATCCCTATTCAGACCTGTAAAACAAGGGCTTAGAACCCTTGTTGACGGCGGTATAGTAAACTCTCTCCCTATAAATCGCGTAGGAAGAAACGGACAGGACATATTGGTGGCATTTGACGTCAACGATGTCAATGTCACAGAGATGCAGGCTGCCATAGTCCAAAGATACAGAGAGGAACAAATGAAGCTTGAACAGGAGAAGGTGAGGAAACTTGAAAACAGGAAGCTGCTCGATTCGATAAAGAACAACGACACCCTGAGCTTCGGAGAAAGGGTAAAACTCGCCGGAATTTACGGCAAAAAGGTGATCTCAGAGAGCCTCGCCAAGGATGACGGCACAGACTTCTCCATTGGGGACAATTACTACTCGCTTCTGGACCGCACCTTCAGCCTCATGAACCACACCATCAGCGAAATAACCCTATCCAAATACCACCCCGACATCGTGGTCAGAATGCCATTTGACGCCTATGGTGAGATATCAGACTATGCAAGGGCCAAAGAGATAGCGAAAGTGGGTAGGGAACTTATGAAAAACGCTTTGGACGAATGGGAAAAATAGAGAAGACCAATGCTGCCCGTCTGCTCGATAAAGCGGGGATACAATATGAACTCATCCCTTACGAGGTGGATGAGGCAAATCTTGCTGCGGACCATGTGGCCGAGCAGTTGGGAGAGGATATTGAGCAGGTATTCAAAACACTGGTCCTTCGTGGTGACAAAAACGGACTCTTCGTCTGCGTAATTCCTGGAAACTTCGAAGTGGACTTGAAAGTGGCTGCCAAAATATCGGGCAACAAAAACTGCGACCTCATCCCTATGAAAGAGCTTCTCCCACTTACGGGGTACATCCGTGGCGGCTGCTCCCCTATCGGGATGAAAAAACCGTTTCCTACATTTATCCACGAAAGCGCCCTGCTACACGACCATATTTATATAAGTGCAGGTGTAAGGGGTCTGCAATTCAAAATTTCCCCTCAGAATCTGATAGAGTTTGTAGGGGCAGAGATATACCCTATTTAAGATCAATAACCCTATCGCAGAATTTGAGGGAGGATTCCCTATGGGCTATCGCAATGATGGTCAAATCATTCCTGTAACGGGACAATTCAAGTATTGACTGGTTGATTTCTGCCTCAGTGGCACTGTCCAATGAGGATGTGGCCTCGTCCAAAAAGAGGATGTCTGCACCCTTGTAAAGTACCCTTGCTATCCCCACACGCTGCTTCTGCCCGCCTGAAAGTTTCGCCCCCATCTCCCCTATTCTGGTATCTATACCTTCTGGAAGCTGTTTCAAATAAGAAGAGAGTGAGACCTCTTTGATAATTCTCTCCACCTTCTCCCTGTCAATATCACCCGGGGACACCCCAAAGGCAATATTCTCTGCAAGTGAAGCATCCAGGATAAATACATCCTGCTGCACATAACCGGCATACTTGAGCCAGCCGGCACGATTTGCCACAGTCAGCTCCTTGCCATCAATATATATTCCACCCTCATCAGGTTTGTAGAATCCGAGCAAGAGATTGAAAAGGGTGGTTTTACCCCCACCGGAAGGCCCTTTAACCCCCACTTTCTCCCCTTTCCTGATCTCCATGGAGAATTTGTCAAATACTTTGTGTCCACCATCAGGGAAACTGAACGATATTCCCCTCACCTCAACACCTTTATTGAACTCAAAACTCTCATCCACCACTTTTTCCACCCCTTCATCAGATAGACCTTTCTCCAGGATATCGAGACTGTACAGTCCATTCTTCACAGAGGTCCAACCGCTGGTCAATGTCCTCACGGCGGGCAGCATCCTCATGGCAGCGACAGCAAAGACACCCACCATTACGCTGAGGCTCTCCCCATGGAAAGCTCCGCTCAATGCGACAAGCAGTGTCATACACCCCACCACCGACAGCTCTATCAACGAGTTTGGGAACTGCTGTACAATGGTCATTTTCTCCCTTTGGGAGGATATGGAGCCCAGATTGTCATCAAACTGCCTTTCGATAGATGGAAAAGCACCATTAACCTCTATCTCAGCATAACCTCTGAATGTCTCCAGCACCGTTCTCCACATCTTCCTCTTGGCTTCATTCTCCTGCTTTCCATACCTTTGAACCCTATCTTTGACCATATAGACATACACGAGCAACACCGGCACAAAACATACAGGGACGAGCACAGATGCTATCGGAGAATAAAATATCAGCGATATATAGATAAGGATGAGCAAGAGCGACTCCCCTGCCATATTCAGTATGGGAGAGAGGACACTCAAAGAGAAAGAGTAGCACACTCCGTTGATCTCGTGGGAGATCTCTGCAGAATTTCTCCCTTTGATATAGAGGAGCCCTTTTTTATACAGATTTGAGAAGAGGGCGGTGGAGAAATATCTGTAAAGTTTTAGAAGATACCTGTTCTGGTACGCCGCCAGGGCAATATTCAGGATATTCTTCAATATGATAACCGCAAGTACCCCCAAGCAGATGGTTACAGGGGTAAAATCGGTAGGATTATCATCCAGCACAAGCTGAAGCACCGGAAGGAGCGCTGCGACCCCCACCAGATTCAAAAGGGCCCTCACCGGCACAGTGGCAACTATCCACAGCCCCGGGCGGTAGAACTCCTTCGGCAGTATTCTGATAATCCTCTTTAACATTTGGCAATTATTCGGTCAACCCATTTTCGACCAGTTTCTGCACCAATGCCACGGCGTCAGATGTTGCGGTCTCAGCATCCACATCATACCTATCCAAAAGGAGGTTTGCGACCATTTCTGAGTCGAAATCCTTACCTTCAATCTCTTTCCAGATATATGCAGCTGTACCATTGAGTGAAATAATCTTATTGAAATTTACCTGCTCAAGGCCTTCGCCTATCACAGCATATTCACCCATAATTTCTCTTAGTTTAAAACCTTTCCTGATTCTCATAACCCAATTTTTATAATACGGCGATAGATCGCCAAAATATATCTTCTTATCGGGAGAAGTCTCCTCCACAATTTTACAAATCTCATGTAAGAGGTGGAAGTGCTCTTGATGACACCCTTTCCTCTAAAAATCTTGCTGACCATACCTACTGCCTGCCCGCTCCTGCACACCTCTTTACCCTTTATATTGCCGTCACCCATCAGGATTATATTATCACCATTCAGCTCCCATACCCTATGGAGGACATAGTGCCCGTTATCCAACTTCACAAGGAGTATATCACCCACTTTTATTTCTTTACAGGGGACAAGCTCCACACTGTCTCTCCCCTCTCTGATAAATGGGAGCATACTGTTCCCTTTGACAGGGATCACCACTTTCTTCCCCTCTGAAATATGGCTTTCCACTTCAGAGAAAAAGATAGAGTTGGGTATGACTTTTTTCTCTACCATATCAATTGCAAACTGCATTGCTGCAAACCAAAGCTGCATCCACATCGGGAAGACAGCCAAGCTCCCAGCATGGTGCCCCCTTAATTATATGTTGGAGGGTATTGCTCTTTCCCTCTGTAAAACGGTCCTCCAATGGGAAGCCGGAGCAGCTCGACATCACAGAGCCGTACGACTCAATAGGCCTCAACCTCCTTATCACATTCTCCTTCTCCTGACGGATCCTCACTATTGCACCGACAGGTGCTTGCATATTATGGTAGCAATGTGTCTTTCCACTCCACGGCGAACCATAAGCTATAGGGGTTCCATCCTCTGATATCCTCACTATCGGATGATCGTCATTCATAAGCACCGAGCCCTCAACCCCCTGAAGCCACATCCTGCTGTGGGTACTCTTTCCTGTACCGCTCTTACCGAGGAAGAGATATGATTTGTCCTTATAGTATATGGCAGAGGCGTGCATCATCACAGTATTGAGGGTAGCTGTCCTGATAAAGTATACTACCTGGGTCACATTGGTAAAGGTCATCCATTTCTCCATAAAATCGCCATGGAGAGAGACCTTCACATCTCCCTCAGGGGTCAAGGTCATCTTACCGTTCACACTATCTCCCCCATATTGGGTGAATTCCATATAATACCCGTCCGTATATTTGAAAACAGCTATTTTCACATATCCCGGTTCAGGATTGTTATCGACATAGACCTGCTCCTTGTCTGCAATATCCACATCTTCCACCACAGAGATATTGAACAGTGGTTCCTGTGAGAAATCTGCCTCAAAAGGGTCATACGCCCTCCCGATATATCTCCACATAGGATCCGCCTCATCTATCCTGAAAGAGAACAGATGCCCGGCCACTCTATATCCCTTGATCATATCCATACTACATCATAATCAATATCAGCACCTGCGCTGTCAAAATCCTCAAGAACATCGACAGAGGATATACAGTTGAGTAGCTGATGGCTGGTGTATTTATTTTGTTTGAAAGTGAGCTTGAGTATGAGAGTGCGGATGGATTGGTATAGGTTCCCGCTATGATACCGGCAATGGTAAAATAGTCAAGCTTCAGGATAAATTTGGTCAACACTCCCACCAGGATGATTGGCACCATAGTGAGAAGAAGTCCATACCCTACAAACAGAACACCGTCTCCCTGAACAAGGGCATCGACAAAACCACCGCCTGATTCAATCCCTACACTGGCCAGGAAGAGGGAAATACCCACCTCTCTCAACATAAGGTTTGCACTCTGTGTAGTATAGGTGATAAGTTTGAGTTTATATCCGAAGCTGCCTATAAGTATGGCGATGATAAGGGGACCACCCGACAAACCAAGCTTGACCGGTGTGGGGATACCTGGGAATGCGATAGGAATACTACCGAATATGATACCCAGCGCTATACCCACGAAAATCGCAGCCAGCTGTGGTGAATCAAGATGTTTGAGCTCATTGCCCAAATATTCGCCTACTCTGTCGATATCATTCTGTCTCCCCACTACCACCACTCTGTCACCTACCATAAGTCTGAAGTGCGGATCGGCGAAGAATTGAAGTCCTGAACGGTGGATTCTGGTCACATTGACACCATATATGCTTCTCAAATTAAGGCTGCCCAAAGTCTTGCCGTTGATATCGTTCTTGGTCACCAAAATTCTCTTAGATACAAGTGGTGCGTCCTGCGCTTCCCAGTCGATATTCACCTCTTTACCGATAAATGATATGATCGAATCCTTATCCTCATCAGAGCACACCACATACATCACATCATCCTGATATACTTTTGTCTCTTTATTTGGGATACTGACGTGACCGTCGTGACGAATACGTGAACAGACAAAACTTCTTCCGATAAGTTCACTTACCTGCGGAAGGGTCTTGCCATCAAGATTTTCATTGGAAACCTCCAGATAGAGGAACTTGGGTGCATCCTTTGAATCGGCAGTTTTGGCCAGAATCTCATCCTCCTCCTTCTTCAGGTTCACTTTACATATATATCTTACAATCACGATAGAGACAATGATACCTACCACACCCAGAGGATATGCGCACGCATATGCAAGGGCAATGGGGTCACCGGTATAGTTCATCTGGTTCAGGGCCTCATTGGCAGCTCCAAGACCGGGGGTATTGGTTACTGCACCACAAAGCATACCCACAATCATAGGGAAATCTATTCTGCCGTCAAGATAGAAGATACCGAATGCCAGTATCAGGTTCAGCGCCACCATCGCCAGTGCTATGGAATTGAGTTTCACACCACCCTGCTTCATGGATGAGAAAAATGAAGGGCCCACCTGAAGACCGACACAATAGACGAACAGAATCAGACCGAACTCTTTTACCACTTTAAGGGCAGATGAATCCACACCAAAACCGAAGTGTCCCATCAGAAGCCCTACGAAAAGTACGAAGGTAACCCCAAATGAGACACCGAAAATTTTAATTTTTCCTAAAAGTACGCCCGCTGCTATGACTATCGCATAGAGCAATATGATATGGGCTATATTGGAAGAATCCCACAATAATGTATTTATCCACTCCATAATCGGATATTTTACCTAGTATATTCATACAAAAATAGGTAAAATTTGGATAAATGTCCCCCTATTTTATGATTAAATCGCCATTGTGGATATCTACAGTTATTTTATCCTCTTTAGAGATAGTCCCTTTCAGCATCTCTGTCGCCAGTCTATTAATCAGTTCCCTCTGGAGAAGCCTCTTGATAGGTCTTGCACCGTATGCTGGATCAAAACCTTTTTCTGCCAGATAGTCGACAAAGTTGGTAGTGAAACTTATCTCTACCCCATTCTCTGAGAGTTTGCTCTTAACCTCCCTGAGCTGGATATCCAGTATCCCGTGAATAGCCTCTTTGGTCAATGGCTCGAACATGATAATCTCATCGATACGGTTTATGAATTCAGGCCTTACACTCTTCTTCAGAATAGTGAGGACATCCTTTTTGCACTCATCCATAAGATTCTCTTTATCACCACCTCCCACAATCTTATTCATATACAGCTGGATGATATCCGAGCCGATATTGGAAGTCATGATAAGGATAGTGTTCTTGAAATCCACAGTCCTCCCCTTATTGTCTGTAAGACGTCCGTCGTCAAGCACTTGAAGAAGCACATTGAATACGTCGGGATGGGCTTTCTCTATCTCATCAAGAAGGATTACTGAGTATGGTTTTCTCCTCACAGCCTCGGTGAGCTGACCACCCTCATCATACCCCACATAACCCGGAGGGGCCCCCACAAGTCTCGATACAGAGTGTCTCTCCTGATACTCAGACATATCTATACGGGTCATCATGTTCTCATCGTTGAAAAGGGCCTCCGCCAACGCCTTTGCCAGCTCAGTCTTGCCGACACCGGTGGTACCGAGGAACATAAATGAGCCGATAGGTCTCTTCTCGTTCTGAAGACCAGCCCTGCTCCTTCGTACCGCATCGGCCACAGCCTGCACCGCCTCATCCTGACCCACTACCCTCTGGTGGAGCAGTGCCTCCATGTTCAGAAGTTTTGTCTTCTCACTCTCCAGCATTCTATTTACAGGGATGCCGGTCCATCTCGATACGATCTCTGCTATATCCTCAGCATTTACAGCTTCATTTATCAGTGGAGAGGGATTTGACTCCTTCTGCGCAGTGAGCTCATCAATTGCCTTTTGGGTCTCAGCCATCTTCCCATAGCGGATCTCCGCCACTTTTCCGTAGTCGCCGCGACGCTCAGCATCCTCAGCCTGATATTTGAAGTGCTCCATATCCTCGCGCCTCTTCTGTATCTGTTCAAGGAGCGATTTTTCACCTTTCCACTTCTTATTTGCAGCCTCATACTCCTCTTCAAGCCCCTTCAAAGTCGATTGGATCTCATCAAGTTTGGGCGATTTCCCCTCCCTCTTGATCGCCTCGCGTTCGATCTCGAGCTGTCTGATCTTGCGGCTGAGTTCATCAATGGACTCCGGCACAGAATTCATCTCGAGTCTGAGCTTAGAAGCGGCCTCATCTATAAGGTCAATGGCCTTGTCTGGCAAGAACCTGTTGGTGATGTAGCGGTGCGAAAGCTCTACCGCCGCGATGATGGCATCATCCTCAATATGAACCTTGTGGTGGTTCTCATATTTCTCCTTCAGACCTCTGAGGATTGAAATGGATTCGGCGGGTGATGGTTCGTCGACCAATACCATCTGAAAACGCCTCTCGAGCGCCTTGTCCTCCTCGAAATATTTGCGGTACTCATCGAGTGTTGTGGAGCCTATTGCCCTCAATTCTCCACGGGCCAATGCTGGTTTGAGGATGTTTGCAGCATCCATTGCTCCGGAGGAGCGTCCTGCCCCCACAAGGGTATGGATTTCGTCGATAAAGAGGATAATCTCCCCCTCACTCTCAATTACTGCCTTAACCACACCTTTCAGCCTCTCTTCAAATTCCCCCTGATATTTGGCTCCCGCAATAAGGGCACCCATGTCCAATGAATATATCTTCTTCGATTTAAGGTTCTCAGGAACATCCTGATTTATAATACGCTGCGCAATACCTTCAGATATCGCGGTCTTTCCTACACCCGGCTCCCCGACGAGGATAGGGTTGTTCTTGGTCCTTCTGCTCAAAATCTGGAGGACCCTCCTAATCTCCTCATCTCTACCGATTACGGGGTCAAGTTTACCCCCTTTTGCCCTATCATTAAGATTGACGGCAAATCTGTTTAAAATCTCTTTGTTCTCTTGTTTCATAACTAATTTCCTCCACCCCTACCGCTTCAAAATGCAAGCCAAGAGATTTTATGACAATTTGGCAGTGGTATTATTCAAAAAAGATTCTTATATTTGCCTAGTATGAAAATAACAAACTAAAATAAATATTATGAACCTAAAATCATTCGCACTTCTTACAGCTGCAGCATGTATGCTCTCTGTAAATGCTTTTGCCCAAAAGAAAAAAGGTCAAAAGCCTGAGGAGCCACAAGGTTATGTATTTACAACCGTAGTGGAGAATCCTGTAACTTCTATTAAAAACCAAAGCAGCTCAGGTACTTGCTGGTGCTTCTCTGCACTTTCATTCTTCGAGTCTGAGATTATGAGAGCTGGTGGTCCTGAACTTGACCTTTCTGAGATGTTCGTAATATCTCACGCATACGCAGACAAAGCTGAAAAATATGTAAGACTTCACGGCAACCTTAACTTCGCAGGTGGCAGCTCATTCGGTGACGCCCTTTACGTTATGAAACACTACGGTATGGTTCCTAACGTGGAGATGACCGGTCTTAACTATGGTACAGACATCCACGTTCACGGTGAGTTGGACGCTGTAACCAAAGCTTATGTATCAGCTGTGATCAAAAATCCTAACAGAAAACTTTCTACAGCTTGGAAAAATGGTTTCCAAGGGATCCTTGACGCATATCTTGGTGAGAAACCTGAGAAATTTACAGTAGAAGGTAAAGAGTATACCCCTAAGAGCTTCGTAGAGTCTCTACCTATCAACCTGGATGACTATGTGGATATCGTTTCTTGGACACACATCCCTTACTATACTGAAACTGTACAGGAAGTTCCAGACAACTGGCGTTGGGAAAAAGCATACAATGTTCCACTTGAGGACATGATGGCTATTATCGACAACGCACTTAACAATGGTTACACTATCGCATGGGCTTCTGACGTAAGTGAGAAAGGCTTCACCCGTGACGGTATCGGCGTGGTTCCAGATACAGATGCTATCAAGAAAGCTGCCGGCAGTGATGAGGCACGTTGGATCGGCGCTAACCCTGCTGCTGCAGGCAAACCAGCTGTTGCTACCCCTGGTCCAGAGCTAAAAATCACCCCTGAAATGCGTCAGGCTGCATATGACAACTACCAGACTACTGATGACCACGGTATGCATATGTACGGTATCGCTAAAGATCAGAATGGTACAAAATACTATATGATCAAAAACTCATGGGGCGAGTCAGGCAAATACAAAGGTTACTGGTATATATCTGAATCTTATGTTCAGTACAAAACCATGGACATCCTTGTAAACAAAAACTCTATCCCTCAGGAAATCAGAGCTAAACTAGGTCTATAATTCATAACACAATACATCATGAAAATTAGAGCAATTTTACTAGGTGCATTGGTAGCAATCTCCGGCTCACTTGTGGCTCAGGAGACTGTTTACAAATTCACCACTGTGGTAGATCTTCCTGCCACCCCAGTTAAAAACCAGGCTAAAACCGGCACATGCTGGTGTTATGGTGCCACCTCATTTATCGAGTCAGAACTTATCAGAACCGGTAAAGGTGAGTTGGATCTTTCTGAAATGTTCACAGTACGTCACAACTACAACAAACGTATCTATGACAACTACATCCGCAGAGGTAGAGGTAATGTTACCCCTGGTAGCTTGATCCATATGGCTATCAACATGATGGACAAATATGGTCTTGTTCCTGAGTACGCATACAATGGTATCAACTATGAATCTGAGACTCACAACCACGATGAGCTTGGCGCATATGTAGAGGCTATGGTAGAGGTTCCTATCAAGATGAAGAAAATGAGCCCTGAGTCTAAAGAGCTTATGGAAGCGTTGTTCGATGTATATTTGGGCAAACTTCCTGAGACTTTCGAATACAAAGGCAAAGAGTATACTCCACTATCTTTCAAAGAGTATCTTGGTCTTGATTTCTCTGACTATGTTGAGCTTACCAGCTTCACTCACCATCCATTCTATGAGTTGGTAGAGGTGGAAGTTCCAGACAACTGGGATCACCAACCTATGTACAACCTTCCTCTTGATGAATTCATGGAGGTTATCAACCACTCACTTCACAATGGTTACACTGTAGCTTGGGACGGTGACTGCAGCGAAGCAGCTTACGTATTTGAGAGAGAGCTTTGTATTGTTCCTCAAGACACCAAGCTTACCCGTAAAGATATCCTTGAGTCTACTGTTATCATCCCTGAGATCGAAGTTACACAAGAGATCCGTCAGAATTTCTTCGAGACTTTCCTGACTGTGGATGACCATATCGAGCATATAACCGGTATTGTAAAAGACCAGAATGGTACTATTTACTACCAAACCAAGAACTCTTGGGGTACTGAGCGCAACGGCACCGGTTACCACAAGATGTCTGAAAACTTTGTAAAAGGCAAAACCATCAGTGTTCTTGTGAACAAGAATGCAATGCCTAAAGAGATCAGAAAGAAACTAGGTCTATAACGGCCCAATAAGCATTATAGAGTATGAAAATAGTCAAACATATCCCAAATACCATCACCTGCATGAATCTCATTTCAGGTACAGGTTCCATTATTTTCGCATTCCAAGGCGACTTTATGGCAGCATTTATCCTGATGCTATTGGCTGCTGTGTTTGATTTTATGGATGGACTCGCAGCGAGGACACTCCACGCATACTCAGATATAGGAAAGGAGCTGGATTCGCTATGCGATGCAGTCAGCTTCGGTCTGGCTCCTTCCCTTATTCTTTTCAATTACCTTCAGCAGGCATCCATCAATCCTTCCTGGATGGTATATCCTGTACTGTTTATCGCCCCATTTTCGGCACTGCGTCTGGCCAAATTCAATCTGGATACACGTCAGACCACATCCTTCATCGGTCTCCCCACACCGGCATGCGCACTATTTGTAGGATCACTGATAGCCTTCGCATCAGAGCACTCCCCTGCCCTCCACATGGCACTTCTCAACTCCTGGACACTTCCTATCGTAGCGATCGCACTTTCATTAGCCCTCATCAGCGAGATCCCGATGTTCTCACTCAAATTCAAATCCCTCCGCTGGGCAGAGAACAAAACACTCTATACATTCGCATTGGTACTACTACCCTTCATAGTGGCAGCGATCATCTCACACATCCACTGGAGCGGCATCATCGCCTACATCTTCCTCCTCTACATCCTCTGGAACACAATCCTCCTCCTTATCAAAAAATAGCCGGTCCACCTTTTCCTCCTCTACAAAGAAACGCGAACGACTTTGCGGAGTGTTTGCGACAGCTGTGTAGCATTTTCCCGAAAAAGTGTCACAGTGGTACCCTAAAATAGCTATTTCCCCTGATTTTTAACACCACTGTGACAAATTTCATGCAAAAAACGGCACAGTAGCACTATCACACTTTACTATGAAACAAAAAGCCGAATGCACTTGATGTACATCCGGCTAATTAAGAAAGATTCTTTCTTATCTCTATTTCTGGAACTGTGCTTTCATCATCTCGATCTTAGCCTCGGCAGTATCACCTTTAGCTCCGAAGTAGTATTTGATCTTAGGCTCTGTACCTGAAGGTCTTACTGTAACTACTGAACCACCTTCACCGAAGAAGCGTAGAACATTTGATTTAGGAAGGCCGGTCTCCTCTGGTTTGTTGTAGTCGATAACTTTAACCACTTTCTCATCACCGATCACTGTAGGAGGAGTTGCACGGTAGTCTTTCATAAGTTGTGCGATCTGCTCAGCACCATCTTTACCTTTAAGAGTTACAGATAGAAGTCTCTCGATGAAGATACCGAATTCAGCATAGATCTTCTGGAGTAGCTGATAAAGTGTCATACCTTGGTCAGCTGCCCAAGCTGCACACTCAGCAATCATCTTACATGAGTTAACAGCATCCTTATCCCTTACAAATTCACCGATATTGAAGCCGTAGCTCTCTTCACCACCACAGATGAATACCCTTTCACCTTCATTTTCGCGGATAATTTGTGCAATATATTTGAAGCCGGTCAATACATCATAGATCTGAACACCGAACTTCTTGGCGATCTCCACCAAAAGTTCTGTAGTCACGATAGTTTTAACCAAGTAGTTTTTATCAGACAATTTGCCAAGTTCTTGCCAGCGGGTAAGGATGTAGTAGGTAAGGATTGAAGCGGTCTGGTTACCGTTCATAAGTACCATTTTACCCTCATTGTCTCTAACTGCGATACCTACGCGGTCTGCATCAGGGTCAGTAGCCATAACGAGGTTTGCACCCTCTTTTTCAGCCAAGTCGATAGCCATTTTAAGTGCAGATGGCTCCTCTGGGTTAGGAGACATAACTGTAGGGAAATTACCGTCGCTGATCTCCTGGTCTGCAACAGTGATGATATTGGTAAATCCAACTCTGCGAAGAGCTTCAGGAACCAATCTCACACCTGTACCGTGGATAGGTGTATAAACGATCTTAAGATCTGCGTTGTTCTTAACAGCCTCTGGAGAGAGTGTAAGAGTCATGATGGCATTGAGATATTTCTCATCCATCTCAGCACCTATGGAGGTGATATTATATGGTGTACCGTCACCAAATTTAACTTGTGAAGGGTCGGTGATTTTGTTCACTTCTGCGATAATGTTGCCATCATGAGGAGGGGTTACTTGTGCACCGTCTGCCCAGAATACTTTATAACCGTTGTACTCTTTAGGGTTATGTGATGCTGTAATCATAACACCGGCTTGACAGCCAAGTTCTCTGATGGTGTAGCTAAGCTCAGGAAGAGGTCTCAAATTATCGAAAAGATATACATGGATCTCATTTGCCCCCAATACTTGTGCAGTGATAAGTGCAAACTCCCTACTGTTGTTACGAGAGTCATAAGAGATAGCCACATTGATCTTTTCAAGATCTGCATAGTGCATTTTCAAATAGTTGGCAAGACCTTGGGTAGCCATACCAACAGTGTATTTGTTCATACGGTTGGTACCTACGCCCATGATACCTCTAAGACCACCTGTACCGAACTCAAGTGTGCGGTAGAATGCATCCTCAAGCTCTTTAGGGTCGCCGCTATTCAACATCATGTTAACTTTTTGTCTAGTTTCGACATCGTAGCTGTCTGATAGCCATGATTTGGCTACATCGATATAATTTCTTTCCATAGTTTTAACAGAATATTTTGCGAATTTAATAATTTTAACCCAAAGTATCAAGGATTGGTATAACTTTGCATTTATGGACTCCAAAACATTACAGTTTATCATCGGACACGACGGGGAAGATGTGACAAAATTCCTCCTTTCACCTGCCAAATACCCCGGCATAGATATCCCTATGGCGGCAAAATGCATTGAAGCCAGGAGGAAGATCAAGGGTAAAATCCCTGCATTCTACCAAGAGCCTGCCCTACTCTATCCTGACACACTCGCACTTGAGCAATGCAGCTCACAGCAGAGTGCCGAGTACAAATCGGAGCTCATCCCCGAAGGGGCATCAGTGGCAGATTTGACCGGAGGTCTTGGAGTCGATTCCTATTTCCTGTCCCTCAAGGGGTCCAAACTCGATTATTTCGAGCGCAAACCACACCTCGCAGAGGCAGCGAAGGAGAATTTCTGCACCCTTGGTGCAATGAATATCAGTTGCCATACAGCAGAACTCACACTCAAGGATATCCAGAGCCCCGATTTCCCCCACTACGACGTAATATTCATTGACCCTGCAAGAAGGGACAAAAGCGGCGGAAGGGTCTATTCAATAGCCGATTGCGAACCAAATCTGATCGGGTGGCGCGAGGCTCTGCTGGCCAAGTGCAATATGGTATTGGCCAAGGTCTCCCCTATGGCAGACATCTCCCAAATTTTGGGTGAACTCCCCGGTATCAGCGAGGTACATATCCTCTCGGTGGACCACGAATGCAAGGAGCTCCTCCTCAAAATTACCGCCACCCCCATAGATGAGGCGAGAATAATTTGCGTAAACATCCTGAAAAATGGGGTACAGCACTTCGAACTCACCCGCAGTGAAGAGATTGGGGCAGAGCCCACATACATTGCTCCAGAGGAGCTTGAACAATTTGCCCAAGGGCAATGCTACCTCTTTGAACCCAACAAGTCGATCTCGAAGGGTGGTGCCTTCAAACTTGTGTCGGAGCGATACGGAGTCCAAAAGGTCTCCCCTGCTACCCACCTCTATTTTTCCGGAGAGGAGATCTCCGATTTCCCGGGGAAATGTTTCAAAGTGATTGAGGGTGCCCCTTTCAGCAAAAAATTGCTTGGGGAATGGAAGAAAAAATACCCAAGGGCATCGGTAACTGCTAAGAACTTCCCCCTTACCTCAGAGGAGTTGGCCAAAAGACTCTCTGTCAAAGAGGACGACCGCACCCACATCTTCGGATTCACCTCCCTCTCCGGCGCAAAATATCTTATCGCCACCGAAAGGGCCATCTGACCACTGCCCTAACCATTCTGTCTGCCACCCCCCCAAAAAAACATCGCGTCAGCAACCCCCTGACTATCAATCACTTCCTACACCTGAGGGTGGGTAAATTCACCCACCCTCAGGGTAAGCAAAACACTGAGGATCAGACACTTGCTGACGCAATAAAATTACCGGAAAGTCAGCCGGCAAGCTGCTCGGGGGCAGAATTAAAACAATGTTTTGGGGAAATTGACAAGATATACCTTCTCCACTCCGCGGGTTAGGGCTGTGTAGAGCCATTTCAAATCATCAGAGGTGAATTCATCCTGCCAGAAGGGGTTATCTATGAAGACACATCTCCATTGGCCACCCTGAGATTTGTGACAAGTGATTGCAGCTGCATATTTGATCTGGAGCGCATTGTAATATTTGTCCTCACGGACAGCCTTGTTTCTCTTCTTTTTAGTGGTCAAATGGTCATAGTCTGCATAAACACCCTCATACAACGCCTGCTGCTGCTCCTGAGTAAGGGATGCACTTTCTGACTGGAGGGTATCAAGGATAATTTTTGCAGATATCTCAATGTCCTGATAATCGGGGAAAGAGAGTATGGCATCTGCAAAATGGAGACCGTACCGCTCCTCATAATTGCGTATTTTCATCAGTTCAGCCACATCTCCATTGGCGATAAAATCGAGTTCCTCCACATCGTCCAAAAACTGGTAACAGTTCTTCACCACCATCACTTTATCCCCTCTGCATAACTGTTCTTCCTTAGAGAGGACTGAGGCTCTGATTCCGTTGTTGTATCGGTTGGCCCTTTTGTTCGAGCGGCAAAGCACTACAGTGTCCTCTACACCATAGCGTCCAAACGCGTCATCAAGAGATTCGATCAATTCCCCACCGGTTATATTCTCTATATCCTTAAATCCCTTAACATCAAGTTTGAGAGATATATCCGAGTAGTCATAACTCTCTATTATTTTCCTGATAATGGTGGCGTTGTGAAGGATTCCCGACTCCTCTGCCTGCCTTACTACTGTTGAGAGTTCAAGGTAATCCACCTCACCAAATATGGACATGCACTCCCTGTCGAGAGCGGGGCTAACCTCCTCCATCACAGGTGGAAGCTGGGCATTGTCCCCAATCAGGATAAGCTTGTTTCCTGAGCCGTTGCGGACATATTGGACAAGGTCCATAAGGAGATTTCCTGAGCCGAAAATGGACCCCGGAGAATCTATGGAGATGAGTGAAGCCTCGTCCACTATATATACAGTATCATTTGATTTATTGAAATCGAGGGTAAATTTGCTCATTACATCCCCCGAAGATTTCTGCCTGTAAATCTGCTTGTGGATGGTAAGCGATGGAAATCCTGTATAGCCGGCAAGGACTTTTGCAGCACGTCCTGTGGGTGCCATAAGTTTGAATTTGATCTCAAACTCTTTCAGCGTCCTGACATAGGCACCTATCGCAGAGGTTTTACCTGTACCTGCATATCCGTTAACGACCATTATATCACACTCCTCGTGCTGGATGGTAAAGGATGAGAGCCTTCTGAAAAGTGTATCCTGGCAAGTGGTGGGATCGAAAGAGAAATTCCTCTTGATATGTTCAAAGAAAAAGTCGCTTGCTGACATCACCTACCCCCTTCTGATCCTAAAAATTGAGAATATCATCAATAGAGGATATATCTCCAGACGGCCGAGTAACATCTGTAGCGAGAAGAACACCTTGACAGATCCCGGGAAGTGGGAGAAGTTTTCCAGCGAGCCGCAACTCCCGAAAGCAGGCCCGATATTGGCGGTCATAGATACTGAGGATGTGAATGCGTCTGTAAAATCCAAACCCCAGGCAGAGACCACTATAGCTCCGATTATCACCACGAAGAAGTATAGTGCCACAAATAGGGATACACTCAGTGAGAGTTCGGAATCTATTTTTCTATTGCCCACCTTGATCTGGACAACTGATGTCGGGTGAAGCAATTTTGTCATCTGAGCCTTCATAGTCTGGATGAGAATCCATATTCTGTCCACTTTAAGACCACCAGTGGTAGATCCTGAACATGCACCTTGAATAGAGAGATACAGAAGGATCAATATGGAGAATGTAGGCCATACAGAAGTGTCCGCTGTCGCAAATCCGGTAGTGGTACTGATGGTCACCACCTGGAAGAATGCCCTTCTCAACGCCTCAAACCAATTGTCCACCATATGGGAATGGACCAGATTGAACGATATTGCAAGTGTGGTGACAATTACCGACAGAAGGAAAAATCTAATAACCGGAGATCTGAATATCTTGGTGGAACGGTCTATCACCAATGCATACAAGAGTCCGAAATGGAGACCTGAGATCAATGTGAAAACTGAAACCACCATCTCTATAGGGAACGAATCAAACCCCATCACAGAGGCATTCTTAGTACTGAAGCCACCAGTAGCCACAATACTGAAAGCATGGTTCACTGCATCAAAAGCCGGCATTCCGGCAAGGCAAAGTGACGCGTAGGCCAAAAGGGTGATGCAGATATACACAGATAGGATAATCCTTATCAGCTCTTTGGTCCTGTATCTGTAGTTCTCTTTAGATAGAGATGATATCTCCATCTTGGTCATCTTAAACCTGAAGGTACTCATCGTTGGCAGGACGAGCAGTGTAAATACTACTACCCCGACACCTCCGATAAAGTGTGTGGATGACCGCCAGAAAACCAATCCTTTAGGTAGCGCCTCAATATCGTTTAGGATAGTGGCTCCGGTAGTAGTAAAGCCCGAAACCGATTCAAAAAATGCATTGGCAAGGGTAAACTCACCTCCCCACATCAGATATGGGAGCATTCCGAATATACAAGAGAGGAACCATGCCAATATGGTGATGGCAAAACCGTCATATAGCCTAATATCTTCAGATTGTCTCACAAAAATAAGCGGGAACAGTCCGACAATGGTAGTGATGAATCCGCTGATAAGCAGAGGCGCAAAAGATGAGTCCATACCATTTAAGATAGAGACCAGCATGGATAGCAGCATAAATGATCCGTTAAAGATCAGCGTTACCCCCAGATACCTCGATATCAGCTTAATGTTCATAGTTTTCTCTTAAGGGACCTATTCTCTTCGATTATCTCCTTTATATTTTCATTAAGCTCCTGCATCTGATCGCGACCGTGATCAAACTTGACATCATAACCTTTATTGTACTCACGGTAGCTCTTGAGCCCTTTGTTGATTTTGATAACAGGTGTAATGAAGAAAATGTTTATGAAGTAGTTGAATAGAATTACCAGTATTATACCCACAAATGCAGCCACAATGATAGGTGTGATAGATCTGTAGAATCTGTCATGAAGATGGTAGTAGTTCTCTGCAAGGGCATTTTGAGATATAAGTGTAAGCTCCTGGATATACTCTCTCAACTTGTCATAGACACCCTGCACCCTTTCAAAGTACCACTCCCTTCTATGAGTGTATCCGCTTGTCCATATATCCGGAAGTTCATTTACCACATGCATATATGCGACAAATGCATATTGGACAGAATCTGCCATTACCTTCTCCTCCTCTATGGTGAAGTGGTGCTTGAGATTCTCGAAGTTTGATATGAAATCTTCATTGCCCGCCACTTCATGAATCTCCCCAAAACTATCATCGCTACCGATCTGCTCCAGGATATAGGTATTATACTCCTCACTGATATTCATAAGGTTACGTGAAGTGTTCACACAGGCGATATTGTCCGCCAGTACAGAAGAGACATAGTTACTCAATCTTTCAAACTCCACGAAAGAGATGACACAAGACAATAAAAGTATAAGGCCTATCACCATAGACCCCAAGAAAACTTTACTTTTTATCCCCAACTCTATTTTTTTCATAACACAAAGATACAAAGAACTCGCGAGAAAAAGGCAGGAAATTGGGAAATAATGCAAACCGTTGGTAGATTGTTTAATACGCAACGGGCTTCTGTGGTTGTAATGCGGTCCTGAAAGACCGTATATAGATGAGTTAAGATATAGATTTGCTACTA
>JAFYXO010000005.1 GCA_017546125.1 Bacteroidales bacterium
GAGTGTCGGGATATAATCGACAAGTGGTGTTATGCCCTCAAATATATGTCCAGACTGGACAAACTCCCGAAGGAGTTCCAGAAGGAGGTATTCCGAAGACTCTTCGAAGCTTCTGAAATCGCCCAATTCAGCGAAGACAAAAGGATAAAATACGAACAAGAGATGATTTCAGAACGTGATTATAACAATATCCTGGCCACAGCACGCGAAGAGGGGCTGAAGATGGGACACGAAGAGGGCTATGATAAAGGCCTCTTTGAGGGCCGCGAGATAGGTCGTGAAGAGGGCCGTGAAGAAGGTCGAGAAGAAGGCCGAGAAGAAGGTCGAGAAGAAGGTCGTATAAAAGAACGTCAGGAAATAGCTAAAAGATTAAAGAATTTAGGCATTTCCGATGTCGTCATAGCTGAGAGTTCCGGACTGACTATTGATCAGATAAAAGAGCTATAGTAACCTATCTTGTAAAGCAAACACACAAAGGGTAGCAGAGATCTCTCGGCTACCCTTTTTGACTGCCACACGGCTACTAAAAGCATCTGTTAACAATGTACCTGGCTGGCTGGATGATGGACAACAGGATGAACGAGCTGGGCGGTAAATGGAGGCAAACTACTTGGGATCGAAGTAGAATGTATTTTTCGCTGTCACCGAGCCCACTTTCTGTGATACGATAATGGTATTCTCATCCTCAGGTAGGCAATAGTCATACTTGTAGGTAATCTTATACAGATTGTCCTCTATAGCCTTTACTTGAAGATTAGTGGCATACTCACTCTTCAAAGTTGCCTTGCGTGAGCAGGTGACTCTCCTTCCGTCAAGCTCCAGATAATAGATGATCTCTCCCAATTTTTCACTGAAAGGGACGATAGATATCGCTTTGTACAATCTTCTGTAGTTGCTCACAAGGGCATCCACCTCATTCTGACGCTTTGCATCGAAGAAGTATTTGCGGAGCGCATGAAGCTCACTTATTGCCCTGTCGATATACTCCACCTCTGTAAAATCTGAAGAGTAACCCTCTTCCCATTTCAGATATTTGTCGTATTGCTCTTTGTCCTGAGCCATAAACTCTGCTATAAGCTGGTCTCTTTTGTATGAAGGGAACGGATATTTGGCATGCACCTCATATTTGTAGGTTTTGTCCTTTTTGTTGTAGATCTTTCTCCAATACAGCTCCGCATCATCAAGAAGAATATCTGAGACGAAAGGCAATGATGCCGCAATGGATTCGATCTCCGTATTATATCTCCTTTTGGCATCCATTGAGTTCCCCTCCATAGAGATAGACTCATTGTATGTTTCGGTAGAAGATATATTGACAGCGACACTGCTCACTATACTCTGACGGATATTGGCCAGACATTGGGCCTTGGCCCCGTCAAGTGTCTCATTTTCGGCAGATGTCACGATATAGCCTGACTCCGAAAGGCCCAGCCATGATGGTGCCTTCTTGGCACTCTGGTCCACCACTTTCTCCTGTCCGAAAAGCATCCCTGCCACCATTAAAAGGGCTACGGTATATATAAGTCTCCTTATTTGCATAATTCTTCGATTTTATCTTTAGTAACTACCATAAATTTTCTGATCTTGGATGTCTTCACATTCATCCTGGAGATAGCTTTATAGAGCGCCTTATCCTGGTCTGACTCTATGGCTTTGAGTACAAAATCTGTCTGTGAAATTCTCTCATCGGTCTGCGAATCGACCACTTTTACTATCACAGCCAGTTCCAACACACATTTGGGTGGGATGGTTGCAGTCATTTCTGCCCCCTTCACCCTTATCTCCGGATAAATCACATATTTGCTCTCCCCGGCCTCCACACCATTCTGTGTACACATCTGGACCATCTTCTTCTGAAGAATACCCTTCAACTCATCAGAGAGCTCTATGCTGTCAGGTACATGAGGTTTCAGCACCACTGCAAACGAAGTCTCCTGTCCAGAAAGTGATACAAAAGCAATAAGAGCCAGAGACAATATCATTAAAAATCTCTTCATAACACTACTCCTCCCCTATTATCAGCCACACTTCACCCAAACCTTTCTGATATACGGTTACTGGGATATAGTATGGTTCATCTTTCAACATCTTCACAAGTGGCTTAACAAAACCACGGGTATCTATCGCCACCTCCTTGCCGGCAATGTTCTTGCCGTAAAGAGGGATTCTCACCTGCTCAAATTTCAACACATCAGCAGTTCTCTCATTGAATGAATATCTACCTTGGACTGTATTCTCTGAGAACCACAAATCGATAAGATCTGCCAACTCTACCGATTCGCCCTGATAGTCAAACTCCTCTTCGAAAGTGACATCAGCTGTATCAAACCTTCTCAAAGTAACCACCACCTCTCTGCCGTTGGCAAACATATCGTCGAAGTGGTTCTGAAGACCACGGATAAAGTTGTCTTTAAAACTCAATACAGCCTCCTCAAGGAGAACCTCCACTGGGGCATTAGCACTTGAACCCACACCAGTATTGCCTGAGATAATCTTGGATGTATAGGCATCATAGGCAGTAAGGTTGAATGAGACCTGTTTCTTGGGTCCTTTCTTCTTTACCTGATAATCGATATCCAGGATGATATCGGGCTTTGCCACCCTTCTCAACTCATCCACAGGGCTCTCCATAATCATGGCGCCCGATTCATTGCTTGTTATCATAGAGACATCCCTGCTCTCATTCTGGATGTTTTTGAGGACACTCTCCAAAGACTGGATTGGAAACTCCTCCTTAGCCATAAAATCACCCATATATGAGATAAGGAGCCTGATCTCCGCATTGTTTTTAAGTGCAGCATTGTAATCTGGGACCATCTCCTTCTGGCCATAAGATTCAAACTCCTGCACATAGCCGTTGCGAACACACCAAGCATCGCTTGGAACCACCATTATAACTGGTTTTTTGGCCTGTCCGAAAAGGGTGGAGCAGCCGATAACTGCCGCCAACACCACTGCAAATATTCTCCTCATACCTGTATTTTTAAAATCCTGTACTCAATTTGTTTACAAGTCCGTCTGCCTCCATCTTGTCCCTCAAATTATCAAACATCACCTGAACATAAAGTGCCACTTTGTAACCACCTCTCACCTGTCTGCGATCCTGACCTGAAGGGACTCCGTCTGTGGTCACATTTATATATTTGATATACTCACCTCCTGTCAGGAAGAAGTCGATAAAATAATCCTTATTGTTGTCGAATGCATTGGGATCCTTGAAGATTGGAGGGGTAGCCATAGCAGACTCCATCCCTGGAAGACCTCTGAAGAGGGATGCATGGACGGCATTCTTTTTGGCCTGGACGATAGCATCATCCACCTTTTTACCATAACCCCAAACCTTTACAAATTTGGTCCCATCTACAGCCACCTTTACAGTGGTCACCTCATAATTTTCAAAGCTCTCCATAAGGGACTTGATCTCCCTTTTTGACTGTCCGAAAAGCGATACCGGAAGAGCCACCAAAAGGGCAATAACAATATGCAATAAAGACTTTTTCATATCTCTAGAAATTAACTTTTACACCAAATGAAAAACCTGCCACTGCCTGTTCGTGTCCCTTTCCAACTGCAAGCATAATATCGTTGTAAAAGGCGTAGTAAGAACCCGCTCCAAAATTCACGGCAGCCTCAGCCTGAGCAAAAATCTGTATAGGGTATACCACCTGCCATGAGGCTCTGGCTCCCACACGACCCACATATGAAGACCAATCTGTGAGCTTGTAGTCTATATTGGCAATGGATACTGTAGAGAGTATATCCATACCAATTTGGATAAATGGCATTATTTCGACAGGGCGGATGGGCCTTACAGCGATACCCATACCAATAGCAGGAACGATATAACTTACACTCAGATCGTTATAAGAGTCTCCACCTATACCCACATCCAACATTACATACCTGCTGGTACCCTTTGTATTTATATGGCTCAAAAATTCAAGGCCAATCTCAAAAGGTGAATATCCCCCAAAACCTCCTGCGACAGTAACACCCATCTTAAGGTCATTCTTCTGTTTCAAAATCATACCCTCCTCGATCTTAAGTCCCGATATCTGATAGAAACAAGATGGTTCTGTATCACCTGTAGCCACATTTGAATTGTTTGCCACCTCTGTTGCCCTCACATAACCGACACTCTTCGAATCGAGATTGCCGTGCCTGTCCTCCACTATTTTGTGTACCTGGAAACGCTGTCCGTTGGTCACACCCTCTTTTGTACCGATCTTCGCTTTGATAGGGCGTGTACTGATGATGGAAGATGTGACATTCCAGTCATCAACCGCCTTCTCCGAACGGTAAAATGCTTGTGAAAATGCATTGTTGACAGCTTCACCCAAGCTTGTAGAAGAGCTTCCTGAGGCCTCTACGGTAGTAACATATTCCATTGGAAAAACCAACGAATCGTAAAGGGCATTCTTCTGGGCCACCACCTCAGGAGAATCCTCATTATATATCCACGCTTCATAAAGCTGTTCCATCACCTCCTCACTGCACACCAACTGGTAAATGCTCGCCTTCAGCTCAGCAGAGTAACTCTTGTCCTTAGTATTCTCTTTAAGATTATAGTAATCCAGAACATAGACATAGCTCCCTTTCACCAAATCGTAACCTTTCTCACCCAAAGCGGAAATACCCACCTTGGACACTTGTGAGTTAAGTATCTCCTGATCCCTCACGCTGTACATTCCCCTTTTGAGTATCAGCTCATCACTCATCATACCCGACGCATCCCTTTGGAACCAATATGATATTATCTCCTTTCCTACCCCTTCCCTCTCCAATGAAGATGTGATCAGTTCTGTCTCCACACTGTTTTTCCTGTCAGCCTTGATCAGAATACGGTCGGTAGGGATCTCATTCTTATCAAATTTCTCCCCAAAGCCCAATCCGCCTGCCATACTGAAAATGCGTGCATCATAACTGTCACCTCTGTTGACAACTATCACAGACACACTGTTCCTGACATAATCATCATCCACCACATCGTTAACTTTAACCTGCGCATCAAGCGACTGCACACAGAAGAGCATCGACAAAATAACCAATATCTTTTTCATAGTCTGAATGTTTAGTTACACAAATATAGGATAAATAATGGAGATTACATAAAGAACTGCCATAGTCACAACACCCATAACCAATGTCATTACAGTCTGTGTCTTATAACCATTCTGAGGAGAGAGACCACCGAAGTTGGTCACCACCCAGAAATAGCTGTCATTGGCATGGGAAACGGTCATGGCACCCGCTCCGATCGCCATCACCACCATAGCCGCCTCAAATGGGGTGGTCATCCCCAGCACATGCATAAGTGAGGCATCCGAGAAATAGAGCCCCATAATCCCTGCAGTGGTGGTAATTGCCACAGTTGATGACCCCTGCGCACTCTTCAGGATGGCTGCCATCACGAAGGGGAAGAAGATCCCAATGCTCGACAGGATCTGCGACTGCGACTGGATATATTGGACAAAACCGGCATCCACTATCACCTGTCCGAGGACACTACCGGCAGCTGTAATGAAGATAATCGGACCGGAGGTCTTCAACGCCTCCTGCGTCATATCATAAAGTTCTCCTGATATTTTCCCCCTCACCAACAGTGGCAACGCCGCCACAAGACCTGCAGCCAGGGCAATTATAGGCTTCCCGAGAAATGAGAGCAATGCACCCCAGAAGCCGCCAATGGAGAGGATTGCCACGATAGAGCCCCCCGCCATAAGGACAATCGGCACTACAATAGGTGCCAGGGATGCAAAAACACCGGGAAGGTCGTGACTGTTGTAGACATTTGATATCTCATCCACATCGAGCTCCTCCTCAGACTTCACCCTTTTTCCTATATATCCTGCAAAAATATATGCTGCGCACAATGGAAATATGGAAATCAACATACCCATCACTATCACCAGCAGCAGATTGTTCTCAAGCCCCAACATACCGGCAGCTGCAATAGGGCCCGGTGTGGGTGGGATGAAGACATGGGAGACATACAATCCTGCCGAAAGGGCCACGGTAAGGGTCACAGAAGAGACACCGCTCTTCCTACTGAGCCACTTCCTGATAGGATTGACAATGATAAAGCCGCTGTCACAGAATACAGGGATAGAGACTATCCAGCCTATCAGCATTATGGCCAATTGGGGATACTTCGGACCTATTACCCTTATGATAGCATCTGCAAGACGTATGGCAGCACCCGATTTCTCCAGAATGACACCTATCAGCGTACCCAAAATTATGACAATACCTATGCTGGCAAAAATGGACGAGAACCCCTTGCCTATCACCCCTGGAACTTTGTCAAGTGGGATACCCACTACGACAGCCAGGATCAAAGAGACCCCCATTATAGATAGGAATGGGTGAATTTTCCATTTGGAAATGGCATATATCATGATGGCCACAGCCACCACGAAGGCCAATATAAGTGAAGTTCCTGTCATAATTTCAGTTCAAAATAGTACCTTTGCAAAAATACACAATACATTTATGAAAAGGGGCAATTTTTTACTTTTTATTCTACTTTTTGCGACCACATTTTGCAAAGTAAGTGGTCAAAACACAGATTCACCTCTCTACAGTGACAAATACTCACACAAGATCATATACCACCTGACAGACGAAAAGTTCCAGGGGAGGGAGTCGGGCACAGAGGAGCTTGACGGAGTGATCAGATACATCTCGAAAGAGTTCAAAAAAAGCGGCTGGAAAGTGACACTGCAGAGTGCCACTGACACCGAGCTGACAGCAGCCATAGGGGAACCAAGACCGGGAAGAGTCTACCCAAAAAACATCACAAACATCATCGCACGTATCGACGGTCAGGAGAGTGACAAATATGTAGTGATCGGAGCCCATTTCGACCACCTCGGAAACAAGGAGGGGCTTGGAATCCACCCAGGTGCTGATGACAACGCTTCAGGTGTAGCAGCACTGCTCAACCTTGCAAAAATGATCAAGGCTACAGGGACACCAAAATACACTATACTCCTCTGTGCATGGGATGGCGAAGAGAAAGGGCTTCTGGGCTCAAAATACTTTGTAGCCAACAGCCAAGTGGAGGATATAATGTACTATATGAACTTCGATATGGTAGGGAGGACTGCAGACCCTGCAAACCCCGAGATAGTCTTCGCGTGGAACAACAACTTCCCCCAACTTCTGGACCACTGCAAAACTGCCCAGACCAAAACCCCGACCCCATTCGGAGTTATTTATGACGAAAGGACAGGTGACGGAAAAGGTGGCTCAGATTATGCACCATTCTCTAAAAAGAATGTCCCGTTTGTAGCCTGGATGGAGGTAGAACTCCACGAGGATTACCACAAACCCGGCGACACACCGGACAAAATATGCTGGGACAAATTGAAAAAAGCGACACTCATATCATATTGGGTCATTTATGAGTGGATATTTTCAAAATAATTTTTAACTTTGTATGACCCAAAAAATGGATTAAAATGTTAACACAAATTATCAACGGTATTATACACACCCCTTCAGGTTGGATGAAGGGTGGTTCTATTATTATAGACGATCACAAGATACTCGAAGTATCAAGCTGTGATCTTCCGGTTATCGGTGCAAAAATCATCGATGCAAAAGGGATGTATGTCGCTCCAGGCGGAGTGGAGATCCACTGCCACGGTGGCGGAGGCCGCGACTTCATGGAGTGTACTGAAGATGCCTTCCAGGTAGCTATCGATGCACACATGCAATACGGTACCACAAGTATTTTCCCTACCCTGTCATCTTCTACACTACCTATGATCAGAGCTGCAGCAGCTACTGCAGAGAAGATGATGAAAGACAAATATAGCCCTGTTCTTGGTATCCACCTTGAGGGACCATATTTTAACCTCAAGATGGCCGGTGGCCAGTTGCCCGAGAACATCATCATGCCGGACCCTAACGACTACATCACTATCCTTGAGGAGACCAATGCCATCAAGAGATGGGATGCTGCTCCGGAGCTTCCCGGCGCTATCGCATTCGGAAGATATCTTGCCAAAAAAGGTATCCTGGCATCTATCGCACACACCAGTGCTGAATTTGACGATGTAGAGGCTGCTTGGGAAGCCGGTTACACCCACGCTACCCACTTCTACAATGCTATGCCTGGTTTCCACAAGAAAAAAGAGCTTAAATATGAAGGTACCGTAGAGAGCATCTACCTTATCGACGATATGACAGTAGAGGCTATCGCAGATGGTATCCACGTACCAACCACTATCCTGAGACTTATCTACAAACTTAAAGGTGTAGAGAAGACAGCACTTATCACCGACGCCCTTGCAGTGGCAGCCAGCGACAGCAAGACTGCATTTGACCCACGTGTCATTATCGAAGACGGTGTATGTAAACTTGCTGACCGCTCTGCATTGGCAGGTAGTATTGCCACTATGGACAGACTCATCAAGACTATGACCTCTCCTGAGGTAGAGGTTCCTCTATTTGATGTAGTGCGTATGATCTCTGAGACCCCTTCTAAGATTATGAATGTATATGACAGAAAAGGTTCTCTTGAAAAAGGTAAAGATGCCGATATCATCCTGATCGACAAAGATTATGAAGTTCGCGGCGTTATGGCTATGGGTAGAATTGTAAAAAGTATTTAATTATGTTGACACAGATAAACAACGGTAAAATCCTCACACCACACGGGTGGGTACTTGACCACTCCCTATTGATCGAAGATGGTAAGATTTTGGATATAGCCGGCAGCCTTCCTATCCAGGGGGCAGAGGTTATTGATGCCAGAGGCATGTACATCGTTCCCGGCTATGTAGCCATGAACGTATATGGTGCAAAAGGGCACACCTTCAATGAGGGGACAGAAGAGGCATTTGAGACCATTACCAAATCTCATCTTGCACATGGTGCCACCACCATTTTCCCTACCCTGTCACCTACCACCAGAGACAAGGTCATTGAGATCGATGGATTGTGCGCCAAATTGATGGAAAAAGGTGACTCTACCATCAAGGGTCTTCACGTAGTGAGTCCATATCTGAGCGAAGATATGACCAAAGAACAATATAAAGTGAAGAACCCTGATCCCACTGAGTACAGCATCATCCTTGACAAGACCAAATGCATCAGACGCTGGGATGCAGCTCCTGAGCTTCCGGGCTCAAGTGTTCTGGCCAAAGAGCTTAAAAAACACAATATCCTCCCTGTAATCTCACACACTATTGCAGAGTACAAAGAGGTTCTTGAGGGATTTGAGTCAGGCTTCACACACACAGCACAGCTATACAACGCTATGCCAGGTTTCCACAAAAAAGGTGAGTACAAATACGAAGGTACAGTAGAGAGCGTTTACCTTATCGATGATATGACCACAGAGGTTATCGCAGACGGTAAGCACCTTCCCTCTACCATTCTCCGCCTTGTTTACAAGATCAAAGGTGTGGAAAAACTTGCTCTTGTCACAGCTGCGCTTGCATACGCAGACTATGAGGGAGAAGTAAACCCTGAAGACAATGTTTACATCGAAAACGGTGTATGTAAAGTAAAAGGTGTAAACCACCTTGCAGGCAGTATTGCCACTATGGATACACTTGTTCAAAATATGGTTCTTAAGGTGGGCACTACCCTAAGAGATGCTATCAGAATGGCATCAGAGACACCTGCCAAGATCATGGGTGTTTATGACCAGGTGGGCTCTCTTGAGAAAGGCAAAGAGGCTAATGTCCTTATCCTTAACCACCACTACGAAATTTGCGGTATCTGGTCAAAAGGCAAACAAGTTAAATAGTCTATGATTAAAACCGCTGCTGTATATTTGGGATCTGCCACAGGCAGGTCCCAAATTTTTTCTGACACCGCATTTGCCATTGGAGCAGAACTGGCCAAGAGAGGGATATCCATTGTTTACGGAGGGGCTTGCGTAGGGACTATGAACTCCCTTGCAGATGGCGCTCTTTCTGAAAACGGGGAGATTATAGGTGTATTCCCAAGAGGGTTCAAAGGGAAGAAAAGCTACCAGGAGAAACAGATAGAGGTGTGCCACCAGGGGCTTACCCGCCTGATAGAGGTGGAGGATATGAGTGAAAGGAAAAAGGTGATGGAGAAGATGAGCGACTGCTGTATCGCCCTACCCGGAAGTTACGGGACACTTGACGAACTCTTCGAATATATCGTGAACCACCAATTGGGTTTTCACGACAAACCTGTATTCATTCTGAATCTGGAAGGATTTTATGACCCTATAATAGAGATGATAGAAAAAATGAGAGAGACAGAGTTTCTGAAAGGTTATGACCAAACCTTCATCCACTTCTGTCCCTCTGCAGAAGATATATTGTCCAAACTGTAGATTATTCCTCTATACCCATAAGTTTTTTGGTCGCTGTAGCCAAACGTTTGACACCTTCAACCATCTTCTCGTCAGATACATATGAGAAGTTCAGACGTAGTGTGTTCTGTCCGCCACCATCGCAGAAGAATACCTCTCCGATGATAAATGCCACATTCTCCTTGATAGCCAGATCAAACAAATCTCTGGCATCGTAGCCTTCAGGGAGGGTAACAAGCATAAACAGACCTCCGTCAGGTTTTGTCCAGGTAACACCCTCAGGCATATATTTGTCAAGACACTCAAGCATCAAATCTCTCTTACCTCTGTAAAGTGCGATAGTCTTCTTAAGGTTCTCATCAAATTTACCAGATGCAATGTATCTGCCTGCCAACTCTTGATTCAAGATAGGTGTACACAGGTCAGCTGACTGTTTTGCCACGATAATTTTCTCGATAACTTGCTCTGATCCCAAAACCCAACCAAGACGCAAACCTGGTGCAAATGTTTTTGATAGTGTACCCAACAGAATAACCCTTTCAGGACACATAGAGTAAATGGTAGGGAGAGATTCGCCATCAAATCTGATCTCTTTATATGGACTATCCTCAAGGATGATCAAGTCATATTTCTTAGCCACCTCTACGATCTCTAACCTCTGCTCCATAGTCATGGTAACACCTGTAGGGTTCTGATAGTCAGGGATAGCATAGATGAATTTTGGTTTTTTACCCAAAGCACAGAGTGTTTTTACCACCACCTCAGCATGCTCATCCTTAGGAATTCCCACAGGATTTGCCTGGTATGAATAGAACGCCTGAAGAGCTCCCAAATAAGATGGAAGACCGCAAAGGATAGTATCGCCAGGATTGATGAGGATTCTTGCGATCAGGTCAATAGCCTGTTGTGAAGCTGTGGTGATAACAATATTTTTCTCTGTAACATCCAGACCGTCTGCCTGATATTTCTTGGCAAGCTGCTGGCGTAGAAGAACACTACCTTCAGTAGATCCGTATTGGAGAACTTTATGTGGCTCCTCGGTAAGAAGGTCATTCATAATCTGCTTCAAATCCTCTACAGGGAATGTATCCTGATTAGGGAAACCACCACCAAATGATATAATTTCAGGCTTATTGGCCACACTTAGAAGGTCACGGATAGCCGACCTTCTCATATTCTTCGCATTATCAGAAAGATAATTATTGATATCTATTGACATAGTATTATATTTTTGTTTACAAATTTAAAGAAGTGTTAGAATTCCACCAAATTTTATTAAAAAAATTTAGCAAAACATTTAAAAGAACTAATTTCTTTCATATTATCCAAATTCATAAATTATTACTAATTTTGAAGGTTATGACTAATATAAGAATTACTAAGGAATTTTCGTTTGAGTGTGCCCACTCATTGCCCGATTACCAAGGGAAATGCAGCCAGATACATGGCCACTCATACAAGCTGTCAGTCACCATAAAAGGGGCTGTAAACAGCTCAGCGCCATCATCTTCCAGCGATGGGATGCTGGCAGACTTCAGAGACCTCAAACATTTAGTGGAGAGAACTATCATCGACAAGTTTGATCACGCACTCGTTTTGAGAGATGGGACCCCTTTGGCTGAAGAGCTCTCGAAAGTGTATACAAATGTCATAATAACCCCCTTCCGCCCCACCTCAGAAAACCTGATTGCTCACTTTGCATCCCTTCTTCAGGGTGAAATGGCGAAGGATAGCACTTTTGCCGGCACATTGGTCGACAGACTGAAACTATACGAAACTGCCACCTCTTATGTAGAGTGGTACGAATGTGACAACAGATGAAGAAACTATTCCTCATAGACGGACACTCGCTGATATTCAGGATGTATTACGCATTCCTGCGTCGCCCTATGATCAATAGCAAAGGGGTAGACACATCCATCCTGTACGGCTTCATGAAATACCTCATGGAGCTTATCCGAAAGGAGAACCCCACCCATATCGGTGTCGCTTTTGACCCCCCGGGCAAGACCTTCCGTCACGAGAGCTATGATGCATACAAATCAAACCGCTCCGCCACACCCGAACTGGTCAAAGAGGCCCTTGAGCCACTTAAAGAGCTGGTCAGTTCACTCGGTATCCCTGTATTGATGATTCCCGGGTATGAAGCTGACGACGTGATAGGCACTATCGCCAAAATGGGTGAAAGACAGGGCTTCACAGTATATATGGTGACACCCGACAAAGATTTGGGACAGCTTATCTCAGAAAATATATTCCAGTACAAACCGGGAAAAAGCGGTGCAGAGAATGAGCTTCTGGGCACAGCCGAGATTTGCGAGAAATTCCAGATCTCCCACCCTTCCCAAGTGATTGACATCCTTGCCCTATGGGGCGATGCCTCAGACAATGTTCCCGGGGTCCGCGGAGTCGGAGAGGTGAGTGCAAAGAAACTTATTGCCAAATATGGCTCAGTGGAGAATATACTCGCCCACACCTCAGAGCTCCCTGCAAAGCAGGCTGCAGCATTCGAAGAGGCACGCGAACAGCTCCCGCTGAGCAAATTCCTCGTCACCATCAAAACAGATGTCCCCATCGAATTTTCGGAAGAGTCACTTCTTCTGGAGGTACGAAACGGGCACGATTGCCATAAGCTCTTTGAGCAATACGAATTCCCCTCACTCCTCAAACTCCTCCCTGCCACTTTCGGCGACTGCAGCTGCTCGGAAGAGGTTAAAAAAGAGGAGATTGCACTCCGTGCCATAGATATGGAAGAACTCCTTCAAATCTGCTCACAGCAGCATGAGACTGGTATCAGGATCTCTGGGGAGAACCTCTTTCTGTCGAGTGGGGAGAGCGTCTACACCACCTCCGACTGGGGTGCAGCACGCGCCATTCTGGAGGATGAATCTGTCGCTAAGGTGGGATATAACCTGAAAGAGTATATACATACATTGCGAAGCAGAGCTCTCCAACTGAAAGGGCCCCTGAAGGACATTGAGCTCATGCACTACCTTCTGAATCCAGAGAGGACCCACAAACTGGAGATACTGGCGAAGACATATCTTGATATAGACGTCAACAATATAGGGGCTGAAGCGGAAGCGGAGCCTGTGCAGGAGTTTGACCTTTTCTCCGCACCTGCAGAGAGTGCCCCATCTGACACCACCACCCGCGATAAAGCGGAGGCATCGGTGCTAATACCATTATATAAAAAGGTATCAAAGGAACTGGAAGCAGACCCTTCTCTGGTGGAGCTGTACCACACCATCGAAGAGCCGCTGCTTAAAGTCCTTGCAAATATAGAGGAGGAGGGGTTCAAGATAGATACCGGAATGTTGCTTGAGTTCAAGAATGAGCTTCTCGAGAAGATGAACACCATCCAGGAGAGGATCAGAGAGTGCGCTGAGAATCCTGAACTGAACATCTCATCACCCAAGCAGATAGGTATCCTGCTCTATGAGAAACTGGCCCTCAACCCCAAAGTGAAGAAAAATGCGAAAGACTCCTACCCCACCGATGAAGAGACACTTCTGTCGATGGAGGAAAAGAGCCCTATCATAAAGGACATACTTGACTTCAGAGGTCTTAAAAAACTGATTTCCACTTATATTGAGCCATTTCCGTCTCTGATAGATCCCAAGACAGGTAAGGTTCACACCACATTCAATCAGGCACTCACTGCCACCGGAAGATTGAGTTCCGTGAAGCCCAACCTCCAGAACATCCCTATCAGGACAGAACTCGGCAGGGAGATCAGAAAGGCCTTCATCCCATCCCATCCGGACGGCTATATAGTCTCTGCCGACTACTCACAGATAGAGCTTAGACTTATGGCGGCCATGAGTGGAGATAAGGAGCTTGTAGCGGCATTCAGGGAGGGGAAAGATGTACACACCGCCACTGCTGCCAAAGTTTTCAAAGTCGGAGAAGATCAGGTGACAAGCGACCAGAGAAGAAAGGCCAAAATGGTCAACTTCGGGATCATATATGGCATCTCGGCATTCGGGCTTGCCCAGAGACTGCACATAGGGCGCGGAGAGTCAAAAGAGATTATTGAAGAGTACTTCAGACACTACCCAGATGTATGGAACTACATGGAGAAAATGAAAGAGTCTGCCAGAGAGAAAGGGTATGTGGAAACACTCTGCAAGAGGAAACGCTATCTTCCGGATATCAACTCCCGCAATGTCAATGTAAAGAACCTCGCTGAGAGAAATGCCATCAATGCCCCAATCCAGGGGAGCGCTGCAGATATCATCAAACTGGCAATGATCAATGTGGAGAAGAGATTCGCAGAAGAGGGTTTTGAAAGTAAAGTTATCCTGCAGGTGCACGACGAACTTGTAATAGACACCACCCCATCAGAACTCGACAGGGTGATGAGGGCAGTCAAGGAGGAGATGGAGAGGGTAATGGATATAGGAATACCGCTTACAGCTGAGTGCAATTATGGCAAAAACTGGCTGGAAGCACATTAGACACAGATTATGATCGAAAGCACTATTATATACAAATACTTCCCTGAGGTCTCGGCAGAGCAGAAGGGACAGTTTGACAGGCTACACTCAATCTATTCGGAGTGGAACAGCAAGATAAATGTCATCTCCCGCAAGGATATGGACAACTTCTACATGCACCATGCACTCCACTCACTGGCTATTGCCAGATTCCCATTCCCTGATGGGGCCAAAGTGCTTGACGTGGGTACAGGTGGAGGCTTCCCCGGAATCCCATTGGCCATTATGTTCCCAAATGTACACTTTACCCTATGCGACTCTATCGGCAAAAAGATAAAAGTAGCCACAGAGGTGGCCAACGAACTGGGTCTGAAGAATGTCACAACAGTCTGTTCCAGAGTGGAAGCTCTCCCCGACACATACGATTATATAGTATCAAGGGCGGTTACAGAACTTAAAAATTTCATCCCCTGGGTGAAAGGGAAATACACCACAGAGATGATTTTTCTCAAAGGTGGAGACACAAATATGGAGATATCTGAGTGTGCCAGGAGTTTAAAACTTAGCCAAAAGCTATTCAACAGTATGAATATAAGCGACTTCTTCTCCGAAGAATATTTTGGGGAGAAAAGAATAATATTTGTCAAAAAATTTGGATAGTTTGGTTTGTTTTATCTATCTTTGCACTCCCAAATTTGGAATAATTAAAAATAGTAATAAGATATGAAACGTACATTTCAACCTTCGCAACGCAAACGCCGTAACAAACACGGTTTCCGCGAACGTATGTCTACCCCTAATGGTCGTCGCGTATTGGCAGCTCGCCGTCGTCACGGTCGCAAGAAACTAACTGTATCTTCAGAGGATCGTTTCTAGGAGATAGCACAAACGAAAGAAGTACGAGGCTGAATCGCTATGCGATGATAGCCTTTTGCTTTTTTATGGGGTTACCTGTTCTGCTTAAAGATATTTTCACTATTTTTGGAGTATGGGAAATAATAGCAACAAAATCATTTGGATAAAGAATATTGCGATGATTTGCGGTGTCCTGGTGGTACTGCTGGTCTGCGTAAATATTTTTCTAAGAGTAGTCACCAAACACAATCACGAACTGGTAGTACCAGACTTCACAAACATGCCTGTGGCCGAAGCTCAGCTATTGGCCAAAGAGGCACATTTGAGACTTGAGGTGACAGACTCAGTATATATCAAAAGGATGGCTCGTGGCCACATTTCCAGACAAAACCCCGAGGCTGGCAGCTATGTAAAGAAAGGTCGCAGGGTGCTGCTCACCATCAACTCCGTAAATCCACAAATGGTAGCTATGCCGGATCTTGTGGGATATTCACTCAGACAGGCAAAAACAGAGATCATATCAAGCGGTCTTACAGTAGGCAAACTCATATACCAGTACGATATCGCCACCAACAACGTGCTACAGCAAAGGGTAGCAAATGACACTATCGCCCCAGGTGTGGAGATAGAGACAGATACCCCTATCGATTTGGTTTTGGGTATGAATGTGAATGATACCATTACATATGTACCAAATGTGATGGGTTACAAACTCATGATAGCCAAAGATCTTTTGCAGGATAACTCTCTCAATATCCATAAAATCTCTTTTGATGAGACAGTTCTTGACTATAGCGACTCATTGAATGCTATGGTTTATCTTCAAGTACCTGCATACTCGGATTCAATACAATACAGACTCGGTACCGGTGTAGAGATATATCTCACCAAAGACGAATCAAAAATAGTTATTGAAGAACCTGCAGAGGAGACTCAAGAGGAGGAGTAAGATATGATTAAGGACGAACTGGAATTGGAAGATATCGATCTTGAAGGTGGTGATGGTGACAACGCCGAAGGTGGGATGTTTGAACATTTCAGGTTCGTTGTAGACAAAGGGCAGTCACTCCTCAGGATAGACAAATACCTCACCACTCGTATGGAGCACACCTCACGCCACAGAATCCAGTTGGCGATGGAGGCCCAGTATGTACGTGTGAATGATGTGATCGTAAAAGCCAATTACAGGGTAAAGCCTCTTGATGTCATCACATTTGTACTCCCCTACCGCAGACGTGGATTTGAGATTATCCCGGAAGAGATTCCCCTTGATATCAGATATGAAGATGACGATGTACTTGTAGTGAACAAACCTGCAGGTCTGGTGGTACACCCGGGCTGCGGACACTATACAGGGACACTGATAAACGGTCTTGCACACTACCTTGGAAGGAGCCAGGGTCCTGATGCGGAAGATGACAGGATGGGTGTACTGGTACACCGTATAGATAAAGACACATCCGGCACACTTGTCATCTCCAAGACAGATGAGGCACAGATTCACCTGGCCAAACAATTCTTTGACCACAGCATAGACAGACGCTATGTGGCTATCGTATGGGGAGATATGGAGCAGGATCAGGGGACAGTCATCGGCCATATAGGGAGGGACCCTAACGACAGGCTCAAATTCAAAGTGTTCGAGGACGGCTCTTCAGGCAAACACGCAGTAACACACTACAAAGTACTTGAGAGACTTGGATATGTCACAGTTATAGAGTGCAAACTTGAAACAGGTCGTACACACCAGATTCGTGTCCACATGAACCACATAGGACATCCCCTATTCAACGACGACCGCTACGGTGGAGACAGAATTCTGAAAGGTGTCCTCTACTCAAAATACAAGCAGTTCATCGACAACTGCTTTGAGATCCTTCCACGCCAGGCCCTTCACGCCAAAAGACTTGGCTTCATCCATCCACGCACAGGAAAAAATATCCTCGTGGAGAGCGAACTTCCCGAGGATATGACAAATCTTATCAATAAATTCAGGGTCTTCACCTCCAGCCGTAAATAGTAATAAAAAAACCACAAAAGCTGATTAAAGCCCTTGTGGTTCCTATAAATAGCAGCCATTTACTACATTCTTGGAGGACCCATTGGACCTCTACCTGGGCCACCGCCAGGACCTCTTCCGGGACCTCTTCCAGGACCTCCCATACCTTGTTTGCCAAAGCTTCCGAAACGGAAGGTGAAGCTTAGCATGAAGTATTGTCCCAAAGTATTCTGTTCCACATCCTGAACATAGTTGTCTGTAGTGGTTCTATAGACATTTTTAGCCTGTTGGAGGATATCGTAAACTTTGAATCTCAAAGTGGCTCTCTTCTTGAACAGAAGTTGTGAGATCTCTGCATTCCATACACAGGTAGGCTCGTTATAACCATCCTCATAACCTACATAGAAGGTGTATCTTGCATCTGTCTTGATCTCTGTTCCCCATGGCATAGTGTAGTTGAGCTCACCATTGATAGAGTTGGTCCATGTAGATGGTTTCTCCTGCTCTTTGATGGTATACCATGCATTCTGGAATCTCACACTACCGCCCAAACGTGCTTCAAACACATCACTTCTATAGACAAAGTTAAGTCTCTCCGACACATTCAATGTAGTGGTCTTTCCTGCAATCAGGTCATCGATAATCTCATCCAAAGTCTCCACATCACCTGTACCGGTATAGCTCAAACCACGACTCACACTCAAGTTTGTGAACGACATGATAGAGAAATTAGACTTGGCAATAGGTGAATTGAACATATATCTACCGCCGGCTGTGAATGTTCCCTCCTTGGAGTTGATAGGTGCAGTGTATTGGACACCTGAAGATGTATACCAGCTTGCGTTGATAATATCATCTTTCACATATGTAGCATAGAGACTTGCATTCTGAGAAGCAAAGGTCTCGGTATTGGTGTTTCTGTAATTCAAGTTGAGCCTGTGGGTGAACTCAGGCTGCAATTTTGGGTTACCCAAGGTGATTCTCAAAGGGTTTGAATTGTCAGGAACAGGCTGCAACTGGGTGATAGATGGCTGATTTGTAGAGCCTCTATAGTTGATTCTCAAGAAATTTCGGTCAGAGAATCTGTAATCAAATCTTGCAGATGGAGCGAAGTTTACCACATTGTAGGCAAGGACACTGTCTCTGTTCTCCTTAAACAAAGTGGTCACACTTTTGGTGTATGCCGGCTGAACACTGAAACCTACCTGAAAATTATACTTCTCCTCCTGTTTTACCAAGTTAAGTCTTGCATCCTGATTGATAAAGGTATTGTTGTATCTGCTTGAGTAGAGGGTATCAAGTTTTGAGTATGAATTGGTCGCCGCATCATAATCATAGGTCATCTTCTCCGCCTCTGTCTTTTTATAATTGTAGCGGTATGACGCCTCAAGGAAGAAGTTTCTGCCAAGTGGCTCAGTGTAGGAGAATCTTCCACCCAAAGTGTATGAGTCACTGTTCTGTGCATACTGCTGGTCGATCAATGTGGTCGACTTATTACCATTCTCATCGTATGAATTGGTTATAGAACGGTTGTCACCCGACATACTGTTCTGAGAGATGTTGTAATTCACATTCACAGACAGCGTACGACCTTTGGTGCTACCAATTTTTTGTCTCAAGAGGATTCTACCACTTGCGGTCATATTCTCATTATAACCATTCGAAGTACTGCTACCATCATTGACTTTACCTTTAAGGTTATTGTCGGTAGAGTAGTATGTAGAGTCTATAAAATCACCATATCCGAAATTGAACTGTGGTGTAAACAAAAGTGAAGTCTTGTCTGTGATATCCCAGTCTGCTCTGATACCTGCTCTGTGCCCCTGTGACCTTGTAACACTGTAAGCATCATCTACAGTAGTGATGGTCTCATTGTCATTAAGCATTGTCATCTTGTTTGTCTTCTCCTCCAGCACCTTCTCATTTCCATTGTACAAGTAGTTGCCACCGAGTTCCATATCACCGTCGAAGAGGTAACCGTTGGCATTGACACCACCCATCCACGATGTGGTGATACCACTGTTGCCACCCATACCCATTCCTCCCATGCCCCCCATGCCTCTCATACCAGAACCTCTCATAGCGCCCATCATCTCTCCCGCCATATCCTGGAAGCCACGGTTGTTGGTATTGTTTCCATTACCGATAAAACTGATTTGTGTCTTGTCGGTAAAACGGCCCACCATACCTGCAGCCTGGAATCTTGCATCGTGGTCTGTATTGGCGATATCCATACCGCCACCACCAGAAAAGTTACCAAACCATCCCTGCATCATACCCGGCTTGATGCTAAGATCGAGAACTGTCTCCTCATCACCATCATCGATACCGGTAAACTCAGCCTGCTCAGACTTTTTCTCTACAAGCTTCACTTTATTGATGATTTTGGCAGGGATATTTTTTGAAGCCAACTGAGGGTCATCCAGGAAGAACTCCTTACCATCGATGAATACTTTCTTGATGGTCTCACCATTGGCTGTGATATTACCGTCGCTATCCACCTCAAATCCGGGAAGCTTTTTAATAAGGTCCTCAAGCATATCGTTGTCTGAGGTCTTAATGGCTGACGCACTATACTCAATGGTATCTTTCTTTACCACAATAGGGTTACCCACAGCTGAAACGACAACCTGTTCAAGGGTATTTACATCCTGTTGCATTTTGATTTCACCAAGATCAACGGGACCTTTGGCTACATTCACAGGGAATTGTTTGATCTTATAACCCATAAGCTCCGCCTTGAAGATATATTGGCCGGGAGCCACTTTCTCTATGATCGCATGACCATTCTGATCTGTCATTGAGTGCTTTGCCCCTTTCACTGTTCCATCCTTAGATACATACACCGAAGCAAAATCTACCGGGGCGTTTGTCAAAGAGTCCACGAGTCTCAACTTAATCGACCCTGGCTGTGCATAAATACTTCCCACCGAAAGGAACAACATGGCGAGAAGCAATTTAATTTTTCTGGTTACCATTCTTTATTTTCAATCTTTATCAATTACATCCTTTTGACTACTTCAAAAGGTAAAAGTTTAATCTCTTTTCTACTTTTTTATCCTTGTAGGGTGGGATTTTACAAAAGCCTCCCACGAAGTGGAAGCTGATGTGTCCAATAGGGGATTTATCAGCTGATATGAGTGGCACATCGCTATTGCCACAGCATCCGATGCATCGAGATACGAACTCTGGAATTCCACCCCCAGGGTCTTCTGGAGGATGAGTGCCACTTGCTCCTTGGATGCATCTCCCCTACCTGTTATTGCCATTTTGGCCTTCCTCGGGGCATACTCAAAGACCGGTATGTCTCTGCTGAGTGCTGCCGCAATGGCCGCCCCTTGAGCCCTTCCGAGTTTGAGCATCACCTGAGGATTTTTACCATAAAATGGGGCCTCTACCGCCAGGTCATTGGGTTTGTACCTGTCAATCAGAAGTCCCACCTCATAATTGATCCTTTTGAGTTTGGAGAAATGGTCCTTCTCCTTCCTCAGATCCAGAACCCCCATATCGATATAATGGGTCCTCTTCCCATCAACGAGGATAACCCCGAAACCTAAAATATTGGTTCCGGGGTCAATTCCCATTATAATCCTCTGGTTTGGCTCCATCCTAGTCTATCATATCAAACCCTGTGTAAGGTCTTAAGACCTCAGGGATCTTAACCCCATCAGGTGTCTGATTGTTCTCCAATAGAGCTGCAAGGATACGTGGAAGTGCCAATGAGCTACCATTTAGGGTGTGTGCAAGATTTGTCTTGCCGTTGGCATCCTTATATCTCAATTTCAATCTGTTTGCCTGGAATGATTCGAAGTTGGAAACGCTGCTCACCTCAAGCCATCTCCCTTGAGCCTCAGAATATACCTCAAAATCGTATGTAATGGCAGAGGTAAAGCTCATATCACCACCGCAGAGTCTCAGAATTCTGTAAGGAAGACCCAATGAAGAAACAAGTCCCTCAACATGTTTTACCATCTCATCCAAAGCCTCGTATGAGTGGTCAGGGTGAGAAAGTCTTACAATCTCCACCTTGTCGAACTGGTGAAGTCTGTTAAGACCCCTTACATCCTTGCCGTATGAACCGGCCTCTCTTCTGAAACAAGGGGTGTACGCTGTCAACATCACAGGGAAATCGCTTTCAGCCAAGATAACATCTCTGTAGATATTGGTTACAGGAACCTCTGCAGTAGGGACCAAATAGTAATTGTCAAGCTGAGCATGATACATCTGACCCTCTTTATCTGGCAACTGACCTGTACCGAAACCTGAAGCCTCATTTACGAGGATAGGTGGTTCGATCTCCATATGTCCTGCCTTGGTATTGTAGTCAAGGAAATATTGGATAAGAGCCCTTTGGATCTTGGCACCTTTACCTTTGTATACAGGGAAACCTGCACCTGTAAGTTTAACACCCAAATCGAAATCAATGATATCGTATTTCTTGGCAATCTCCCAGTGAGGAAGTGGATTCTCACCCAAATCTTCCACTTTGCCACCGGTTCTTACCACTACATTGTCCTCTGCAGTTTTACCCTCTGGAACATCTGCACATGGAAGGTTAGGCAGAAGTACCAACAAGTCATTCTGTTTTGCTTCGCTGTCTGCCATAAGCTGCTCAAGCTCTTTTGATCTCTCCTTCATTTGAGCCACTGCCGCCTTAGCCGCTTCAGCCTCATCCCTCTTACCCTCTTTCATCAAGCCGCCGATCTCTTTAGCCTTTAGCTTCTGGTCAGCCAAGCATTTGTCCAATTCGGTCTGATAAGCACGTCTTAGCTTATCCTGTTCCAAAATACCGTCTACTATCTCTTTAGCGTCGAAATGCTTGACAGCAAGTCTCTCAACTACAAACTGAGGATTCTCCCTCAATAGTTTTAAAGTTAACATCTTTAAATATTATATTTTACTTGTTTATAAATCAATATTTTAATAGTGACACTTTGCCATCCATGGTGGTCACCAGCAGTCTGTTCTCCTCCATAGGTACGATGGAGTTAATCAATGCGAAAGAGAGTTTGTATTTCCAAAGCATCTCACCATTGTCAGATTTCAATGCCACTATAGTTCCTTTGTCTGTAGGTACGAAAGCCACACCGCCATAGAAGGCTGTAGGTGTAGGTGCAATATCATAACCTATCTGTGTGTCTGTTGCCCACAGTACCTTTGGCTCCATCGCAGGAGAAGTCGAGAAGCAGAATACTGTATCCTTCATGGTCTTCACAAATATTCTGTCGCCCAAGTCTGAGATACCCACAGATTCTCTACCACCTCTGTGTACCCACATGGTGCTTCCGCTTGATGCCTCGATAGAGTAAGTCTTTCTTTGTGGGGTCGCGATGAACAGTCTGTTCTCATGTTTTACTGGCCATACCGCAGCTGGTGAGTACATTCTGCTACCCTTCACTTTCCAAGTCCACTGAAGTTTGCCTGTCTTGGTATCCAATGAGTAAAGTGTATTGGCCCAGTCACCAAATACCACCTGTTTCTCATCCACATATGCCTTTGACTCCACGAAACCTTTCACATCTGCATAGTTCCATACAAGATGACCTTTCTTGATATCCAATGCTCTGAATCTTCCGTCAGATGCTCCGATGAATACCACTCCGTCGAAAATGGTTGGAGAAGCAAGTACAGATTTGTCGCAGTGGTGTTTCCACAACTCTCTGCCACTCTTAAGATCCAGACAGTAGATATTGTTGTCTGCACACCCTACCACTACATATTTCTTGTAGATAGCCGGAGTCGAGTAGACCTTACCACCAAGTTTCACACTCCATTTGAGTGCCCCGGATGCCAGGCTTACACATTTTACATAACCTTGTGTAGTGGTATATATCACATTATCACCTGAATAGACAGCACCTGCTCCGATATCACCCTTCTCCTGAAGAGTCCAAATCTCCTTCACATTAGGATATTTGCCATTTGCAGAGTAATCGGGTCTGTTGCCATACACCTCGTGTCTCTTCTCGAATGGGACAGCCTCGGTCATCTGAAGTTCATACCAGGGTTCGAATTCATCCATTCCTACCACCTTCTCACGGATGGAGATCTTTCCGTTATCTACCGATACGATATTGTAACCAGGCCCCTTCTTGCCTTTCAACTGGGTAGATCTGCCCAAAACTCCAGGGATCCCCTCATAATCCAATTTCACGTTATTGTGCCAGTGGCCACCCATAACAAGCTGTATATTGGACTTCTTCAAAATATCGAGCACCTCGAAATAGTTCAACACAGATGTATCTTGAGGAAAATGGTTCACAAAAATGACAGGCTTCTGGGCAGGGGTAGCTTTCACAAGTGAGTCCAAAAGGACAATGCTCTCTCTGGGGACAAGGGCGGGTGCCATTCTCATGTTAGGGCCGCTATTGGTACCTACGAATTTGACACCGAACGCCTCAAACTCAAAATGGCCATAGCCGAACACCTTCTCAAAAGTGTTGCAACCGCTCTCCGACCATTTTGAATCGTGGTTACCTGCCAAAATATAATATGGCTTCTCAAGCTTGTCAATGATAGATTTGGCAAGTTTGATCTCCTTATCGGAGCCAAACTCGGTGATATCACCTGCAAGGATCGAGAACTGTATCTCGGGATTGGAGTTGATATCCTTGATACAAGCCTCCAGGTCAGCGATACTGCTGGAACCCTCGGCTATATGGGTATCTGCCATATATGCAAACTTACCGCTTGACTGTCCGAATAGGGAGATGGAAGCCAATGCAGCAAACAACACCATTAAAACTCTTTTCATATTCTAATTCTAATCTATTTTTTCAAACATAAAATCAAACTGAGCTCGGGAATATGGAGATATGAATACCTCTCATCCACCATCATCACCCTCCTATCCTTTTTTGTCCACCCCTGCCCCATAATCTCATCCAGCACTGATCCGTCCACAAGGAAATTACCCTTGGCCTGAACCTCAAAATCCCTCAGCGCCTCTATACTTTCTGGGAGAACCTCCACCGGCACCCCATCTCTTCTGACCACCTCTACCACACCTTTGGCGGACTCGGCGACCCTCAGCTTCAATTCCGGGCACCTCACCAGAACCATAGAGGGGAGCAATGGGAACTCCAGACGCTTTATTCTGTCAGACCACACCCTCCTGACCTCTGCCCTGGGGAGATAACAGGTTATACCCTCCATCTCGAGCAACTTTACCACTATATTTTCCCTCTTGGAACAAGTGCGCAACGCATACCATTTGGGAACCTGCAAAGTTAATCCTTTTTTATCCATTCACGAAATTTTTCCATCCCTCTGGAAGCAACATCTTCTATCTGGACATATTTTGAATAATTGATCTTAATAGGCTTAGGATCAATCAAATATATCGGATTCCCGTAAGTTATGTAATTTACAAGTCCGGCAGCTGGATAGACCGCCAGTGATGTACCCACCACAAGCAGCACATCACACTCGCTCACAGCCTTCGCCCCCTCCTCCAATTTTGGCACCGCTTCACCGAACCAAACGATATGTGGTCTCAATTGAGCACCGCTCGGACTCTTGTCACCCAAGTGGATAGGCTCATACCCTATATCGTATGTGGTAAAATCGTCATCCACACCCCTCACTTTGGTCAACTCTCCGTGAAGGTGAATAACCTTGGTCGACCCAGCCCTCTCGTGGAGATTGTCCACATTCTGGGTCACCACTGTCACATCGAAATCGTCCTCAAGCTCCGCAATGATTTTGTGTGCCTTGTTGGGCTCCACTGTGGCGAGCTGGGCACGACGCTCATTATAGAACCGGAGCATAAGCTCTTTATTTTTATGCCACCCCTCTATAGATGCCACCTCCTCTACAGGATAGTTTTCCCATAGGCCATCGCTATCCCTGAAGGTCTTTATGCCACTCTCCTGGCTGACACCCGCACCGGTCAGAACTACCAGTTTCTTTCTCTTACTCATACGAAATAGACTTTAGACAACCAGTATTTGAATATCGGATCTATGAAATATGGTTCATCCTTATCATCGAAATAGATAATCTCCTTCTTCTTCAAAGCCTCCTTGAGTCTGAACACATTGGCTGAAGAGTTAAGGGAGTACCTCTCGATCACCTCCTTGTTGCTGAACTTGGTCACCCCATCGAATATTGCTCTGAGAAGACTCAACTGGAAGTTTGAAAGTGAATCCACGAGCCCTTTGAAGTAGGACTCTCTCAGAGATAGGACAGATGCGATAGCTTCATCTCTGATATCGGGTGTCACGTAACCCTTAGTCATATTGAAACTGAAAGAGCACAAAAGCCACAAATAGTATGGATGGCCACCCGAAATGTCATAGAACAGCTTCACATGCTCTTTGTCTATAACCCTACCTACCCTCAGGAATGTCCGTATGATATAATCTGATGCCGCCTTCTCGTTCAAAGGGAGAAGCGGAAGATTCTCTATCTGACCATAGAAATACTTCTTCTCCTCGAAAATGTATTTCATGGCATTCGTCTTGGAGCCGGTCACAAGATATGTGACATTTGTCTTCCCGCCCCAAACTTTCTCAAGCCTTTTCAAGAATGTGTCGGGGTCATCAAAATGGAGAACATTGTTGAACTCCTCGAAATAGACAATCACCTGAGCATCCTGCATTGACGCCAAAGATTCGGGCATAGAGAGGATATGTTCAGGGGTATTGTCCCCCTCTCCACCATTTGACATTCTGTAGAGATCCTGGAATGTATTCAGACCGCTCAATTTAATCTTCTCCTCATACACTCTGTAGAAATCCTCCTCACACCTTACGTTGTGGAGATTTACATTGCACACTATAGTACCCAACGAACTCTTCTGGAAATCGATCAGTATCTTGTTAATCAGAGATTTTTTACCCACTCCATCGGGACCATAAATCAACACATTCTGCCTCTGTCTCAAGAGATTGGAGAGTGTATTGCACTCTATCTCCCTGCCGATGAAATCTATCCCTATCGCTGTATGTTTAAAATTAAATGGAACTTCCATAACATTTTTGTTTTATCACTGCAAAAGTAATATTTTTCCACAAAATTTGGTTAAGAAAATACAAAGTATTACATTTGCAGTCCAAAAAATTGAATAGAAGGCTGTTAAGCTATTGAATAAGAGTTATTTAACCATAATAACCGCTTGCAGTCAGTAACTTTAAAACTTAAAATAAATGTACGCAATTGTAGACATTGCAGGACAGCAATTTAAAGTGGAAAAAGGGAAGAAAATCTTCGTTAACCGCTTGGGTGCAGAACCTGGTACATCCCTTGATTTCACCACTGTACTTCTTCTTGATCAAGATGGTGCAGTAAAAGTAGGTTCACCTTATGTTGACGGAGCCGTTGTTAAAGCTTCCGTTGTAGACCACCTCAAAGGTAAAAAGGTAATCGTTTTCAAAAAGAAACGTCGTAAAGGCTATCAGAAGAAAAATGGTCACCGTCAGTATTTGACTGAAATTCTAATTGATGAAATTGCTTAATTAAAAGAAAAGGAGATTTAGATTATGGCTCACAAAAAAGGTGTCGGTAGTTCGAAGAACGGTCGTGAATCACACAGCAAACGTTTAGGTCTTAAACTTTTCGGCGGTCAAACTGCTAAAGCAGGTAATATCATCGTTCGCCAAAGAGGTACAGTTCATAACCCTGGTCAAAACGTAGGTATGGGCAAAGACCACACTCTTTACGCTCTAATTGACGGTACTGTAAAATTCCAAAAGAAAGCAAACAACAAATCATTTGTGTCTGTACTTCCTTTTGCTGAATAATCATACAGTGAAACACACAAAAACCGGTCCCATCACGAGGCCGGTTTTTTTATGTCCTGTCAGGTCCTTTCTGTATGTCCTGCAATTCGGTGGCCACATCCCCCCCCTTCCGAGATATTGTATACGCTACTTAGCGTGGCTTCTGCAGGCAAACAGTGGGTAGAAGCCACAATAAAACCATTTGGAGACTATTCTGAACGGCATAGATGTGGCTTCTGAATATTACTTCTGAGCCAGAGGGTCCTGGGTAAGCCAGCGGCTCTAATGGAATACCGACACAAAAAAAGCGACCCTGATGTCAGAGTCGCTATTTTTATACTGTCTTGGCAGCTTATTTTCTTTTTTATATTTGGTAGAATTTTTCCACGCGGCCGGCAGTATCCACAAGTTTCATCTTTCCTGTGTAGAAAGGGTGAGAAGTGTTAGAGATTTCGACCTTTACTAGAGGGTATTCAACACCTTCGATTTCGATGGTCTCTTTAGTATTAACGCAAGAGCGGGTGATGAACACGTGCTCATTTGACATATCCTTGAAAGCTACAAGACGGTAGGTTTCGGGATGAATTCCTTTTTTCATTTCTATTGGTTTTTAATTACGGGCAGCAAAAGTAGATATTATTTACTTTCACTGCAAATTTATTTTGAAAATATTTGCTTGATTCTCCACAAACTATCATCGTAGAGGAGATATTTTTTCGCTTTGCGGATCCATTTCTGCTCCTCCACTTTGATATTCTCTTTCACCTCGTCCCATATATCGACACCTCTGACATATTCCATGAGGATATTGTCATCGAGAATCTCCTCAAGTCCGCACTCGATATCGAACTCCGGACACTCGCTCCTGACAAATCTCATGATTCTAAGGGTGTGACCGAGGGCATGGTATTGCACTCCCGGGTTCTGCAGCAGCTGAAAGCCGTAGCACTCCTCTCCTGCATGTCTCCCTTCTCCTGGGACGAATTTGGTCCACCTGATAAAAGTGGCCGGATCGTATATGGGGCCGGAAGGGTCATTCCAGTTCCGCAACCCATTTCTGGTACAATAGTCACCCAGAGTCTTCATGAATGGTGCACCGAACATCTCATATGGACGGGTAGTCCCGATACCGGGTGTAACATTTGTCCCTCTCCATAAATATTGGCCTCCATAGAATACCGATGTGAACATCCCCGCCACATCATCCATCGGAGGGATACTCCATGGCATCATATACTGGGTAGCGGAGCGTACCAGATAGGATATTATATGGAGCGGGAATTTGGCACCCATCTCGGTATGGAACATGTTGGCGATCTCACCGAGGGTCAATCCATGCCTATGGGGTATACCTAGTGATCCCATAGTCCCCTCCACACATCGCCCTGTAGGGTTCTCCCTGTCAAGCACATAGACAGATATTTCTAGACCCTGCTGGTGTATGGTACCGAAAAGGGCACCCATCAGGTCTATTATAGGTGTATAGCGGGTCCCTATCTCCTGTAGCTCGACTATTATGGCATCAATCCCCGAAAGGTTCTCCACCATCTCCTCCATCGGAATGAATTCACATCCGTCAAGATTGAGGGCGGCATACCCTTCAAGCTCCTCTGTAGGGACGAAAACCTTTTTTAGGTTCCCACCGCGATGGAGTGTTTCGAAAAGGTACTCCCCTTTCTCAGGGTTCCATGCCACCTGATTGCAAAGCACCCCGACCCGCCCTTTGGCAAGGACGATGTCGGGCTGCTGATCAAGAGGTGTTGTTCTGAACGAGAACATTAACCTTTAATTCTATTTGCTACCGCAATAACTCTCTGTGCAAGTGCCTCAGCCTTAGCCTCGTCAGAAGCCTCAGAGTAGATACGGATGATAGGCTCGGTATTTGATTTTCTCAAGTGTACCCACATCTTTTCAGCATCGAAGTCGATCTTCACACCGTCGATAGTGGTAATTCTTTCACTTGCGAACTCTTTCTTAACCTCTTCAAGGATCTTGTCGATAAGAACAGGGTCAGAAAGCTCGATCTTGTTCTTAGAGATTACGTAAGGTGGATAGGTAGCTCTAAGCTCAGAAACTTTCATCTTCTTGTGTGCAAGGTTAGACAAGAATAGAGCTACACCGATAAGTGCGTCACGACCTGCGTGAAGATCAGGGAAAATCACACCACCATTACCTTCACCACCGATAACAGCACCTGTTCTTCTCATCTCGGTAACAACATTTACCTCACCTACTGCTGCTGCAGTGTAAGTGCATCCGTGAGCCTCAGTCACATCTCTAAGTGCTCTTGAAGATGACAAGTTGGAAACTGTAGCACCTTTGATATTTTGAAGAACATAGTCAGAAACTGATACAAGGGTATACTCCTCACCGAATGGTTTGCCATCCTCGCAGATAAGTGCAAGTCTGTCCACATCAGGGTCTACAGAGATACCGAAATCTGCACCGGTCTCCACTACTTTTGCAGATAGGTCTACAAGGTGTGCTGGAAGTGGTTCAGGGTTGTGTGCGAAATGACCTGTAGGTTCGCAGTGAACACATTCGCACTGTACACCAAGAGCCTCAAGAAGTTTAGGCATAATCACACCACCTACTGAATTGACAGCATCCAAAGCCACTTTGAAACCAGCTTTGTAGATAGCCTCAACATCTACAAGTGGTTGGGCAAGTACTGCATCGATATGTTGTTGGGTAAAATCTTTATACTCGATAGTACCAAGGTTGTCAACATCAGCGAAATCGAAGCTTTCAGCCTCAGCTACAGCCAAAAGTTTTGCACCCTCTTCTGCATCAAGGAACTCACCTTTCTCGTTAAGAAGTTTAAGGGCGTTCCATTGTTTTGGGTTATGGGATGCTGTAAGGATGATACCACCATCAGCCTGCTCGAAAATAACAGCCATCTCAGTGGTAGGTGTAGATGCAAGACCTGCATTGACTACATCGATACCACAAGCCATAAGGGTACCGCAAACAACTGAATCTACCATTTTACCTGAAAGGCGTGCGTCTCTACCGACTACCACTTTATATCTCTCCTTTCCGGGGATTCTCTCTTTAAGTCTTACAGCATAAGCTGAAGTAAATTTCACAATGTCCACAGGGGTAAGGCAGTCGCCCACTTCCCCACCGATAGTACCTCTGATACCAGAGATAGATTTGATTAGTGTCATAGTTTTATCCGTTTATAGTATTAAATAATTTCAATGTCTCTTTTTACTACCCAGCCCTGTCTGCCATCACTCAACTCCACCTTAAACCACTGCCCGAGCTCCTCAAGCACCGTCACATTGGTCCCTTCATGGATAATAAAGAGCGATTTGCCTGTATTGTTCGGAGAACTCTTCACCGAGCTTACAGGATTTACCACCACAGCTCCATCTTCAGACTCCATCTCACCCTTCAATCCAAATGAAAAAATTACAGAAATTGCCATAAATATAGTGACAATTATGGCAAAAGCGAAAGATATTTTTCGCAATGCCAGATTTCTCCCGAACCTGAAAAGGAGGAGAAGGGCAGCCAAAATCACCATAAAAGTCAGAGCCAGATAAGCCCATCCATTGGACGAAAGTCCCTGCCTTACGGTTTTGAACCAGGTAACAAGCACAAATTCAGGCACTACCTCGATTTTATCCAGTGTAAACTGACGGACAAATTCGAGATTGGACAATGCATCCTTGTAAGAGGGGTCCAATTTCAATGCCCTCTCATAATATAGAATCGAGTACGCTATATATCCGCTCATCTTATAATAGGTGTTACCCATATTATAATAAAGCTCAGGAGATTTGTACCCCAGGTTCTCCAACTCCTTGAAATGGTGCAACGCCCCCTCGAAATCATCGGAAGCATAACACTCCACCCCGGCATTCCATAGGGAATCACCCCTCTCTGTCGCAAGTGCCGCGAAAGAGACCATCACCAGGGCCAAAAACAATATTGCTCTTTTCATAACCATTAGCTTTCAATTTCAGAAATAACTCTTACCGCCTCCTGATAGTGGTTCTCCATGGCAGTAGTACCCGAAGAAGGGGCATATCTTGCATACTCGCAAGCATCCACTACAGCCTCCAACGCTGCTACCAATTCATCTGAAGAACCTTTTGATATCAGTTTCTCACGTATAACATCTCTATTCAGCTCGCCTGCAGGGATCATCAGTTTGTCTGACAAATACCCCAAAATCGCCTTATGCAGCTCCTCGTAGAATGCAGTATAAAGCTCCTGCTTCAAGAAAGACTCAGCCCTCTTCAATCTCTCCTTCGCCACCTTCTTAGCCCTTCTGTTCCTTCTGCCCACTACATCCTGCCTGCGGGCAATGCTCTTCTCCAGGATATAAGCAGCCAGGAAGAATAGTACAACAACACCCCCCATTCCACACCAGAAGCCCACAGAGGCAATGGCAAAGGCATCCCCTTTCTTCAAGTGCGCTGCAGAGGTTACAATATATCTCACATCCTCGCCAAGCGATTTGACACTCTGCTTGCTGACTCCGGAAGGGATAACAGTGGCGCTGCTCTCTTCACCTCTTGCCACATTTATCACCTTTGGCTCAGATTTGAGAGATACGTATTTATTGCTGTTCACATTGTAATAACTGAACGTCACAGGCTCTATTTCGAAAGTACCCGAACTTCTCGGAATAAACGGATATTCAAAGATCTTGGAACCAGAAGAGCCATGAGCAGTAGTGGCAATGTCTTCCCTCCTCTTGACATCGTACACTTCGAAATCGGGAGGGAAATTCACCTTGGGTGCTTCGATGAGATTGAGGTTACCGGTTCCCGATATGGTAACAATCAGAGAGGCCGCCTCGTGGGCACTGAGGGAATCCCTCGACACCTTCACATCGAGTTTGTAATTACCTACACCTCCGGTAAATGAGGATGGGGCCCCACTTGGAAGTGGTGATACTACCACTGCCATTCTGGGGGTATGAATCCTCTTTTTGAGGGTCTGGTAATTGTCGAAGAAATCGTCAAATATCGAGCGGGAAGGCGCATTCGATCTCACCTGCACTGCACAAATCATCTCCGCTGGATCGATATAAAGTTCCCCTGTCTGCTGTGGAAGTAGCATATATTTGCGGAGCAATGCGGCACTGTAAATCTCACCGTTATGGGTCTCACGGACAAACTCCAGATTTGATGGAGCCTCTATCTCCTGGCTCCAGAATCCGTTGAAAGATGGGAATTTGATATCCTCCACCCCACTGATATTGGTTCGGGTCAGCAGCTTCAGGGTAGCGATCACAGGCTCACCTTTCACCACTTTGCTCTTGCTCAAGGTCAATGTCAACTTGATGTCATCCTCCCCTATCGACGGGTAGCGGTCTCTTCCGTTCACACCATTGCCGGAGTCTGAGGAATCTGACTTTTTAGCACTCTTGACCACCTCAATGGTGATGCTTTTGGAGGTATAGGTCTCTTTATCTATCACCACTGATGCCGCGGGGATGGTAAACTTACCTTCACTTTTGGCCAATAGTATATAGGTATAGCTCTGCTGATAGGTATGGGTCCTCTGCCCATTCACGATGTTTGTGCTGGACATGGTCGATGTGGTGGGACCTGCCAGTACCTGGAAATCATCTATCTGGGGAGGTGTAAACTCCTTGGTCTTCCCTGTGGCTGTATACACCAGTCTGAACGCCTCGTCCAGTGCCACCACATTTGGTGCCTCTACACTAAGACTATGCTGTGCCCTCACAGATGTGAAGCTCAGCAAGAGTGTGAGTAACAATAAAATTTTTAGTGGTACGTGCTTCATATTTATATATTACCAATTTTTCTCTTTCTGTTTGGATTTAACCCTCTCCGCCTTCTCCTTGTTCACCTTGTCCTGAGTCTCTTTCTCCTTGTCCTCTATAGCCTGTAGCATTTGCTGAGCTGTCTGAGGGGTGATCTTAGGGGGAGCCTGCTGCTGTTGCTGATCCTGTTTGTCCTGATCCTGATTCTGATTCTGATTCTGGTCTTGCTGTTGATCCTGCTGTTGCTGGTCCTGATTCTGGTTTTGATCCTGGTTCTGGTTCTGGTTCTGATCCTGGTTCTGATCCTGCTGCTGTTGTTGCTGCTGGTTCTGCTGATCTTCCAGTTTCTTCTGGGCATAAGCCAGATTGGACTTGGTCTCCATATCGTAAGGATTGCGTCTGAGCGACTCCTTGAATGCATCTACAGCCTCCTGATATTTCTTCTCCTTGAGGGCCACATTCCCCACATTGTGGAAATAGTCCGAGCTGCGCTCCATCCTACCGTTCTGAAGGGTATCCTTGATGGTGGAGAAGTGCTTGGCTGCCTCCTGATAGTTCTCCTGCTTGTAGAGGGTATTTCCCAGATTGTATTGCGCAGCGATGGAGGTGGAATCCTTCAGAATACCCCTTCTGTAATCGATCTCTGCCTGCTGGTAGTCACCATCCTTGTAGGCCCTGTTGCCTGAGCGCACCTCCCTCTTGTCCACCTGACCGAAAACCGGGAGGGAGAGCAGAAGGGTCACCATTACAAACAGCTTCCTCCTGTTTCTGCGATTATTTATCAGGAACTCTATTAGAAGGAAGAAGAGTGCTATACCGAAGAAATACATATATTGTTCGTCAAACTCCTCAAATACCACATTCTGATACCTCTTCTCCTCCATATCCCTGATCTCGTCGATGATAGGGTTAAGACCGAACTCCGATGTTCCGGCCCTCACATAAAGACCGTCACCGGCATTGGCCACATCCCTCAGGGTCTGTTCATCCAGACGGGTAACCACTATATTTCCATCCTTATCCTTCATCAGCTCCCCATCTTTAGGGATAGGCTTACCCTCAACTGATCCGACTCCCACACAGAATACCCTTGCCCCCATAGTGGTGGCATCTTTAGCAGCACTGACAGGATCATCCTCATGGTTTTCACCATCGGTTATAAGGATAATGGCCCTGCTGTTCTCACTCTCCATACTGAAGCTCTTGACACAGGTGAGGATGGCCTCCCCCAGAGCAGTTCCCTGCACAGGGATACTCTCGGTGGTAATGCTGTTAAGGAATATTTTGGCCGACACATAGTCTGTGGTGATAGGGAGCTGGACAAATGACTGCCCTGCAAACACCACCAGACCTATCCTGTCATCCTGAAGTCTGTCCACAAGTTTGGATATTGCCAGCTTGGCCCTCTCCAGACGGTTTGGATAATAGTCCTCAGCCAACATAGAGTTAGAGACATCAAGTGCGATCATAATCTCTGCACCTGTCACCTCCTGTTTCTTAAGGGTGGCACCTATCTGAGGACGTGCAAGACCGATAGAGAAGAAGAAAAATGCCAATGAGTAGAACAAGAGTTTTACCCACCCCTTCTTAGAAGACCTCTCAGGGGTAAGTCTGGCTACCAGCTCAGGGTCCCCAAACTTCGCCACTCTCCTCTTTCTCCCTCTGAGCATAAGCCAGTAGACCATGAAGAACAGTGGTATAAGGAATATTAAAAACAGATATTCTCCTTGTGCAAAATGTATCATTATACTATCCTCCTCGCTCCAAAAAGTCTTACAATCAATTCTACAAACAGTGCGACCAGAGCAATAAGTCCAAAGCGCAGGAACTCCTCCTTATATAGAGGGAAAGAGTCCACAGTGGTTTTGCTCTTCTCCATATCGTTGATCTGACGGTAGATCTCCAGCAGTTTGGTATTGTCTGTGGCACGGAAATACTCTCCTCCGGTCTCAGTGGCAATCTGCTTCAAAAGCGCCTCGTCTATCTCCACCTTCACCATCATCTCCTTCACTCCGTATGGGGTCATCATCGGATATGGGGCCTCACCCATTGCTCCGACACCTATAGTATAAACCCTGATCCCGTAAGTCTTGGCTATCTCGATAGCCATTTGCGGAGCAATCTCGCCTCTGTTGTTGACACCATCGGTCAACAGGATTATCACGCGGCTTTTGGCAGGGCTGTCCTTTAATCTGGCCACTGCATTTGCAAGCCCGTTTCCAATGGCGGTACCATCCTCGATAATTCCGCACTCCACCTCCTTCATCAGGTTTATAAGGGTAGACCTGTCGGTGGTCAATGGGGCCTGGGTAAAGCTCTCCCCGGCAAACACCACCACGCCGATCCTATCGGTAGGCCTCTCGGCAATGAATTGGATGGCAATATCCTTCGATGCCCCTATCCTGTCGGGCTCAAAGTCCCTTGCAAGCATACTGGTCGAAATATCCATTGCCAATACTATATCGATACCCTCCGAGTCAATCTTCTCAAACATCGAAGAGGATCTTGGTCTTGCTATCGCAACAATTATCGCCGCTACCGCAATGCACCTCATCACAAATGGGGTATGGCGCAAAATCTTATGCAGAGGATTCCCTTTGAATCTGTATGGTGCAGCAGACGACACTACCAGCGATGGGTTCTTCCTCCTCAACTCCCTGTAAAGATAGATCCCTATCATAGGGAGGAGCAGGAACTCCAGATAGAGGAGTTTGGGGTATTCGAAAAAGATACTATCCATGATTCTCCTCCTCTTCCAGTTTGGTTACATAGGTGGCATTTACAAATCTCACCGCCACAGGGATTGCCCTCTCGTTCTCCCCCTCCGAAGCCTTGTATTTCGCAAATTTCACCAGGTCGGAGACATTGAACATCTCCTTGAGTTCTTCCCACTCGGAGCCACTCACATCCATCCCCTCCAGCTCTTTCACTATCTCGGCTGTAGTCTTCTCAAATGTAGAGATGCCGTATCTTGAATCCAGGTACTCCCTGATGGTATCTGTAATCTCTGTGTAATACTCCTTCTCCTTGTTATTCTGCCAGAGTTTTTTCCCTCTGATCTCCTCCAAAGAGCGGAGTGCTGTGATGTGTGGAGGGTCGCTCACTACAGGTTTGCCGAATAATGCCCTGTTCTCCCTCCTGTTTCTGATCGCCTTATAGATTATGTACGCTATCACCAGAAGGAGAATACCCAGACCTGCCCATGGGATCACCTCTTTGAATGTGACCGGATAGGTGTAAGGCCCCTTGATGTCGTACATCTGATAAGTGGCTGTATCGATAGGGATGGTGGTTACCTCCAGATTTCTCCCCTCTATCACCACTGTATCCACCAGCTCCTCACCTTTATAGAAATATATCACCTGCCTTGGGAGGTAGTATGAACCACTATCGAATGAGGTGACAATGGCCTTCATATCGATATCGTAGTGATTCTTCCTCTTCTTTAGTGTATCGAAAGTGTACTCCTTTATAAGCTCCACTCCGGGAACGACCGGATTGAGCAGCGAATCTACCCAGATGGTGACATCTGCGGGTACATTCACCCTGGCTCCCCACTCCACCTGATCACCGATCAGAATGGTATCTCTGGAGAAGGTGGATGATAGCACCTCCTGTCCGCTGGCCCCTATGATGGATACAAGCGACAGAAGTGCTGCAAGTACTGTATTTCTAATATATCTTATCATTACGCTCTACTCTTAAACAGTGAGACAAGACCTTTCACATAATCCTCATCGGTCCTGATGCTCACACAATCCACTTTATATTTTCTCAATGTGGTGATAGCCTTATTGTAAACTATGTCATTCCACTCCTTGAACTCCCTCCTCCACTTCCTGTCAGAGGTATTGACCCACATCTGCTCACCGGTCTCTCCATCTGTGATATTGACAAGACCCACATCTGGCATCTCTTTCTCCCTGGGGTCGTAGATGTTGATCGCAGAGATATCGTGTCTGTTTACAGCCACTTTAAGGGCATCCTCATAATTGGGATGACCGCTCTGGTCCACATCGAGAAGGTCAGACAGAAGAAATGCTGTACACTTCTTCTTTATCGCATTGGTAAGGAAACGGAGTGCCTCCCCGATATTTGTCCCCCTCTCCTGAGGTTCAAACTCGATCAGCTCCCTGATAATCCTCAACAGATGGCTCCTCCCCTTCTTGGGTGGGATGAATTTTTCCACTTTTGAGCTGAAGAAAAGGGCCCCCACTTTATCGTTGTTGATCGAAGCAGAGAATGAGAGTACTGCCGCCACCTCAGCCATCAGATCCTTTTTCATTTTGGATGTGGTACCGAAAAATCTCGAACCGCTCACATCGACCAGTAGGACCACTGTGAGCTCCCTCTCCTCCTCGAAGACCTTGATGAAAGGGGCACGGAGTCTGGCTGTAACATTCCAGTCCATATTCCTCACATCATCACCATACTGGTACTCACGCACCTCACTAAAGGCCATACCCCTCCCCTTGAATGCAGAGTGGTACTCACCTGCAAATATCTGATGGGAGAGAGATTTGGTCTTGATCTCTATCTTCCTTACCTTTTTCAGCAATTCGTTATCCATATTCTCTATACAGATCTACTAAGGAACATCGACTGCATTGATAATTTCAGAGATAATATTCTCTGTAGTGATGTTTTCCGCCTCTGCCTCGTATGTAAGGCCGATACGGTGTCTTAGCACCTCATAGCATACTGCCCTTACATCTTCAGGAATCACATAACCTCTCCTCTTGATGAATGCATAAGCTTTTGCAGCCATAGCAAGAGAGATGGAAGCACGTGGAGAACCACCGTATGCGATAAGATCCTTAAGTTTGCCCAGACCGTACTCCTCAGGTGTACGGGTTGCATATACTATATCTACGATATATCTCTCGATTTTCTCATCCATATAGACCTCTTTCACCACTTCGCGTGCTCTGGCGATATCTTCAGGTTTGAGGATAGGCTGTGGTTTCTGATAACCGCCGCCATTGTTCATACGGATAATAAGTTTCTCCTCCTCTTTCTTAGGATATGTCACCACCACTTTCAGCATAAAACGGTCCACCTGCGCCTCAGGTAGCGGATATGTACCCTCCTGCTCGATCGGGTTCTGGGTAGCAAGCACCAAAAATGGCTCAGGGAGTTTGAATGTCTCATCACCGATAGTTACCTGACGCTCCTGCATAGCCTCCAAAAGTGCAGACTGAACCTTTGCAGGTGAACGGTTGATCTCATCGGCAAGGATGAAGTTTGCAAAGATGGGACCTTTTTTGATCTGGAACTGCTCAGTCTTCTGGCTGTAAATCATAGTACCGAGGACGTCGGCAGGAAGAAGGTCCGGTGTAAACTGAATTCTATTGAACTTGGCATTTACACAAGAAGCCAAAGTATTGATAGCTAATGTCTTTGCCAATCCGGGCATACCCTCCAAAAGGATGTGTCCATTTGCCAAAAGGCCGATAAGAAGATTCTCTACCAGATGTTTCTGACCCACAATCACTTTGTTCATCTCCATGGTCAGAAGATCTACGAATGAACTCTCCAACTGAATACGTTCGTTTAATTCTTTAATGTTTACAGTATCCATATTAAAATATTTGTATTTTTGCGTAGTTTTTTGAACTTACAAAATTAGTAAAAATTCTTATTTGATGAGGTATTTCTTATGCATATCGTACCGCGGTGCAGGCTTCAGCGGATGGCAAATTCAGGAAAATGCACATACCATTGAGGCTGAGGTGGAAAAAACCCTCTCAACACTCCTTGGAGAGACCATTGATGTGGTCGGCGCAGGGAGGACAGACACCGGTGTGAATGCAAAGAACTTTTATGCCCATTTTGACTCCTCTTCACAGGAGCTGGTTTCAAATCCGGAGAGGATTGTTTACAAAATGAATGCCATTCTCCCTTACGGGATATCTGTAAATTCGATAATTCCGGTACACGAGGATGCTCATGCGAGATTTGATGCCACAAGCAGAACATATAAATACTATATTCATTGTTCAAAAGACCCATTTTGTGAAAGTTATTCGTACTTTTGCAAATTCGATCTCGATACTGATGCGATGAACAGAGGGGCGCAGTTTTTGTTGGGAAAGAGAGATTTCAGCAGTTTTGAGAAGGCCAATGGGGGAAATGCCACCTCCATTTGTGAGGTTACCGAAGCGAGGTGGGAAGAGTACACCCCTGTAGTGGCGGGATCAGACTCCACCAAATATCTCGTCTTCACCATCACTGCCAACAGGTTTTTGAGGAATATGGTGAGGGCTGTGGTAGGTTCATTGGTTGAGATCGGACGCGGGAAGAGGGATCCGGAATGGATCTGTGAACTCCTGGATCAGAAAGACAGATGCGCCGCAGGGCAATCGGTTCCAGGCCATGCACTGTTTTTGACAAATGTGGAATACCCTTATATAGAAAACAATAAAATTGACAAATAGATATGTTTACACTACTACAAGCAAGCGCTGAAGTTGTAGCACAAGAGGTAGTTGCTACACAAGAACTCAATTTTTCTCTTTGGAACATGGCTGTAAAAGGTGGATGGCTTATGCTCGTCCTACTTGGTCTCTCTATCGCAGCCATCTACATCTTCGGTCAGAAATGGTGGGCAATCAGAAAAGCTGCCAACATCGACAAAAACTTCATGAACGAGATCCGCAACCTTATCCACGAAGGTAAGATCAATGCCGCCATAGAGCTTTGCAAAAATGACAATTCACCTATCGCACGTCTTGTAGAGAAAGGTATCGAAAGGATCGGACGTCCACTATCAGACATTCAGGCTGCAGTGGAGAACACCGGCAATGTGGAGGTGGCCAAACTTGAAAAGAACCTCCCTATCCTGGCTACCATCTCAGGTGGAGCACCTATGATTGGTTTCTTGGGTACAGTAGCCGGTATGATCCAGGCATTCTTCAATATGTCCCAAGCAGGCAACAATATCGACATCACCCTCCTTTCAGGTGGTATTTACACCGCTATGGTGACTACAGTGGGTGGTCTTTTCGTAGGTATCATCGCCTATTTCGGCTACAACTACCTTACATCCAAGATCTCTGACTTGGTATTTATGATGGAGAGCACCACCATCGAATTTATGGATATGCTTCACGAACCTGCTGACACCATCAAATAATTATGGCTATCAAACGTAGAAATAAAGTTGATTCCAGCTTCTCAATGTCGTCTATGACAGACATAGTGTTCCTGTTGCTGATTTTCTTCCTGGTAACATCGACACTTGTCAACCCTAACGCATTGAAGCTCCTTTTGCCTAAGAGTACCAACCAGGTCTCTGCAAAAGCTACCGTCAGCGTCTCTATCAAACACTATCAGAAGAGCAACACCTTCTCTTACCACATCAACGGAAAAGAGAAGCCTATCCGCTTTGATCAGGTAGAGACCGAACTTCAGAATATCCTTCAGAGCGAGGATGATCCCACATTCTCTATCTATGCAGACAAGAGTGTCCCTATTGAACATGTAGTGGACCTTATGAATATCGCAAAACGCAACAAATACAAAGTCATTCTGGCAACATCACCGGAATAATGGTCAGACATCACGACAAATATGCCTCACCTTTCGACAGAAAAGGGCGATGGATAGGTTTGGTTTTCACCATATTTATCCATGTGGGGCTACTTTTTGTCTCATTCAGAGCCGGTCTGAAATATATTTATCCACCACCAGAGGAGATGGGTATCCTTCTTGAGTTTGAGCAGGATGAACCCAAACCTATACAGATGAATACCGGCGTGGAGCCACGTGCCCAGGAGGCCGATCCAGAGAACGACATCAGACTCGTCCAACGCTCAGAAGCCCCTGTACAGGGTGTTACAGAGAATCGTGGTGTGGAGACCACAGTGGGGACAGAGGGTGATGTGGAGGTACCTGAACCACCACAACCAAAGCCTATCAACAAGAAAGCTCTCTTTACGAGTGCCAAAAACAAACAGGACACTATGGCCCAACAAGTGGCTGAAGAGGTGTCAGACAATTTGCAGGCCGGACACTCACAAGGCAACACCGAAGTGGGTGGTGTAGAGGGTGCACCTTCAGCCAAACTTGCTGGTCGTACAGTTATGGGCAATCTTCCTGTGCCTGCCTATGGTGTGGAGGCATCAGGCAAGGTGGTCGTAAGGATAAAAGTGGACCAGTACGGCAAGGTTACTGACGCCGTTCCAGGTGCCCAGGGTACCACCGTTCAGGATGCCACACTCTGGGAAGCGGCCAAGAAAGCGGCCCTCGAAGCCCGCTTCAATATCAGCCAGTCCGCCCCCATCATCCAGGAGGGGACCATCACATACGTATTCACATTGAGATAAACCAGCTGCCGGAGTGTATAAGGTTCTCCAGGCATTCGCTTCGCTCATTCCCACCACGTCTACGGCGATCTGGTCCCGCGTTCATTTTTGGCGATTTTTGAACGCGACCCACTAAAAAAACAGCTCCCGCGTTCATTTTTGGCCAAAATCGTGCGCGGCACGTATTGCCTCCATTCACGACGCACCGTTTGGGGGCTTAA
>JAFYXO010000006.1 GCA_017546125.1 Bacteroidales bacterium
AATTACCAGAATATACACGTAACAAAGGTCTTGACAAATCTAAAATTCAACAAATGATTTTGCAGTATTTGCAAAACGCAGGTTCTACAGGAGCAAAGCGTGATGCCATATTCGATTATCTAAAAGAAGTCCTGCCGCAAAATAAGACACACGAGCAACAAGAACGAATGTTGGGCAACATTCTTTCAGAGATGAAAGAAAACGGATTAATCGTTCCTGAAGGTCGAACTTGGTTCTCGAAGTCATAATCTAAAATTATGACTGAAATACGACTAATTATGACTATTTATAACTATAAAAGGAGATTATAACTTAAAAAGTAGCCAAACTCTTTTGTCAATCAAGGAATTTGGCTACTTTTATATTAGAATTGTTTGACAAAGCATAATGCAGAAGATTGGTGCAATCTCAAAGTCGCCAAATCGTTACCAACAACTTCCTATCATAGCATTCGCTAATTGCGTATCAATCAGATACGGAATAATTGATTATCCTAGGGCAAAGATAATGAATTTTCCTCTACACTCTTCGGCGTCCGGCAAGACGATAAGAATTATACCATTTTTCTGATTTTATTGCTATTTTTGTCGGTTGAATTATAGAGAAATCAAAATCTAAAAAATATATGTACAGAACTCATAATTGCGGGGAGCTCCGCATCTCAAATGTAGGCCAGACAGTGACTTTGGCAGGATGGGTACAAAAATCCAGAAAACTTGGCGGCATGACCTTCGTGGATCTTCGCGACCGTTATGGTATCACACAGCTTGTAGTGGACGCTTCTGCCGCTGCAGAGGTAGTGGAGACAGCATCTTCACTTGGTCGTGAGTGGGTAATCCAAGTGACCGGAACAGTGATTGAACGCCAAAGCAAAAACGCCAAAATGGCTACCGGTGAGATCGAAATCTCCCTTTCAGAGATCAAAGTGCTGAACAAAGCCAACACCCCTCCATTCACCATCGAAGATGAGAGCGACGGCGGTGAAGAGCTTCGTGCAAAATATCGATACCTCGACCTTCGTCGTAACCCACTTCAGAAGGCTATCAAACTTCGTCACCAACTCGCTCACGAAGTCCGCAACTACCTGGATGGTGAAGGCTTCCTTGAGATCGAGACCCCATACCTTATCAAATCTACCCCAGAGGGTGCACGTGACTTCGTGGTTCCTTCACGTATGAACCCGGGTCAGTTCTATGCACTTCCTCAGTCACCTCAGACCTTCAAACAGCTCCTTATGGTGGCAGGATACGACCGTTATTTCCAGATCGTACGCTGCTTCCGCGATGAAGACCTCCGTGCTGACCGTCAGCCAGAGTTCACCCAAATCGACTGCGAGATGTCATTCGTAGAGCAGGAGGATGTACTCAACACCTTCGAAGGTATGATGAGAAGACTTTTCAAAAACATCCTTAACGTAGAGATCCCTAACCCTATTCCACGCATGAGCTGGTACGACGCTATGGACTTCTACGGCAGCGACAAACCGGATATCCGCTTCGGAATGAAGATTCACGAAGTTACCGACCTGGTACAAGGTCACGGCTTCTCAGTATTTGACAGTGTAGAGTATATCGGTGCCATCAATGTTGAGGGTACTGCCAACTATACCCGCAAACAGATCGACGAACTTACCGAATGGGTTAAGAGACCTCAGGTAGGTGCCAAAGGTCTTGTCTATATCAAAGTCAATGAAGATGGCTCTATCAAATCTTCAGTGGACAAATTCTACACACCAGAACAACTTCAGGCAGTTGCTGACCGCTTGGAGGCTAAGAAGGGAGATATGCTTCTTCTTCTATGTGGTGCGAAGAGAAAGACCCAAAATATGCTTGGTGTCCTCCGTATCGAGATGGGTAACCGCCTCGGCCTACGCGATCCATTCAACTTCGCACCTCTATGGGTAGTGGACTTCCCTCTTGTAGAGTGGGACGATGAGACCCAACGCTTCTACGCAATGCACCACCCATTCACCGCTCCAAAACCAGAGCACCTGGATCTTTTCTACAGCGACAAGAAAGAGGATCTTGAGAAAGTTTGCGCAAACGCATACGACTTCGTCCTCAATGGTACCGAGCTTGGTGGTGGTTCTATCCGTATCCACGAAGCAGCTATGCAGGAGAGGATGTTTGAGGTTCTTGGCATCTCTAAAGAGGATGCAGAATACAAATTCGGCTTCATCATCAACGCATTCAAATTCGGTGCACCTCCTCACGGTGGTCTGGCATTCGGATTCGACCGCGTTTGCTCACTATTCGGCGGTCAGGAGACCATCCGCGACTATATCGCATTCCCTAAGAACAACCAGGGCCGCGACGTGATGATCGACTCACCTTCATACATCGACCAGGTACAAATGGACGAGCTGTTCCTTGAGAGCAAAGCTGAAAAACACGAATAATAACTTTTGAAGAATATGTTGGAACAACAGATACAGAACGACCTTAAAGCCGCTATGCTTGCTAAAGACAAAGTGGCTTTGGCCTCTATCCGCGGTATCAAAGCAGCCATCCTCCTTGCAAAAACTGCAGAGGGTGGCCAGAAAGATACCATTGAGGATGCAGAAATTGTAAAAATCATCCAGAAACTGGTCAAACAGCGCAAAGAATCAGCTGCCATCTACACTGAGCAGAACCGCCCTGAACTGGCAGAAAACGAACTTGCAGAGGCTGCTGTAATGGGAAAATACCTCCCCAAAGCACTTAGCGAAGAGGAGGTAGAAACTGCTGTAAGAGAGATTATCGCACAAGTGGGAGCCTCATCTATGGCCGATATGGGCAAGGTGATGGGTGCCGCCACCAAACAGCTTGCAGGTCAAGCTGACGGACGCGTTATCTCTGGTATAGTGAAGAGGCTTTTGAGCTAAACCCTACAAGCATCCCGTAGAACCTTTCAAAATTCTCATCACAGAAGTTTTGATAGGTGTCTCTAGGAGTGTGATAGTAATCGTGATAGTCCCCGTCTACAGACATGTAGAACACGGGGACATTTTTTTGTGCAAATGCGTAGTGGTCGCTGTCATCATTCAATCCCTCAGGGTTGATCGCCTCAAATGGTACAGGAAGCTCTCTGTTTGCCTCCTGGAAAAGCTCCATCACGCTTTGAGCATTCTCTGATATCTGGTATGTGAGATGATTAGCATTGTCAGCTATCATATCTATCTCCACATATGCAAATACATTGTCAAGTGGGATTCTTGGGTTCTCAGCATAGTAGAAAGCACCCAAAAGGTTCTCCTCCTCCGCATCTGTAAACAGGAACATCACAGAGTATTCCGGTCTGTTCTCCTGATAGTATTTTGCCAGGGCGAGCATCATTGCCACACCTGAAGCATCATCATTGGCACCATTGAAAAGATTATCCCTACCCATAAGTCCCAAATGGTCGTAGTGGGATGATAGCATCAGACATTTCTCAGGATTTTTGGTGCCCGGAATATATGCCATTATATTGTGGGCATCCTTCACAGGGATCATCTCATTGTCAATATTCACCTCTATCTTCTTGGCATCCGAAGGGAATTGGGATGTAGTCAGAAGGACAGGAACATTGGCTGTATAATAGCTTCTCGCCTTGAAATATGGGAAAAGGTGATCGCTGCTGCTCTTAAGGATGATACCACCCACATTTTTAAGTGGTACAAGATATGGCATATACCTCTCGTATGGATGGAACTCGAGCTTCTCCTGATATGCATCCCAGTCTATAACCACGAATTTGTCCTTGAATCTGCCGCTATCCACATATTTTACAAATCCCTCAGAAGTGAGGTATTTGTTATCAAGGTAGGCCACATCAAATGTGCCGTGAGCACCTGCAGAGAACTCCTTGGCCACATAGTCCACTGTTGCCACAAGCTCTTTTCCATCCACCACTACCTCCATATCACCCCACAATACATTCATAGGGTAAGAGAAGTGCTGGAGATAAGCGAGCTCCTCAGCTGTGCCCTCAGACCATCTTGCTGTGCCGCAAGGGGAGATTTCACTCTTGTATGGAGGTTCGAGACCCACCTCCTCTTTAGTGGCTGCAGGGGGGGCAGATACTCCAAGTTCCCTCAACTCACCGATGATATATCTGGCCGCCTTCACATCTCCATCCTTATAGAGGCTCCTTCCATAATACTCATCCGACGAGAGCTCCTTTACTATTTTGTGGTAATACACCTTCTGGTCAGACACCTTTGGTGACTCTGCACAACTGACCATAAACAATACAGAAGCCAATGCGAGAACTATCTTTTTCATAAATCTATTCTATTTTATAAGGTTAGCTATCATAATGGTGATAATCACCACAGGGGCCACATATTTTACGATAAAGTAGATGGTATTCAAAAACCACTTCTTCAGATTAAGGGTACCACTATTGGACATCTCATCCATAAAGTCTGACCTTTTAAGCTTCCAGCCCACAAATATCACAAGGAGAAGGCCGCCGCCGGTCATAAACACGTTTGCTGACATAAAGTCAAACAAATCGAAGAAGTTGAGGCCGAAAATCTTGAAATCTGCCAGAATACCCTGAGACAAAGAGCTTAGTATGCCCAATGCAAAAAGGAAGAAGAAGCAGATAGTTACTGATTTGCCTCTGCTCATATTGAACTCCTCTTTGAAGTATGCCACAGGAACCTCCAATAGGGATATTGAAGATGTAATCGCTGCAATAAACAGGATAATGAAGAAAGCTATAGCAATAATGGATCCTCCCGGCATCTGTGCGAAGATATGGGGCAATGTGACAAATACAAGACCCGGACCTTCAGATGGTGAAATGCCGTATGCAAAGACTGCAGGCATAATGGCAAGACCGGCAATCAAGGCAAAAAGGGTATCAAACAAACTTGTTATAGATGCTGTAAGTGAGATATTTTCCTTCTTGCTCACATAAGAGGCGTAGGTCATAATGGTACCACATCCGATACTTAGAGAGAAGAATGCCTGTCCGAGTGCGTTCAGGACTGTATTTGGTGTCACTTTTGAAAAATCTGGTTTGAAAAGGAACTCAACACCTTTATGGCTTCCAGGGAGTAAAAGTGAGTTTACAGCAATGGCCACCACCAGCACAAAAAGCACAGGCATCACAAGTTTTGAGAACTTTTCGATACCGTCCTTGACCCCTTTCACAACCACTACACAGGTAATTATCAAGAAGATGGCAAGATATATAATAGGCTGCCATACACTTGATACAGAGTCACTGAACATATTTGTTAACTGCGCCTGATCAGAGGTAGTGAACTTAAAGGTAAGCGACTTTACCAGGTAGTCAATAGTCCAACCACCCACCACTGAGTAGAAAGCCAAAACACAAAGTGCACTGATCACTGCTACGAGACCCACCCAGTTCCATTTGGTCCCGGGGGCAAGTTTCTTGAATGCTCCGAAGGTATTGGTCTGAGTCCTGCGACCCATTATAAACTCTGAAAATACGATTGGGGTACATAGTACAAAAACGAAAAAGAGGTAGATGATGATGAATGCAGCACCACCATTTGTACCCACCAAATATGGGAATCTCCATAGATTTCCAAGCCCCACTGCAGATCCGATAAGGGCCACTAATACTGCGAATCTGCTACTAAAACTGTCTCTGTTTGCCATATTTATTTTTTGATATACTCTACAAAAGAAAATTTAAGCCCCGATTTCTCATCGGTAAACTGCTCTGTGCGCGAAGCCTCGCGCCAAATGTTGAGGTCTATCGCCGGGAAGAAGACCTCTGCATCATCAATCACTGTCTCCACCTCGGTGATATAGAGCTTGTCGGCCAATGGGAGGGCCGCTGCATATATCATTCCGCCACCCATGATGAAAACCTCCTCATCTTGGGCACAGGCTGACTCTATTGCCGCAGGCAATGAATTGAAATACTCCACACCATCCCTCAAACCCTCAGGCTGCCTCTTGCTCACCACAATATTTCTCCTCTTGGGAAGTGGTCTTGAACCAATGGAGGCGAAGGTATTTGTCCCCATAATCACTGCATGCCCTGAGGTTACCCTCTTGAAATATTTGAGGTCCTCCGAAATATGCCAGGGCATATCGTTCCCTTTGCCGATAGCATTATTGGATGCTATTGCCACTATAATTGATAACATACTAAACTGCAATAGGTGCTTTAATGAGTGGATGAGGATCGTAACCTTCCAGGGTGAAATCCTCATAGTCAAAGTCAAATACACTCTTCACATCGAGGTTGAGCTTCATCACCGGAAGCTCCCTTGGCTCCCTTTCCAGCTGGGTCTGCACCTGTTCGAAGTGATTTGTATAGATGTGGGCATCGCCCAATGTGTGTACAAAGTCTCCAAGCTGATAACCGCACTCCTGTGCAATCATCATAGTGAGAAGGGCATATGAAGCAATATTGAATGGGACGCCGAGAAATACATCGGCACTCCTCTGATAAAGCTGGCAAGATAGCTTCCCGTCTGCCACATAGAACTGGAATAGGGCGTGACAAGGGGGGAGGGCCATTTTTGACACCTCAGAGACATTCCATGCCGACACGATGTGACGACGTGAATCGGGATTATTCTTGAGTGATTTGATGACCTCTGAAAGCTGGTCTATAGATTTGCCGTCTGCACCGGCCCAAGAGCGCCATTGGTGGCCATATACAGGACCCAAGTCTCCATTCTCATCTGCCCATTCATCCCAAATGGTAACTTTGTGATCGTGGAGGTATTTGATATTTGTATCACCTTTTATAAACCACAAAAGCTCATAAATGATCGATTTGAGATGAACCTTCTTGGTGGTAAGGAGAGGAAAACCTTTCGACAGGTCGAAACGCATCTGATAACCGAAGATGGATTTGGTACCGACACCGGTCCTGTCATGCTTCAGGGTACCCTCTTGAGTGATTTTATGTAGCAGGTCTAAATATTGTTTCATAGCGCACACATTTTAATGACTCAAAGATAACTATTTATAAAGTATTATCGGCAAATGGTCACTAACTCCACCCAAATATTTTGGACCACTATAAGTTCTTGCCGGCTTCTTCGAGAGGTACTGGTTATCCCTCTCCAGGAGAAAATCGGGATTATAAATCTCCATTTTACACTCCGCCAAAGGATCTGATACCACAAAATGGTCTATCAGCTCCCACTCCCCCTTGTATTTTAATGTCCCCTCCTTTTTCAGATCAAACCTGCCTGAAAGGATGTGCAGGGGAACTTTTGCAAGTTTCAAGGCCTCCAATGGTTCAGAACCATAAGTGTCATTCAGGTCACCCATAATGATTATTTTGGGATCGGAATCGGGTGAGGATACAGATATCGAGTCTGCCATCTTCACCACCTTCAGAGCAGAGGCCATCCTGTTAGGTGCTGAACGCTTCTCCCCTCCCAGTTTTGAAGACCAGTGGTTTACAAAGATATGGAGCGTGTCTCCTGAGTGGAGCTCCACCCCTTTGGCATATAAGATATGTCGTATCGGCTTCTCCGGGTAAACCCTCTCCACCTCTATATTCCTAATCTCAAGCGGCAGGAAATATCCCTCCCTATATAGAAGGGCACACTCTATCCCCCTCGGATCATACGAATCTCTGTGGATATATTTGTAGTCCAGCTTGGCAAGTGGTGTATCCGTCACCAGCTCTTTGAGAACATAACTGTTCTCCACCTCTACCATACCCACCAAAAAAGGGTACTCTCCGTAGCTGTCACGCACAGAGAGTATTGTTTTGGCTATAGCGTTACGTTTGGAATTGAAACGTCTTCTGCTCCAGAATTTGTCACCCAGAGGGGTAAATTCATCGTCAGCTGTATCGGGATCGTCATACGTATCAAAATAGTTCTCCACATTCCAGCACATCACCGGTGCCTTCCACCCTTGTGAGAAGAGATATAAAGGGGATAGAAGGAGGAGGATTATAAAAAATGTATGACTATAAGGTCTCATCTTTATAGCAACTCCTTCCACATATGGTATGCAGATGGCAACAAGTGGATACCATCGCAGGTGTGCTGTGCACTCAAATCTCCATTTTTATCAGAAAGAATTGGTGCCAGGTCTATGAAGTTGTAACCATATTTGAGCGCATTTGCCTTAAGCTGGGAGTTCAGATATGCCACCTTCTCATTTATACCCGGATAAAGCTTGGTAAGGGGATTTACAGGGAGTGTGGTAGAGATGGTAAGCTCTGCATCAGGCATGCGGTCACAGATAGCCTCTATCAGCTGCTGATATCTGTTCCATACCTCCTCCTTAGCCACATTTGAATCCTCAAACATATCGTTGACACCAGACAAAAGGTATATTTTGGCAGGATTTTCATCTACTATATCATCCAGGCGGTCAAGAATACCGAGCACTGTATCACCACTGATACCTCTATTGATCACCTCAGCAGCATCCCTCTCCAAAAGCTCATTCCACCAGCAGTTGTTGGTGATGCTGTTACCGAGCATTACCACCTTCTGGTTTGTATTTGGAATGGATCTGAAGATAGACAAGCGTGCTATATAGTGTGCAGAACGACCTGCATATCTCTCCTTATAAGCCTGAGCATAACGTCTGGCAGGATCGATGCTTCTGTCTGAATGGACAATGATAGGGTCGTTGGTAATGGTGTTTCTCGCCTCAAGACCGATATATGGAGCCACAGCTTTAGCTATAATCTCATAACCGGCACCATTTATCCTGTTGTCACCTACACAATAGCTCTCCGAGATATACCCGCTTTCATCACATAGGAGTGAATTGAGGTCAATAAATTTCTTGGGAAACTTCTCCTTGATATAGTCATTGATCACTTTAGCACTGTCGGCAAGAGAGCCCTCAACCTTTTTGGAACCCAAATCCGGAACGACAGATAGGAAATAGATCTTACTCATAGGAGAGGTGGCTTTTGCCACTTTCAAAATCTCTGCTATCCTCTCTTGGGTCTCTGCCACATTGCACCCCTTCTTCAGATCAAAAAGACCGGTAGAAATTACCACTGCTTCAGGATGATGCTTTAAAATATCCTTGATTCTGAATAGAGTACACTCAGTCCCCTCCAACGCAATACCTCTGTTCTTGACATTATTGGCACCATAAAAAGCGTCCCACATGCCTCTGTCAGCGACATCATCACCCATGAATACGATATCACCCTTATTAATGGAGAATGTATTGTAAAGTTCGTGCTTCTCCTGGAAGTAGGTTATCTGACCATGAAGAGAAGGATATACAGCCTCCTCTTTAGGAGAAGAGCCACATGCTGCAGCCAACATTGCCACAGACACAAGTGCTAAAATACCTCTTAATTTCATAACAATGCTTTTATCAGACTATACATTGAAAAGGAAGTGCATCACATCACCATCCTGAACGACATACTCTTTACCTTCGATACCGAGTTTACCCGCTGCACGGCAAGCAGCCTCCGAGCCATACTCCACATAATCGGCATATTTTATAACCTCAGCACGGATAAAACCTTTCTCAAAATCGGTATGGATAACACCGGCAGCACGAGGAGCCTTATCACCTTTATTGATGGTCCAAGCTCTAACCTCAGGCTCACCTGCGGTGAAATAGGTCTGAAGATTAAGGAGAGAATATGCAGACTGGATCAATCTTTCTACACCCGACTGCTTTAGCCCTATCTCCTCGAGGAACATCTGCCTCTCTTCATAACTGTCAAGCTCCGCAATCTCCGATTCTATCTTGGCTGCGATAACCAACACCTCTGCACCCTCATCAGCGATAGCTGCTTTAAGTCTCTCCACATGTTCGTTACCGGTAGCAGCCGAAGCTTCATCCACATTACAAACATACATGACAGGTTTATTTGTCAAAAGGAAAAGACCTTTAGCAAGCTTCTCGTCCTCTGCATTGTCAAATGTCACCACTCTGGCAGATTTACCCTGAAGAAGTACCTCTTTAAAGCGTAGAAGGATGCTGTAAAGTCTCTTCGCATCTTTATCATTAGTGGTCTGGGCCTGTTTTTCTACCTTTTTGATTCTATTCTCAATGGTCTCAAGATCCTTGATCTGAAGCTCTGTATCGATAATCTCCTTATCTCTTACAGGGTCTACACTACCATCCACGTGTACAATATTAGGGTCATCAAAACACCTTACTACATGAAGGATGGCGTCTGTCTCTCTGATATTTGCAAGGAACTGGTTTCCAAGTCCCTCACCTTTGCTTGCACCTTTTACAAGACCTGCAATATCTACAATTTCAACAGTAGCGGGGACCACTCTTTTGGGTTTGACCAATTTCTCCAACACATTGAGCCTCTCATCCGGAACTACAGTCGAACCCACATTAGGTTCGATAGTACAAAATGGGAAGTTGGCAGACTGAGCCTTACCAGAACTTATACAATTAAAAAGGGTCGATTTACCCACATTAGGCAACCCTACTATTCCACAACGTAATGACATATTTTATAGTATTTCTTTAACGGGCAAAGATATAAAATAAACATATAATTCGTGCCGCTGGGCTACACATACTATGAGAAATCTTTTCCGCCAGCGGGTCCTGTGTCAGCCATCTTGCGGTCTGCGGGTCATACATCCTGGCACCGTATCATACTCACCAGCGATGCAGATTCTACAGCACTGCTGTATATCAAAGATCTTTCGATAGTTACCTTGTGGGACAAGATAAGAAATTATCTCGATTTTTCAAAAAGAAGGCCTGCTGCAATTCGGAGTCCAGCATGATGTGTCCCACAGGTATGTAGAAGGCCTATAGCGTTGGATACCCGAGGAAAATTGCTTGGGTATCCAGCACAAATGGCCTCAGGATGGCCTGTATAGCGGTTTTCGCTGGACTCCGAATTGCAGGACGAAACTGTGCAGTATTTTTACTTAAATTCGCTACAGTCCAATCAGAAAAGTGGATTTTTAATATTTCTCCGCACAGCTGTAGTACCTGTCAGGTCCTTTCTGTATGTCCTGCAATTCGGTGGCCACATCCCCCCCTTCCGAGATATTGTATACGCTACTTAGCGTGGCTTCTGCAGGCAAACAGTGGGTAGAAGCCACAATAATCCCTATTGGGGACTATTCTGAACGGCATAGATGTGGCTTCTGAATATTACTTCTGAGCCAGCGGGTCCTGTGTCAGCCATCTGCCACCATGGCTGTGTCTTGCCCCGAAGGGGTAGTAGGCGTTCTGTTCTATGGTGAGACCTGTGCCATCAAATACTCCCGTACTGCTGTATATTGTCAACTGCTATTGAACCATTACCAATTTTTAATATATTTATATTTACCATTTCGATATTCAAACTTCCATATAGTTGGATAGCCACCACAAGTAGATAGTATTACATCCTTTGGTACTCTTAGTCTTGCTGACTTACCCTTTTTCTTCTTTACAGCAATATCAAGATCTTTACAAGATTTCCAGAAAAGTATCAATTCTCCATCAAGATAAGCATGTCCCCAATAATAGTCTCTCTTAAAAGCTTTTAATCTCACATCCAAATCAAAGATGAGTCGCACATATAAGGTATACTCATCCTTTGATATGATTTCATCACAGATAACTTCAAGAGCCTGATTATCTTCAAAAATTTGGCGAAGAAGTTGAGGATCTATCGTTTTAATCAATTCCTTATCTGTGATTTCCAGTTCGTTTGATAAAACCACCGTTGTGTACTGCGCATACGACTGTAAAATATTGCATAATGTAAATATTACAATTAGTTGTAATGTTTTCATATCTCTAATCTTTATTAATTGTATCTGCGTTATTACTTCCTAAAACTACGTTTCCATCAATTTCAATAATGCTTGCTAAAATTCTTTATGGTGTATACGATAACTCTTTAACATATTCATATTTACCGCTTTTATATTTAAACGTCCAGTATGGTCGCCTCCTCACTCTAAGTGGTTCCCAATAGTCAGCCATACTTTTATATGCTTTAATTTTAGCTCGCTTAGGATTTTTTTTCTTCCTTACAATATCAATTTCTTCCAAAAATTTATCACGTTCGCGAAAATAACCAACAAAGATGATCAACTCTCCATCCAGATAGGCATGACCCAAGTAAAATGCTTTAAAATAATCCCTAGTTACATTGGAGAAAGCTGAAAATATAGCTGTAAAATTAAACTCATCCTTTGAGATAACATCTTCAAATTCAATACAGAGTATTTCGCCATCGTTATGCTTTTGGCTAAGAAGTTGGGATTTTATCAGTTCTATTAAATTCTTATCTGTAATTTCCAGTTCATTTGAAAGAAACACCGTTGTACGTTGAGCATGTAATTGGGTAACTTGTAAGCCCAATAACAATAATATTATTATCTTTTTCATATTAATCTACTTTTATATCTAGTTTATAACTTGTATAAGTATTAGGTTTAGTGAAAATTTTAAAGTCTATTTCTCCTCCGTAGCGATATAAGATTCCGCTTGCAAATGGAATATCTCCAACCAAATTTCCTTGATTATCGTATCTTATAGAAGGATACGTTGATCCTCCAGGATGATTGTGTATTAATTCATACAAATTATACATATCAGAAACATACAGTCCATTAATCTTACCATGTAACAGTTTACCCATAACTGATTCCCTATCATGTCTATTAGATGTGGTAATAAAGTTTACGTGTGCTTTACTTTGTTTTTCCTTCAATTTTGCAAAATGCCATTCCACTCCTGTATGTGTTGCAAGAAACTCAAACAGTGTCTGTGCATATCCTTTATTGTCTATTTGGTAATACTTGTATTCCTTATTGTCTGCCATAAAAGTATTTTCCTGTATAGTCCATTCTGGCAGCTCCATAGTTTTGAAGACTTCCCCGAAATCATCACATATCATTATCACATCCTTATCTGTGTTATCAGTAACATCTAGAATTTCTCCTCCATAATTCATCTTCCATTCCCTTAATCCATTTGGATCTATAAAAATTATAGGGTTATTCAATCCATATCGGTAAGGAGTTAGACTATACATTTTCTCCGCCAGCGGGTCCTGAGTCAGCCATCTTGCTGTCTGAGGGTCATACATCCTGGCACCATAGTCGAGGTAGCCGAGACTGCCGGTGGTCTGCTCC
>JAFYXO010000007.1 GCA_017546125.1 Bacteroidales bacterium
ACGCGACCCACTAAAAAAACAGCTCCCGCGTTCATTTTTGGCCAAAATCGTGCGCGGCACGTATTGCCTCCATTCACGACGCACCGTTTGGGGGCTTAAATCACTGCGTCACACCTCATTTTAGCATAATAACATCGAATTAGCCCCTCTGACGCAGTGCCTAAAGCCATATTTCACTGCGTGATAACTCTATTGGAGTTGAATCTCCCAATATGGACACTCACTACGGGCGCCACGAGCTTCTCATCTCACTAACGTCGGCTAAGAACGGAGAGATCACACCTGGTATTGCAGTTTTCCACAGAATGATTGGATAAGACCTTGGAGTTAAGGTTCTTCAGGCGTTCGCTCCGCTCACTCCCTCCCACGCCTGATGGCGCGGGCCCCTCCCGCTATCTAGCGCGGGTGCTAAGGCCTTCAGAACCTTATTCTCCAAGGTCACACGGAGTATTTCACTCCCCTTTCAATGCCTCAACGGGTGGCAATGCCGCTGCTCTGCCGGCCGGAAGGGATCCGGAGATGAGGCAGACCGCCATACTCACCGCCAGGGACACCCCTATCCATCCCCAGGGCACCACAAACGGGATCTCAAGGACCATCGACACCACACCACCCGCCACAAGTCCGAAAACTACACCCAGAAGCCCACCGGCCAATCCAATCAGAAGTGCCTCCGTCAGGAAGAGCCATCTTACCGCATGGTCAGTTGCCCCGATTGCTTTTAGCACACCTATCTCTGGAGACCTCTCCCTAACACTTACAAGCATAATGTTCATCAGTCCGACCGATGCCCCCAAAAGGGTGATGAACCCTATCATAAATGCAGCCAGGGTGACCATACCCATCATACTCTCCATCTGGGAGAGGGCCGAATCTCTCCGCCTGATCCTGAAGTCATCCTCCTCCCCGGCAGACAACCTCCTCACCCGCCTCATCACAGCGACGGCCTCATCTACAGCACCATCCAAATCCATTGCCCCGCGGGGCAATACCCCTATCACAAAGGGCTCCCGACCCGAAAGTAGCTCCTGACGTGCGCTCTCGATGGGGAGAATGACCATATTGTCCAGAGAGCCCGCACCGGTCCCCATCTCAGCCAGTACACCCACCACCATGAAACGTCCACCTCTGACATTTACCTCTGCCCCCTGTGGAAGGACACCACCGAAGAGGGCATTGGCCACATTGCCCCCCAGAAGGGCCACCATTGCCCCTCCCCTCTCCTCTGCCGGGGAGAAATTGCGCCCCAGGGAAATGGTCCCGCCGTTGAAACCGACAAATGAGCCATCTGCACCGACCACCTCCACCTCCGGAGTGGACCTTTTACCATTGGCACTAACCCCATCAAGCCCGGTATCCACCTTCACATAGGGTGAAATGAGTGCATCTACGGGGTAGTGCGACCGGAAAGAGGTGACCTCCCGATAGGAGATTCCCCTGCCGCCATCGCCGGTGCCACCCCTGATAAAGAAGCTCCCGGCACCCATTTTTCCGAAGCCCTCACCCAAAGAATTTTCCAGACCGCGGGCTGCAGTCAGTGTCCCGACCAGGGATGTAATCCCTATCGCAATGATTGTAATGGTAATAGCTGTTCTTAATCTGTTGCCCTTTATCGAGTTAAGGGCCTGGAAGAAAATCTCTCGCCACATATCCGCTCAAATTAATTGTTGAAAAATATTTACTCTGCGAAAGTAGGAAAATTTCAGCGAAAAAGATACCTTTGCGCCCAAATTTACACACACATAATGAGAACAAGAATTACAAGAGGTTCTGCCGCTAAAGGCACAGCCGAGAAAAGAGAGAGAAGAGAGCACTCTTCTGACAGTTACGAAGTTCCAAGACGCAATTTTGGCAGACGCTACGGCGAATTCGAAGAGAAAAAATCATCAAGCAAAAATGGGGACAAACCTTTTGCCAAGAGGGGTGAAAAACCTTTCGGCAAAGAGAAACCTTTCGGTCATAAGAGCGAAAAGCCATTTGGCAAAAGCGAAAGGCCTTTCAGCAAAGGTGACAAACCATTCAGCAAAAGCAGCAAGCCATTCGGAAAAAGCGAGAAACCATTCAGCAAAAGCAGCAAGCCATTCGGAAAAAGCGAGAAACCTTTCGGTAAGAGCGAGAAACCTTTCGGTAAGAGCGACAAGCCTTTCGGTAAGAGTGAGAAACCATTCGGAAAAGGTGACAGCAAATTCAAAAAGAGCGACAAGCCTTTTGGCAAGAGCGAGAGACCTTTCGGCAAGAGAGATGAGAAGCCATTCGGAAGAAAAGGTGCAGACAAATCATTTGCAGCCAAAGGTGAGAGACCATTCAAGAAAAGAGCACCTAAAGTGGTGGACGAGAATATCGACAGCGATACATTCACACCATCTATCACAGGCGATGTAAGACTTAATAAATTCATCGCAAATTCAGGTGTATGTTCACGCAGGGAGGCTGACGAATATATTGCAGCAGGTCTTGTAACCGTAAACGGTGAAGTGGTTACAGAACTTGGTTCAAAAGTGAATATCGATGACGATGTAAGATTCAACGGCGAGAGACTTAAAGGTGAGAAGAAAGTCTACATCATGCTTAACAAACCAAAAGACTTTGTCACCACTACCAGCGACCCTCACGCAGAGAAAAATGTGATGGACCTTATCAGCAAAGACCTTTGTCCTCAGAGAATATTCCCTGTAGGCCGTCTTGACAAGTCTACCACAGGTATCCTTCTGTTGACAAACGACGGAAACCTTACCGAGATGCTTACACACCCTTCATACGGCAAGAAAAAAATCTATGAGGTGACTCTTGACAAAAATGTCAAACAGCCCGACTTCGATGCACTTCTTGAGGGTTTTGAACTTGAAGACGGTTTCATCGCAGCCGACGCAGCCGCTTATGGTGCAGAGAAAAATATCGTAGGTGTGGAGATCCACTCAGGCAAAAACAGAATCGTAAGACGTATGTTTGAGCACCTTGGCTACAATGTCAAAAAACTTGACAGAGTATACTTCGCAGGTCTTACCAAAAAGAACCTTAAGAGGGGCCAATGGAGATTCCTTACCGACACTGAGGTAGCTATGCTTAAAGTTAAATAACAGACTATGAGTAACAGCCACACACCACACAAATCAGGATTTGTAAACATCATTGGTAACCCCAATGTCGGCAAATCGACCTTGATGAATGCCCTTGTAGGTGAGAGACTGTCGATCGTCACATCGAAAGCTCAAACCACAAGACACAGAATCATGGGTATTGTGAATGGGGAGAACTATCAGATAGTCTACTCAGATACCCCTGGTATTCTACGTCCATCCTACAAACTCCAGGAGAGCATGATGCACTTCGTGGAGACAGCTATCGGAGATGCAGACATCATCCTGTACATCACCGATGTGGTAGAGAAGAGCGACAAGAACAGGGAGTATGTGGAGAAACTCAATATGGTGGACTGCCCTGTCATCGTGGTGATAAACAAGATAGATATCAGTACTCAGGAAGAGGTACTCAAACTCGCTGAATACTGGAAAAAGGAGATTCCTAAAGCAGATGTTTTCATCGCCTCTGCTATAGAGAAATTCAATCTTGATGCCATCTTCAACAGGATAGTGGAGCTCCTCCCTATCAATGAAGCATGGTATGACAAAGACACCTTTACCGATAAGAACCTACGCTTCTTCGCATCGGAGATTATCCGTGAGAAGATCCTCCTCAACTACTCAAAGGAGATCCCCTACTGTACAGAGGTGGTAATCGAGGAGTTCAAGGAGGGGCCTGAGAGATATGACATCCAGGCGGTGATCAATGTGATGAGAGATTCACAAAAAGGTATCATCATCGGTTCCAAAGGTGCATCCCTCAAAAAAGTGGGCATGGAGGCTAGAAAAGATATGGAGGAGTTCTTCGAGAAGAAGGTATTCCTTCAGACATTTGTGAAAGTGAACCCCAACTGGAGAGAGGACAAGAGAAAACTCAAAAGTTTCGGTTACATCCTTTAATTTTAAAACGGTATAGATATGAGCACAGAGGATAAAGACTTGAACGGGAAAGAGGAATTGGATGAAATATCGGGTGGAGAGGCCATAGCGGCTGCCGAGCCCGGAAAGTTCGACAAACTCATAAATGACGGAGAGAAGAAATACAAGCTGTCGGGAATGTATAAAGACTGGTTCCTCGACTATGCCTCTTATGTTATCCTTGAAAGGGCTGTACCCCACATTGAAGATGGGTTGAAGCCTGTTCAGAGACGTATCCTACACGCTATGAAGCAGTGCGACGACGGCCGCTTCAACAAAGTGGCAAGTATCGTCGGTGATGCCATGAAATACCACCCTCACGGTGATGCATCCATCAAAGATGCCCTTGTACAGATCGGACAGAAAGAGCTCCTTGTGGAGTGCCAGGGTAACTGGGGAAATATCCTCACCGGAGATGCTGCAGCGGCAGGCCGTTATATTGAGGCACGCCTCAGTGAGTTTGCCAAAGAGGTGGCATACAACGACAAGACCACCGAATTTGTAAACTCATACGACGGACGTAACCGCGAACCTGTCAATCTTCCGGTCAAGTTCCCTCTCCTGTTGGCCCAAGGCTCCGAAGGTATTGCCGTAGGCCTGGCCTGCAAAATCCTCCCCCACAACTTCAACGAACTTATCGACGCATCGATAGCTCATTTGAAAGGGGAAGAGTTCGAATTGTACCCTGATTTCCCTACCGGAGGCCTTGCAGATGTCTCTGCATACAACAGAGGTCTTCGCGGCGGAAGGGTAAGGGTTAGGGCCCAGATCGAGAAGCTCAACAAAAACACCTTGGTTATCAATCAGATCCCATTCGGCGTAACCACTGCCGATATCATCGATTCGATCATCAAGGCCAATGACAAAGGTAAAATCAAGATCAAGAAGGTGGATGACAATACAGCAGAAAATGCTGAGATCGTCATCACACTACACAACGACATATCACCTGACAAGACTATTGACGCGCTATACGCATGCACCAGCTGCGAGGTATCCATCTCCCCCAACTGCTGCGTGATTCAGGACAACAAGCCCCAATTCCTCGGAGTGGACGAGATTCTACGCTACAACACCGAGCACACCAAAGAGCTCCTCAAGAGGGAGCTTGAGATCAAACTCGGAGAGCTTGGACAGGATTGGCACTACACTTCACTCGAAAAGATTTTCTTCGAAGAGAAGGTATACAAGATCCTTGAGAACAATGCATCCACTTGGGAGAAACAGCTCAAGGATGTATACCAGGGTATGCTTGAATATCAGCACCTCTTCCGTCAGCCTATCACTAAAGAGGACATCAACAAACTTGTAGAGAAGCCTGTCCGCAAAATCTCACGCTTCGATGTCAAGGCTGTGAACGAGAAGATCAAGAAGATTGAGGCTCAGGAGAAGGCGCTCCAACACCATCTGGAACACCTGGTGGATTACTGTATCGCATACTTTGAGAACTTGAAGAAGAAATATGGTGCGGCATATCCACGCAAGACCACCCTTACCTCTTTTGAGAATATCGAGATCAAGAGAGTGGTGGTTAACAATGCCAAACTCTACGCCAACAAGGCTGAAGGCTTCATCGGTCTGTCACAGAAGAAGATCGAGGATGCAGAGTATATCTGCGACTGCTCGGATATTGATGAGGTAATCGTATTCACCAAAGATGGCCGCTACATCATCAAGAAAGTGGCCGACAAGATATTCGTGGACAGAAACATCATCCACGTAGCAGTATTCAACAAATCAGACAACAGGACCATCTACAATGCCATTTATAAAGATGGCAAAGGTGGTATAGCATACGCAAAACGATTTGCAGTCACCGGAGTCACTAAAGACAAATGGTACAATCTCACCAAAGGTAAAGAGGGTTCATCTGTCCTATGGTTCACATCCAACTCCAATGGTGAGGCCGAGACACTGAGAATCTATCTCAGACCAAAACCGAAGTTGAAAAAACTCATCTTCGATTTCGACTTCTCTCCCCTTGCCATCAAAAACAGAGGCTCTATGGGTAATATTGTGACCAAATACTCTATACAGAAAATAGCCCTCAAGTCTGCAGGTATCTCCACCATCGGAGGCAAACAGATGTGGTTTGACTGGGATATCAACAGGCTCAATGAGGATGGTCGTGGTGAGCTTCTTGGCAGCTTCAAAGGGAAAGAGAATATCCTTGCCATCTGTAAGGACGGTACATTCTACACCACCAATCTTGACCTGTTCAACAAGTATCAGGGAGACCTGATGAAAGTGGAGAAGTTTGATGGAGAGAAGGTCTATACAGCCATCTATTGGGACAATTCTGTGAAGGCTTACTACATCAAGAGATTTGTATTCGAGGTCAGCGACAACAATGTCCAGCTCTTTATCGCTGAGACAGCCGGTGCCCGTCTTGTAGATATCTCTGAGGATCCATATCCACAAGTTAAAGTGACATTCGTTCAGAATGGCAAGAAGGAGAAGGAGCCGGAGATTATTGATGCGGATGAGTTTATCGCAGTCAAAGGTTTCAAAGCCAAAGGCAAAAGGGCCGCTGCTTCAGAGGTTGCCACCATCGAGTTTATCGAACCACTTGAAAAAGATGCACCTGCATTTGATGCAGAGGATATGATGCTCGATTCAGAAGATATAAATGAGGAGAACTTCACCTCCGATATTGAAGAGGTATCTGATTCTGACAAGAAAGGATCGGCTGAGAGCTTCAGCCCAGGTTCATCTATAGATTTCAATATTGACGGAGAGGAGTTGACACTATTCTAAACTAAAAAGGGAGGCTAATTATGATTATCTCATTGATAGGTTTTATGGGTGCTGGTAAAACCACCATTGGCAAACAGCTTGCACAGTCCATCAAATGTCCGTTTATCGATCTTGATGCATATATCGAGGAGAAAGAGGGCAAGACCATCTCTGAGATTTTTGAAGCTTCCGGTGAAAGTGGTTTCCGTGAGAAGGAACTCAACTTTTTGCAGGATATTCTGGAGGACCACATTACCCAGCATCCTGAGACACTTGAAGACCTTCCACCCTTCACCCCTGAAGCTACTGCCGATGATGCCCCTGTTGCTACACGCGGATGCACTATGGTATTGTCTTTGGGCGGTGGTATAGTCACCAATCCGGAGTGTGCCGAACTCATTTCGAGATTTACCTACTGTATGTATATCCATACCGATATCGAGGTGATCAAGAAGCGTCTTTCACAGCAGGCCGAAGCTGCCGGCAGACCAATGCTCGGCGGCGAGAGCGGAGATGCCCTCCTCGCCCGCATCGAGAAGCTCTACAAGGAGCGCACCCCACTCTACACCCGCCTTGCCCGCAAAACCTACTTCTTGTAGGCAAGCTTTCTGCTCTCACAAGACTCCGTCTGTTAGGTGGCGGAGATAAATCGCTACGCTCATCCCCTCCCACACCTTCGGTGCGGGCCACTCCCGCTATCAAGTGCGGGTGCTTAGGCCTTCCGGACACATTATCTCCGCCACACACCACTCCCGAAGTCCCGTATTGTTGTATGACGGACTCTGTCTCCGGAATCCAGTGTCGGCCGTCATGCAATTCACCTTTCCATCTACCCTACTCACAGACACACCTAGGCCACATCAGTGGAAAGGTCAGCAAAAATAGCCGCACCTTTCCATACACCCCCGTCAGATGTGCATCCAAGGCCTGCTAGTGGAAAGGTGAATTGCAGTATGAAGAATTCGCACACAAAAGTTTCAACATCTTGAAACTTTTTCTTTATATTTGCACCATGAAACGTGGGATTGTTACATTTGGCAGATATTTTAGCGATTTTATGGCGAAGTTGACAGCCAAAGAAAGGGAGAAAGTGGATTATGGTCTTGTTTTATTGAAAACTCAGGACAGATTACCCTCAAAGTTTGTAAAACATATACGAGATGGGTTATATGAATTAAGAACAGAATACAACGGGAATATTTATCGCGTATTTTTTATTTTTGATGAAGGGCGAATAGTCGTCCTATTCAATGGATTCCAGAAAAAAACACAAAAGACGCCTGTCAGTGAGATAAATATGGCGTTCAAAATAAGGGAGGAATATTATGACTACAAGAGAAAATATGATACAGGATTATGATGCAGTATTGGATGCAAGATATGGAAAAGAAGGTACTCCTGAGCGCTTGAAGTTTGAGGATGATGCTTATGCATATTATACAGGGCTAATACTTAAAGATGCCAGAAAGAATGCGAAAGTATCACAAGCTGAATTGGCAAAGCGCACCAATACAACCAAATCCTACATCTCACGCATCGAAAACGGTGTGATTATCCCAAGCGTTGCCGTATTTTACAGAATGGTCGCGGCTCTCGGTATGAGTATAAAAATTACCAAACCAACAGCCTTAGGGTACTCACAACAAACCGTCCAACGTTATCTCAGCGAACCCTAAAAGCCACTATTTTCACCATAAACAAAACACACATACACATTTCTGCTAATTTTCTTACAGGAGGATACCTTAGAACATCATGTTCCACATAGCGTTCTGGACGCTGGAGTTCTTCTTGGCGTTCATCTTGCCGAAGTTCACTTAAGTATAAGCACCATCCGCCAACTCGCCAGACCGCTTACCACTTCTACAGCTACTTCTGAGCGACATCAGCGTGCTCAAGCCCCCTTAACTGGCTATGCTTAGACCACTCATCCACTCACAGAACGCCCTCCAACACACATCAACGGTCTGACGAGTTAGCGAAACCACAAGCTCATTCTTAACACCAAAGTCCATAACACCTCCATTTTCCATTGCCAAACAACAGTAAGATATTGTCTGCTTCGGAACTTCGTTCCGGATGTCTCCGACATCCTTCACTCCGGCCCCTCCCATCGCTATCATCGTCATCTCTTCGCGATAACTCGCTATCGACGGGCCCCACCCCCTGCCCGTGTCCGGGGGTGGACACGTCCTCATCAGATCAATATCTTACTGCTGATCAAAAAATTTCCATATTTTTGTAGAAATAGCTGTAGTTTTTTGAAGGGTTTGTTGTTTAATGTAGTAAACAAATCCACACAACCTGATTTATGGAAAATAACGAAAAAGAATTTGCGCGAATTGTAAGGGAGAACAAGGGGAGGATCTATACCGTCTGCTATATGTTCTCACAGGATTCAGAGCAGGTGAATGATTTGTTCCAGGAGATTCTTATCAATCTGTGGAATGGTCTCAAATCATTTGAAGGGGAGAAGTATCTCAGCACCTGGATATGGAAAGTCAGCCTGAATACCTGTATCAATTATTCAAAGAAAAAGAAAAAAGAGGTACCTACCTTACCTCTGGATGTAAGCTTTAATCTGTATGAGGATACCGATGATGATTCCATGCAGATAAAGCAGCTCTACAACAGGATCAACAAGCTTGGATTCATTGACAGGAGTATCATCCTTATGTGGCTGGAGAATATGAGCTACGAAGAGATAGGTGCCATCCTGGGAATAACAGCAAATAATGTTTCCGTAAAGCTGGTGAGGATAAGGGAGAAACTCAAACAAATGTAGAACCTTCAAAAAACAGAACAAGATGAACAATAAAGATAATTTTGAAATATCTCAGGAACTGAAGCAGATGCAGGAGCAGTTCAATATCCTTTCCAGGAGATTGGATGAGCAGAATATTGTTACAGATGGAATTCTCCGCTCTTGTGCCAGAGAAAAAATGGAGAAATATAACCGTCATGCCATTTGGGTCCCAATGGTTGCATGGATAGTGTTGGGAGGCTGGCTGATTTCCAAGCAGGCAACAGATTATGGGATGGCCCAATGGTCAGTGGTATTCTCAATTGTTGCGTGCATAATAGAGGTGGGACTATATGCATATAAGAAGTTCCAGCAATCCAGAACACTGGATTTCAATGGTGATATAAAGGA
>JAFYXO010000008.1 GCA_017546125.1 Bacteroidales bacterium
AGACAAAAGGATAAAATACGAACAAGAGATGATTTCAGAACGTGATTATAACAATATCCTGGCCACAGCCCGCGAAGAGGGGCTGAAGATGGGCCACGAAGAGGGCTATGATAAAGGCCTCTTTGAGGGCCGCGAGATAGGACGTGAAGAGGGTCGTGAAGAGGGTCGTGAAGAGGGTCGTGAAGAGGGTCGTGAGATAGGCCGAGAAGAAGGTCGTAGAGAGGGACGCGAGGAAGAGCGCTTAGATGTGGCCAGAAAAATGAAAGATAGAGGAATATCTATATCTGAAATCTCCATCATCACTGGTATAGATAAAAAGTTGATCGAGGAATTATAATAGATTACCCGGTTGTTATACAAATTTTGATGACCTGTCCCGTAAATAAGAAGCAGGACAGGTCATTAATTTATTACCCTCTGAATTTTTGATCACAGGTCCCAAATTGTTTCCTTAAATTTTCATAGCCGCACCAAAACTTCTATATTTGTACTTAGAAAATATAAATAGAATGTTCAATATAGCAGTATTTGCTTCGGGTTCTGGCAGTAATGCTGAAAACCTGGTAAGCCACTTCAAAGATTCAACCGTAGGGCGAATCAGCTTAATTCTCTCGAACAAGAAGGAGGCCTGCGTCCTCAAACGTGCAGAGAGATTGGGTGTACCTTATGATACATTTACATACAAGGAGTTCCAGGACTCCGATCACATTATATCGCTATTGGACAAATACCGTATTGACTTTATCATACTGGCCGGCTTCCTTTTGAAGGTTCCTGACTATCTGTTGGCAAAATACCCCGGCAAGATACTTAACATTCACCCTGCACTCCTACCCAAATATGGCGGAAAAGGGATGTATGGAAGGTATGTGCACGAAGCGGTAATCGCTGCCAAAGAGAAAAAGTCAGGCATCACCATCCACACCATCGACAGCCAGTACGATTGTGGAAAGACTATCTACCAGAGCATCTGCACCATAACTGAGGACGATACACCGGAGTCATTGGAGGCCAAAATTCACGAGCTGGAAAAAGCCTACCCACAAGTGGCTGAGGACTATATAGAGTCTGAATTCACCGATCTATAGACATTTCACTGTTATAACCTCATCCCATTCTGTAGTGAACCTCTGAGACAGGTGCTGGCGGTTCATCCTGATACCTTCGAGTGATTGGGACGCGAAATAGACTCCACTGTGACCATTTTTGGCATTTATGGTGTCAACTACCGACATCAGATGGTCGTGCTTCTGACGATCCACGGTATCGAACATATCGGGCATAACAGATGCCTTAGGGATAATGCCGGAGAGTATTGCTCCGGCTTTCTTGTATCCGTACCCCTGCTTGTACATTGCACGAAGTGCTTTGAGTACCGACTCATTTATCTCCAAAGTACTGTCTGTCCCGACAGGAAAAGCAATAGTACGCCCCTCCATATGTTGCGGAGCACTCTCCTTGTGGCGGTTCGTCAAGAGGAAAACCAGAACATAGTGGCACGCACTCTTCTGTTTACGGAGTTTTTCACAAGCCATCGAGGTGAAAAGGGAGACCTGCTCTGCCAGAGCTTCAAAATCGTAGATCTCCTTGGAGAAACTCCTTGAAACGCATATCTGCTGCTTGTCCTGGATATGGGTCTCAAACTCGATGGATGGTTTCCCCCTGAGCTCATTCCAGATGTTCATCCCCACAACTCCCATCTCCTGCTGTATCCAGCGAGGCTCGAGCTGGGTGAAGTCCCAGGCAGTATTTACCCCATAAGCCTTAAGCCTTTTGGAGTAGCGCCTCCCTATCCCCCACACATCCTCGATTGGGAATTTGCGGAGCACCTTCTCTATATCCTGTGGGCGGTGCATATAACAACCACCTCGGAGTTTTGGGTATTGCTTGCAGAGTTTTGAGGCTATTTTTGCCAATGTCTTAGTAGGGGCAATCCCCACAGAGACGGGGATGCCGGTATTGCGTTTGCAGACGCTTGATATATTTTTTGCCAATGCATCCAGGTCGGTGTGCTCAAGTCCACGAAGATCCAGGAATGCCTCGTCTATGGAGTAGACCTCCACAGCCGGAACCATCTGTCTCAGGGTAGTCTGTACCCTGTTGGACATATCTCCATAAAGGGCGTAGTTGGACGAGAAGACCGTCACGCCGTGCTTCTCCACAATATCCCGCACCTGAAAAAGGGGGACCCCCATTTTGATACCGAGGGCCTTTGCCTCATTGGACCTGGCCACTGCACATCCATCATTGTTCGAGAGAACAATCACAGGCTTCCCCTGGAGATCGGGTCTGAATACCCTCTCGCAGCTCACGAAGAAGTTGTTGCAGTCTGCCAATCCATACATAAGGCACTACACTTTCTTGATTACATAGCGGACTACACCCCAGATGATAAATTCATTGTCCTGGGTCACCTTTATGGGCTTAAATGCCTTATTCGCCGGAACAAGCATTATGTGGTCCGGATGTATCTCCACATGTTTCAGGGTAAACTCCCCATCGACAAAGCAGATGGCGATGCAGCCATTATAAGGGGTCACCGATTTGTCCACCACCAGAATATCTCCGTCACCTATCCCGTCATCAATCATGCTGGAGCCGCTCACCCTCGCATAGAAGGTGGATGCCGGGTTCTTCACTATCTGGGAGGTTATATCGAGGCTCATATGGGGAATATCCTCCGCCGGAGAGGGGAATCCTGCCTTAACTCCCTCTGCCAAAGGGAGAAAAAGCTCCCTGTCTTCTGCTTTAAATATCTCAATCCTTGCCATATGGCAAATTTATAATTTTAATGCCATATTTGGTCTTGTATAGGGACAAAAAAAGGGGTGACTCGAAACTGTCACCCCTTTTAAATTTATTAACCAATAAAAAATCATTTTTCAACTTTTATAAAGTCTTCTTTTGTCACCCCACATAATGGACACATCCAATTATCAGGGATCTTTTCGAAGGGTGTCCCGGGTCTTATTCCCCCATCCGGATCCCCCTTCTCCGGATCATAAATCCAACCGCACATCAAGCATTCATACTTGTCCATAACTAATCTAAACTAAACTATAACTTATTTCAAAAATCATTCATAATAACATCTTGCAAAGAGTTTGCCAAAAGTTATAAAAATTCTAAATTTGGGTAATAAAAATGCGGACACCATGAAAAAAGTGAAAATCACAGTGATGAGAATGGCCTCATACACAGACCTTATGGAACAATATGAAAACCCTATACTACACGCCTGTGATATGCAGCTGGGACAGACATTTATAGTGGAAAACTGTGAAAAACCCGCTTCGATGTGCTCAAGTGCATGGGAAACCATGCTCCCATTCATCACCGAACTCTCCCAAGGTGGTGGTAATTTTTTCGACGGATGGATGCGCAATCCCCATTCAGCCATGCTCTCCTGCAATGACGGCTTCCGCCCGGTAAGCTTCTATCTGGAGACTATAGAGGAGTAGAGATCTCTATTTACAAATAGCAATAGCGGTCGGGGCGTCGGGCGACAGTGAAGCGATGCACCCTGTCGGGACAGGCATTCCGTCCCCATCTACGAGAAACACCTCTATGGAGAGATCATTTTTGCTGGCCACCAGAATGTGACGGCCGTCAGGGGTGATGAGAAAACTTCTCGGGTGATCCTTTGTGTGAACATACCCACACTTTCTGATGGTTCCGTCATCACAAACTCTGAATACAGCCAGGCCATCATTCTTAAGCCGATGTGAGGTATAGAGATATCTTACGGATGGATGCAAATGTATATCTGCGCTACCTCCAGAACGGCATTCATCGGCCAATACTGTCTGAACCTGCTCAAACACAGGTTCGCCACCGGCATCAGCTGAGATTTTAAACACAAACAACTCACCTGAAAGCTCCGATAGGCAATACATCATCCCCTTTACGGGATCAAAATCAAGGTGCCTTGGTCCACTGCCCGGAGGGAACGGGATGTCACCAAAATGGCTCAAAAAAGGGCCATTTTCCCAATTTGGGATATATCTTATCACCCTAACCTTATCTGATCCGAGATCTGGTGCCAGAATCCAATACCCCTCCGTTCCCTCCATCGTAGGGAGAAATCTGACCTGATGAATATGGGGAGACTGCTGACGTTTTTCTACCGGGCCAGAACCCTCAAACTGCAATTTCTGAACCCTCTCTGCCGCCTCTCCATCCTGAATGGGATAGAGGCTTACAGAGCCACCTGAATAGTCTGCAGTAAGGATATATTTGCCGTCAGGCGAAAAAGTGACAAAACATGGATCATCCCCGCTGCACAAAATCTCCTTCCGTTGCCCACCCTTGAATGAGTAAATCTTCGAATCGTGGCCCGACTCGCTGAAAGTATAGATATTGTCCCCACGTGCCACTATGTGCGAAGCATTGGGTGCAGAAGCTTTCCCTAAGATAGAAATCTCACCTGTGTAATTGTTAAACAAAGCCCTGTATATATTCTCCCCATACCCCCCTATCACTAGACGGATATCCCTCTCATACTGCATATGCCACATTCTGTGACCGAGAAATGTGGTAGGATTAACCCTTCTGAAGCCCATTGCGCTGTAGAGCGCCTCTGCTTTAGTGTTATCAAAATCGACAATCAGCCCTACCCTATCAAAGCCTTCGGCAAATGCCCTTTCTGACATCCTCCCGATAAGCATCCTCCCCACACCCAAACCTTTGAACTGAGGAAGTACCGCCACAGAATCGAGGTAGAACTCACCTGCTGAGGTCTCCTCCTCCAGAACAAAGTCATCCCCGTGCAGTTTTCTGAGAATCTCCTCCATCGGAGCCCTGAGTTCGTGCAGCTTCCCACCGTCGTACCCCACTATGGCACCTGCTCGCTCTCCATCTGCCAGAGCCACCAGAGCATTGCGGTAACTATACTGGGTATCATCCCTTCGGGCCAATCCTGCAAAAATCTCGAAAAACGGGTGAGACTCATCACCACCGAGTGCCATTGCCAGCACAAGTGCAATAAGGTCCGCATCCTCAGGTGATGCAGGTCTGATAGTAATACAATGTGGTTGTAGCATTTGTCCGGTCATAATGCAAACAAAGGTAGTGAATCTTCTGGGGTATATAAACAAAAAAGCCGCCACTTGTGCACAAGGACGACTGACAATATATTGAACCCCGTCGGGTGATGTTTTCAAAATTTAAGGTCAGCATTTCTGCTGACCTTTTGAGCGGAAAACGAGGCTCGAACTCGCGACCCCGACCTTGGCAAGGTCGTGCTCTACCAACTGAGCTATTTCCGCGTTTTGGGATTGCAAAAGTACGCAACTTTTTTGAAACTCCAAATTTTATTTAAACTTTTTTGCAAAAATTTTACAAACAAGTCTCAAATTCCTTCAAGAACCTCGCATCATTCTCAAAATAGAGGCGCAAATCCTTCACTTGCCACTTGAGCATGGCGATTCTCTCCACACCCATACCGAATGCAAAACCTGAGTACTCTTTGCTATCTATTCCACAAGCTTCCAATACATTAGGGTCTACCATACCACATCCCAGGATCTCCAACCAGCCTGTTCCCTTACAAATATTACAACCTTTGCCACCACAAATGTTGCAACTTACATCCACTTCAGCACTTGGCTCTGTAAATGGAAAATATGATGGACGCATTCTGATTTGTGCATTTTCACCGAAGAATTCCCTTACAAACATAAGGATTGCCTGCTTCAAGTCTGCGAAAGATACGTTTTTGTCGATATAAAGACCCTCTACCTGATGGAAGATACAGTGCGCACGTGCAGAAATAGCCTCGTTTCTGAACACTCTACCAGGGCAGATAACTCTGATAGGGGGTTTCACATTCTCCATAGTGCGAACCTGGATAGAGCTGGTGTGTGTACGTAGAAGGATAGGGTTGTAGCCCATGATGCCCTCTTTTACAGACTCAGCTTTCTCCTCTTCTGTAAGACCTTCATATTCACCAGGGGTGATGAAGAATGTATCCTGCATATCTCTTGCAGGGTGCTCAGGTGGGAAGTTGAGAGACTCGAACACGTGTTTGTCATCCTCAATCTCAGGACCCTCCGCCACGGCGTATCCCAATTTCTTGAAAATATTGATGATCTCCTCTCTGGTGATAGATATAGGGTGACGTGTACCCACTTCGTGAGCATCACCCGGTTTGGTGATATCGAATGAAGCCGAAGAGGCATCTCCCGACTCAGCAGCCTGATTCCTTAGCTCCTCAATCTTCTGTACGGCAGCATTTTTAAGCTGGTTCAATTTCTGACCAAACTCTCTCTTTTGTTCTGGAAGGACATTACGGAACTCATCGAACAACTGGGTAATTTCACCTTTCTTACCTAGGAGTTTCACACGGATCTCTTCGATCTCTGACTCTTTCTTGTCCTTGTACTCTTCGATCTCCTTTAGGAGGGCTTCTATTCTTTCTTTCATCTTACTCAAAATTTCTGCAAATTTAATTACTTTTGTAAAATCTAACGAAGATTTGTAGAGAATGAAGAGAATTTGTGTAATAGGGGGTGGTCGCTGGGGAAAAAATCACATCCGCACACTCCACCAATTGGGTTATTTGGCCGCTATTGCCGAATCCAATGAGGCCAAACTTAACGAACACCTGTCCGCATATCCCGGAACCATAGGTCACACCAGTGTAGATGAAGCCATCGAGGCTGCATACGACGGGTACACCCTTGCCACTCCGGCAGAGAGCCATTTCGACATTGCCCTTAAAATCATCCGCAAAGGGATGAACATTATGATCGAGAAGCCTATGACCCTTACATCTGAGGAGTCGGAAATTCTGGTAGCAGAGGCCAAAAAATCGGGATCAAGGCTTATGGTAGGGCACATTCTCCTATTCCACCCTGCCATCAGGAAGATAAAAGAGGTGATTGCCTCGGGCAAAATAGGGAAGCTTTTCTACATCTACTCCACCCGCCTCAATCTGGGCACTGTCCGTACCGAAGAGAGCGTATTCTCCTCTTTCGCACCACACGACATCTCCGTACTTGACTACCTTGTAGGGGCCAAGGCGACCAAAATAGAGGCAAAAGGTTCCAAATTCCTTCAGGACAAGGTCTACGACACCACCATGACCCAGTTTGACTACCCTGACGGGGTGAGTGCACACATCTTCGTTTCGTGGCTGCATCCATTCAAAGAGCAGCTTCTGGTAGTGGTCGGAAGCAAAGGTATGATCTCCTTTGATGACTCTACCAAAGAGAAAGAGATCCACTTCTACAACAAGAGGATTGACTTCGAAAACGGCATACCTGTAAAAGTTGAGGAGCCGGATGAGATTATAGAATACGAAAAAAAGATGCCTCTCGAGGAGGAATTGAGATACTTTGTGGAGCACCTTGACTCCACCATAGAGATAAACACCGGGGAGAACGGGCTTGAGGTGGTCAGGGTCCTCGAAGCGGTAGAAAATATGATCAAGAACAGTTAGAGCATGGAGACAAAATATTTCGTACACGAATCAAGCTACGTAGATGAGAATGTAACCATCGGCGATGGCACCAAAATATGGCACTTCTGCCACGTGCAGAAAGGTGCTTCACTGGGAGAGAAATGCTCACTCGGGCAGAATGTGAATATTGCCAACAACGTCAAGATAGGAAACGGGGTCAGGATACAGAACAATGTATCTGTATATGAAGGGGTTGAGCTCGAGGACAATGTCTTCTGCGGCCCATCATGCGTCTTCACCAACGTCCCCACCCCCAGGGCACACTTCCCTGTTCACGGGGTCTACACAAAGACCCTGATCAAAGAGGGGGCCTCTCTGGGAGCCAATTGCACCGTAGTGTGCGGCCACACCGTAGGTAAAAGCGCCCTTATTGCGGCAGGAGCCGTGGTGACCAAAGATGTACCGGATTACGCCCTTATGGCAGGAGTACCTGCCCGTCAGATCGGATGGGTATGCGAATGCGGCACCAGACTCGACGAGACCCTTGAGTGCACCTGCGGCAGAAAATATGCACTTTCCAACAACCTTCTAAGCAAGATTTAATTATGCAGTTCAGAGACCTAAAAAAACAATACGAAGTTCTTAAAAATGATATTGACAAGGCAATGATTGATGTTGCCGCGTCAAGCGCATACATCATGGGCAAACCAGTCAAAGAACTGGAGGCGGAACTTGCTGAATATGTCGGAGTCAAGCATTGCATAAGCTGCGGCAACGGTACTGATGCCCTCACCATTGCACTTAAAGTGCTGGGAGTAGGGGCCGGAGATGTCGTATTCGTCCCTGACTTCACCTTCTTCGCATCTGCCGAAGTGGTATCCCTTGAAGGGGCACGCCCAGTATTTGTCGATGTGGAGGAGGATACTTTCAACATCTCTATTGCAGACCTGGAAGCAAAAGTAAAGGAGGTCATTGCCCAAGGGCAATATACCCCAAAAGCAGTCATTGCAGTGGATCTGTTCGGTCTTCCTGCCAACTATAAGGAACTGAGAACCGTTGCAGAGCAATATGGACTAAAAATCATAGAGGACGGTGCCCAAGGATTTGGCGGCGCGTTCGAAGGCAAAAGGGCCTGCGGATTCGGCGATATCAGCACCACATCATTCTTCCCTGCCAAACCTCTGGGATGCTACGGAGACGGCGGCGCCATCTTCACCGACAGCGACGAATATGCAGCGCTTGCTGACTCATTCCGCGTGCACGGGAAAGGGAGCTTCAAATATGACAATGTCCGCATCGGTGTAAACTCCCGTCTGGACACACTTCAGGCTGCGATTCTGAAGGTAAAATTCAAAGCGTTCCATGAATATGAACTTGATGCGGTAAACAAAGCTGCTGAGATGTATACAGAGAAACTTTCTGGCAAGGTGGAGACACCTGTTGTCCCAGAGGGTTACTATTCAAGCTGGGCACAATACACCATCAAACTTAAAGACCGTGCCACTCGTGACGCATTGCAGGCAGCATTGAAAGAGGCTGGAATCCCATCAATGGTGTACTACCCTACCCCTATGCACAAACAAACGGCGCATATCCCTTACGGCCCATATGCCGAAGATCTATGCCCCGTTGCTGCTTCTCTATGTGAAAGGGTGCTCTCGCTCCCTATTCACCCTTACATCTCTGAGGATGATGTAGATATGGTCTGCTCGACTGTGCTCAAATTTGCTTTGTAGCACCTTCTACGCATATATAACTGAGGATTAAACTCATCAAAGATGGCGCGAACCTTTTTATTGGACTCCAATCGAGGGTTCATGACCATCTTTTTTAATCCATATTTTTGTGCACCTCTACGGATATGGTTGAAGATAATGGCATTAAGACCTCTACCCTGATGCTGTGGATCTACACCGATCATAAGAGCCTCCAAAAGATCATTCTTCTTAAGAGCCCTTAGGATATGGACAAATCCAAATGGGAAAAGTTTGCCATTTGCCTTTTTGAATGCCTTTGACAGGGAAGGAATAGTGACTGCAAATGCTACAATCCTGTCGTTCTTGTCAAGAATTATACAAACCAGATCTCTGCTGACAAATGGGAGATACTGATTTACATAATCCATAATCTGCTCATCATTGAGTCTTGAGTATTCGTAAAGTACAGAGAATGCTCTGTTCATCACATCGAAAATCTCAGTACCTCTCTTTCTGTACTCAGAGTTTCTCTTAGGATACATCACAGTGTAGCCGTATCTCTCCTTGATCACATTCTCAAATCTGGTCATCTTCTCAGAAAGGGCATCAGGGATATCGATAATATCCTGAGTCCAGTCAGCATCCTTCACAAATCCCAGTTTCTCAAGATGATCCACATAGTATGGGTAGTTGTAGATACAGGTAATGGATGGCAATTTGTCAAAGCCCTCTACAAGAAGACCCTCCTTATCCATATCAGAGAATCCAAGGGGACCTTTGATATAATCCATACCTTTCTCTTTACCCCAGTCCAATACAGCCTTGATAAGGGCAGCTGAGACCTCATAATCGTCGACGAAATCTATCCAACCGAATCTGACTACATTCTCCTTCCAGTCGGTATTGGCTACATGGTTAATGATAGCCGCCACTCTACCTACAATCTCTCCATTCTTGTGCGCCAAGAAATACTCTGCCTCACAATGTCTGAATGCAGGGGCTGTTTTTTTTAGGGTGTTTCTTTCGTCCATCCTCAATGGAGGTACCCACAATGGATGGTTTTTGTATAATTTTTCGGGAAATTCAATAAAAGAATCGAGATCTTTCTTGGTTTTGACACATGAAATGGATACCATGAAATGTAAATTTAGGTTTTAGGTTCAGCTACAAAGGTAGTTTATTTTTTGATTTTTTGAGAAAAAGAGCATACTTTTGCATTCTCTATGAGGATGCTCGAGTGGTGGAATAGGTAGACACGCAGGACTTAAAATCCTGTGGACAGCAATGTCCGTACGGGTTCGATTCCCGTCTCGAGCACGAAAAAGCAGGTCGGTTGACCTGCTTTTTTCGTGCTCGGCGAGCACCTCTGATATGACCCCCCTGAAGTCCCCCTTAGGGGGACGGGAGGCACGCGACTACCCGTCGCGGTCTGCTGATGCAGACGTTAAAAAGCAGGTCGGTTGACCTGCTTTTTTTGTGCTCTATCCCGTCATGCCCGACATGTTCGGGCATCTTCTCCCGTCACACCCGATGCCGTTCGAGGGTGCTATACATATCAGATTCCGGCTCGGAGATTAGGTTCTTCAGGCGTTCGCTACGCTCACTCCCACCACCGCTTACGCGGCGGTCCCCCCGCTATCTACCGCGGGTGGTAAGGCCTTCAGAACCTAACTCACCGTAGCCTTATCATCCTGTCACACCCGACCCCGTTCGAGAGTCCCTCTCACTATACAATCTTATTCGCGACGCACCGGTTTGGTGCTAATATCACTGCGTCACACCTCATTTCAAGCATCACGACATCGAATTTGCCCTCTCACGCAGCGTCTCAAGCCACATATCACTGCGTCGCATTCTTTCCCAGCCGAACTGAATCCAATCAGTCTCTATTCTGGTATCTGAATCCCGAAGAGATTGGGCACGGAAATGGGCCTATAATGGGCAAAAGTGTTCCCAATCCCAATCTATTACGAGGGATTGAGCACGCTTATTCCACTTAGAAGTGTCTCCAGCATGGGGTAGCGTGCCCAACCTCCTCGACATAGACACCTGAACTGTGTCAGGTGTAACGGAAATGGATGACTACATGCGTGACGAGAAGGACAGTGCCATATGTAACAGGAAGGATGACTACATATGTGATGTAAAAAGTGGTCCCGGTGTGACTATATGATATGTTATCTGGTGCAACAGATGGGTGAGTAGAGGCAAAAAAAGAGACTGGCTGAAAACCAATCTCTTTTTTGTGGACCCGGCTGGGCTTGAACCAGCGACCCCCTGATTATGAGTCAGGTGCTACTAACCGACTGAGCTACGGGTCCAAAATCACAACCTTTAACGGCGATGAGCCGTCAAAGGTATGTAATTCCGTTGATATTATCAAACTTTAATTTCTACTTCAACACCGCTAGGAAGTTCAAGTTTCATCAAAGCGTCTACAGTGCTAGGAGTAGAGCTATAGATGTCAAGAAGACGGCGGTAAGAATTAAGTTCGAATTGCTCACGTGATTTTTTGTTCACGAAAGTCGAACGGTTAACTGTAAAGATCTTCTTGTCTGTAGGAAGTGGAATAGGACCATTAACTACAGCGCCAGTAGCCTTAACAGTCTTTACGATCTTGTCAGCTGACTTGTCAACCAATGCATGATCGAAAGATTTTAGTTTAATTCTAATTTTTTGACTCATATTATTATTTTTTTTCTTTGTCAATAATAAAACGCTAATTATTCTTCATCATCAGCAGGTTTTCTGCCACCTGATTTCTCGATGATCTCCTTAGCCAAGTTAGCAGGAACCTCAGCGTAGTGAGAGAATTCCATTGTACTTGTTGCTCTACCTGATGATAGTGTTCTAAGGATAGTCACGTAACCGAATTGCTCTGCTAGTGGAACTTTAGCTTTAACGATTCTTGCGTTACCTTTTGAGTCCATGTTTGTAATCTGACCACGACGTTTGTTCAAGTCACCGATTACATCACCCATATAGTCCTCAGGAGTTACAACCTCCAAAGACATGATAGGCTCCATGATAACTGGAGTAGCTTTAGGTAGTGCATGACGGAAAGCCATTCTTGCAGCAATTTCAAATGACAATGCATCAGAGTCTACAGGGTGGAATGAACCATCTTTAAGGATTACCTTCATAGATGTTACTTCATAGCCAGCCAATACACCGTTGACCATAGCTGATTTGAAACCTTTTTCTACTGCAGGGATAAATTCGCGAGGAACGTTACCACCTTTAACTTCATCAATAAATTGTAGACCTGTAACACCTTCGTCTGCAGGACCAATCTCAACGATGATATCAGCGAATTTACCTCTACCACCTGATTGTTTCTTGTAAACTTCACGATGTTGAACAGAGCTTCTGATTGCCTCTTTGTAGTTAACCTGAGGAGCACCTTGGTTGATTTCTACACCAAACTCTCTCTTAAGACGGTCAACGATGATATCCAAGTGAAGCTCACCCATACCACTGATAACTGTCTGACCGGTTTCGTGGTCTGAGCGTACAGTGAATGTAGGGTCCTCTTCAGCAAGTTTGCTAAGGCCCACACCTAGTTTGTCAAGGTCTTTTTGAGTCTTAGGCTCGATAGCAAGACCGATAACTGGATCTGGGAAAGAAATTGATTCCAAAATGATAGGGTTGTTCTCTTCGCAGATAGTATCACCTGTACGAAGCTCTTTGAAACCCACTGCAGCACAGATATCACCAGCCTCTACAAACTCAATAGGATTTTGTTTGTTAGAGTGCATTTGATATAGACGAGCTACACGCTCTTTCTTACCTGAACGGGTGTTCAAAATGTATGAACCAGCGTCAAGTTTACCAGAGTATGCTCTCAAGAAAGCAAGACGACCAACATAAGGGTCAGTAGCAATCTTGAACACAAGACCACAGAAAGGCTCTTTCACATTTGGAGTACGAACTGTAGGAGCATCAGTTTGAGGGTTAGTACCGTTAGTCTCACCTTTATCAAGTGGAGAAGGTAGATATCTCATAACTGAGTCAAGTAGGAACTGTACACCTTTGTTTTTGAATGAAGAACCGCAGCAAGTAGGAACTACTGCCATGTCGATAGTAGCCTTTCTTAGAGCCACGATGATCTCCTCTTCAGAGATTGAATCTGGATCTTCAAAGAATTTCTCTAGAATCTCGTCATCATATTCTGCAACTGCTTCGATTAGTTTGCCTCTCCACTCTTCAACTTCATCAACCATATTTGCAGGAACATCTTTGATCTCATAGTTAACAAGCTCTTTGCTATCTGGATTGTAGTAAATAGCTTTGTTAGCGATAAGGTCAACGATACCTTCAAATTTGTCTTCAGAACCGATTGGAAGACAGATTGGAACCGAATTAGCGCCTAATTTTTCTTTAATTTCTTCAACAACGGCTAGGAAGTCTGCACCGATACGGTCCATTTTATTCACATAAGCGATTTTTGGAACACGATATTTGTCAGCTTGACGCCATACGGTCTCAGACTGTGGTTGAACACGACCTACAGCACAGAAAGTAGCTACTGTGCCGTCAAGTACACGTAGAGATCTCTCTACCTCAACGGTAAAGTCCACGTGGCCCGGAGTGTCGATAAGGTTGATCTGGTAGTTTTCACCATTGTACTTCCAGAATGCAGTGGTAGCCGCTGAAGTAATGGTAATACCTCTTTCTTGTTCTTGAGCCATCCAGTCCATTGTAGCTGCACCATCGTGCACCTCACCTAGCTTGTGGGTCTTTCCGGTATAGAACAAAATTCTCTCCGATGTGGTAGTCTTACCAGCATCGATATGGGCCATAATGCCAATGTTTCTGGTTAATCTTAAATCCCTTGCCATTCTTGTACCTTACTAAAAACGGAAGTGAGCAAAAGCTTTGTTAGCCTCTGCCATTTTGTGCATATCTTCTTTTCTCTTATAAGCAGCACCTTCGCAATTGTATGCCGCCATAATTTCTGCAGCCAACTTTTCTGCCATAGAGTGGCCCGAACGTTTACGTGCAAAAAGTATCATATTCTTCATCGCCAATGAAACTTTTCTTGAAGGGCGCACCTCTGTAGGCACTTGGAAGTTCGCACCACCAACTCTACGGCTTTTTACTTCAACCTGTGGAGTGATGTTTTCTAATGCTTTTTTCCAAACATCGAGAGGAGCCTTGTCAGAATCTTTCATCTTCTCGCCTACCATATCAATGGCATCGTAAAAAATAGAATACGCGATACTCTTCTTCCCCTGCAACATAAGATTATTCACAAACTGTGTCACTGACACCTCGTGAAATTTAGGATCAGGAAGTAGAATCCTCTTTTTAGGCTTCGATTTTCTCATTTTTTAAATCTCTTAAAAATTAATTAAATAAAAGTTTACTTCTTAGCGGCTGTTTTCTTTGGTCTCTTAGCACCGTATAGAGAACGACTTTGTAGACGACCCTCTACACCAGCTGTATCCAAAGCACCTCTAAGGATGTGGTAACGCACACCTGGAAGGTCCTTTACACGACCACCGCGAACGAGCACGATTGAGTGCTCCTGGAGGTTGTGACC
>JAFYXO010000009.1 GCA_017546125.1 Bacteroidales bacterium
CATCAAGAGCAACGACATCCAGCGAGTTGTATGCCTTGAAATTTCCCGTCTCGGCAGGAATACTCTTGAAGCCCTGAAGGTCATAAACTACCTCAATGAAAACGGGGTTAGTTTGTATGTCAAGAACTACAACCTTGAAACCTTAGTAGATGGAAAGGTGAACCCTGTAGCCAGCCTCATCTGTACCATCCTGCTGGAAATTGCTTCGATGGAACGCCTGACCATCAAGGAGAGAATGGCCAGCGGTCGTAACCAGTACATCGCCAAGTGCAAGGAACAGGGCATCAAGATGGGAAGACCTAGCAGTTACCGAAAATCAGACGCTTCATATAGGGAGCAGTACAGCAAGGAAATAAGTCTCCTGAAGAAGGGCATCAGCCTCCGTAACGTATCTCAACTTACAGGTACCAGCGTCAATACCCTACGAAAGTTGAGGCAGTATGCCTGAAGTTTTTGCTTCTGAAATATAAGGTGCGTATCTTTGCATTGTTCAGGTCTCGAATGGTCTGGATTGCCTCAGAGCAAAAATAACCTCAACCATAAAATCTGAAGGGAGAGGGTCTAAAATTTAGAATCACAATGAAAATATCATTTAAAGGTCGGAGTTACCCGACTGGCCGAAGGCGTACCCTTTGGTCTGCAACACCCAAAATAAGCAAAGTAAATTTGGGGTGTTGTGGTCAGTGTAGATAGGGCAAAATCCATATTGCTTTCTAATGATTATGAGGTCAGCAAAGACGAAGTAAAAGACCTTTTAAATTTCCTTTATAGGATAGCCACGTTACAGGTGGAGATAGAAAATAATGAGATAAAAACAGATATGTAATGAAGAAGACAAATGAAATTTTAAACGTTATTCTGTACTGCCGTGTTAGTAGTGATGAACAGGCAGAAGGATGTTCTTTAGATGAGCAGGAAAGGCAGTTACGTTCCTTTTGTGCAAGAAACGGGTATAATATCGTAGATGTATATTATGAGGATTATTCTGCGAAGTACTACGATATGAACCGCCCTGAAATGAAGAAGATATATGATTATTGCCGTAAGCATAGGGCAAAGGTAAACAAGATTCTATTTCTACGTTGGGATAGATATTCAAGGAATGTGGAGTTTGCTTTTGCATATAAAAGGAAGTTCTATGATGAGCTGGGTGTCGAACTTAATACGATAGAATCCCCGATAGATTTCAAAGGTACGGAGTGGCCTACAATGATGGCGATATATTGCGGTGTTGCTCATACCGAGGACGTGAAGATTTCAAGACGAACCAAAGACGGAATTCACGGAACGTTACTGAAAGGTCGCTGGCCCAACAAAGCCCCAAGAGGGTATAAGAATGTGAACAATGGTGACAGGGATAAGTATGTTGCCATAGACGAGCCTAAAGCCAAGTTGGTCAGATATGCTTTCGAGGAAGTTGCCAAAGGCACAAAGACCCCGACTTTGGTCTGGAGAGAGGTGCAGAAGAAGGGTCTTAAAGTCTCCGAATCGTCCTTCTTTGAAATGCTCCGTAACCATTTTTACTGCGGTGAAGTCTATGTTCCTGAATACCTAGATGAGCCAGCACAATATGTCAAGGGTATTCACGAACCGCTGGTAACGAAAGAGACCTTTATGAAGGTACAGAACCGCCTTAATAGTGTCAATCCCCGAAACAGGAGCAAGGAAAAGCAGATGAGGGCAAAGGTGGTCAAACTGCCCCACGAGGATTACTATTTTTATCCTTTCCTTTTATGCCCTGTGTGTGGGTCAAAGATATGTGCATCCCATAGCAAAGGAAGAAGTCAGACCTATGCGTATTATCATTGCAACCATTGCAAGAAATATCGTGTTCCTGCCCAGCAGATGAATGATGACATACTCAATTATATACGTCAAATACGCCCTTGCAAGGCGGTTTTAGACCTTTATGAAGAAGTCCTCAACGATATAAGGACAGAGAAGTTTAAGGGCATTAACAAGGAAAAGAACCGCATACAGGAGGATGTCAAGAAGGTTGAGGTTCGTTTGCAGAGATTACAGGACAGGTTCTTGGATGGTGAGATAAGTTCCGAAGATTATAAGGATATAAGACAAAGATATAATGATGAGATATATGCTCTGAAGAGCCAGTTAGAGATTATGAAAACCCCGAACAGCGGTGTTGTCGAACCGCAGATGGCATACGCAATGTCATTCATTAACAATATAGAACGATGTCTTTCAATGGTAGATATGTCGGTGAGAATGGATGTGCTCGGTTCGATTTTCAACGGAAAAATGGTATTCGAGAATGGAAAATGTCGAACCGCCCAATTCAATCCGATAATACCGATTCTGATAGGTAGAGAGGCGTTTTTTAATAATAGCGGAGTCCCAGTTAATACTGAGACTCCGCTTCTGTACCCAGAGCCGGGGTCGAACCGGCACAGGTGTTACCCCACTGGTGTTTGAGACCAGCGCGTCTACCGATTCCGCCATCTGGGCATTTGGCATTGTTGGTAAACTTTGCGGTGCAAAGGTATTAAAAATTTATAAATATCAAAACCTTATTTTATTACCTTTGTGAAATATGTCAAATTCTTTACACATATACGACAGTTTTGGGCCTCTCAACACCCTTTTGGAGGGGAAAAAGGAGGTTGTTGTCCTCATTGACAAGGGGATCAAAGATCTTTATGGCGGATATTTCCCTTACCCTCAGATAGAGGTTCAGACAGGTGAGGAGCAAAAGAATTTGGCTACCGTCGAATATATTTGCCGGAGGCTTCTCGAACTTGAGTGTAGCCGTAGCGCTTTTCTGCTATGCGTAGGTGGTGGTATTTTGACAGATATAGGTGGATTTGTCGCTTCTATCTTCAAAAGGGGGATCAAGTGCGGCTATGTCCCCACTACCCTTCTGGCCCAGGTGGACGCCTCTACAGGTGGAAAAACCGGGGTCAATCTCTCAGGGCTTAAGAACATACTCGGAACTTTCTCCCTCCCCGAATTTACCTATATTAATACCTCTACCCTTAAAACCCTGCCACAGAGGGAACTGCTTGCCGGTGCCGCTGAGATGATAAAGGCATTTGCCATCAAGGATAGGGAGAGCTTCGCAATGGCCAGCAAATACTTCCACGATGGAATCGATACCTCTTCACCCCAGTTCAGAGATCTCCTCGCTACCGCAATCGGTATAAAAGCCGGCATAGTGGAGCGTGATTTCCGCGAATCCGGTGAGCGCAAACTCCTGAATTTCGGTCACACATTCGGCCACGCCATAGAGAAATGCGCATCAGAGTGCGGTGACAGCATCCTCCACGGCGAAGCTGTCGCCAAAGGGATGAAAGTGGCATCCGAAATATCTCTCAGAAGGGGGATCCTCTCTGAAGATGACCACCACACCCTCTGCACCACCTTGGAGAAGATGGGATTTGACCTCACCATCAGATATGATGCGGAAAAACTGATCGAAGCGATAAAAAATGACAAAAAAAGGGGTGAAAACGGGGTAGATTTTGTACTTTTACAAGAAATTGGGAAATCGTGCGTCGAGAGTATCAGTTTTGAGGATTTAGCAAAAGCGGCTGCAGATGTATTGCATTAGTATAACAGACTATAAATATGACGATTGCGTAAAATCCGTCAAGAAGTGCGAGAAGCTTCTCAAGAAGTTTCCCGACCTTATTGCGGAGATACGTCTTGACCTTTGCAATCTCTCTGAAAAAGAGGTGGAGCAGCTGTTTCTCGAGGCCAAAGTTCCACTGATTGCGGTGTGCCGCAAGAGCACCAGACACTTGGCAGAAATAGCTGTGCAGTCGGGTGCCAAATATATTGACGTGGATGTATTGTCCTCAGATTCATTTTTCCAGTCATTGGCCCCCACCCTCAAAAAAAGGGGGTTGAAGAAGATATTTTCATACCACAACTATACCTCTACCCCTCAAACCGGAGAGCTGAAGGATGTGTGCAGAAGGGCAGTCAAAAGGGGTGCAGACATCATCAAGGTCTGCACTGAGGCCCTCTCGATCCAGGATGCCGAGAGGGTGATGCAGCTCTACGAATTGCACCGCAAGGGGGAACTTGGCGAAGGGACCTCCCTAATTGCCTTTACTATGGGAAAAATCGGGCGATATACCAGATTTGAAGCCCTCAACATAGGGGCACCCTTTATGTACTGCACTCTAAGCAGCGGGGACAAATGGAATATCGGACAATTCTCATATCAGCAGATGGCAGAGTTTGCCCCGGGCAATAAAATAGCGGGAGAGATCACCATCCCTGCATCAAAAAGTGTTGCCCAGAGGGCAATCATAGCGGCATCGCTCGCAAAGGGGGAGAGCGAATTCCAGAACCTCAGCAGATGTGACGACATAGACTTTGCACTCGGAGTATCCAAGCAGATTGGAGCCGGGGTGGATGTATTGGGCGAGACCATAACCATTCACAGCAAAGGATTCAAGGAATTTGCAAAACAAACCGCGCAGATACACCCTATGCTCCCAGCATCCATCATTACCCCGCATACCATTAACCTGTTCGTAGGGGAATCGGGACTGCTTTCCCGTCTGTGCATCCCACTTGCCGCCCAACTTGGGGAAGGTGTCACCATCACCGGATCGGGAACACTTCTGAAAAGGGAGATGTATGGGTGCAAAGAGTCGCTTGAAGAGTTCGATGCCAAGTGTATCCTCTCAGCAGACAATACCCTTCCTGCAGTAATCAGCGGACCATTGTCCGGTGGGAAAGTGTCCATCTCCGGCAAAAAGGGGTCACAGCTTATCTCCGGACTCCTTATGGCTCTGCCTCTGAGCAAAAAGAACAGTACACTTACCGTGACCAATGCCACAAGCCTGCCATATATCCAGCTCACCCTGGATGTTCTGAAAAAATTCGGAATCGCCATTGAGGTGTCACAGGAAGAGGACCGACTGGTATTCACCATCCCCGGCAAACAGAGCTACCAACCTGCATCATTTTCCATTGAGGGGGACTGGAGCTCCGCTTCCAATTTCATCGTGGCGGGTGCCCTCTTCGGAGATTTGAAGATCCGTGGTCTGGACCTGAAGAGCCATCAGGCAGACAGGGCAATAGTGGAGATCGTCAAAGGGTGCGGCGGATATATTGAAGAGACTCCGGATGGTCTTAACGTCAAATGCTCACATTTGAGGGCATTTGAATATGACGCCACCAACTCACCAGACCTCTTCCCTGTATTGGCAATCCTTGCCTCATTCTGCGAAGGGGAGAGTGCCATCAAAGGGGTGGACAGACTCCGTACCAAGGAGAGCAACAGGAAAGAATCCATCATGGAGAGTCTGCAAAAAATGGGTGTGGAGATCTCCGTAGAGGATGGAACGATGTATATAAACGGCATCTCGTACGCAAGGCGTATCGTAGAGGGTAAAAATATCGCCAAAGGGACATACAAGTCGTTCAATGACCACCGTATCGCCATGGCGGTCTATCTTGCCTCATTGGGAACACCAGAGAAGATGGATGTGGACAATGTGGAGTGCATTAACAAATCGTTCCCAAAATTCCTCCCTACATTCAACTCCCTTAAAGTGAAGTAAACAACAATATTTGACTATATGAAAAAAGTACTATTTCTTCTCCTTTCAGCTGTAATGATTTCCAGCTGTGTATGCAATTCAGGCAGCACAAAACTTGAAAAAGTATCACCTGAATCTGTAGGGATGTGCTCAGAGAGACTCCAACTTGCTGACAGTGTCATCAATCAGGCTATCGCCAAATCAGAAATTCCTGGTGCGGTGTTGGCTGTAGTAAGAGGTGACAAGATCGCATATCTTAAAGCTTACGGCAACAAACAAGTATTCCCTGACACAGTAAAGATGACTGAGAATACCATCTTCGATATGGCTTCAGTCAGCAAATGTGTGGGAACCACACTTTCATTCCTCCAACTTGTAGAGAATGGTAAAGTTCGCCTTACTGACCCAGTGGAGATGTACATCCCGGGCTTCCAACGCTGGGTAGATCCAGAGACAGGTCGCAAAACCTCTATCAGAGTTCAAGACCTCCTTTCACACTCATCTGGTATAGTATCATACATCAACACCCCTTCTTATTTGGCAAAATATGGCCCTGCTACTCCAGATTCACTGATCAAACACATAGCACAGGAGCTTCCTCTAATGTATAAACCAACCACAGGATACACCTATAGCTGCCTTAACTTCGTTACCTTGCAAAACATCCTACAGAATGTTACAGGTCTTAAGCTTTACGAATATGCACAGCAGAATGTATTCGGCAAACTTGGTCTTAAACATACCTCATACTTGCCACTTGATCCTGAAGCACGTGAGAAAGCACTTTCGACTGTAGCTCCAGAGTTCATGTCATTGGTAGCACCTACAGAGGTGGAGAACGGCAAACCTTTCTTGGGTGATGTTCACGACCCTATCGCACGCGTAGTGAATATGGGTAACTCAGGTAACGCCGGTGTATTCTCAAATGCAGAGGATTTGGCTGTAATCGCTGCTGCTATTCTTAACAAAGGTGAGATCAAAGGCCATAGAGTACTTAGTCCTCTAATGGTAGAGACTATGATGACCAACCCTAAAACCAACGATCCTTCTATCGAAAGAAATCTTGGTTGGGACTCATACACCACAGGTGCAGGAACCAAAGGTGACATCTTCCTTACTCAACCTAACACTTTCGTTCACACAGGTTATACCGGAACATCTATGTTGTTTGATATGGACAACAACTGCTGCGTGATCCTTCTGACCAACAGAGTTCACCCTTCAGATGCTGCCGGCGTAGTAGCCAGAACCCGCGGCGTAGTGGCCAACATCGTAGCCGCTTCTATTATGGAATAAGAAATTTTAAGATTAACCTATACAAGTGGGCCAGGTGGAATAAAAATGCTTCCACCTAGCCCACTCACTTTATATATACACTTGACTTTCACACATTTACTCTAAACCACCGGGCCAGGTAGAACACTTTTTATTCCACCTGGCCCGCTTCCTATAAATATCTACCGGAAAACCAAAGATCACTGGCAACGGGAGACATCCGACATAAGTTCAGGGTGGTCCTCCAGATATTTCTTCATCGTCTCGTACCCGTAATTGTATATCTCCTCAAACTTTTCAAAATCCATAATACGGTAATAGTTGATAGCCGGTGAATCTATCATATAATCACATCGGTCCCTCCCTTCTTTTCCATTTATCATCGCCACAGAGTGTATGTAATTCGATATCATATCGGGGATATTATTTATGACGACAGTGTCTTTCCCTGGCATGACATCCACCCCTATGAGTATATCTACCTTTTCCCGTATCTCTTTTGTAGGGAAATGGTTAAGCGATCCACCGTCGATATATATATTGCCATCCATAACCACCGGTTCGAAAACAGCCGGTATCGACATTGATGCCAGAACCCAGTCAATAAGATGGCTCCCTGAATCCTTTACCTCTGTTGTAGATTGGGTCAGATTGGATACACTGACCATATAGTGCCTCTGAAGCTCAGCAAAATTGTCTGTCCCAATATATTTTTCCAATATCCTTCTCACCTTTTTATGTGAAGAGAGGGAGACCCCTTTTACCTTTGCTCCGGAGAGTGAAAACAGTCTTGATTTCCGGTAAAGCTTCTCATCCAGTACTATTTTCTTGATCTCTTCCGGTGATTTCCCCGCAGAATATACTGCCCCTACCAGTGCCCCCATACTCGCTCCCGCCACATAATCTGGGGTGATACCCACCTCCTCCATTGCCTGAAGCATACCGATATGGGCAAAGCCCAATGCACCTCCACCGCTGAGGAATACACCCACTTTGGGTTTTTGTTCCTGAGCGATCGCTTTTTCTGATCCGATTGATAAAGCCATTATGAGTATTAAAGTTAAAAATTTCATATATTTGTAAGGTATGACTACAGTACTGTTACACTCCTGCTGCGCTCCTTGCTCTGCAGCCATCCTCGAATGGTTGCATGACAATAATTATGCCACCACCATTTTCTTCTACAATCCGAACATATTCCCCCAGGAGGAATATCTCAGGAGAAAAGAGGAGATAGTGCGGTATGCTGCACAGATAGGGGTCCCCATAGTCGATTACGATGACAGAGACTGGGCCGCCGAACACGACGGATGGCGTAAGGAGCTTTGCCATCTGGCCTCAGAGCCCGAGAGGGGGGCACGGTGTCTGGAATGTTTCAGGTACCGCCTTCTGCGCACTGCGCAATACGCCTCGCAAAACGGCTTCGACTGCTTCACCACCACACTCGCATCATCCCGTTGGAAGGATCTGAACCAGATCATTGCCGCAGGCAATTGGGCAGCTTCGCAATACCCCGGCGGGGCCACATTCTGGGACAGGAACTGGCGCAAGGGTGGACTCTATGAGAGGCGCAATGAGCTTGCCAAGCAGTTCTACAATCAGCAGTATTGCGGTTGCGAATACTCGATGAAAAACAATAAATAATTTAAAAACAATACATTATGAACAACTCTATTTATTCTTTCCCACTTCCGGCCAATGAGCCTGTGAAATCCTATCTGAAAGGCAGTCCTGAGAGAGAAGCTCTTGAGGCAGAACTTAAAAGACAGAAGAAAACAGTAGTGGAGATTCCTCTTATCATCGATGGCAAAGAGGTGCGTACAGGAGATATGGGTGAAGTGGTGATGCCACACGACCATGGCCACGTCCTTGCAAGATACCATAAGGCAGGTGAAAAAGAGGTAAAGATGGCTATAGACGCAGCGCTTCGCGCACGCAAAGAGTGGTCAGAACTTGACTGGACAGTAAGAGCTACCATAATGCTTAAAATAGCCGACCTTATCGCCGGCAAATACCGCGCTCTAATCAACGCCTCTTGTATGCTCGGCCAGAGCAAGAATATCTACCAGGCAGAGATCGACGCAGCGTGCGAGACTGTAGACTTCTTCAGATACAATGTAGCTTTCGCTTCCAAAATATACAGCACCCAGCCTAAGAGTGCCCCTGGTCAGATCAACAGCGTAGAGTACAGAGGACTTGAAGGTTTCGTATTGGCAGTGAGCCCATTCAACTTCACCTCTATCGCATCGAACCTGAATATGTCACCTGTACTTATGGGTAACACCACAGTATGGAAGACCTCTACCACAGCCATACTTTCGAACTACTACCTTATGAAGATCTACGAAGAGGCAGGTCTCCCTGCAGGTGTGGTGAACTTCCTCTGCGGAAGCGGCGCCCTCATCGGCAAGCACACCCTCGAATCACCAGATTTGGCAGGTATCCACTTCACAGGATCAAGCGCCACCTTCAACACCCTTTGGAGACAGGTGGGTGAGAGGATCGGCCAATACAAATCATACCCCCGTCTGGTAGGTGAGACCGGTGGCAAGGACTTCATCTTCGTACACCCTTCTGCAAATGCTGAGGAGGTGGCCAATGCAGCATTCTGCGGAGCATTTGAATTCCAGGGGCAGAAATGCTCGGCCGCATCCCGTATGTACGCACCAAAATCGCTATGGAACGATATACTGGAGGGAATCAGAAGACGTGCTGACGAGGTGAGCATGGGTGATGTATGTGACTTCGACAACTTCATCAATGCCGTTATCGACGAGACATCATTTGACAACATCTCTTCATATATCGAGTATGCAAAAGCTGCCCCTGATGCTGAAATCGTAGTGGGTGGCAAGTGCGACAAATCTAAAGGCTACTTCGTGGAGCCTACTGTTATCCAGACATCAAACCCTCACTTCAAATCTATCGAAGAGGAGATCTTCGGACCTGTACTTACAGTATATGTATATGAAGATGCTGACCTTGAAGATGCTATCAAACTTTGTGACACCACTTCACCTTATGGCTTGACCGGCGCGGTATTCGGAAGGGACCGTGTGGCAGTCCAGAAGGTGGCAGATGCCCTCCGCTACACTGCCGGTAACTTCTACATCAATGACAAGCCTACCGGAGCAGTAGTGGGTATGCAGCCATTCGGCGGCTCACGTGCATCGGGTACCAACGATAAGGCCGGCGGCGAATTCAACCTCATCCGCTGGGTCATCCCAAGAGCCATCAAGGAGACCCTTGTCAGCCCTACCGAATACAGATATACATATATGAAATAACCTATGCATCACTACATACATCTGCCATCCACAAAGGTGGCAGATGTTTTTAATAATATGAAAGAGTATAAAACATCTAAAAATTTTATATCATTCTATATGCCAATAAGCATAATGGTGTTGTCTTTGATTTTATGTATATTGGATGGTGAGATTGATATTATATCGTTAGTTCTATTGTTTATTATTTTTACTTCTCTCTTCTATGTTACTATTGTGGAGAAAAACTATTATATAACAATAGAAGATGAGTATATAATTATCAACAACGGAGTACTTTCTTTTTTGTCAAGGAAATATAAGTATAACGACATAGAGTCATTTACTTTTGAGAGACGTTACCCGGCTGGCAACTGTATTGTGATAAACAAAAAGTCTGGTAAAGGGTGTAGGTATTCTTTAGGAATGGTCAACGAGGCTCAAATAAAGATGATAGTTGCTGATTTAAAATCAAAAGGTATCCAAGTGAACTAACCCAAAAGTTCAGTGGTTCAAAAATTGCTTATATTTGCTGATTATTAATTTTCTGAATCTGAAATGGAAAAAAGCAAAATCTACAATCAGGGCTTGTCTGACCAGGAGGTTCTCCAGAGCAGAGAAAAATATGGTCCTAACCTATTGACCCCTCCACCTGACACACCTTGGTGGAAACTTTATCTTGAGAAATTCAAAGATCCTATCATCATTATATTGCTTGTCGCTACAGCTATAACCCTCGCTATCGGCATCAAGGAGGGGGATTTCACCGAGTCTATCGGTATCATCCTTGCTATCCTTCTGGCCACAGGTGTAGGTTTCTGGCAGGAGTACAGCGCGAAGAAGAAATTCGACGCGATGAAAAACGACAAGGACTTCGAGCCTGTAAAGGTGCGTCGTAATGGTGTGGTGATAGAGGTTACAAAAGACCAATTGGTAGTAGGTGACCTTGTGATCTTGTCGGCAGGTGATGAGATACCTGCTGATATTGAGCTGGTCGGAGCGGTGGATATAAAAGTATCCGAGGCAGCGATGACCGGTGAGTCTGTGGCTGTACCCAAATATGTGATGGATGATCCATACGAAGGTTCAGGCTTTGCACCTAACCAATTGCTTCGTGGCACCACCATTGAGCAGGGTATGGGTGAAGGTGTGGTAGTGAAAGTGGGAGATGAGACTGAGATCGGTAAGACCACTCGTCAGGCATCGGAAGAGACCAATACACAGACCCCTCTGCAGATCAAACTTGAAGAGCTGGCAGGGAAGATCAGTATTGCTGCTTTCGTGATAGCTACCACCATGTTTGTGGTGCTTAACCTTATGCACTGGGACTTCGCATTCGGAAGTCACCATTTTGAGTGGACCATTGCTACACTTACCAAAGAACTTGCATTCCTGATGAGCGCCATCGTGGTGATCATCGTAGCTGTTCCCGAGGGCCTTCCACTATCTGTGACATTGGCCTTGGCTTTCTCGATGAAGACTATGGCCAGAGAGAACAACCTCGTAAAGAAGATGCACGCCTGTGAGACAGTAGGCGCTGTAAATGTGATATTTACCGACAAGACCGGCACTCTCACACAGAACAGTATGACTGTGGTGGACAGGGATGTGAAGGACGATGACAAGGAGATAATAGATATTATAGGAGCCATAAACTCCACCGCCAACTGGTCAAACAACGGTCTCCCTCTGGGTAACCCTACCGAGTGTGCCATCCTAAAATCCATCGGTGAAGAGAAGTCCGAGAGAATCCGCAGCGAATATGAGGTGCTTTCGAGAATTCCATTCTCAAGTGCCTGGAAATATATGGTGACATCTGCCCGTAAAAAAGATGGCGGCGAAGAGATTATCGTAATTAAAGGTGCCCCTGAAGTGGTATCTAAGATTATCAAAGATGAGACATACATGAAAGAGGTCTCTAAACAGCAGGACAGAGGGAGAAGGGCTATCTCTGCCGCTATGATATCAGGTGCGGACTTTGACTCTATCAAAGAGAAGCTTGATGCTAAAGAGGCATTGGCCCACTGTACATATATCGGTACCTGGTTTATCGAGGACCCTGTCCGTTCAGATGTGCCTGCCGCTATCGAGAAGTGCTATGAGGCAGGTATCGATGTGGTGATGATGACCGGTGACAACTTCAAGACCGGTGGTGAGATCGCCCGCCAGGCCGGTTTCCAGAATATTTGGGCTATCGAGGCTAAAGACTTCTGGACAGCCATTGAGAACCCTAAAAACGGTCGTGAATTCCCTAATGTCATCGCCAGATGTACCCCATCCAACAAACTCGACATCCTCAAATGGGCACAGGCCAAAGGTCTTGTATGCGCCATGACAGGTGACGGTGTAAATGACTCTCCATCACTAAACTACGCAGATGTAGGTATCGCTATGGGTACAGGTACATCTGTGGCCAAAGAGGCTGCCGACATCGTTCTTCTTGATGATGCATTCCCATCTATCGTTACTGGCGTGAAGTGGGGCCGTTCACTGTACAAGAACATCAAGAACTTCTTCTTCCTGCAGCTCTCAATCAACGTATCTGCATGTCTTATCGTGCTGTTCGGACCACTTGTAGGTGTAGAGATGCCTTTCACAGTGACACAGTTCCTGTGGATAAATCTTGTGATGGACTCGCTTGCTGCCATAGCTCTGGCATCAGAACCTGCTGATGAGAGGGTACTTAAAGATAAACCGAGGGATCACAACGAATTCATAATCGACAAGTCTCTGGCCAAAGCGATATTCGGATTCGGTGGCTTTGTATGGATCCTGTGTACATTTATCCTTTGGGGAATGAACAATATGGAGGGGATGTCAAGAATCACCCCAAGCATGTTCTTCGCATTCTATATGATGATCAACTGGTGGAATATGTTCAATGCCCGTGTCATCGGCAAGAACAAATCAGTCTTCGACGGCCTTACCAAGAATGGCAAATTTACAGGCATTATCGCCTTCGTTCTGATTGCCACTATCCTCATAGTGCAGTTTGGAGGTAAAGTGTTCCAGACAGAGCCACTAAGCATCTCCACCTGGATCTCCCTCATCCTCATCACCTCCCCGGTAATGATATTCAAGGAGATCTACTTCCAGCTGTTCGGAAAGAAAAAAGTGAAATAAGCAACACAAACATAAAAAAATAAACCGGAAGGTAGGTTGTCCTATCTTCCGGTTTTGTTTAGAGATTTGCTGTCAATTATTATTTCATTTTTTTTACAATTCTATCAAAGTCAGACTCAATCTTCTGAATCCTATTAAACTGTTCATATTCCTTCTCAGCTTTACGCTCTGCCTGCAACCTTGAGACAATACCCTTATCTGTAAGAATCTGATATTTTCTGAATGATAGAAATTCATTTACGCTGGCGGCAAACTCTTCCATCGTAAAAGTATTTTCTCTCTCTACAAGATCCTCTATGTAGTCAAAATATCCCGTAACAGCACGTTCCAAACGCTTTATCTCTTGCTCTTGAAGGTAATTTTTTGCAACCATAACATCAGACTTCAAGATTCTTCCATCTGGAGAGTGCTTCCATGTTGTCAGGCCCATATTCTCTTTGGCACTATCAGCTTTAAAATATATAATTTCTGCAGCAGTATGTCCTGTTATAGCATAATGGAACTTATTCTGGACCATTGCATAAAATTCCTTTGTGATCTCCGAGTCCCGATTATAATCCAGACTACACTCAGCAAAAATATCTGTTATCTGCTGCCATATACGTCTCTCGCTTGCTCGAATTGAACGAATCCGCTCAAGCAATTCACGGAAATAATCTTTCCCGAAGATTTGTCCACACTGTTTCAACCTCTCATCATCTAACACAAACCCCTTAATCATATACTCTTTCAAAACATTAGTGGCCCATATGCGGAAGTGAGTAGCTTTTGCAGAATTAACACGATAACCAACTGAGATAATAGCGTCCAAATTATAAAAATCTACCATCTCCTCTACACTACCTCTGAAGCCTCTCTGAACGACCGTTTCCATTTTGGAAATAGTCGTTGACTCCAATAATTCACCCTCTGCATAAATATTCTTCAAATGCTTACTTATAGCAGGAACCTGTACTCCAAATAATTGAGCCATAGCTTTTTGAGTAAGCCACAAGGTATCATCCCTAACAACAGCCTCCACACTCACATCTCCCTGGGGTGTGCTGTACATCAAAAAATTAATCTCTTTATTCATGTCAAGTATAAATTTATCCTTATAAGTATAGTTATTATTCGTCAATCTCCCTACATTGGGAGAGGTCTTTACAGCCCTCCTTGCCAGAGCACTGACTCCTCATAGAATAGCATCCAAGGCACATCACCAATCTGCCCAGTTGGAAAAGCAAAATTCAATTTAACTAAGCAAATCTTATCAAGCGAAGCAGTGGTTTTCAAGAAAAGGACTGGAGGAGAAGGTGCCCTACTGTGGTCTGATGATGCAGAACAATGTTCATTTTTAGGCGGTAGATAATTTCCCAAGCAGAGTGTAGGGCCTGTTGTGTTTGCTATATGAGCTATCCTGTCTTGAATGCGTAATACAAGTTCACGGGAAAACCAATAGGGATAGTTACACCTCCATGGGCAATAGGTTGGGTCCTTGACTATTCCACCGGATATCCTACGGTCTGGGCGAGGGTGATTACCTGTTCCGGACGGAGGGAGAGTTTAGCTGCAAGCGCGGGCTTGTCGATCATCGCACGTGTGACAGTGACAAGTCCTGCCGATGCACAATACAGATATGCGTTCTGTGAGATGAAACCGGTGTCTACATATGCTGTCTCCACTGTGCCCCTCTCATCCTTACCTGTAATTTTGGAGGTATCTGCCACGAAAATAATGTTTAGTGGTGCCACACCTACGAAATCCTGCATACCTGTAAGGGATCTTATGTCCTCATCCAGGACCATCTTCAATTCATTCTGTGCAGGATCATACAGATATGTCCCAGAAGACAACGCCACATAAAGATCTGTCTCCTGACGGTTATGTGACGATGGGGCAGTCCTCCTCTTGCCTCCCATTCCATAACCGAATGTCGCCCAAAGGAGGTTTGAAAGTGTCTGCAAATCGAGCTCTTTCTCTGAGAAGGTGCGACCCGAGCGCCTCTTCATCAATACTTCCATTAAAGGAAGTCCCCCCTCCTTTTCAGGGGTAGGGAGGACAATATTCACTAAAGTCATAATTGTTTATTCTGCTTTTAGAACTTCACCTGCATCTTTGACTACAGCCTCTTTCCATTTTTGGCTGTAACCAGGCTGGCTTGGCTTGTAAGGGATAGCTGGAGAGTGACCATTGTTTTTGAATGATCCATCCTCATTCTGAACCTTGACATTACCATCCATATATTTCACCAAGAAGTATGCGTCAAGACCTTGCCATGTATTGAAAAGGTATTTTGCTTTCTGCTGGGTGTAAGCTGTAAGGTATTTTCTTACATTCGCTGAAGCTGCCTCTTTGCTTGGTGCCTTCTCCATTATCTCCAAAGCTTTGGCATCTATCTTACTTTGCTCAGCGATACATTCATTCTCAAATTTGTCTGCCACAGCCTGAACATCGGGTGCTACACGGTCATACATAAGATAAGCCATGTGTGCCACTCTGTTGGTGAGCCAGAAAAGTGATGTAGGTGAATAGGTAATCAAGTTACCGTTTCCAACTCTGAAATACTCAGGAACCTCAGTAATAGATGTATAGACAGGTGTAAGACATGATGTAGCTGCATCATCCACACCGAACCAAAGTACACCACCCACTTCGTCTGGAAGCCAATCGCGTGCCTGGCTTAGAACCCAGAAACCTGTCTGTTGGGTAGCGATAGCCCTCTCGTTAAGATATTTTTGACCGTCCACCTCAAAATACATAGGTCTCCATCTGTATGGATTGTGATGTCCACCTGCTCCAATATCTGTAGTCATATCCATAGGGGTACCCTCATAGTGGTCTCTCATCACGTCTGCAAGCTCTTTTACAGAGACCTTCTCTGCAGGTTTGATAAATAGAGGCATCTTGTTGGTACTATTTTGTCCCATAGCGAAGTCAAGATACTCCTCAGCTTTCACATCATTGAACATACCTTTACCCAAGATGTTGAATGCAGCCCAAACTCTGGCCTCACATCCGCGAAGGGCACCGAAATCTGCAGGACAATATGCGTCACAGAAGCTGAAATCCTCATCTGAACCGCTGTAATAACCCATAGAGCGGGCAAAGTCCACTACATCTTTTGAGTATAGCCAGTTCTCAGGATCGTTGAAATTGATCTTATGGATACGAGATTGGTTGGCATGTGCGCACACATATCCGTCTGGAACCCTTGCTGCTACCCATACAGCACCAAGCTCTTTCGAACCTTTACCCACGATCTCCATAATCCAAACCTCATTCTTGTCTGCGATAGAGAATGACTCTCCACCAGATGCATATCCGTAAGTTTGCATAAGATGATCGATCACCTGGATAGCTTCACGGGCACTCTTAGCCCTCTGAAGTGTAATGTAGATCAATGAGCCGTAATCCATAATACCTGTAGGATTAGGGAGCTCTTCACGTCCTCCGAATGTCGACTCCACGATAGAGAGCTGGTGCTCGTTCATATTGCCGACAGTCTGGTAGGTTTTGCCTATCTGAGGGATCTTACCCATAAATTTACCTGTATCCCACTCCACTACATCCAAAAATGTACCCCTGGCAAATACTCCTGCAGGTTTGAAATATAGCTCACCATATAATTGATGTGAGTCTGCTGAATAAGTGACCATCACAGAACCATCCTTTGATGCCCCCTTCGACACAAGCACGTTGGTGCAGGCATTTGATGGCTGATGGATAAGAAGTGCCGCAGAGATGCAAAGCACTGATTTGATAACTCTTCTGATCATATACCTATATTTTGTTTTTATATTTTTTTCTACTTTTGCAAAGATAAAAAATTGCGCTATGAAAAAAAGACTTTTAACCCTATTTACCATCATATTTTTGACATCTGTAACAAGTTTTGCCCAACAGCAGGAAAATCCTAAAAGTGTAGAGGAGCTTGCTATGGAGGAGGCAGTCCGTCTTGAGAAGGAACTCAAGCTTGAACCTCATCAGGCATTCTATATAGATTCTATCCTACAGCACGACATGAAAGCTATGGATGATGAGATCCAGGCTATGAGATCTGCCGGAATGCAGGACTTCAGACAATATCAGATAGTCAGGGAGAGATGGATCGACAAGATGAGGGGCAGCTTCCAGAAAGTTCTTACAGAGGAGCAATATATCCACTACCTTAAAGATGTAGGACTTTACAATAAAGAGAAGAAGAAACTCCAGGAGGAAAAGAAGAAGAAAAAGAAAAAATAACCCGAATCGTCTACAACAATTCGGGCTTAGCTACTCTCTGTTCGAATCTCACACAGTATTTTATTCCACAGCTTTTTACTATCGGCACAAAACGGTCGAAGTTCGCTCCGACCCTGCCCAGGTCGTGGGCATCTGATCCAAAGCTGACAAACTCGCCACCCAACTCTTTGAATCGGGTAAGGATCATCGTATCAAGCTGGGGCTCGCGAGTTCCAAACGGCATATAGGTCTTGGTATTGATCTCAAAGGTCTTTCCGTTCTGGGCAAGCTTTTTAAGGATAGTATCAAGAATATCGCCGAACTCCGAGTAATAGATAGATGTCTCAGGATATGGTGCATATCTGGCGATATAGTCATAGTGACCCAGAATATCAAGATTTTCAAATTTGTCTATACACTTCCAGATGGTCTCAAGATAGTGTCCGTAGGCCTCTTTGTAGTCGTATGGGATGTAGTAGTTCCCATGGAACGGATCTGTGCCGTCGATAAAGTGGAGAGATCCCACCACGGTATCAAAATCGTTGGACTCTACAAGTTTGTTCATGTCGTCAATGCACTGTGGCTGCATCCCGATCTCCACACCTTTGAGGATTTTAAATGTGGATGCTGTCTCTACAGGGAGCTCCATAAGGCATTTCTCTATCTCCACACTTTGTTCCTTAGGGTCAAAAGTGAAACTTTTCACCCCTTCGGGTATCTCAAAGTCGTAATGGTCTGTAAGGGCTACTCCAGAGAGCCCCTTTGCCACCGCCGCATCCACGATATCCCTTATAGGCATATCGCTGTCAGCTGACAGCAGTGAGTGAATATGGTTGTCAAATAATTTCATAATTAAAACTCTGCTACTCTCCAGGATCCGTCTTTATTGATGATGGTCAGGGTGCTGTGAAGTGTAGGCTCCGGTTCCGGCATATCGATATCGTATTTTACTATGACAGAATCCCTGCTGACAGCCTCCACCGATTTGATGGTGGTCACCACCTGTGAAGAGATATCTATAACATCCTTCTGAAGATTCTCCTCCATCTCGTAATACTCCTGAACTGCCTCCATCAGGGCTTCACCCAACTCCTCTGTACAGCAAGAAGCTGCTGTCTGATAGTCGGTAGCGAAGTAAGATGACAAAAAGTCGTTAGCTACTGATGTCGCCTCTTTGGTGGCATTGCCACAGGCTGTTATCAAAAGAACAGCTGCGACAGCCGAAATGATGGTTCTGATTTTCATACTCATATTTTTCATTATTATTTGTCAAGTTCTACAATGGTAATTCCTGTTCCACCCCTCTCGATATGCTCATCACGGAACGATTTTACACCCGGGGTTATCTTCAGGTATTTCCTTATCTCCTCCCTCAACACTCCATTCCCTTTTCCATGCAGGATGCTCACCTGACCCATATCGACCATAATCGCATCATCGATAAATCTGGTGACAATCTCGATCGCTTCATCAAGTCTCTTGCCCCTGATGTCGATATTAGGATTGAAGTTAAGCCTCCTCTCCGAGATCGAAGAGCCGGAATATACACTCTTCCTCTCTGCCGGCTTGAAGTGATCCTTGTATTGTTTTCCCGATATTGGTTCCACTTTATTTATTGCCATTTTGGTGATAATCTCACCGATGGCCACACTCACATTCTTGCCTGACACCTTCACAATCTCACCCACAAGATCCGACCCTTTCACCTTCACCTTCACACCTGCAGCCAACTCCACCGGTGTCTTCTCTTTTTCCACCTCCTTGATCACCTGCTGCGCCTGCTGCACCTCCTCAGAGCCACGCTTCTTCTCCCTCTGCTCCTTACGCTCCTGCTGGCGTTTTTTCCTCTCTATGATCTGGGCCATCTTTCTGTCGATGTCCTCATCTGTCTTGGTTTTGGCATCCGAAGAGAGCTCCTCCTGGAATAGGGTAAGACTCTTTCTTGCCACTTTGGTCTTCTCTTTCTCAGCCTGAGACTCTTTGATCTCCTTGATGGTTGCCTCAATTTTCTTATTGGCCTGAGCCAGAATCTCCTGAGCCTCCCTCTTGGCCTCGTCGATGATCCCCTTCCTTACTGACTTGATGTCCCCAAGCTCTTTCTCGTATTTCTCTGTGATGTTCTCAAGTGTCTTGTCGGTGGATTTGATCCTCGCAAGTCTCTCCTCAAGCTGCTTCTTGTTGCGGGCGATCTTCCTGAGGTTCCTCTCTATGGTAACGAAATCGCTGCCAGCCCTCTCCTCTGCCCCATGGACAATGCTCTCAGGGAGCCCCATTTTGCGGGCAAGTTCAAATGCAAACGAATTGCCCGGAAGGCCAATCTCCAGTTTGAAAAGGGGCTCTATCTTCTGGACATCGAAAAGCATGGCACCGTTGATCACTCCGGTAGAGTTCCCCGCGTAGAACTTGAGGTTTGTATAGTGGGTGGTAATCACCCCATAGCAACCCCTCCTCTCAAGCTCGCTAAGGATCTCCTCTGCGATGGCACCACCGGCAGCAGGCTCTGTACCCGAGCCGAACTCATCGATAAGGACCAGAGATTTGTCCCCCGCCTCATCGAGGATATTTTTCATGTTCAAAAGGTGGGAGCTATATGTACTGAGGTCGTTTTCAATCGACTGGTTGTCCCCGATATCTATAAATATATCTTTGAAAATGGGTAGCTCCGAACTCTCCGAGGTGGAGATGAGCATACCCCACTGGAGCATATACTGCAAAAGACCCACTGTCTTCAGGCAGACAGACTTACCTCCGGCATTCGGCCCCGAAATAAGGAGAATGCGCTTGTCGGGATTGAGCTGCAAATCGAGCGGCACTATCTTTTTCCCCTCCTTCTTGAGGTTCTCTTCGAGCAATGGGTGACGTGCCCTCTGCAGACGAATCTCACCAGTGGTGGAGATTACCGGCTTACCTGCTGCAAATCGGGATGCCACCATCGCCTTCGCAGAGATAAAGTCAAGTTCCCCCATATATTCGGCTGACGCAATGAGATCGGGAAGATACGGACGGAGAAAATCGGTAAACTCGGTCAGAATCCTGAGGATCTCCCTCTGCTGTGCAAAATGGAGCTCCCTCACCTGATTGTTCAGCTCTACGATCTCCATCGGCTCGACGAAAGCGGTCTTACCTGACGCAGACTCATCGTAGACAAATCCCGGAATCTTCTTCTTATTTCCCACCGCCACGGGGATCAGCATCCTTCCGTCCCTGAGTGAGACAGATGCATCCTCCTCCACTACACCATCCTCTTGCGCACGGCGCAATATTGCCTGGATTCTCCTCGAGATGGTCCCCTCCTTCTCCCTGATCGAGCGTCTGATCTCGAAAAGGGCATCACTTGCATTGTCCCTTATCTCTCCGAAACGGTCGAGGATGGTATCAATGCGGCGCGACACCTCAGGAAAGGTGAATATCGGCTCCGACATCTTCTTAAGATGGGGATACTCCCCCTCGCCAGTATTTTTGAAGAAATTCAAAATCTTCCTCAACGTCTCAAGAGTATCCCTAAGCTTTGCCAGAGATACAATATCAATATGGGAATAGCCCGCTTGAAGCGGAACCAGAAATGGGATACAATCTATAAATCCGGAGTCGGGAAATGAGGACTCAAAGATCTGGATAAGTCTCATCTCATCTGTAAGATTGAGCCTCAGCTCTATCTCCCTCCTGTTGGTGGAGAAAGACTCCTCCTCTACCCTGTGGCGACCATATTCGGTCCCGCACTTGGCAGAGATCATCTCACGTATCTTATCAAAACCTATTTTAGGCTCTATCTTTTCAGGGTGAATCATGCTACAAAGATAAATCTTTCTATCTTTGTGGGAAAGAAACTGGCTAATAAATAACTTGATCTTACAAGTAATAATTGTCTCACTTGTCGCTTACGCACTTGGTTCCATATCAAGTGCCATTATTTTGTGCAAACTCATCTACAAAAAGGATATCAGAGAGCTTGGAAGCGGCAATCCTGGGGCCAATAATGTCCAGAGGGTTTTCGGATGGAAACCGGGGCTCTCTGTATTTGTTTTTGATATTTTCAAAGGGTGGGCCGCAGTCAAACTGATAACATTCACCACTATCCCCGAAGGTTCCGAATTATACTCCCTGATACAGATATTGTTGATATTGTGTGTCTTTCTGGGGCACGTATTCCCTGTGTTTTTTGAGTTCAAAGGGGGAAAAGGGGTCGCCGCCCTTACCGGAGCGATGGTAGCCATACACCCCTACGCAGCAGTACTCTCATTTGCTGTCTTTCTGATTATACTTGCGATTACCCATTACACATCACTGAGTGTCATCATCACCGCCATATCATATCCCCTCTTCATGAATCTCCTGTTCGGAAATCTCTTCGATGACGACATGACTGTTACGGTGAGGATATTAAGTATATTGGTGGCAGTTCTGCCTCCGATGACCCATCTGAGCAATATAAAGAGACTCCTCTCAGGAAAAGAGGAGAAATTCAGATTGAAAAAGAGTGCATGACATCAATTGTCGTTGTAGGCGCTCTCGATATTGAGCTTCAACTCGCTGATACTGGTGATGGTCCTTATCGTCCCCTCTATGACAAAAGATATATTTCCTGTCTCCTCTGAGACCACGATCGCAAACGCATCTGTATCTGCAGTGATACTTGCTGCTGCTCTGTGACGCATACCATATTGGGGTGGAAGTTCAAGATTTTGCGATACAGGGAGTGTGCACCTTGCTGCGATTATTCTGTTGCTGTCCAATATCATCGCACCATCATGAAGAGGGGTATTTTTCCAGAAAACATTCTCGATGAGCCTTCTGTTGATGAGAGAGTCCACCATGTCGCCGGTTGCCACCACAAACTCAAGGGCTGAGCGTCGCTTGAATACCATAAGTGCACCTGTTTTGGTCTCTGACATCCTGCTGCAAGCCTGTGCTATCTCCTCAATGCTGCTTGCATCCACCTCTTTTGTCTGTCCGAACAACTTCTGGCTGACTCGGCCAGCCTTTGACTTCATGGACCTTTTTCCCAACTGAAAAAGGAACCTTCTGATCTCCTGCTGGAAAAGGATGATAAGGGCTATCACGCCGACACCCAGAATCTGCTCCATTATAGATGAGAGGAGATCCATATTCAAGGCACTCACCACAAACCAGAACACATACAGGGTAACGATACCTATGGCAATACCTATCACAGATGTCCCCTTCAGCAGTCTGAAACATTGATAGATCAGAAATGCCACCAGGATAATGTCAATAATATCAATAACGGATATATTCAGAAAACCTAACATAGTGCAAACTTAATATATTGTATTACTATTTCAAATGCTGGATCTGAACTTTTTTCTTTTTCGATTTCACAATAAGCTTCTTGCCATTGTAATTCTTGGGGTAGACAACACATACATCTTCGGAACACTCCCAGACATCAGCATTGCCCTGGGAACCCACCTTTTTCAGTGTTCCGTTATAATAGAAAGTTACATTACCGGTAGACTTGCTCTTCTTTGGCTTGTTTCCTTTGAATTTGGCTGTTCCATGGGACCAGTCAGCATATGCGACGGTAGGGCATACTGTAAATGACAATGTAAATATTGCCAACATTGCTATAAGTAACTTTTTCATAGTGTATGATTTTAATGTCCTCCCAAATTTAGCAATTTTTACTTTTAACAACAAATCATTTGCAGTACTGCCGGTGGTGAGAACAATATTAGAGTGATATAAGAAAAGTAAGTAGTGGCTTACTTCTTGCCATAGCGTACAGAAGTCTCCGAAAGCATACCGTGCTTAGGCGAATCCATCTCTTGGATAATCTGAAGCATCTCTGCAGGTGTAACCACAAACGGCTTTTGGGGGAAGTGCTTTATATTGCCTGTTACAAGGAATGAATCTTCATTCGCAAGAGCAACCTCATAGAAAACAATATCCTTTGGATCGGGGAGTTGTTCTTCAGCCTCTTTTCTTGATGAGTTGATACCAAATTTCTTGACAACTTCCAAAGTCTCATCTATAAGCGATTCTGGTAAATTAAATTTCGGTCTGGTTAAAACAGCGTAATACTCATCCAAAATATCATCATTATAAATTGGTGTAATATCTCCCAGAATCAAGTGCTGCATCAATTGTACAGTGCTTGTATTCTTAAAACGGGATAGTAGCGCTGATACAATCACATTGGTGTCAATAACTGCATAGATATTCATATTACTCTCCCCTTCTTGCCAATCTTATCTCCTCATTAATCTCTTCAAGACTCATTCCTGCAATGCCGTTTTCTTGTGCGATTGCTCTAAGTTTGTGAAATGCAGCAAGACCTTTTGCCCGGATTTCATCTTCTGATTCTGTGCGCAACTCAAACGGAATACGCTGCTCCCGAACTGCGGCCTTCATAAAAATTGTCACAGCTGCTGAATTGCTCAAGCCAATTTCATTACATAGTTCATCAAAGCTCTTTTTAAGCTTTTCATCTACTCTTATTGATATAGTTGACTGCCCCATAATTATAATAATTTGTATTGCAAATATATTACAATGTATCAACAATTGCAATAATAATAAGTTGAAAAAAATATATTTATCTAAGCAGATCACTCCACATACGCCAAAGTAGCAATGCTCACTCTGCACCCCAACTCCTCAATAAGAATTGATGCACAGGCTTCCAGGGTTGCACCGGTGGTAAGAACATAACATAAGAGTAACATAAGGATAGCTTACTTCTTACCATACCGTGCACAAGGCTCTGAAAGCAGGCTTTGCTTAGGAGATGCCATCTCACGGATAATCTGAAGCATTTCTGCAGGTGTTACAACAAATGGCTTTTTGGGGAAATGTTTTGTATTGCCAGTTACAAGGAATGAATCTTCATTTGCAAGTGCAATCTCATAGAAAACAATATCCTTTGGGTCGGGGAGTTGCTCATTACAGGCAATCCTTCTTGAGTCTATTCCTCCTTTTTTTATTGCTTCAATAATAGCACAAACAGTGCCTTCAGAAAAATTGAATTTAGGTCTTCTCAATACAGAAGAGTACTCTTCAATTATTTCATCATTATAGATTGGAACAATAATCCTGTCATACAGATAATCAAGTATTTTAACAGTTGCAGCATCATGATGGCGTGATAGTAGCGCCGATACAAGTACGTTTGTGTCAATTACAGCATAAATTTTCAACATAATTACTCACCCCTTCTTGCCAATCGTATCTCCTCATTAATTTCATCAAGGCTCATGCCCGCAGTTCCATTCTCCGCTGCAATTTTGCGCATTTCATAGAATGCTCTTCTTCCTCTCTCCATCACTTCGTCAATAGGATCAGCCTCAATTGTGAAAGGAATCCTTCTCTGACGCACAACGGTTTTTACATATATATTGAAAGCAGTATTGGCACTCATGCCGAATTCTTCGCATAATTTGTCAAACTCTGCCTTAAGGTCTGCATCTATTCTGATGGTTGTTGCTGTTTGTCCCATAGTTGTACGTTTTCGCAAATATACACAATATGATATCATTATGCAATACATATGCCATAATATACATCACGATATATATAACTTTATATAACCCAGTGTGGTTCTACTAGTTAGGAATTAATGGTATATTATTTGTTTTTTGTATCTTTATAAAAATTTATATCTATGGGATTTATCGGGAGAAAAATATCAATTGTGTCAGTACTCCTCGCCATATTGCTGGTCAACAATGCACTTGCCTTCAATGTAAAGAAGGATTCGGTACGCCTGAATCTCAGGAGCCATATAAGTCCGCTGTCGGTGATAAATCTTAAGGAGGTGAACAAGTGTGACGGCGGGTATTGTATCTTGTTTGAGAAGAGACATAGATATACTTTTGTAACGCCAGAGAACTTTATGGTAAAAATAGCGGATGGGGATGCTCAAGTGGTTGGGACACCTTTTAAGACCGGCTGCAGGGAAACTGACAATGGTGTGATATATGAAGATAAGGAATGGCGTGTTACATTTCTGGATCAGGGGGAGTGGGGAACTTATCTGTGGTTCAAGGATAAAGAAAGAGGGAAAGAGTATCTGTATGAAGTGCAGTGTTCCTTTATGGGATATTTGGCTGATGTAGACCGGTTGGACGATTATTTCCATATTGCCACGTCAGATGGAGTTGTAAAAATCAATGTCCGTAATGATTTGCCTGAGTGCCCCCCAAAGCTCGTATATGACAAGGTAAAAAGGCAAGATATCCTGGTTGAGGAGCATTTTGAGGATTCTCCGAGGCTGAAAAAGTATATGGCATTTGAGAATGATGGTTTCTTTTCGTACAGTGATTCCGTTTTTTTAGGAGGTTTTGTATATGACAATAGGCTGTACCATGTTGTAAAATCCAAACAAGGCACATTTATAGGCTTTTATGATGGCAAGCATCTGCAAAAGATATTTTCTTTTGGCAAGAAGATGCA